>CAKMKJ010000021.1 GCA_927443345.1 uncultured Anaerolineaceae bacterium | reverse complement strand
TCGCTCATTTGAACGGGAAGAAACTTTTCTAATAATGCAATCTCTATTTCAGCAAGTTTGATGAGATCACCACGTTCGCCTTTTTGAAATTCATTGATTGATTCTCGGCGCATTTTGATCTCTTTTTGTATGATACCTTGAATAACAGCATCATCAGCAGTTAAGCCTTTTTCTATCTCAAGCATTTTGATCGAAGAAAGTAATATTTTGTAAGTATTCTTCGCGGTCTCATCTTTTTGGCGCATAGCTTCGTGCAAAGAATCTTCGAACGTTTTTTTTGTCAACATAGTTCATTCCTCAAGTAATTCTCTATCAATTGATTATAACCAAGTCCTCTAGGGATTTATAGAGTGTATTGCCAATCCCGGCTACATAATTCAATTCAGAAATCTCTTCAAAATCGCCATATTTTTCTCGAAAATCTAAAATGGCACTTGCTTTTGCTTCACCTATGCCTGGTAGAGAAACAAGTTGAGTAAACGTTGCTTGATTGATATTAATCTTTTCGCCTGATGGATCTACAGTGCCTGGAAGGGCTTCAATATAGGCGGACGGAGTGATTGCAAAAATGCTCTTTTGACTTTGGCGATCAAGTATGGAGTTAATGGTCAAAAATACCATTCCGGAAAAAGCAATTCCAGAAAGGAAACCAATTGAGATCAGTCGGAAAGTTTTCTTATCCTTCATTTTTCTTGGGATTTTCCAAATCGTACATTGTTTTAAATGCCGTAATGGCGACTTCAAGAACCTTTAAGTCCGGTTCGTTGGTGGTTAACTTTTGCATAGCCATTCCAGGAAAAGATAGCCATCTTATGAAACGAATATCCAAATGGTTGGCAACGAAACGCATATATTCATATGCCACCATTATTAATACTGGCAGCAAAACTACACGCGAAACCAATCGAATGGCTATGTTTGGCAGCGGTCCGATGAGCGTAAAGAGGATCACAGAGAAGATTACCAGAATGAGAATGAAACCAGTGCCGCAGCGGGGGTGTTGAAGAGGAAATTTACTGACCACTTCAGGCGTTAACTCAGCACCAGCTTCAAAAGCGTTAATTGTTTTATGTTCTGCACCATGATATGAAAATACACGGCGTATATCTGGCATCTTGCCAACGGCCCATATGTAGCCGATCACCAAAACGAGGCGAATTACTCCTTCAATCATATTCGTTAAAAATGGAGTTATCGTAAACCATTTTTCGAAAAGAGCTGCAACGCCGGCAGGTGCTAAAAAGAATAATCCAATAGCAAGAGCAAATGAAAAAAGTAGTGTGCCAAAAAGTGCTGGTCCTTCAATTTTTTCATCTTCTCCGGTTTGATAATTTGCAGATATTGTTAAATATTTGGTTCCAAGGCCAATGGCATCCCACATGATAATTAATCCGCGGAAAAATGGCCATTTGACTATTTTTGAAGTATATAACCCTTTAAGTTTCTCGGTTTGAATATGAATTTCACCGGCAGGGTCACGAAATGCAGCGGCCAGATAGTGTGACCCGCGCATTAGAACACCCTCCATGAGTGCCTGACCGCCATATGATGGGAGCTTCAATTTTTCAGTGCTCATTAATTTACCGCGCTTCCTTTTGGTTGAATATTAAAAAAGAAATGAATAAGTGTCAAAATACCTTTTTCCCAGGTCGGCAAGTGAAGCCTTTCGTTCGGAGAGTGGATATTGTCATCTGGAAGACCAAAACCGGTCAATACTGAATCAATGCCAAGTATTTCTTGCATGTCGGCAGTCACGGGTACAGATCCACCTTCTCGTTTAAGCACTGCTTTGACGCCGTAAACGGATTCAAATGCTTTGGCAAGCGCTTGTGTTTCGGGCAAATTGATATCCGAAATACTTGGGTTCCCGGTGCTGATCAATTCCACTTCCCAGCGGATGGTTGGCGGAGCGGTTCGTTCCATATATTCCACCATTTGCGTATGCACCTTTTTAGGGTCCTGGTTTGGAACAAGCCGGGTCGAAATTTTTGCCATGGCTTTGGCCGGGATGATCGTTTTTGCTCCTGATCCAGTAAACCCCGAAAGTAATCCATTTACCTCAAGCGTCGGTCGGGCACCTATTCGTTCGATGGAAGTGTATCCCTTTTCGCCATTGACCTGGCTTACCCCAACTTGAGCAGCAAAATAAGCATCATCCAAGTTCAGACGATTGAGTTCTTCTCTTTCTTGGGTTGATAATGGCAAAACAGAATCATAAAATCCGGGCAATGTGATTCGGCCGTCTGCATCGTGCATGCCGGCGATTAAATCGCATAATACCTGAGCGGGATTATGAACCACTCCGCCAAAAGTGCCCGAGTGAAGATCGCGGTCAGGACCGTAAGTGCGTATTTCAAAATATGCCAAGCCGCGTAATCCGTAGATGATAGCCGGAACGTCAGGGGCGATCATGCCTGTATCGGGATTGAGTACAACGTCTGCTTTAAGTAATTCTTTGTGTTCAACAAGGAAATTGTGAAGACTTGGTGAGCCGATTTCTTCTTCACCTTCAAGAATAAATTTAATGTTAACGGGCATTTCTCCCGTTTTCATGATGGATTCAACGGCTGCAAGGCAGGCTATGTATTGGCCCTTCATGTCAGAAGCGCCTCTGCCAAAGAGATAGTCTCCTTTTTTGACTCCCTCGAAGGGTGGGGTGTTCCATAACTCAATAGGATCAATGGGTTGCACATCAAAATGCCCATAGATCAATACCACTGGTTGATCTTTTCCGGCATGCAATAAATCACCATAGACAATGGGGTGTTTGGGTGTGGAAAAAACTTGAACATGCTCAATACCTAAAGAGGTGAGTTTATTGGCTACCATATCAGCACAAAAGCTAACATCCGCATTTCTATCTGATTCAGTTGAAACAGAAGGGATGGCAATTAATTCTTTTAAATCAGTAAGAAACTTTTCAAAATTTGAAGTGGCGTAGGAAATTGCAAGATTGCGTGTATCCATTAAGATCTCCTTTTTTTCGTTTGTTTGATTATATTCTATTATTAACTTATTTTCCTCCTACTCGCGAAGCATAGCCTTTATGCTAAAATAAATTAATTAGAATAATAGAGGTCACATGATCATTACTAATGCAAATATCATTACTTGGGAACGACCCAATCGCATAATTTATGGACAGGCTTTAGTATTTACAGGTTCAGTAATTAAGGAAATTGGGCCTCAATCAACGATTATTGCAGATTATCCAAATGAAGAGGTGTTGGACGCAAACGGACAATGGTTAATGCCTGGTTTGATTTGCGCGCATACCCATTTTTACGGCACTTTTTCGAGAGGATTATATATACCAGCTCCAGCGCCAGCGGATTTTCCTGAAATATTAAAAAAATTATGGTGGCCGCTTGATCAATCCTTATTGGCTGAAGATGTAAAATATTCTTCCTTATTATGCATGATTGATGCGATAAAACACGGTACCACTACGCTTTTTGATCATCACGCTTCTCCAAATTTTATTTCCGGATCATTGGATGTCATCGAGGATGCATTTCTGGAAACTGGAATTCGGGGTGTTGTGTGTTACGAGGTAACTGATCGTGGAGGAAAAGAAAAAGCAGAAGAAGGTATTCAAGAAAACCTTCGTATGATCAAAAAGCTTAACCACTCAGATTCTGAGCACTTGGTGAAAGCAACCTTTGGCATGCATGCCAGTTTAACCTTGTCTGAAGAGACTCTGGAAAGAAGCCGAGAGTTGCTACCTTCCGCTTCAGGTATTCATATTCATGCGGCAGAACATTGGGTGGACGAGTATGATTCAATAAATAAATCCGGTATGCGTGTGATTGAAAGGCTAAATAAACACCATTTTCTGGGAGACAAATCCATTTTTGTCCACGGCGTTCATCTCGATCATTCTGAAATAGCACAACTAATTCAAACTAAAACCTGGTTGTCACATCAACCAAGATCCAACCTCAATAATGCAGTGGGTTTGGGAGATATAGATTCGCAAATTCGAGCTGGTCTTCGAGTTTGTTTGGGGAATGACGGCTTTTCAAACGCCATGTGGGATGAATGGCGCACTTGTTACCTGGCGCATAAAGGGTGGAACCGTGACCCCAGAAGAATGGGCGCTAATACGATTGTGGATATGGCGGTATACAACAATTCTGATTTGGCGACGCAATTTTTTGATGGGACGCGAATTGGTAGAATCGAACCAGGTGCTAAAGCAGACCTTGTACTCGTGGATTTTGACCCAATAACCGAATTATCGGTTGATAATTTACCATGGCAGATCATCTTTGGTTTTAGAGATTCGATGGTTACGACAACAATCGTCAATGGAAAAGTCTTAATGAAAGATAGAAAACTAACGACTTTGGACGAAAAAGAAGTAAATATTAAAGCCAGAGCGTTGTCAAAAAATGTATGGCAGCGGTATGCAAAACAATTTTAAGCAGATTGGATAAAAAATGGCTGAAAGAATTGCATTAATTGGTGGAACAGGAAAAGAAGGAAAAGGTCTTGCTTTTCGGTGGGCAAAAGCCGGTTATGAAGTCGTTATTGGCTCAAGGCAAGTTGAAAAGGCTCAAATTGTTGCTGATGAACTGAATCTATTGTTAGGCGATCTAAAGACTCCAGTTACAGGTTTGCAAAACGTGCAAGCTGCGGACTGGTGTGATTTTGCAGTATTGACTGTCCCATATACAGCACATCAGGCTATTTTGACAGAACTAAAAGAATGCCTCGTTGGAAAAATTCTTATTGATGTTACTGTTCCGCTTGTGCCGCCAAAAGTCAGTAAAGTTCAGCTTCCTCCGGCTGGCAGTGCCGCACTGGAAGCAAGGGATATTCTCGGCGACGAGATTCAAGTGGTTTCTGCTTTTCAAAATATCTCGTACGAACATTTAATGGAAGAAGGAGATATTAATTGCGACGTGTTGGTCACCGGCACATCCAAAAACGCTCGACAAGTGGTGCTTGAATTGGTTGAAAGGGCTGGCATGGTTGGTTGGGACGCTGGTCCCATTGAAAACTCTGTTGTTGCTGAAGGCCTAACATCCGTGTTGATTGGATTGAACAGTCAATTTGGTATTCATAACGCTGGCATCAAGATCACAGGAATTAACCGAGAATAGTATGTCCGTTAGTCAAAAATCTATGATTTATACAGCCATTCCAGATTTCCCGATGGTTCAAAATGGCGACGATCTCGCTTTGATGATCGTAAACTTCTGTAAAAGATACAATATCTGCATTGAAAATGGAGATATATTTGTCATTGCGCAGAAAATCGTTTCAAAGGCAGAAGGGCGTTTGAGAGATTTCTCCTCATTAATCCCATCAATGCAAGCATTGGAACTTGAAACGGTTACCAAAAAAGATCCCCGGTTTATTGAGTTAGTTTTAAGTCAGAGCAAGAAAGTCATTCGTGCAAAATATAACACATTGATTGTTGAACACAAAAATGGATTCATCTGTGCAAATGCAGGTATTGATCATTCCAACCTCAGTGATCAAGGTGAACTAGCCGAAAATTGGGTCTTGTTGTTGCCTGACGATTCTGACCGATCAGCACAAGGCCTTAGAATAGCAATTGAGAATCTTGTTGGCAAAGAAATCGGCATACTAATCATCGATTCGCACGGCCGTCCATGGAGAAATGGTACAGTGGGTGTCACAATTGGCATCTCAGGTTTACCTGGCCTGGTCGACCTGCGTGGGCAGGAAGATCTTTCTGGTTTTAAATTAAAAGTAACAACGGTGGGGGCGGCTGATGAACTTGCAGCTGGCGCTTCTTTGTTAATGGGGCAAGCTGCCGAAAAAACACCTATCATTCATGTTAGAGGGTTTCCGTATCAACGACGTGAAGGGTCATTGCTCGAATTATTAAGACCTGAGGAAGATGATTTATTTAGATAATTATGAGTAATCAATTATGACAAAAGTTGTTGCTTTGGCAGGTGGTGTTGGGGGAGCAAAATTGGTATACGGGTTGGCAAAAATTCTTCCGGCAGGTGATTTGACCGTAATTGTTAATACTGCAGACGATTTTGTCCATTTTGGGTTAAATATAAGTCCCGATTTAGATACCGTCATGTATAACCTTGCAGAAATATCAAATGAGCAAACCGGTTGGGGCCGTCAAGATGAAACATGGAATTGTTTTGCGGAACTTGATAAACTGGAATCAGTAAATTGGTTCAAGTTAGGTGATCGCGACCTTGCGATTCACCTTGAACGAACTAAACTATTAAAATCAGGCTTAAATTTATCCGATGTTACAACAATGCTGTGCAATAAACTTGGTGTTGAAGTTTGTATTCGGCCAATGTCAGATGACATAGTACATACGATCGTAACAACTGAAGAATATGGTGATTTACCTTTTCAGGATTATTTTGTTAAGTATCATTTTGAACCAAAATATATTTCTCATCGATTCTTTGGCATCCATTCTGCAAAAATTAATCCCGATACCAGAATTGCCATTCAAAATTCAGATATCATTATTATTTGCCCTTCAAATCCTTGGTTGAGTGTTCTTCCTATTCTTGCCGTAGAAGATATGAAACAGTTGATTAGCCAAAAATTATGTGTTGCAGTAAGCCCAATTGTTGGTAACGAAGCAATAAAAGGTCCGGCGGCCAAGATATTCCGGGAAATGAATATAAATCCTTCGGCATTTGAAGTGGCAAAAATTTACCAGGGTGTGATTGATGGTTTTATACTGGATAAGGTAGACAGTTCGGAGTGTGACTTGATTCGCGCTTGCGGTATAATACCGATGTTGACCGAGACAATCATGAAAGATAAATATTCGAAAGAACGACTGGCGAAAGACATTTTCGATTTTGCGTCTCAATTGAAAAAAGGAAATTGAAGCATGACGCTGTGGGCAATCGTTCCGGTAAAGCCATTACAAAGGGGAAAATCACGTCTATCTAGTATTTTATCTGTTACTGAACGGACCACTCTAAACCAATCCATGTTGATTAACACATTAAAAACACTAAAATCTGTCGATGAGATAGACACAGTGCTCGTTGTCAGCCGCGACCCGGCGGCTTTAGCTGTAGCACGTGATTTTGATGCAAAAACTGTACTTGAAGATGGAAATCCTGAACTAAACACAGCATTAAGGCGTGCAGCCATGGTGGCTAAAGCCTATTATGCTAATCAAATATTGGTGATGCCGGCGGACCTTCCGTTGGTGAAGTCTGAGCATATTAAAGCTTTTCTTGCTTTATCAGGAAAAGCCCCTGAATTAATCATAGCTCCTGATCGAAGAAAAGATGGTACTAACGCTTTGTATATTAATCCTGCGGATCTTGTTGATTTCTATTATGGTCCTGGGTCTTTTAAAAAGCATCTAAAAGCTGCCGAAATTAAAGGGGCGGCAATTCAGATCGTAGAAAACGAGGCTCTTGGTCTGGATCTGGATTTACCAGAAGATTTGCAGCTACTAACAGAAATTGAATCGCGCATTAAAACTGGAACCGCAGCTTAATTAATTTTGGAGGATGTATGGCAGAGAGAATGGCACTTTATCTTCAAGATGCACATGAACTTAGAGACGGTCTCGAGTATGTTAAATATGCTGAATCCCGCGGGTTTGAAGCTGTCTGGCAGGCAGAAAGTCGTTTGGTTAGAGACGCGATCGTCCCAATGGCTGCATATGCTGCTGTAACCGAAAAAATAATTGTAGGATCTGGTGTGATTAATAACTGGACGAGGAACATCGGATTGTTAGCATCCACCTTTTTGACACTGGATGACCTTGCTCCAAACCGAATTGTCTGCGGTATCGGGGCCTGGTGGGATCCTCTAGCCAAGAACGTAGGTATTGATCGAAGAAAACCCTTAACTGCAATGAAAGAGACTGTACTTATACTGCGCCGTTTGTTAAACATGGAACAGGTAAGCTTCGAAGGCGAATTTATTTCTGTTCATGGTATTGAATTGGATGTGGTCCACGGACGAAGAGAGCCCAGAAATGTACCAATATTTATTGGCGCTACCGGCGATAATATGATGGAATTAACCGGCGAAATTGCTGATGGCGCGGTTTTGAATTACTGTGTTCCACCCGAATACAATCATAAAGCGTTGGAGTTATTAGCATCAGGCGCCAAAAAGAGCGGGAAAACGCTGGATGATATTGACCGACCTCAATTAATTGTTTGCTCTGTTGATAATGATCATGACAAAGCCATTGACACCACCCGTGGATTATTGACACAATACCTGGCTCAACAGCCCCACATTGCTAAGGCTTCTGGAGTTTCTATGGATGTGGTTGAGCAAATCCAATCCATGTTAGGATGGCCAGCTACACATGAACAGATTCAAAAGGCAAAACATTTGGTTCCAGAAGAGTTGATCCATCGAATTACCGCTTCTGGTACACCTGAAGAAGCCAAGAAAAAAGTTGCTGAATATGTGGATAATGGTTGTACTTGCCCCATTTTGTATCCTGTTGGTGGTGATGTGCATATGCTAATTGATACTTTTGCTCAAAAATAGAATTTTAAATACTGGAGATCCTTGATGGCTTCACCGATTTATGTTGTTGGACATGTTAATCCTGACACAGATTCCATTGCCTCCGCGGTGGGGTATGCATGGTTGTTGCGTGAAAGAGACCATGTAGATGCTGTAGCAGCAAGAGCGGGCAATATTAATGCTCAAACCGCATGGATTCTAAAATACCTGATGATGGAACCCCCTCTGTTAATTAATGACGCTAGTCCGAGATTTGAAAGCGTGGTTCGCAGACTGGATTCAACAACGCAAGAAATGCCATTGAGCCAGGCCTGGGCAATCTCAACCCGAACAGGTGGAATTGCTCCTGTATTAGACAAAGACGGCATGCCTTATGGATTGATTAACGGAAGAAGCCTATTTAATTACATAGCAACAATGATCGGTGTTCGTAAAGAAAACCATGATATTCCAATCGGGAAAATCCTTGAATCTCCATGTCAAGATGCTGCTGATACTAAAATTTTAAAATTCAATGTTACAACCAAGATTAAAGAAGTTGTTGATCGAATTCTTCGTGAAGAAGGGGATGAATTCTTTGTTATTGACGAAAGTGGGAGATATGTTGGTATTTGCCGACAAAGAGATCTTTTAAATCCGCCACGAATTCAGATCATCATGGTAGACCATAACGAGGCGCAGCAATCTGTGGCATCGCTTGAAGAAGCAGAGTTGATTGAAATTTTGGATCATCACAGACTTGGTAATCCCTCCACTCATATGCCCATTCGAATGTCTGTAGATATCGTTGGTAGCACAAGTACACTTGTCTCAGAGAGGATGGAAGAGGCTGGAATCAGTGCTCCTCCAAAAATTGCAGGCTTGATGCTGGCTGGATTATTGTCTGACACATTGAACCTAACTAGTCCAACCACTACCGAAAGAGATAGAACCGCCTCTGTTCGCTTATCACGATGGGCGTTCGTAAAAGGAAGCGTTCTTGAAGAGGAAACCCAAGATAGCTTTGGCAAGAAAGTATTAATGGCTAGTACTGGTCTTGCAAATCGTGCCCCTAATGATGTTGTACAAAGCGATATGAAAATATACCAAGCTGGTGGATACAATTTTTCTATTTCTCAAGCTGAAGTTGGTGATTTGCATGAGGTTACAGATCATCTGATAGTTCTCACAAATGCTTTAAATGATATTCGTGAAAAGAAGAATATTGATTTTGCGGTTCTAATGGTTACCGACGTGGTAAGAAGCTGCAGCCGATTAATTTTGTCAAATCCTCCTGCGGTTTTAGATGAACTTCCGTATGCAGTGCAGAGTGATAAAACCAGAATTGCCGATGGTGTTGTTTCCAGAAAGAAACAACTATTGCCGGTTGTACTGGGAATTCTTGAAGGGTAATTGTTTTTATAATATTTTGAGCAACAAATAGTTGAGGATTATTAATGTACGAAAAATATTTTATCGTAAACAGTTTGACTGATGCGATCTTGTTAAAAGAGAAGTATGCAGAGTCCTCTAAATTCCTGGCTGGAGGAACTGACCTTGTACTTGAAATGGAACGAGGTCTTCACAGTGAAATAAAGCAGATTATTGATATTTCCAGGGTTAGCGGCCTGGACGAAATATGGATGGATGATCAACTGTATATTCATATCGGTCCAACTGCAACTCATAGTGCCTGTTTAAAATCATCACTGATTCAAGAATTCGCTCACTGCTTATTTCAGGCGTGCGAGCAAGTGGGTTCACCTCAAATTCGAAATCGAGGAACTGTTGCCGGCAACATCGCAACTGCTTCGCCGGCGAATGATACCATCTCGGCCTTAATGGCTTTGGATGCAAAGGTTGAGCTTCTTTCTTCAACGGGTAAGAGAATTGTTGAAGTTAGCAAATTTTTCATGGGGGTGCGTAAAACATCTGTACAAAAATATGAAGTTATTTCTGATATTTATTTCAAAGCATTAAAAAAGAATGAATATTCCTGTTTCATAAAAGTTGGATTGAGGAATGCGCAAGCTATTTCAATCTTAAATTGTGCTGTACTTCTTGGGATATCTGATAATAAAATTATCAAATCACGAATTGCATTAGGAGCAGTTGGTCCAACTGTTTTCCGCTCTGCTGAAGCTGAAGCAAGTTTGATTAATCAAATTGCTTCTGATGAGTTGTTTGAAAAAGCAGGTGAGCTAGCAGGCAATTCGGCTAATCCAATTAGTGACATCAGGGCTTCAGATGAATATCGCAGCAAAATGATTTCAGTGCATGTTAAGCGCGCACTTCATCAAGCACTTGAGTCTGAGAACGGACAAATCGAAAATCCCGTAGTGTTGTGGGGAAAAGAACGCTCCGCAAATGCCCCATTAACTGAAAATTCTATTGAGTTGGATTCCAATTCCACTTTGAACATATCCATTAATAATAAAGAATACTCATTCTCCGGTGGATTTGGTAAAAATTTGTTGGATTTAATTCGTGAAAATGCAATACTTACAGGGTCAAAAGAAGGTTGCGGAGAAGGCGAGTGCGGCGCTTGCACCGTATATATGGATGGTGTCGCTGTTCTAGCCTGTTTAATCCCAGCAGTTCGGGCTCACAATTCCAAAATAACTACCATTGAAGGACTCAGCCCAAAGAATGAACTTAACAAAGTTCAACAAAGTTTTATTGATGAAGGTGCTGTGCAATGTGGTTATTGTACGCCTGGGTTTGTTATGTCTGCGGTAAAGTTACTGGAAGAAATTCCCAATCCAAGTGTTAATGAGATAAAAATTGGTATTTCTGGAAATCTCTGTCGTTGCACGGGTTATTACAAGATAATTTCTGCCATCGAATTAGCAGCCAAGGAAAAAGAATAATGCCAAAATATAACCAATATTCAAGTTATTCAAAACCGATAAAAGAAAAACAAAAGATTCACCCAGTTTGGCGTGGAATTGGCTGCCTGATGATAATTGTTATTCCAGTTTTTTCATATTTCACCGCTAATTTCTTAATTAATACGCGATATGATTTTTCATGGGTATTAATCCCCCAAGATTTAATTTTTACGCAGTTAAAAGACCCGTTATTGTGGGTCAAAATATTCTATGCAGTGATTATTGCATTATTGTTATTCCTCATTATGGGAATTATTACTTTTGTGATTGACAAATTCTTTGGACCTCGCAAACGCGGTCCCTATGATGTTAAATAACCTCATTGTCCCCAACAAACGGAGTTGTAAAAAATGCCGGCATTAGGTAAAGTTATTACTAGAGTAGATGCAAAAAGCAAAGTTACCGGTGAGGCGCAATACCCGGGTGATTATAATTTCGACAATCAGCTTTACATGAAGATACTATTTGCTGGTTTTCCGCATGGAATCATCCGTTCTATTGATACCAGCAAGGCTGAAAATGTTCCTGGCGTGGTTGCGATTTATACTGCAAAAGATGTGCCCAATAACGAATATGGTCTGGGCAGCCCTGATCAACCAGTCTTATGCGGACCAAGTTCCAATAAGGAGTTTGGTGACCACGTAAGATTTGTGGGAGATCAGGTGGCATTGATCATTGCAGAATCAGAAGACATCGCGATCAAGGCGAGAGGATTAATTAAGGTTGAGTATGATGCTTTGCCAGTTATCAGCGACGTCGTAGCTGCAATGAAAGACCCAAAACCCCTTGTTCATCCAGACCAGGGTACCAACGTTTTTTGTCACTTCAAGATCAGAAAAGGGGATAGCGATTCTGCACTTAAAAATGCCGATGTGGTGGTTGAAAGTGTTTACAAAACACCTGTGCAGGAGCACGCATATCTGCAACCCGAGGCAGGTATAAGTTATTATGATGATGAAGGCCGCATCACTGTTGTTGTAGGTGGCCAGTGGGTTCACGAAGATCAGGAACAAATTGCTCACGCACTTAATTTACCCCTCGATAGAATCCGCATTATCTATCCTGCCATTGGTGGTGCTTTTGGCGGCCGAGAAGACATGTCAGTGCAAATTGTGCTTGCACTTGCATCATATCGGTTGAATGAAAAAGGCATCAACCGTCCAATAAAAATTATCTGGTCACGTGAAGAATCAATGGTGGGGCACCATAAACGGCACCCTTACATCATTAAAAACCGTTGGGGAGCTACCAAAGAAGGTAAATTAACCGGTGCTGAGATAGAGATTATCGCGGATGGCGGTGCCTATATTTATACCTCGCCTAAGGTACTCGGCAATGCAACTATCCTGTGCACAGGCCCATACAGCATTCCTAACGTGAAAGTGGATTCATACGCTGTTTATACCAATAATATCCCTAACGGGGCTTTTAGAGGCTTTGGAGGCCCACAAGCGGCCTTTTCTGCAGAAATGCAGATGGCTAAACTGGCAGATAAACTGGGGATTGATCCGGTTGAACTACGAATGCGTAATTTGATTAAAGAAGGGGAGCCAACTTCCATCCAATCGCCATTACCTGCTGGAATTACCATCGAAGAAGCTGTTCAAGTCTGTGCCGAAAAAGGCGGTTGGACAAAAGACGATAAATCGCAATATCGGTATATTGATAAAACTAAGGACGAAAAATCAACATTACTGAAAGGCATAGGTTTCTCTTGTGGCTATAAAAATATTGGTTTTTCTTTTGGTTATCAAGAAAACTGCTGGGCATCCATAGAACTTTACGGAACATCAAGTATTGAAAAAGTGATTCTAAAACATGCCGGCGCTGAGGTTGGACAGGGAGCGCATTCTGCGTTCATCCAAATGGCAGCACATGGTCTTGATGTTTCACCTGAGATTATTGAATTGGTCGCTTCAGATACCGCATTAACAAATAATGCAGGTAGTGTTAGTGCTTCGCGAATGACCTTTATGGCCGGAAACGCCATAAAAGGCGCAACTGAATTAGCGCTTGAAAAGTGGCAAAATGAAGAAAGGCCGGCCATTGCGGAATTTATATATTTAGCGCCAAAAACCACACCCTTTGATCCTGAAACGGGGGCATGTGAACCGAATTTTGCTTATGGTTATGTAGCTGAGGTTGTTGAATGCACGGTGGATTCTGAAACAGGTAAAGTTCAAATACAGAATATTATTTGTGCTGATGATGTAGGTCAGGCTGTAAATCCACAGCAGGTGATTGGTCAAATTGAAGGTGGACTTGTTCAAGCAGCAGGTTATGCATTGATGGAAGATTTTATTCAAAAAGACGGCATAACCCTGACGGACAAGTTATCCACTTATTTGATTCCAACTTCAATGGATATACCTGAGAAAATCGATTCCATTATTCTGGAGTATCCGGATAAAGTCGGTCCGTGGGGCATAAGGGGTGTTGGTGAGATGCCATTACTTCCGCTCGCGCCAGCTTTGGCATGCGCTGTACACAATGCTACAGGTGTGTGGTTTGATGAGTTTCCGCTTACGGCTGAAAGAGTCTATCGGGGATTAACCAAAAAATGACCAGGCAAAAAGTAGCTGCCATAATTTTAGCTGCAGGCGGTTCTTCTCGTTTGGGTCGGCCAAAACAACTTTTAGACTGGTTCGGAAAACCATTTGTTAAACACATGGTTGATTTATCACATCAATTGAAATTGGACCCCGTTGTGGTTGTGACAGGCGCTGGTTATCAGGAAGTTGAAGATGTAATAAAAGATGAAAAGGTCTTAATTGCCCATAATGAGGGTTGGCAAAACGGACAGAGTAGTTCAATGAAAGTGGGCTGTAAAGCAGTTGAAAATCAACAAATGGATGCACTCATCATTTTTTTATGTGATCAGCCTCAGGTGCCGCAGGAACTAATCGAAAAAATGTTACAAGAAGCGCAAAATGAAGAAGTTGATATTGTTGCCACATCGGTTCTTGGCAAAATTTGCCCACCAACCTTGTTCAAAT
Organism: uncultured Anaerolineaceae bacterium; assembly: GCA_927443345.1. Lineage (GTDB taxonomy): Bacteria > Chloroflexota > Anaerolineae > Anaerolineales > Anaerolineaceae > UBA6107. The sequence goes on along the minus strand of CAKMKJ010000021.1, from coordinate 12,890 downwards.
CAAAATGCATTGAGGGAATAATGTCACTGCAAGGCGACCAGGGTGGGAGAGTGCTACTCAATAGATATAATACGCATAAGATCGAATGGCAGGACGATAGATTGATGCAGGACACCGACACAGAAGAAGATTATTTGAAACTAATATCACAATATAGTATATAATTCGTATAGCCATATAATAATTTATTATTATCTACTTTAATTTTACAAAAATGATTAGTTTTCTATTTCATCGCTATTGCTTTCCAATTTGCCAGCTTCCATATCAGCAATAACTTGTTTCGCTTCTTCAACCTGAGCAGGGGAAACAATTACATCTACCTGGCCAAGAATTCCAACTGTAAATCCATAAGCAGTGCCAGCAGATTCCTGGTTCAAAAAGGCAGTGATACCAAAAGATTCCAACAATATTTTGACCGATTCTGCCTCGAGCATACCTTCAGCCACATAAACAACTTCTTCACGAATTTTTCTCGGAAACATTAATCATCCTTTTCTCTAAACGTAGCCTTCGCACTTTTAATTCAGATTGGATTGCTTTCTTCTTATAACGGATAATGTTCGAATTTTCAAGATTTGCTTCTGCAAGGTGAGTCCAGACAAAGGCATTGGGCACATCACGCATCTCATGCTCGTAATACTTTGCCAATTCAATGCAGGCCTCAATATCTCCGCTATTGCCATTGGTTTCCCATAATACTTTTGCTTTTTGCCAACACGCTGTTTTTTTATACAATTTGGCTAACCTAGAATTGATTTCTAGTTTTTTTGATTGCTCAATATCAATTAATTGTAAACAATGTTCATAGATGGTTATGGATTTATTAACTTCTCCAATCACTTCATAAAGTTGACCAATTGCGAAAACGTCCCAACTATGCAATTTACTTGTAAAAAGGTCTTTGTCGAGCATTTGCGTAATAGCAAAGTAGAGGGCAGCCAGAGAAACGATATCCATGGCATTGTGGTAAACAACATTCGCAATTTGTGAAGCGTCGCCAGAACGTAAATAATTAAAATATATCTCCGGGATCATCCATCCAGGCACTTCGTCTTCAGACCGCGGAATGTTTAATATTTCGATTTCCAAGTCTTTTAAACTGCGGCTAGCCAACCGCTGGCGCCATATTCGCCTGGAAAGGTGCAGCAAATCGAGATGCCCCCATTCTGTAAAGTGGATGGGTAACCGATTGATGACGTATCGTGATTTCAATAACGGCATATCAAAAGATTTTCCATTAAAAGTAATTACAGCTTCCACATCTGAAGTTTGATTGGCAAATTCGAGCAGCATGGCGGCTTCTTCTGAAGGGTCTTCCACCAAAAATTGGGTTAATTTCAATCCTTCATCCTCAAAACGAGCAATGCCCACCAAAAACGCCAAAGTTCCAGTTCCGCCTGACAATCCGGTGGTCTCGGTATCCAAAAAGATCATCTTCTTGAGACTATCACCGCCGTTATTCAAGCGTCCTGCTTTATGGATGGACTCCACATTAACCATGTCTTCAAATTCAATAACGCCGTGCATGTATCCATACGGATATGATTTTTCAACCATGACAACATTCCCCAATTGGTTTTCAATGGTTCTGGCGCCTTCTCCGATGGCATCTACCATACTGGTTTTATTGGCTTTTGCCTTGGGTTGATCAACCTCAGTGCCTTTCTTTAAGCCAAGGGTATTCAGGCGATCCATCAAAGATGGCATTATTCGCCTCCATTGATCAATAAATCCAATAAATAGGTTGTTTCTTTCTTGCCGCCCAATCCCATTTCTGCCACCGGACCCACACAGGAAGGGCAGCCATCCTGGCATTCGCATTGATGCACTAACTGCTGACATTTTTCGAGTAATTCCTGAATTCGATCATTCAACGAACTAGCCAGACCTATCCCAGCAGGGATGCTGTCGTAAACTAAAATAACCGGATTCATATTTGCGAATTTGGCATTTGGATCAGCATATGATCCCAGATCTGAAGGCTCACTCAGCACCAACAAAGGCGCCAGGTTGGACATCAAATACTTCAAACCTGAAAGCGCACTGCGCATGCGGATATTTAATTCAGCCAGTTTATGGCAGTTTGGACATAATGTGATCAGGTTATCCATTTCATTGGCTTTTTCAATTGACGTGAAACACTTGAAAGGGATTTTATGATGAACATGTAAAAGTGAATTCTCATCACTGCGCCCGCATGATTGACAACGGTAATGATCGCGTCGGCGCACAGATTCAGTTATTCCAATCCAATCATTACCGTAATCATTTGCATCAGATAACCACAAACTTTCAGCCCGCATTTTATTGACACATTTTTCATTCAGTTCCATCCAAAAACCGGTGGTTTGTAATTTTTGGGCTGGCAGCTCAAGCGAATCAATACTCAAAACTTCTTTTGATTTATTTTGAATTCGGCGATATGCAGTCACTTGTGATGTGACCATAATTTCGCCGTAATGCAGCAAATAGTAATCAGCTTGAGATTGCTTTATCTCTTCTAAAGGTTCAATTTCCTGGCTGATGATCGGCTCAGTAATAAAATCACTTCTATGGTCTGACAATGTGGCTATATTTTTTTCAAGGTCAAGCGTTTTGACGTTATACGATAAACCATCTTGCAGATAAACCGCACCAGGATGCACCATCCATAATGCAGACGCATAATCCACTTCACCGATGGTTTCGGTTTCACCGTTGTGTTCGTATTGGATTAAAACTTTATCCGCCATTGTACTGCGTAGCGAATAATCATTGGATGGATAGGAATCAGACAGCCAGTAATACTTGCCTTTCTTGTGCTGCAACATGCCTTCACTGACCAAATAATCGAGGTATTCAACCAACTCTTCCCACTTCAAACTGCCGAATTGTTCTTCTTCTGAAAATGGCAGTTCAAAGGCAGCACTTTTGATGTGTGGCAGCAATATCAGTGGATTGTTTGGGTTGATTAAGGCTTTTTCAAGCGGACGCTCCATCAAGTATTGTGGGTTTCGCGCAAAAAATTGATCCAATGGGTTCATCGAAGTCACCAAAATAGACATGGACGGGTTCTGAGACCTTCCGCTGCGGCCAATGCGTTGTCTCAATGAGCATATTGACCCTGGATAGCCTGCTAAAATAACTGCATCCACACCACCAATATCCACACCGAGTTCCAGGGCGTTGGTAGCAACAGCCAGTTTAATCTTACCGTTTTTGAGACCCTCTTCTATCTCTCGTCTGTCTTTTTTCAAATATCCGCTGCGATATCCACGGATGGTGGATGCCAGAGAAGGATTGACTCCTTTGAGTTCGCGCGTCAGAAGTTCCACAAAGCGCCTGGTGCCGCAAAACACCAATGTCTGCACGTTGTGATGAAGAATTAACGCTGACAGCTTTGAGGAGGTTGCCAAAACACCTTCACGAATTCCCAAATCCTGGTTGACCAAAGGTGGGTTGTAAATGATAAAACTTTTGGCTCCCTTTGGAGAACCATCCACCTCAACCTGGTTGACATTATCTTCAACCAGATTTTGTGCCAATTCAATCGGGTTGGCAATCGTGGCAGAAGTCATGATAAATTGGGGCGTAACGTTGTAGAACTCGCAAACACGTTTTAACCGTCTGATTAAATTGCCAATGTGCGACCCAAAAACGCCCCGATAAAGATGAATTTCATCAATCACGATGTAACGTAAATGTTCAAAGAAATGCGCCCAATTCGTATGATGGGGTAAAATGCCGATATTGAGCATGTCTGGATTCGTCAAGAGAATTCGTGAATGCTGCCTGATTGCACTTCTTTGAGTCGCGGGGGTATCACCATCGTAAACAGCCGCTAAATTAGGATCAAGTATCAGGTTGGTGCCCAGGATAATGTTTGAAAATGATTTCAACTGATCATAAGTCAGCGCTTTTGTCGGAAAAAACAAAAGTGCGGTTGATTGTCCATCATGAAGTAACTGGTTAAGTATTGGAAGTTGGTAACAAATGCTTTTGCCGCTGGCTGTGCCGGTGGTAACCACCACATTTTGTCCATTTTGGATGCGGTTTAAAGCGTCGGACTGGTGTGAATAGAGGCCTTTAATGCCCATTTCATTTAATGATTGTACCAACTTGGGATTAAGCCATTGTGGGAAAGGCAGATAATCAGAGGACCTTACGGCTTGTTCCTGCCAAAAAGAGATATTCTCTCTGAAGAGGGGATTTTTGCGGAGCTGAGAAATCAACGAGTCAAAATTCATATTTATCGTTGCGATGATCCTGATACGGCATTATACTCTGAAAGAAAACTAAAACATTATATTTATCTATTTTAGCACAATATTTCTATAATCTGGAGTACACATGGTCAATCTCATAATTTACGTTGTAGTGGGGGGGTTCATTGGAGTTTTGATCAACTATTTGGCCGATGTTTTGCCGCAAACACGCCGCTTTAGTCAACCGGTTTGTCCGCATTGTTCTAAACCTTATTCATTGAAGGGGTACCTGATTTCGTTTAAATGCCCAAATTGCAATCAAAAACCCCGTACCAGAAACTTTATTGTTTTGATTACTTCCATCATTGCAGCAGTACTAGTGGGGATTTATCCGCTCATTGGATTGAATTTCTGGCTGACAATCCCTGTAATGATCTTTTTAGGTTTAATCTTGGTAATTGACATTGAACATCACGTGGTTTTGATTGAAACAAGCATTGTTGGGCTGGTGATGTTCTTTTTTTATGGTTGGCTTATGTATAACTGGACCATGACTGGTTTGTTATTAACATCAGTGGGCGGTGTGGCTGGTTTCTTGCTCATGCTTTTGATCTATTTCTTTGGCATCTTTTTCTCACGCGGATTGGGCAAAATTCGAAAAGAAGAGATCAAGGAAGCGGGACTTGGTTTTGGCGATGTTTATGCCTGTGCTTTTTTGGGTTTCTTTGTAGGGTGGCCATATGTCATCGGTATGCTGATTATTGCCATCCTGGTTAGCGGCATCTATTCGTTTATTTATTTGATTGTCAAAGCCATTAAGAAAGATTACCAGGTGGCAAGCACTATTCCCTATACACCTTTTTTAATTTTGGGTGCTTTGGCAACTTTTTATATTCCTAAACTGCCTATTTCATAATTGGGTTAACAGCTCACCATCTATTGCACCTTTATATTGGACAATATTTTGTCTGAATTTAGCGATCAAAATATCAGCCATTTGTTTATATTTCTCCTGGCTTTCCCAATTCTTAACCGGATTGAGCATCTTCGATGGCACACCAGGAATAATATTTGGGATTTTCAGACCAAATACTGGTTCATATTCCGATGGCGCCTCGTCCAGAATCCCTTTAATCGCAGCGGAAATAATGGCTCGGGTGTAGGGCAGCTTTATCCGTGACCCTATACCGTATGGTCCGCCAGTCCAGCCAGTATTGACCAACCATACTTTGGAATGATGCTCAAAGATCTTTTCACGCAGCATATTGGCATATTTGACCGGGCTGAGCGGCATAAAGGGTGCTCCGAAACAAGCCGAGAAGGTTGCCTGTGGTTCGAACCCCAGCCCTCTTTCTGTTCCTGCCAATTTAGCGGTGTAGCCAGATAAAAAATAATAAGCTGCCTGATTCGCAGTAAGGCTGGCGATTGGCGGCATGACGCCAAAAGCGTCGGCACTCAAGAAAAAGATATGCTCTGGATGTCCTCCGACACCGGATTTTGCTCTTCGGGCAACATTGTGCAGGGCATAAGCAGCTCGTGTGTTTTCAGTTACGCGTGAATCGGTGAAATCGAGCAAACGAGAATCCGCATCAAAAGTAACGTTTTCCAAAACCGAACCAAAACTTTGCGACGCATCCCAAATGATGGGTTCAAGATCTTTTTTGAGATTGATGGTTTTAGCATAACAGCCGCCCTCAAAATTAAAAACACCATCCTGTGCCCAACCGTGTTCATCATCCCCAATTAGAAACCTGTCTGGGTCAGAAGAGAGTGTGGTTTTGCCGGTACCTGAAAGGCCGAAAAACAGAGCTGTGTCACCTTGCATGCCAATATTGGCCGAACAATGCATGGGCAATACATTTTCACCAGGCAGTAGCCTGTTCATTAAAGTGAACACCGCTTTTTTGATCTCACCAGCGTATTGCGTGTTGCCAATCAGAACAATTCTTTTTACAAAATCAATCAGAATGAAGGTTTTGGTCTTGGTTCCATCAACTTGGGGGTCTGCACATAAGCTTGGCACCTGAATAATCGTAAAATCCGGACCGTCTGCGTACATATCGGTACCAGGAATCAACAAATCTCTGGCAAATAATGCTGACCAGGCATATTCTGTGATCAATCGAATCCTGCGTTGATGCTGCGGATTGGAACCGACCAATACATCTTGAACATAAATATTTCTATACACCAAATGAGAAAGAACTTTATCCAGCAATTGATCAAATTTGTCAGGTAAGAAAGGTTGGTTAACTATTCCCCAATCGATCTCTTGATCAGAAATCTCTTGATAATTAACAATATATTTGTCATTGGGTGACCTGCCGGTAAATTCTCCCGTACTGACCAACAGCGCACCAGTAGGACTTAAATTAGCCTCTTTATTGATAATTGATTGTTCGATGAGTTGTGGTGCAGATAAATTCCAGTAAGCACTGATTTGACTTTGCTTTCCCAAATATCCGAGATCTAATTCCGTCTTTTGGGGGTCTAGTCGCATTCATTTCTCCTAAATTAAGAGGATTTGTTTAATATGAAGTGGTACCAGAACCATAATACATCGGAAGCGGGTTTTCCGAAAACAGAAGAACCTTGATCTTTGATAACCACCAGCGGATTAAAACCCCTGGCGATGAAACCTATGACCCAGTCGCGATTCGCACTCGCAATCACTGCAGCATTATAGATCCGCGATTGCAAATCCAGATCAACAGTGGAATCAGCAAGCTGGCTGGTTTGGTACTTAAGGCATTTGGCGTTGATATCCATGCAGCCATTTAATGCAATTGAAGAGGATGGATAGTTTATACCAATAATCACAGGTTTTGAATACTGTTGTGCAATTGGCTGAACTAACGAATCCATTGCAATTCCAAAGGTATTGACCATGGCTTGAACGGATAGATCACCCGAATCCACCATGGAAGGAGAGAATAACACATAAAAAGCATCCACGTCTTTTAGCCAGCCAGGCAGCGTGCTGACTTGACTTGGAAGACTTATAACTCCAATGATCGGTCCACTATAACGCGCACGGAGATCAGTAATCAATTGGCTCCAGTGTTCATCTGCATTTTCAGGTGAATTTGAAGGATCGCCGTTGATTAGCACACCATTGCTCATGGCTGGGTTAATGTTTGGATCGCCAATGATTAGTGCACTGGCATTTGTACTGCTTGCCAGATCTGCATTTTGTATCATGAAGCGGTGATACCTGTCATAAAAGGTTTGCCACCACCCGGCATCCCTTTTACTATTATTCCAAAATTGGTCTGCCACATCAGAATCAGATAAAAGAGGAAAGATTACAGGATTAAGTTGATTGGCACTTATCTGGAGCGCTAAAGCTTGTACATCAGGCGAGAGCAAATCCGTGCCGGGTACTGGTTCAAGCAACGGTGGATTGACATGAGTGATTGACCAGGTTGGTGACACAATCACCCAATTAGCGCCGGTGCCTCTAATAGCTTCAAGGCCTTGGTTGAGTGAATTCTTCCAGGAAGTAGACAAATGTGGTGTTAATTCGAAACCAGCGATAAAATCCCCGCGCGGGGTTAAGCCGCCGCCATTGGTGTCAACACTGGTTGGTTTGCTGTCCATATCCATGAACTGCCAATTGGTAAGGTTAAAATTGACGATTTGGGGTGTGGGAGTTGCTGCAATTGATCCATCTTGAGATGGGTCAGAGAGTGCAATATCGCATTGATTATTCCGACAAATTCGATATGCAATATTTCCGATCAAATGGGTGGGGGAGTAAAGTGTATAGGTCCATAGATTTTCTCCCGTTTTTTGCATTGGTAATGCTTCCATCCATCCAAATGCATTTAATTGGAGAGAAACCTGCTCGTTTGAGGGTGTATTGGCTGGAACACTGACAGTAAATTTGATTTCACCAACATTGGGGGATTGTAATGCTTCGATTCGTTTATGGATGTTCTTGGTTGCGTCTGAAACAATTAAGTCCCGGGTTACAAAATTTCCGCTGCTACTGAGTTCAGAATTCCAGAAACCATCACCAAAGGTGAATTTGTAACGCAAATCAGCGCCAACCGGTAGGGTCAGGGTCAGCGAATATTCATCAGATGCAGTTTTTATAAATACCGGTAAGTTAGAAGCTATCATGCTCGATCCAGCACTCAGTTCTGCTTCAGCATAACCCAGTGAATATAAATTGTTTGCCAACCGTAAAGGCAGCTCAGTGGTGAATCCTTCCGGAACCTTGACCACAAAATTTACTTCAGTCGTTGGTCTTTTGGTTAAACTGATTGAGATCGGTGTTGTTGCTTCTTCAGAGATCACGGCGCCTTGCTGAAAGGTTTCATACGAGCCATCCAGGCTGGCGATCACCACATTCTGAGTCCAAAGCGGCACACCCTCAAGAATAAATGAACCGTCTGACGCAGAAATTGTTTGCATGCCGGCAGAATAAATAGCCATATTTGAAATGGGTAAATTAGTTGACAGATCACTCAAATGTCCGCGGATGCGGCCAACCGGACCAGAATAGGGCTGATCTGACCAAGCGGCCACTGCATCTTGAATGACCAACGGTCCATTGACTAACAGCATGCGAAAACGCACCATATTGTTTTGGGTTGTATGTTCATAAATCGTTTGAGAGCTTTGACGCAGAAAACGATATTTTACTTTTGCATGGACGATGAGTGGCAGACGGACAAAATAATCCTGATCATTTTGTTTGGCCATTTCATAACGGGTAGGATTGAAATAAACACCCGTGACATCATCCAATATTTCAAGTAAAAGCTTTTCACCTTCTACAAGTGGTGCAGGCAACCTTACTTGAAAAACCACCTCCGCTTTGGGGTAGTTCTCAACGGTTTCAGTAAATGCAATAGATTTGTTGGGTCTTTGAAACAGACTGCTGCAAGCAGTCAAGAGGGTAGTAGTAAGAAGCAAAATTAGAGTAAAAAAGGTTATTGTACGTGTTAGTCGAAAATGAAAATTCATTTCAGTCACTCGTTGATATTAAGAAGATGTTTGATTATCTGCAAACCGATTCTGTATTTCAGCGAGATGGTCTACCAGGCTTCCTAATACGCCGTTTACAAAGCGTGATGAGCTGTCTGAGCCATATATTTTTGCAAGTTCAATGGCTTCATTGATGGCTACTTTTACAGGGGTCATTTTCGAAACAGCAAATTCCCATAGTGCGATACGTAATATGTTGCGGTCAATAATAGCCACCTGATCAAGCGGCCATTCAGGCGCATGTGCTGCAATGATATTATCCAATGTTGGGATTAAAGGAACAACACCAGTAACGATCTGTCTTGAAAATTCAAGAAGTTGTTCATCCATAGTTTCATCTACAAAACGCGCCTCAAGAGAAACTCCCAGGGGGTGTGAAGTCAGATCGTATTCGTAAAGTACTTGCAAGGCAATACCACGAGCCTTGGTACGAGATTTCATAGGTTTATCTTTTTATTCCGAAAAGTCTATATCTTCAACATGAATGTTTACACGACCAACTTCCATGCCAACCATTTCTGAAATGGAGCGGGAAACCTGGTTTTGGATTTGCTTGCAAACCTCCCTGACTTTAACGTCTTTCTTGAGAATGACACAAATTTCGGTGTATACCATATTATCTTCTACGGTAATTGCAACTCCATCTGCAAGTCCCTTTTTGAACAAGGAATTTATATCCCGGGGAACCGGAGACATGCGACTTACACCCTCAACACTCATGGTCGCTAAGAGTGCAATTGAAACCAGTACTTCAGGGGATATGGTTGTCTTACCAATAGGCATTTTGCTTGTATCCATAGTTTCTCCGTTTAATTTTCGCATGGTAATTATAACCCCAATAATCTGCCTGAGAAACGAATGACCGCTTATTTCAGTTTTTTTATAAATTCGATACAGAGCCTTTTTACCAGGTCCATTTGTTTGTCTAAAAGAATACAATGTGACGAATCTTCTAGCCAAACCAATTCTTTATCTTCTGAAGAAACTGATTCCATTACTTCCACTGAGCTGATTGGATCAATGGTCTGGTCAAGTTTACCTTGAAAAACCATGATAGGCTGATGAATATCTGTAAGTCGGCGCTTAATAATTTTCTGAAATTTGTGAAGTTGGGCAGCAGCTTTGAGTGGCACCGCATTGAAACCTTGCCATGGACTACTTAAATCAATATTTGATTTGTATTTGAACTTCACAAATGGCCAGAAAAATCGAGCTTGCCAAAGATTGTGAATATTTAGCGCTGGTGCAAAAACCAATATGCGGATGATTTCGGGGTGTTGGGCTGCCAGCCAGAGTGTGCAGAGTCCTCCCATGGATTCACCAATTACTATAACCCTGTCGAATTTCAGGTTTAACTCTTGGTAAACGTTTTCGACTGCTGCAATCCAGTCTGTATATTTTGTGTGCATCAATTCGTCAGGCGATACACCATGACCGGGTAAAAGCGGACCCGCAACAGTATATCCCTGGTCATTCAAGAATTTAGCCAATGGCCGCACTTCAACGGTGGTGGCAGTGAACCCGTGAAGAAGCAAAATTGCAGTCTTCTGATCGGGTTTGCCAGGCCAATTAAAAGAACCGCCGTCAGATTCTGGATTTTGGAAAATCGGTGATTTATGCATGTTCATAATTATCCTCCGCGCAATTGTGGAATGGTGGCGGTAGCATAAGGCACAATTGCTATCCGCGGTGGGGTTGAAAAAGACCCGATTACCTTATCAATCGATGCTTGCAGATTATCAACCTTCAAGAGCAGTAATTCTTTCATGATTGAATCAGAGATGTCTGTAATAATTTGAAAATTTATCCGGCTGGCGATTAATGCAAATTGAAAAGCTTTATGCGGGCCGACACGAAATCCACTTGAAATCAATTTATCACGCGCTTCAGAGTGGTTGGTAACACCTTTCATAAAATCAACATAACTTTGACTGCCGACGCCTTCATTACAAGCTGCAGCTAACAATACCGTGCCGCCATCTTTGCAAAAGAGGGATGCATGCGTTAACGCTTTTTGAGCTTGATAGAGATTGATATCCTTTGGATAACCTCCTGCTGATGCAATGACAAGATCATAGGTTTTGTCAATCAAAGTGAGACCGGTCTCTCTAATCACTTTAATTCCAGCCAGGATGACATCTTTTGGATGTCCGAGAAAGACATGCAGAATTTCTTTCTTTTCATTCAGAATGGCATTAAATGCCAGATCAACGCCAATAAGCTGACCAATTTCTTCGATATCCTGCCTCAAGGGATTGTCTTCATAAAGTCCGACACAACTTTTTGCATCCTGGAGCAGGGCATGATTATGGTTGATGGTTTTACGACCGCTGACACCAATGGATGCACTCTTATATCCACCAGAAAAGCCGGCAAAATGGTGGGGCTCAATATCACCGACCACAATTTTGAGGTCAGCTTTATCATAGAGCGAATTAACAAAAACAGGAGTGCCTCGCGATGTGGTGCCCTTAAAGGTCAAATTGGAATCATCATCACAATTATGAGAAATTACCTTGAATTCTTTTATTGTTTCAGAGCTCAAGAGCATCTCAAATTCATACTCAGGCATAGGTATATGCGTGCCTGTGGCTATAATAATTAGAATATTTTCCTTTTTTACTCCCAATTCCAACAGCCTTTTTAACAGTGGGGGAAAGAGCAGATTATTGGGTACAGGTCTCGTTTTGTCATTAATCGTAATCGCAACTGTTGTGTCTTTATCACTAAAAGAAGGAAATTTAAATTTACTAGAAGAGTTTCGTATAGCTGAATAAATATCCATGGAATTTTCGGTGTTTGAGATAAGATCTGCAGCTAAATAGAGGTCTACAGTCAATTCTTCACTTAATCCAATTTCCAATATGGATTTCCCATAGGGCAGGGCGAATGTGTGAGTCATTTTGATCCTGTATTAGTTGTTACGTCACATTGGCAATTCGCGCACATGGCACGATTTAATTTTACCCAATAATTGTATCTCCATATTCTAAACGTCGGTTAGGCAAAAAAGAGGCCATGTTTCCTGTCAAAAAAAATAGTAGAAAACTATTGCTCTTGCATGCTTTTCTTAATGGGGAAGCTCATTGATTTATTTGATCATCAATTCTACAGAATCTATTTATAATTTATTGAAACCTTTGCACTTTTACATCATCGAAACAGAAGAGGGGAAACCAAATATAGTAAATGTAGCGTTATGGTTTCGATAAGTATTATTATCATAAACATGATGTTATAATCAAGTATAAAGGAAAATGCCCATGGAAACCATCACTTCTATTGTAGAAAAATACATAAATTCGGTCAAGCTGGCGCGAAGTCCGCACACAGCCTCGACCTACAAAAACGCCATGTCTTTTTACCTTCAAACTCTACGCATTAATAAAATTGACCCGGAAAATGCCCCCATAACCGCATTGCACGAAGAAACCATTGTGTTGTTGGCAACAGCCCTTAAGAACCACGCAGCTACCACAGAGAGGCTCTATTTGACCGCTGTGACAGGTTTTTTTGCTTATTTGGCCGCAGACAATTTAACACAAGTCAACCTGCCGCGGATTAAGTTGCTGATTCAACAAAGAGCGCGTAAACCTGGTCAAAGACTGCCGCAGTTCCCGGCGTCAGACATTGACTCAATATTGACTCTGATTGATAAGCAAGAATTCTTGAATTCTGAAGATGAACAAGATCATTTGATCAAATTGC
>CAKMKJ010000020.1 GCA_927443345.1 uncultured Anaerolineaceae bacterium | reverse complement strand
TTGAACTACATGTTGGGGGTGTGGCTAAGGTTACATTCGGATTCTTGGTGTATGTGATCGCTGGTACTGTTTCACCATAGATAATCGTGGGGCTTGAGGCCGTGATGGTTACTACTGCGGGGGTAACTTTTACCGTTCCTGGTGCATATGTAATATGATAATTCGGATCAACCGCCCCAGAACATGTGGTTACATTGGGGTATACACCAACACCTGGTTTCCCCGTAACTGAGGAAACACAAACCGGATCTGTGGTCATGGTGCCTGGCTTCGACCCTGTTGAATAATTGGCCGAAATACCGGGGACCGTATCGCCGTAGAAGATATTCGGGCTGGATGCTGCAATAACAAGATCCATCGGTGCTTTAGTAATGGTGATATTCACAGTTGCGGTATCTGATCCGCTATGTCCATCGCTAATCGTATATGTGAAACTAGCATCAGAACCATAGTAATTTGCTTCTGGAATAAAGGTGATCGAGGTTCCCACCATCGAAACAGTGCCATGCACTGCACCACCTACACTAATAATCGACAGGACGTGACCATCCAAATCGGTATCATTATCCAACAAATCTGAAGCGGGAATAACTAATGGGGTGTTTTCTGGAGTTGTTCCTGAATCATTATTCGCTACCGGCGGCGTATTAAGACAATTCACCGTAACTGATACACGATTAGATTCATAAGATGTATCTTCAATATAGCCGTAATCAGTGTTAACGCCAGCATCTGCACAAGTGAAGGTATCAGAGACCGTGTAGGTTTTAGTTGGATTGAAATTTCCAATTGGTTCACCAGCAAGATTATAGAGATTTATGACACCAGAAGCTCGGGTTAACTTGTCATAAATATTAATGGTTTTTTGTTCAACAGAAAAAACGCGATCGATGGTTACAGTATTTGATGTTGATCCATTTGGTGCACCGTTTCCATAAGTAACCGTGGCAATCAGTTTATATTGGTCGCCTTCTATGTGACCATCGGTCCCACCAGAAATTGTATAAGCAGGAAATGAAAAACTCGCTGCACCAGGAACAAGAGGAGTGCCAGACCCAGCAGGAACCAATCCTGCTGTTGAGGGCCATGTATATAAATCAGTTGTTCCACCAGTACGAACTCGAACGAGCTTCATGATGTATGTCAATCCAGAACTGGCGATTGTTCCGGCATTACTCAACGTAAGAGACGGTGTGACAACTATACTCCCTGTGCCGGTAGATCCCTTTGTTACTGTAATGGTATAGCCAACCGTCGAACTTGTTCCATATGTCAAATCTATCGTTTTCGCAATAGAATCATCTGCTGTAATTTTCTTGGAAAGAGTAAACGATGGAATAAAGTTGTTTACAATTTGAGAATTAACCAGCCCTGTTATACTGGCAAAAGGACCATACGGAGTATCATCACATGCATCTCCAAAGCCATCACCATCAGTATCTGTTTGGTCATTGGTAATTAATGGGCAGTTATCGCAATCATCGCCGTAAGAATCAAAATCAGTGTCTTTTTGATTAGGATTGCTTACAAACCAACAATTATCAATCGGCCATATTCCATCATTATCATTATCATATGTTGGATTATCACCATGTCCAACCAATGTCCAAGACACCCCACACCAGATTTGACCAGGTGAACATATAGTAGCGCTGTAATTGTTTCCGAATGAATTTTGAGTTTTAGGATTACTCGAATCGTTGTACTGATTGTGAACAATAGTAAGGTTTAAATTCCTGTCTGCTGCAACACCTCCCCCGGTATCAATTGCACCATAATTATATTCATTAAACTGATTATTTTTGATCGTAACATTGTTTGAATGTGTTTGAAGTTCGATAGGGTTGTCAGTGTTATTTATTTTATTATGTTCTATGGTTATATCAGAAGATTGGTAAACAACAATTCCAACACCAAAAAAGACGCCAAAACCAGACTCATGCCATAGATCTTGATTATTTTGAAAATTCTTTACTGTATTATTTTCAATATTAATATTAGACCCGTTATTAATCACAATCCCGACAATCTGGGCTCGTTTAAATTTATCGGGAGCCCCTGGAGTTTGTGGAACATTCCAATTAGCCCCGGAACGGTCAGTCATTAATCCATCAATAGTGATGTTGCGAATTAGAACATCGCTGGCGCCATCGATATAGATCACACCGTAATCACGGGAGTATAAACTTCCTTCAGAATGGTCCAAGTAAAAAGCTGTTGATTGATTTTGCAGAGTAACATAGTTTGGCGCTTGAAGGATCGCTAAAGGATTACCATTGATGTCTGAGTTGCCAATAAGGTTCACTGAGCGAGTGATATGTACCTGCTCAGAAAATGTTCCATTTAAATAGATATCAGTGCTTTCTTTGGCAGAATCAACTGCTTTTTGAACGGGTTTGAGAAATGTACATTGGAGGGTTGTTGATACCCAGAAACACACCCCATCTTGCGAGGCTACTGCTGTGCTGAAGAACTGGAAGTTCGTTCCCTCAGGAACTGGAGTCATTATGCTGCCAATATTAAAGGAGAGTCCACTTTTTAATATACCAGCGGGATCAGAATTTTCAAGGACATTGTAAGTTAAAGAGGAATCAGTGATTAACTCGCCGTCCTCGCCAACCAACACAAGGTCGTTCTCAGTTAATATATCTGCTGTATCTGAATCATCCGTTGGTATAGTTTGCTCGTCAGTTACTGGAGCAACTGTTATAGTCACAATTGCTTCGTCAGATAATTCGCCATCGCTAACATTGTAGGCAAAAGAGTCAGTACCTACATACCCAACATTGGGAGTATAAAACGCCGTAGATCCAGAAAATTGCACAGATCCACTAGTTGGAGCGATGGTGACTGAGTAAGACAAATCTGAACTGTCAACATCCGTAGCATTTACCACAATGGTTACAGGTTCATTTTCTATTGTGGAAACATTAACATTTGAAGCAACGGGGGCATCATTAACGGGATTTATAGTGATATTGAGAGAGGCCTCACCAATCAATCCACCGCTGTCAATGACACTATATGACAAACTAAAAACGCCTGATTCGTCTTGCGAGGTGTGGTAGACCAATGCCCCTGTTGAAGAATCAAATGCTACGACTGCCCCAGGACCGCTTGTAGAATTGATGGTATAACCCACAATATCTCCATCGACGTCATCAGCATGCAAATCAATACCAACGCGACCGGTATCTTCATCTAAAGACAGGTCCAAATTATAAGCAACCGGGGCTTGATTAACGAGTGTGCCAACTGTTGGCTCTAGAGTTAACTCAATTGCGGTGGGCTCAACTGTTTGATCACCTGAGGTTGGTTCTACTGTTGATTCAACCGTTGGTTGATTTTCGGTTGGCACCTCAGTATTCTGCTCTTGTATCAATTCGTCTGGGAGAGATTGCTCTTCTGTTTGTATTACTTCTGGTTGAGTGTTTTCAGAATTATCATCAGCCAATACAGTCGTTATTGGTCGAACATCTGAAAACGCAAACCCTAAAATTAAAATTATCGTGAAAATTTTTCTAACTAAAAACATAACGCGCTTTTTCATAATTAATCCCTCCAAAACTTATGGTTGTGGAGGCTGGTTCTGCGTTGCAATTAAACAAAACCAGCCCGTTGTGAAAGCGGCCGGTTTCGCGATTAGCTCCCCATTCACCCCCCAAAATTGGAGACGCGACCAATATAGGCAAATGGATCAATGCTTCCTGTAGACTTCTAATTATTTTTATACTTGTAATTTACAATTATTATACACAATAAATTTAAAAAGTTAATTAAGAAAAATAACAATTTAATGCAAATTTTACGTGAAATGCAATTTGATAATTGATGGGAACTCACGAATGTAAAACCCATTTATCCATATTTTTAACTCTGACTGTCTTGCCTTACAAAAAAAGGATATAATTTTGTTAATACTTCTTGGAGGGATGATGAAAAATAAGCGTGTGCTGGTAATTTTTCTTTCGATTATTGTTATTGTGGTGGTAATTGTGCTTATAAGTTGGCCCTCAATGAGCAAAAACACATTCAATACAAATACACCCCAAACTCAAAATACAAATATTAATACCCCAAATAGCTCAATCACCCTTTCAATCAGTCCAACACCAGAATTGCCAGGTGTTTCAATAAATGATTTTCTTGCAAGCTGCGGTAAATCATCTGACAATTTTGTCGCTCAAATAAACACGTATACAGATCAATCGCTGGAAGACAAAATTTGGGTTGATAACCTGAAAACGAAAATAGATGATGTGGAAAAAAGTTGTACTACCTTAGCCATTTCTGATGGAAACCTAATTCCTTCTCAAGTTTTATATTTAAGAGCCCTCACTAGTCAGAAATTTCCAGAGGCAATCACACTTTTCCGCGAGGGGATTAATATCAAGGAAAAAACAATAATTCTCGCAGCCATTTCCAAATTCCGAGATGCGACTAATCTATTAATTGGCACCTCTTATTTTGCTTCAAGTTTAGCAAGTGTCACACCTCCAAGCCCTCAAGCTACCAAATCAATTGATGAACAATATGCAGAAGAAGCAATGAACAAATATGTCATTACTTGCAGTCCTGCAATGGAGGATCTCAATTCGTATCTAGGACTTTACACCTCTAATTCTCTTACTAATACGCCATGGATTCAATCATTCAATACTAAATTGGATGCATTTGATAAGGCATGCAACATTTACAGTGTTGCTACTCCCCCTATTGAGTTACAAGTTGTGGATTTCATTCTAAAAATGGGATCACAAAAATGCACCGAATCTTCTTTGATAATGCGAGATTCAGTTAATATGGAAGACCCTTTGGGATTTGTTCTTGGAATTTCCCAATTTAGAGATGCAAGATTTTTGTTAGCTGGTGCAGTTGCTTATGGGAAATAAAACCTGTTTTTCGTTTAAGCTTTTTTAGGATCTACCTGGATGCCAGCACAAACAATCCAGGGAAGTTGGTATGTAAAGTAATACTTTTGTGATCCATTGTGAATGAACAATCCAATATTACTCTTTCGTCTGCGGAGTTGCCTTTTAACAATGAGACGGATGAACTAAACGGGCAAGCCTGTAGTTCCACCCAATCCCCCATCCCTGACTTTGCTTCTGTGTTCCAGTACAAAATTACCAATTTGCCTTTTTTCATGCTTGAAGGAATTTTTAAAGAATATTGCAGATTATTAGAATTGCCAATAACTGAAATGGGTTTTTGTTTATCAAGTAAAACCAGGTTTATGGAACTGACAAATTTATCTGATCTTGGTAAAGCTAGCGGTAAACTGGTCTCAGGTTCACTGCCAATCACAGCGGACCATTGGCACAACTCTTTTGGAATGACCACAAAATTACCATCAGCCAGACGAAGGGTGGTGCTGCCGGTACAATTTACTTCACTGGTGGCTGAACTGCCCGTCACCGGCACAAACAGATTGGCTAGCAAATTCATGGGTGTGCTATCGCAGCTATCTCCAAAACCATCATTATCAGCGTCTTTTTGGTCCTGGTTGGATTTGAAAACACAGTTATCGGCGGCGTTTAGAATGCCATCTGCATCTGCATCGAGCCCATCAGCGGAGTCATATATAGAGAAGGTTGACCCCATAAAAGCTAGTTCATAGTTATCAGAAAGATAGAGCGAGCCTTGCCCAATCGGATAGACCCCAGCGGACTCTCCCGGTGTTCTAGCCAAAGAACCGCTAAACATGTCGCCATTGACTAATTGTCCATCCGTTATCATAAAGGATAAGGCGGGTTCAGGGCTGCCCAGTTCTTTGCTTTGAGGATCGGTGGTGATGGTGACAGGCCGTTTGTCAATTTTGAACCATGCGCTGATAAAGGTGATGTTGTAATTCTTACCCGCAGAGAGCGATCCGCGCGTGAGTATTTGCAGACCCGTATTTTCATCCGACTCACGGATGATCGCGCCGCCAAGCTTATCATTGGCAACCAGGCTGCCTCCTGTGATCTTGTAACTGAAGGTTGGATCAGGATTGCCATATGTCTTTGAAAGCACATCCGCTGTGATCTCAAGCGCTCTGGCAGAAATGGTCACCGGAATGTCTTTAAGCGTCTCAGCCTGATAATTTTGGTTGCCTGTAAAAATGAGTGATGAGTTACCCCCCGGCACATTGACGAAGGTCGGACCCATAGTCAATAAATTGGAGAGATCCTCGCCTTTTACGCCCACAGCGGTTGCAAGTATGCCATGTTCCTGACCGTCATAAACCCCTGAAAAACCCGTTGCCTGTATATTGGCTTTAGCCTTTTCAATGGTAAAAGCCGCTGGCATAAATTTGATGGTGTAGCCATCTGCCTTGAGCGACCCCTGGCTGATGCTGTATGTTCCTGCGTCTTCACCTGCCACTCGTATGAGCGAACCCGAAAAAACCGGATAGAGATTTTTGGGGGTGGTGCTGTATGTCAGAACCGGATCGGATTCTCCGTAGGTTTTAGATAATGCATTCGCGGTAACCGTGACCACAGGTGTTTGAATCTCAAATGTAACATCCTGCCAATCGCTAGTGCTTCCGTCATCTAATGGATTGCTGCTGACAAAATTTGACCGCAGCTTGTAGGTGCCATCTGTATTAAATTTGAATGAAGTGGAACAAGATGCAGTTCCGTTATTTTCTGCTTTTAGAAAACAGGCTGCCGGGGTTGCCATCGCTGCTGCCGGTTTTTCAATTTCAAATGACACAGTACCCAACAAGGTTTTGTTATTCGCGGGGCTGCGAAAAACAGTAGCCTCGCAATCAAATTGGCTGCCAAAAGTGTTTTCAGACGGCGTGCAAATCAATTCAGTTTTGGTTTCGTAATTTTTTAGTTCAAATTCATCGGCATAATACCACTGTTCGCCATTGACCAACTTGCAGCCAGTGTCAGAATAGGTGGTGGTCATTAATTGATAAGAATTATTGATCTGGGTCTGTTTAAATACATCAGAAATCGTAACCAACTGATGAGGTACCTGCCCTTTTAAATCAGGCTCCGGGGCAGCAAGACATGGGCTGGAAAAGACGGTTTTCCAGGTGCAGTCGGTTGCGCTGGAGCAAGTTTTCTGCTGAATCTGATACTTCGTTGCACTCCACGAGAATTCTCTTTTTGTGGATTCCAGTTCAATTTGTGCATCCACAATCGTCCCCGGATGGATCACAGCCTTATCTGCAAGCACTTTCCCATCCACAAGAAGTTTTACACTTTTTATGGCCCCTTCATTATTAAAGGAACCTGTATATGAGACACCAGACTTTAACCCCGTGGCTTTGTAATAGAAAACACCGCTGACAAGGGTATCTTTCCAAAGATTTACCGAACAGCTCCATGCACCACTTTGATCCACCCTGGCATCGCAGGCATAGACCTCCGCGTTAGGGCCTCGCACATCCACATGAACGGTCTCGCCGGGGATATACCCCGCCCCCTGCGCATTATTGCCGCTGAAGGTAACTATGGATTCAAGTTCGGAATCGTCATCAGTTTGTTGAAACAGTGTACTGAGATTCGTGTTGATGCCAGGAACCGGTGTTGCAAAAACAAATCGTGGAATCACCAGATGTGAAACCAAAAGGACAAATAACAGAATTCCAACCAGTTTATAGAATTGAACCTTCATGCGCAACCCCAGCCGACAAAACAAACAATAAAACATAATTTGCGTGTTAAAGAAATTAAAAAGAAACCGACCTTAAGGCCGGTTTCGCTATTTGCTCCCTGAAGCCATGCGCAAGGTTATCCCTGGCAAGCGACCAGATGATGGTCTTCAGATCAATGCATCCAAAAATGTTATTTCTATTATTATACTGACTTTCAGGCAAAAAACCAGCCGGGATTAACCCGGCTGATTCTTCAAAAACTTAGTGATTTACTTGACGGCCAGGATGAAGAGGCCGGGGAAGTTGGTTACAAATTCAAACCGTGTTCCCAGATCATTCTTCTTTACACCCTCAAGAGTCATGCGCAGTTCAGAGGGTTCCTCTTCGTGCAAGGAGCTGATCACGGGGGTGCCATCCTCTTCTTCAGCATAGACGGGTAATTCCACCCAGTCACCAACGCCTTCTTTCAAAGTGGGATCCCAGAAGAGGATGGTGAATTCTTTGTCGCGCAGATCAGCCGGGATTTTGAAGGAGTAGGTCAAACGACCGGGATCAGCAATGTAGGTTACCGGGGTGAGGTTATCTAAAATGGTCAAGCTCATACCAAACTCAAAGTCGGGTATGCCGGCAGGAAGATCTTCTGGCAGAACTTCTTCGAGTGTTTCGGTCAGTTCACCCTGCATGTTGCAGAAGTCTGATGAGGCAACCACCATATCACTTGAAGGCAAGCGCAGTGTTGTGGTTGTATTGCAATCAAAGGTTGTGAATGATCCAGCGCCACCAGTGACAGGCACTATGAGGGGTTTGAAGACACCCTTGGGGGTTGAATCGCATGCATCGCCAATGCCGTCATTATCGGTGTCTTTTTGATCAGGATTTGAAATTAGCGGGCAGTTATCTTCGAAGGCT
>CAKMKJ010000019.1 GCA_927443345.1 uncultured Anaerolineaceae bacterium | reverse complement strand
GTTCAGGGCACCCAAGGGTGCCCTGAACCTGATAGCAAAAAAGAGCCCGAATAGGCTCTTTAAATTGTGATCCACCAAAGATTCGAATATCACACCCCAAGGGTGCCCTGAACCTGATAGCAAAAAGAGCCCGAATAGGCTCTTTAAATTGTGATCCACCAAAGATTCGAATATCACACCCCAAGGGTGCCCTGAACCTGATAACAAAAAAGAGCCCGAATAGGCTCTTTAAATTGTGATCCACCAGGGGTTCGAATCTTTGGTGGATCACAATTTAAAGAGCCTATTCGGGCTCTTTTTGCTATCAGGTTCAGGGCACCCTTGGGGTGTTATATTCGAATCTTTGGTGGATCACAATTTAAAGAGCCTATTCGGGCTCTTTTTGCTATCAGGTTCAGGGCACCCTTGGGGTGTTATATTCGAATCTTTGGTGGATCACAATTTAAAGAGCCTATTCGGGCTCTTTTTTGCTATCAGGTTCAGGGCACCCTTGGGGTGTAATATTCGAGCCTCTGGTGTGATGAGCGCAGCGAACACCCGAAGGGTGTCCAAATTTTAAGAGCCTATTCGGGCTCTTTTTTGTTATCAGGTTGGGGGCGTCCCCAGGGGGTGTTCTGATATCGAGCCCTGATTCACCGTTAGCAGTGTATGCCAGAAGATGTCTAATTCTTCATTAAACCCTCTTGGCTTCTCTTATTTAAAGCCAAGCATAATAAAACTATATATTATTCAATCAGAAGTGGGTATAATTTAAAACAATTCAGATAATATCGCTCATAATTTACTTTGCACATAGTCATTTTCTTTAACCTGTTTGATCATGCAGCAGTCTTTTTTAGTGGTTTAGGGAAAAGATTTCGATGAAATCTTCGTTAACAAGCATTGAGTTTGATGGAGAAGAAGATCGACGTGTTGCACGACTAATATCGGTCCTCATTTATTTTTCGTGGGGAGCCTACACTTTTGCGGCGTTCTTTGGATTTTTATTCAAAGATTGGATATTGGTGGCAGCAACAATTGCCGGCTGCATTTTACTCATCATCCCCTTTATCATGGTCAGACGCGGAAAACTGCAATTCGGCAGCTTTAGTACAGTTTTAAGCGTCCTTTTCACACTCACTTTCAAAGCAACTATAGGGCAGGGAATTAGAGATTTATCTATCATCGCCCTGCCAATTGTGATAATCTTTGCCGGGTTAACACTTGATAGGCTCCATTTTAGGATCAGTGTTGCTACAACGATACTTGCCATAAGCTGGCTGGCAATTGGCGAAAACCTGGGCTGGTTTCACACAAAACCTTTTGAAGGCGTCGGCGCCACTTGGGTTTCCCTGGCAATGGTGTCTATCCTCTTCCTCATTGCGGCTATTGCCGTGGATCTGCTTGCCCAAAATACAAGAAAAAACCTGCAACAAGCTCAAAATGAGATTGCCCAGCGTATTCAAACTGAAGCAGAATTGCGAGAAAAAGAGGTTCAATACCATAACCTGGCTGATTCAGGCATTGTCTTAATCTGGACCTCTGGAACCGATAAGTTGTGTAATTATTTCAATTTACCCTGGCTGAAGTTCACCGGACGTACCCTGGAGCAGGAACTGGGCAATGGTTGGACTGAAGGTCTCCATCCAGATGATTACGATCACTGTTTGCATACTTATATTACTGCTTTTGAAAAACGCGAAAAATTTGATATGGAATACCGTGTGCGCCATGTGAGTGGAGAATATCGCTGGATTCAGGATTTAGGGACTCCAACTTATAACAGTAACGGTGAGTTTGTGGGTTATATCGGACATTGTTTTGATATTACCGAACGAAAACAACTCGAAGAACAGCTTCGCTATCAGGGCAGCCGCGATGCCATGACCGGTTTGTATAACCGCAATTTCTTTGAAGCGGAACTGGAGCGTTTTGCACAGGGAAGGGATTTTCCGGTTAGCGTTATTATGGCGGATATTGATGGTTTGAAAAACACAAATGACACCAGGGGCCACGCTGCCGGAGATGAACTATTAAAGCGGGGGGCAAATATACTCAGCTCTGGAATGCGCAATGGTGATATTGTTGCTCGCATCGGAGGAGATGAATTTGCTGTCTTACTGCCGCGGACCGATGCAGAAATGGTTAAGACCATTGTGGAGCGTATTAAGAACAAGATCGTTGACTATAATTCCGGGCAGACGGATCTTCCATTAAAAATTTCTCTGGGATGTGCAACAACAGAATTGTTTGATCTGATGAAAGCGCTCAAACTTGCCGACCAGAATATGTACGCTGATAAAATATTTCACAAAGTTGGTCGAGCCGATAAAGTAAAGATATAGTTAATAGGGGCATTTCTCAACTGGTAGCTGCAAGATTATCGTTTTTTCTTTTTCTACCAAATATCCTAATATTGAGTCACTAAATCAAACAGCAGCGTAACAAAAGTGTTGAGATGATCTTCAATTCGACCTGGAAAAGTCTCATCAATATATTCGATTGTGTCAAATTCAGTGTGCCTGATCTCTCCATTTACACCATATTGAGGATCAACCTGAACCATGCCGTCGGGCGATAGATCCCAATTAGTTGCCTCAAAAAACACATATGGAATATACGCTTTTTCAAATGCATCAAAATCAGAACACTCGCATGGGGTTCCATCCTCATAATACAGGTCTTCATCCGTCTTGCCTTCAATCCTTATTCCCTTTTGTTTTGCATTCTCCAGCACCCAATCACGCATGCTGCCACGGCCTTCGTTGCCATAGACATAGGTTTTATCCCCTGCGATCAGACTATCAAGATTGACCATACCAATGATATTGTTTTGCTCACTTTGATTCAATTCGTCAACATAATTGGCAGAGCCCCAAAGCCCCACCTCCTCTGCGCCAAAAGCGACGAATACAATAGTGTAAGGGGTTTCTTCGTCAAAAACACGTTCAGCCGTTTCAAGCAGCACGGCTACGCCCGAGGCGTTGTCATCCGCGCCCTGGCTGCCGTCATCATTCACAGAATCATAATGTGCTCCGACGATGATTTGCTTGTCAGAGCGACCTTGTTTGACCGCAATAATATTCGATGAATCAAAGCTTACACCTTCATAATCGTCATAAGCGGTGAACCACTGGGTTTCGGCGGTATAACCAAAGACTTCAAATTGGCTTTGAATGTACTCTGCAGCGCTGGTTTCGTTGCCCGTACCGGCGAGCCGGTCGCCTATCTCTCCGGCTAATACTTCCAAATGGACACGTGCACTTTCACCAAATTCATTCTGCGAATCGGGCTGAATTTCCGAAGCATCGTCTGGTGTAAGGGGTGTGGATTCAACGTCAATTGAATTTTCTGTTGAGATTTCAGTAACCAGAATTTCTGAAGTATCCGCTTTAAATAAAGAAAAGGGAAAGCATGCCATCAAAAATAGCAGACAAATCAGCAGCGTTATTAAGCGGATCGACTTCATTCTTTTCTCCGTTAGATTACTTGTTCATATAAATTATTATAGCGATTTTTTCTGATCGAACATACTTTAATTGAATTCCGACCTCGATAAATCTGGCGAAAACGGTTACCATTAATCCCAGGATAGATTCTGTCATGACTCAAAAACGTTTACTTATTTACGGCGATGTCGAAATGGACATCCTGCTTAAAACCGAATCAGCCGAAGCGGGTGATACCGACATTAAAGTGGATGACCTGGGTTTTTCACCTGGAGGTTCTGCCGCCAATTGTGCTGCCATCGCTGGCAGTCTTGGTCTGCCGGTTACCTTTTTGGGCAGCCTTGGCAGCGATATTTGGAAGAAACCATTGTTAAAAGATTTTCGCAGATTCAATGTCAATACCCGTCATTTAAAAAAGACTACCGGCAAAACCGGCACTTGTGTCGCCATAGTGGATGCTGCTGGTGAACGCAGGTTCCACTCTTATCGGGGGGTGAATGAATCAGACCCGCCTGACCTGCCCCCTCAATCACTCTGGAAGAACCACCACTGCCTGCATCTTTCAGGCTACAGCTTTCAACAGTCAAATTCTCGGCGAACCGCATGGACCCTTTTACGTGAGGCAAAGCGCAACGGATTGGCTGTATCGCTTGACCCCTCTTATCTTTTTTCAAAACAAAGCAGCAGCGAAATGGACGAATTGTTGGCTCAGTTGGATTTTATCTTTCCCAACCTGGATGAAGCATTGCTGCTCGCTGGAGAGCAAGATCCCGTCAAGGCTGCAAACATCTTGAGAGGGCGGGGGGTGAACACTGTAGTGGTCACTTTGGGTGGTGAGGGCTGCCTGCTCTCAACACACGATATTAATCAATTTGTAAAATTGAACCCAATCGAAAGAGTGGTGGATACTACCGGTGCAGGAGATGCTTTCTGCGGCGGCTTTTTGACGGGTTGGCTAAAAGGACTACCCCTCGAACAAGCATGTAAGTTGGGCTGTGCATCTGCGGCGCATATTGTCACCCGTATGGGAGCGCACGAACATGCACCAACCCTAACTGACCTGACTCAAATTTTGCATCAGAACAATGAAGTAGAATTGGTTGATCAACTCAAAAAACTAGCGTGAACGATTTGAGTTCATTTTATAAACATATCACTAACAACTATTCTTACCCTTTGACGAACGGTAAATCGGAGAAAAAATGAATAAACATGAAATCGAAATCAGAAAAGACGTTGCAGATGCCTTGCGCACCGGTGCCCCCATTGTTGCGCTTGAATCCACCATTATTGCCCACGGCATGCCCTACCCACAGAATGTAGAAACCGCCCTGGCAGTGGAAGAGATCGTGCGCCAGGCTGGCGCCATCCCGGCCACCATCGCCATCCGCGAGGGCAAAATGAAGGTTGGACTGACTCGTGACGAGATTGAATGGATCGCCACGGACAAAAATGTCCATAAAGCCAGCGACCGTGACATCCCCTTCATTCTGGCACGCAAACTGTCTGCCGCCACCACGGTCAGCGCCAGCCTGGCCATTGCCTCCGCTGTGGGGATTAACGTATTCGTCACCGGCGGCATTGGCGGCGTTGGCCCGGATGGTTTCCAAACGCTCGATATTTCATCAGATTTAATTGCCCTGGCTGATTATCACTGTATCACTGTATGCGCTGGCGCAAAAGCGTTTATGGATATCCCCGCCACGCTCGAATACCTTGAAACCAACCGGGTTGGTGTCATCGGGTATCAAACACAAAACTTCCCGCTTTTTTATACCCGCGGCAGCCAGTATAAACTGGATTGGTCGGCAGAAACCCCCGAAGAAGTCGCTGATATCTATAAAGCCAAGATGCTGCATGAACACAAGGGCGGTCTTTTGGTGGGTGTGGCGCTTGCTGATGAAGATGCGCTTTCATATGAAGAAACCCGTTGGGCAATTGATGTGGCACTTGCTGATATTAAAACAAAGGGCATTGTAGGCAAAGAAGTCACGCCTTTTATTCTGGCTTCCATCAAAAAAGAAACCGACGGCAAAAGTCTCACGGCTAACATCGCCTTGATCAAGAACAACGCCAGCGTAGGCGGCAAAATTGCTGTGGCTCTGGCGCAAAAACTTACTGTTAGTCGCTCGATATAATCTCTCCAATTTCACGCTCTATCACGGGTATAATAGAAAGTCACTTTGAAAAGCTGGAGGAAACATGCATCATATCCTTTTAAATACACGATACCTTGATCCCGGTTCAGGCAGTTTACTGGTTCAATTGATTGCCGCTGGTCTGGTGGGTGGTTTTGGCATCTTGGCAAAAGTCTTTTGGGGACGTATCAGAGCTTTCTTTAAAGGCGAAAAATATGAGCCGCCTGCGCCTGAAACTGACGATGACGATCTAGACGAGGCCTGATGAACGAAGCAAGGGTTTCCTCTTCCTTTCGCGACCCAAGTGGATTTCTTTTCACACGTAAAGGGGTGCTCTATCGTCAGGTGAATCAATTTGGCGCCAAGGCCTACGACAAGTTCATCTCTACCGGGTTGTATGAAGAATTAACTCAACGCGGATGGTTGGTGGCTCACAAAGAAGTTGAAGTCAAAGCAGATAACCCTGAGATTGCTTATCGCATTTTGCAGCCTGATCTCGTCCCATTTATTTCTTATCCCTATGAGTGGAGTTTTTCACAGCTTAAAGACGCTGCTCTCTTGACCCTTGAAATTAATAGATTGGCCTTAAGCAAGGGCATGATTCTCAAAGATGCCAGTGCTTACAATATCCAATTTGTAGATGGCAAGCCCTTATTAATTGACACGCTCTCATTTGATATTTACCGCAAAGGTTCAGCCTGGGATGGTTATCGCCAATTCTGCCAGCATTTTCTGGCACCCCTCGCGTTGGCCTCCCTTGTGGATGTGCGCTTTATGCTGCTCAGCAAGAATTATATTGACGGCATTCCGCTCGATCTGGCCAGCCGTCTGCTGCCCGTTAAAACCCGTTTTGGTCTATCCGGCTTGAATATTCATATTCACATGCACGCCCGAGTCCAGCGCGAATATGCTGATAAGCCAACAATCCAAAACAATACTGGTTTGCTCACTAAAGAGTCATTGCTCAACATGCTTAAAGGCCTCACCCAGACAGTAGAAAAACTAACCTGGCAGCCTAAGGGTACAGAATGGGGCGATTATTACAGCGCCACCAATTATTCTGATGACTCACTGCGCTTGAAGGGTGAAGTGGTGGGCAGTTTTATTGATCAAGCCAAACCTGCCAAAGTTTGGGATCTCGGCGCCAACAACGGACTTTTCAGCCGCGAAGCTGCCAGACGCGGCATCTTCACCGTAGCCAGTGATATTGACCCCGCCGCTGTTGAAAAGAATTACCTCACCATCAAGGCAAATCAAGAAAAGAATTTGATGCCCCTGGTGATGGATTTGACCAATCCCAGCCCTTCCATCGGATGGGCCAACCAGGAACGTGATGCCTTTAACGCCCGCGGTCCCGTGGATATGATCCTTGCCCTGGCGTTGATCCACCATTTAGCCATCTCAAACAACCTGCCCCTCGATACCATCGCCGATTATTTTGCCTCCATATCCAACTGGGCAGTGGTTGAGTTTGTACCCAAGAATGATTCACAGGTCAAACGCCTGCTCGCCACCCGCAAGGATATTTTCGACCATTACACCGAAGAAGGCTTTGAAGCCGCCTTTTCGCGTGTTTTCAAAATTGCCGCCAAGCATCCTCTGGCCGGTAGCGAACGCACCCTCTACTTACTGAAAAAGAAATAAACAGAATAAATTACTAATCCCCCGCGAAATTATTGCGGGGGTTTGCTTTAGTATTCAGGTTCCGAATTCGTTTTTGAAAGAACCCCGCAGACTTAAATAGTTTGCGGGGGCCTGCCTTAAGAAAGGGGATTTTCTTCTGTTATTCCGCCAAACAGGGATAATCCACAATCGTGAAGTCGTAGGGCGCCTGGTAAGTTGCCGAACGCGCTACATCTTCCAAAAGTGGATAGTCCGCGCCGAAGTATTGGTTGAACACGATTCTGAATGAATTGACCGGCGTGATGCTGGGATAGAGTTCTTCATCTCCACCGTTGGGCAGGTAATAGGCCATCAGGTTGGCATTGCGCACTTCTTCGGCCAGGCCGTGGTCGCTCTGCAGCAGAATAATCGGCGGAACTTCCGAGGTTTTGATGATCTTGTTGAGCACTTCCAACACGCGCTGCTCGATGAATGCAATTTCGTTTACATATCCGGGAGCATTGGAGGGTGTATATTCGAATGAGCCGTCGGGCGCAAAAACATACGGAAAGTGCGGCGCCACAAAATGAGCATATACAAACTTGGGGCTACCTGATTGAGAAAGTTGTTCCAACTGATCAAAATTGTAGTTGATCAGATCATAATGCGCTTTTTCAGTAGAAAGCAGCGCTTTATCCAGTTTGTTTGCTTTTGAGTTATTGAATTCGTCCACCACCCTCAAGGCAGTGGAGCGCAGGAAATATCTCTCGAAATTGCCCAAAATATTAAAGTTCAACAATTTCTGCCAGGGGGATGCATATTGAGAAATATACTGGTCTGAATCGGTGGTATCGAGCCACCAGATGTCGTTATCAAAAGTCACATAGCGGTAGCCAAGGTCTGAAAAGAGCGAACGCACCTTGTTGTGCTTGATGGTTTCACCTAAATCATAAAAACTGCGGTTTTCCTTGATTATGTCCCCGGCAAAACCTTCCAGATAATCCATATTCAAAGCCGTCGACATGGAGGACGGTGTATAGCTGTAATTGCTTTTGCTGCACTCTGCCACATAAAAACCCATCTCGCGCAATTGCTGCAAGAATGCATTGTTGTCATAACCATAGACCTCTTTGAGCAAGTCGCTGCGAGTGTAGGCATCCAATATTATATAGTAAACATCAGGTGAATCGGCAGGCGCGGTGGTTTGCGGCTGCCACACTGAATCTACGGTCGGGTTGGCAACAGCTTTCGGGCTGGCATTAGACTGTCGAATCTCAAAGCTCACAATCTGAAAAAGAGGGATGGCAATGAGCACCACTGAAAAGAAATTTAAAAAAGTAGAAAATGTGCGCGGTTTCTTCTTGAGATGGAAGATTACATAGGTACCCAACGCAAACAGCGCTAGCCAGATAATGATCATGAAGCGGTGGTGACCGAAATAGGATTTGTTTTCAAGCAGGTTATAGACATGCCCGTAAGTCAGAAAAAGCAGCAGAGCCAGGCTGGCCAGCAATCCACCTTTGTAGCGTTCGCGGGTGATCAATAATGCAAGTCCAAACACCAAACCACTGATCACCAGGGTGACCACAGTGGCACGCACAGCGTAGATCGGATCAAGTTGAATGATGTTATAAGCCAATAGAGCCAACACCGGATAAAGTCCGATCAAAATGGGATGGAACACCAGTGCTTTTTTCTTTCTTACGGGTTTGGTTTGATTATCCATGGGATACTTCCGTTTTCATTACAGTAATAGACCCAATTTTACCAGACTAGCAAGGTCCCGTTTAAACGAAGCAGCCAAAAGCGGGTATAATTATGGAACAAATATACTATTATTGAGGAGTAACTACTCACGAAATCGGAAGTAAGGGTTTGGTGGGAGAGTCCATTAAGTTAAGAATGGCTTGAAAAGCATGAATACCTGCCAATTCTGCAGTATCAATCAAAGAAGCTAGATCAGCAAAAGCTTTCACTCCCCAATC
>CAKMKJ010000018.1 GCA_927443345.1 uncultured Anaerolineaceae bacterium | reverse complement strand
GGATGGGAGTACCAACCAGCAAAACGGAAAACCATCCTTACTTCGACCCATCGCTTGTCGCACCTCATATCTCCAAGCCCGGGGTATGAAGTTTTGGGCAGGTCGACTTATCGAAAACGAATTGATGTGGCAAGGTGTATTAACTCATCAATTTTTCTTTGCGTTTGGTCATCAATAGTTCTTGTGTTTATTTTCTCTAAGAAGGATTTCAGCTGATTGTCGAATGCAAGTTGGTCTAATTCACCGCATTTTGTTGGAAGCATATCTGAGCCTAACCCAAGCAGGGGATACAAATCATCCTTTACCTGATTCAAAAACTGCTCCGAATAAAACGGTGCTTCAAAAACAAAACCATTTATTTTTGAATTAGTTGGCAGATTTACTTCAATTCTAAAAACAGGTGTGGTATAAAATCCAGGTGGACTCTCGCAAATATAACTGGCCTTTGGAAAGCGAATCATCCATGCGACATTACCATTCACATCTTGGCAAATAGGGAATACATTATTCCAGTTGGAGTCGCAGACTTCACCTTTGAATTGAAGACCTTTATCTCCATAGCCTGCAAAATCAGTTGACATTCCGCCCCGTCCTTCAGAAAAATCTATACTTCTCCCACCAGCCACAAGGGGTTCATTCTCTGCAATTGTTTTTCCACCAAAATAGTAATCATAAGCATATCCTGTGTAACCACCAGTTCTTAATTCTGCCTCAATCTCACCCCAGTTTATTGGATAATCGAATTCGATGTTCAGTAGATTATCAATACATATAGCAGAGTGATTATTAACAACACAATTTAACTTTTCTCTGGAAATTATTCTGGGTTGATGGACTGGAGGCTCCAACGATGATGTTGGTGTTTGGGTGAGAGCAACTATTGGGTCGCGAGTCAGGCTTGGAGCTATAGAATTAGGCGTTAGCATGAATGTATCAGGTAGTGCTGGCTGACAACCCCCAATCAAAACGAGTGTGAGAATGACTAGTGCAACAAGTTTGATTTTCATCGTCTTACCCCATTTTTATCACAAAATTGTGTCTAACGACCAAATTGTCGGTGGCAAAGGTGTTAGGCGCAATCGCATTATTATTTCATTTGCCTCAACTTCGCCGGTTGATACAAAGCCTAATCCTTCATACAGATTCTTTGCTCCTTCGTCACCATCCAAATAGCACAGATCAATTTGGGAGAATTTCTTTTCTTCTTTCAAACTTTCGATCAAAACAAGCATAGCTTGCTTTCCATACCCCTTGCGTTGATGATGCTCGTCAATCATAAATTGCGATAGGTAATAGCTTTGAAGATGTTCCAGTTCCCGCAATAATAAAAAGCCGACCATTGTATCATCACAGTAGATGGCGTATGGCCGTGATGAAGCGTAAAAGACATAAGCCTCAGCCAGAGATTTGGCATTGGAAGCAACTAGATGAGCCTGAGTATTGGCTACTTTCAGGCTTGTGCACTCTCGATAGTTTTCGGCTGTGATCGGTTCAAGATGAATCAAGGTAGCTTCCACATATAGTTACTTCGGTTGCATTTGCCGGCTAGGATTGAATGCCGGTGGAGAAATAGCCAAAAATATTTAAGTGATAACAAGCTTTTTAGGGTCGCCTCCTATCTTTGTAATCATGTTTTGTTTTTATCATTGCTAAACACTGTAAATATTTAGAAAATCACTCAAACGAAAGAGTTGCTTTTGTAGCGATTCTCGTTCGCGAATATACTCCAGAGTAACCACTTGTGGCTGTGTTTGCTCAAGAACAAATTCGAGCAGTTCATAATCAGCTTCTTGTAGCGATTCATGCGCATCAAAAAGACGTCCATCGCGCATTCTTGGCCCACTCACATGAACCTGAACAACACGATTTAGTGGCAAGTTACGCAAATAATCAAGAACATCTTCTCCCAATCTTGCTGCTGATACGCGGGCATGACCAATGTCCAACAAAAAAAACACAATGAGTCTCCTCGATGACTTTGTTAATGAGGTCGGTTTGTACTTCAAACTCATAACCATCAAAGGGTAGCGGCTCGATATTTTCTAGAATCACAGGCACATGAATGGAACTAGCTAGCCTTCGCACTTTTTGAATAAACCGTTGCGTGGCTCGTTCAGGATTGGGTAAAGGCATTCGCCAACCCCGCCGTAACATAAGCCCAATCATTCCGGGTAACCACATTGTGATGTGCATCGATACCCATGGACTCTGAGTGCAATGCAGGTAAGCGGCTATTCTTGAGGTCGTTCCAGGAACTAAGCCTACTCTTTCTATCAAATCACCACCGTGAAAATAAAAAGGAAGTTTTGGCAATGATTCAGGATAATTGCTAATTTGCCCTATGCTGAACCACGGCCCTACTTCAACAGCATCTATAGGTGCCAGATTATCGCGGAGTAATTCAAGCAAAGGATTGGAAAGGTCAGTAGTAAGTTGAATCACAAGAAATCTCGATTTAGCGACTCTACAAAAAATTATTCTCTCTTGATATGCTGTAATTATGGCACAAAAATCAAAAAAGTACCCATCAATCAGAAAGGCACTTACGATTTACGATTTCGCGAACTTCCCTGGCACTTGCAGCCTCATCGTCCCGATGTCCTTCGGGAGGGCAAGTGTGCGCCCCACATGTCCCCAGTTTTTATGGGGCGAGCGAAGCGAGAGGGGACGGTTTACGGTTCACGGTTCACGAATTACAAAACTTGCATTACCGGTCTAAACTTATACCCATACATCCGACTCGGTCCGCGCGGTATATGTGAGGGTGAAAATCTAACGTTAGGCTTCAGTGGTTGTCGCGTACTTCACAAGGGCTATTTGGTTAAACGACAAAAACACGTTTGCGGGCGCGGAGCGCTAATCCAATGCAAGCCCGTGTTAGCCCGCCTTGATTTCTTTTTTCTTAACCTTCAATTGACGTAAAAATTCGTCTCGAATTGCTTCCGCGGTAGGGATTTTGCCTGGGTTGTCTTTTGTAAGCAGTGAGAGCGCGGCGATGTATGCCTCCCCAAATGCTGTTGTCAAAGTGGCGGCTACTCCTGCATTTATTACTCCCCCTACTACTGAACCCGCACCGGGTATCAGTTTTAATAATGCACCGACGGCGGCACGCCCTACTACTGTGCCTGCCGAACCAGTAAGAGCACCACTTACAAGCGATCCCAAAAATGCTGTTGACAAAGGAAGACCCCAAACTGCGCTTATCCCGGCAAGCATTGATAATTGAACAGGAATAATCGCAACTGCATCGGCGAAGGGAAGAGGAACAGCGCCAAAGCCGCCAGCAGCAGCCGCTGCCCCCGCCACTACCGCATGCGCTCTCTGCAACTTGTGATTAAGGCTTACTCTCTGAGCTGCGGCGAAGGCGTTTTTTTGAGTCTCAGGGACGAGATTCATGGTAATATCCACAAGTGTCTCAAGCCCCATTGCTGGAATTTTGTACCCACCGTCAAGAATTCTTTCTTTTGCAAGCACTCTAACCACATTTCGAGTTCGCGGTAAAAGTTCCTGGACGGTTTGCCGAAAGCCATTGTCTCCCACGCTTTTTGTAATCACCCCAACGACCGGGATATATTTATCCAGCATTTCTACTAGGTTAATTTCAGCATCTTCAACACGACGAGAGTCTTCCATCACGCATACCCAAGCGATATGAATATGCTGGTTGGGGTCTTTGCTTTTTCTCTTCTCCTGTATAAGCTTTTCAAGTTCTTGAATCGTATTGCTATACTCGCTTATTTCCAGCCCGCGGGTATCGAATATACTTAGGGGAATCCCTTCCTTTTCGATTTCTCTGGTTGTCTTGGTCACAGGGCGCCCATCCCCTGTTTCAGCCAAATTACCTTGAAAGACAGCGTTAATGAGCGTGCTTTTACCAACACCCGTTTTACCAGCAATGAGTATATTGACCTTGCCGCGTTGGGTTAATGCCTCTTCTAATTTTTGTTTTAATAGTTCGGTAAAATCATATTCATTTTTTACGCTCATGACTTCTCCAATAAAGGCGGAAAACTTATGCGAAGACTAATGAAGCAGGCTTGTTGTGCGGAAATCTGTTTCGCTGCTATTAACCCATATTTTAACCCACGCTCAAAAAACTTTGGGTTACCCCCTGCCACAATTAATTATAACTTTCCTCTTCACAAATTCAACAAAAAAGCGCACATCCGTCAGACAGGCACTTCCTAATTACTGAATTTGCATTACCTGCCTAAACGTACGACCAAAGAGAGTGCAGGCCATACTCATACATACAACTTGGTCCGCGCAATGGGTGTGCGAGTTTCATTCTAACGAGATAATAAAGCGCCGCGAGTTATGGCCTGTGACGCCGCTAAAACAGAGCGATTTTCAGCTGAACGACACGCTGACATCCCGTGCGCGGCACAGTCGGCTTCATTAAGGGTTTGAGGGATTTTTTGTTGATTTTTCTGCCTGTTTTTGAATCTCATGCCAATTTCTCCATTGTTCTTCTTCATACTTAAATGCTTCTGGGTCAACATAGCGTGGTCGTATTTTATGAATAAATCTCAGCGGTTCACGAGCAAATAGCCATCTATATGCTCTTTCAGCAATTAATCTTTGGAATTGTTTTGTTTGTGCAGATGTGAGAGTAAGGCGATCGGGAAGATCATCTCCGATTTGAGTAAAAAGTAGATGGCGTGGAGAAAGTGGCAAAAATATATTTCCACTTTTTCTTCCCCAACCACCTTTCAAATCATAACTACCGTTACCATAATCATTCAACTTGACAACGGGATGATCACTTGTAAACCATTGATAACCGCGAGCGGGACTGACAATGCACCATTTATGTTCTTTTAATGCTTTGATCGTTTTTGTCAACACTAATCTTTGGCTTTGTAACCATAGTTTTCTTCCAGTAGTTATCTCTGCTTGAATATAACCCTGTCCGCTTTCTGTTTCACTACTTTTCACAACATTAATTTCCAAAACCCTATTATACAAACTGGATTCATCATTCCCTGAAACTTCTATGTTTTTCCTAAACTCTTCATCTTCAAGCTTGCGAACAGAATCAGCTAAAGTTTTTTGCATAAGGTCAGGTAGTGTTCTCTCCCACCTTTCAGTTGATTCCAAATAACTCTGGGGAGTTCTCATATCTTGAGCACCCAGAAAATTTGCTAATAGTTCCCAGTCCCGCGAGGAAAGAGGATTGTCATTTAATACTTTCCTTATACTTTCTTGAAGAGGAGTTTCGAACTCAAATTCCAACCATTTTTCAAATTCGTCTATTTCTTCTTCATTTTCAATTTCAGTGTACAAATCACGTAGGAACGCGGTTTTTTCCATAGACCGGTGATCCCATTCATGAACATTCTCATTGGATACCAACAATCGATATGCCCATATATGAAGACCATCATCGCTCCACTGTTTGAGATATACCTT
The DNA here is from genome assembly GCA_927443345.1 of uncultured Anaerolineaceae bacterium. Classification (GTDB taxonomy): domain Bacteria; phylum Chloroflexota; class Anaerolineae; order Anaerolineales; family Anaerolineaceae; genus UBA6107. The sequence goes on along the minus strand of CAKMKJ010000018.1, from coordinate 70,319 downwards.
GGGTACATAATGATTATCATGTGTTACTTGGTTCATTTTCTCACGCCATGAATGTAAACTTCGTTATCCGCCTAGCTATTAATTATAAGGACTCTTGATACGCTGCAATTATTCCGAAGTATAAACAATGAACGAAATATTTGGGGTTACCCCCAACACAATTAATTATATCCGTCCTAATAATAAACACAACAAAAAAAAGCCCACCAATTTGGAGCAAGGCTCTATAGACAATCTTCCTGTTATGCTTGATCACCGACCGAAACTAACGCCAAAGGTGCATAGTCGTGTACCCTTGCCCAATCATCCCCTTGCACTCGCCGTCTTCGTGTTTATTCTTGACCTATATGTTATACTAAGATTATAGAACATATATTCTTATATGTATTGCTCTTTAACAACTAAACACTCATGGTTGAAAGCCCGATTTCCACCAAGCAGATTCGTACATAAAAACAAAAAACGAATCCCACAGCAGACTTCAACCGGCGCTCTGTTTTAGGTTGTTTTTGATCTCAAATTCAGCCCTTTTCAGCCTGTTCCGATTCGTTTTATTCGTTTCCGATTTTTTTCTGAAACAAAAACGAATAAAAAAATACCACCCAATGGGCTGCCAAACTAATCACCACTCACAAATCACTTCCAACAAAAAAGTGCCTTTCCGTCGGACAGGCACTTACGATTCACTTATTTTGATAAATTATTCCACACTGATGAGTACAGCTCTAACCATGCGTCTATTAGCATATACCCCGGTTTCCGTGTTGTAAGACTCGCAGGTCAGCAAAGTGACCCACGATAATTCCTCGTGTTTCATCACAGCATCAACATTCCCGGGGTTGATTAAACGGTTTTCACGCACTTGATAGGTATAAATCATTCCAAACGAGTGAATCTTGACCACGTCGCCATATTTTAATGTGTCCAGGTTGCTAAACGGTCCAGCGTGGTTGTAAGAATCCCAAACATGCCCCGTCAACACACTGTTTCCGGCATATGTCGGGTAAGCGCTGCCTTCTAGATAACCGGCATCCTTTCCTAGCCAACTGACATCCCAACTGTCGCCAGTTTGCGGCACACCCACGATGTTCATTCGAACGCCGATGAACGGAATTTCAAGCCAGAGATCATCCATCTCTGCGTAAGTCACAACTTGTTTGGGCAGCAGCGTCACTCGATCTGGGGCAAAACCTGAGGCGGGCAAAATTTCTGCCTGGCTGGTTCCATTTCCTCCTGGCATAGTTGGGTCCGCATCAATCACCAGTATAAAACGCGTATCCTGCAATCCAGCGTTCAATTTGACGCCGTCCAGGTCTTTTATTGAAGTAGTACCGCATGCCAGAAGCTGGTATTCGCCAACCGGCAGAGGCCTCCCAAAATTAAGATTGAGAATTATGGTTAATGAATCTGCAATGTAAGATAGGTCATTAATCGTAATAAACACATCATCACCCTGGATACCTCCCAGGCAGGATTGCGTATCGAATACGCCGTTTTTACCGGCTGCAGCTAATAAGTAATTAGCAGGGTTAAGTGCTGAAAAAGCCCAATTCGGATCTGCAGCATCTACATGCAGCACATCCTTGTTAAAACCGACCTGCCATTGTGTGGGGCTTTCGTTGATGGTGAGCGTCGAATTCGCGGCAGGCACACTGATTGGAGCCAGCGGGATATCAGCACCATAGTAGGCGAATCTGCCGGGGTAATCATATTGCCCCGACGGACCGGCCGGAGCGCTGATGGCTACATCCACCAAACCACTTACATGCGCCGGTGTAATCGCCGTGATCTTAGTGGCAGAATCAACAGTAAATGAAGATGCCGGTACACCATCAAAAGTGACCGCCGTGGTGCCGGTGAAGTTCGGCCCAGTGGCGTCATTGATGGTGACGATTGTGCCTCCCGCGATGGGTCCAAAATTGGGAGAAAAGGAGAGCGCCGCCCCCACATAAGTAAACAGGTTGTTGGGGGTTGTTGTGCCGCCGGCAGTCGTAACCGCCACATCGACCGTACCGGCTGCATGGGCAGGGGTGATGCAGGTGATCTGGGTATCCGAATCGACCGTGCAGGCTGCAGTGGTGCTGCCAAAAGTGACCGTCCCGCCGGTCAGGGTCGTGCCGGTGATCACCACCGGCGAACCGCCCGCCGTCGGGCCAATATCCAGCGAAAGGCTGGTGATGGTGGGTGCAAATATTTCATTGAAACACCACAGTGCCTTGCCAGCGCCGTCATTGCCATCAGCGTGGAAATAGAGCTTGTTGTTGAATACCGTCAGATAAGCGGGGTTTGAACCTGTCGCACCGCTGTAGATATCAGCCACCATGCCGGGGGGATTGGTCCCGTCATAAGTCCACAATTCAACCCCTGCGCCATTATTTCCATTGGCACTGAAATAGAGCTTGTTGTTGAATACCGCCAGATAGGATGGATTTGAATTTGACGCGCCGCTGTAAATATCTGCCACCATGCCGGGGGAATTGGTCCCATCATACGTCCACAATTCAACCCCGGCGCCATTATTTCCATTGGCACTGAAATAGAGCTTGTTGTTGAATGCCGCCAGGTAAGCAGGGCTTGAACCTGTCGCGCCGCTGTATATATTTGCCACCATGCTGGGGGGATTGATCCCGTCGTAAACCCACAATTCAACCCCGGAGCCGTTATTTCCATTGGCGCTAAAGTAGAGCTTGTTGTTGAATGCCACCAGGTAAGCAGGGCTTGAACCTGTCGCGCCGCTGTAGATATCTGCCACCATGCTGGGATTAACGCCACTTACGATGGGGTTTGCACCGTCATAAACCCATAACTCGGTACCCTTACCCCCATCACCATTGGCGCTGAAGTAAAGCTTGTTGTTGAAGACCGTCAGGTATTTAGGATTTGAAGAACCAACGGTCCGTATATCTGACACCCTGGTAGGTGTAGAGGTACCGTCATAAACCCAAAGTTCATTATTGATGGAAGAGCCTGTCGTCGTGTTGAAAAAAAGCTTGTTGTTGTATGCCGTCAGGTAATAAATATAATTAACCGACGCGGAGTTGTTCCCCGAATTCCACACTGTGGATTGGGATTGGGTGGTGTCGTCATAAAATCCCAAATAGGACCACCCACTGGAATACCCTTGGTCTCTGTAGTGGCAGTAGAGCTTGTTGTTGAATACCGCCATGTTGAATGATGGGGTATAGAAGCTGGCTGACACCCGGGTAATCACACTGGCGGCCGAGACAACCATCCTGATAGTGAGAATTAAAAATAGCAAAAAAATGGAAAGAAATAAAAAAGAAACAGGCCTAAGTTTCAATTAATACCTTCTAATTTCAGAATGGCAAATCTGAATAATAAAAATCTCCTAACACAATACAATCTGTTGAACAATAATCCAAAAAGAGATAATTAAAGATTTTACGAAAATGGGTATTACTTAACAATAAATTAATTGTTAAAAAGTGCCCATCCATAAGGCGGGCACTTCCTAATTACTGATTACTCGTTACTGATTACTGCTCTATCCAGCCATTACCGGCCTAAATTTATACCCATAAATCCGATATGGACCAAACAGCTATCGTTAGAGTGAATGTTTAATGAGACAGGTCCTGCTAAAGTATGTCGTTCTATGTTTAGTTCAAGCCTTGGGTTTTGAAAACATACATCGTGATTGATACTCCTGACCTGCTGATTAAGAGTTGCTAGAATAAATGTACAATAAGTATATATGGGGGTAGCTCGATACTCTAGCGCTATATATGGCGGTTAATAAGAATAATTGAGTTAAATTTGCTAAGAATTATCACTGGGTTGCAGTAAGGTTGCAGTGTTTATCCTCAATACCAAAGAGTGAAAAGAAGTAAATAATTACAATAGCTCGTCTAACCACCTACCTGTTTATTGTTTTAACTTGTATATTGCTGAATATAAATTACAAAACAAGTATATATTTTATTTGGGGATAGCCGAATCTCAGTTTGATTATTTTTTTTACTATTCCATTATTTTCTATAGCAATTTCAGCATAAAACAATTATTTTCATTATCATATCCCGGAGATCGTGTGTTCGAATCGCAACCCCGCTACTATTTTCCAGACGACCAGCAATGGTCATTTTTGGTTTAACCATGCGTTGATTCCTTGAACTATTTAATTGAGAAGAGAAACTTAAAACGTTTTTGCCTTCTCTTCCAGAGATAGTCCAAGAATATCATTCCAGCGAATCAACTACAATATACCGATTTCGGTAGGTGTTAACGTAAAACACTATCCAAATTGTTACATTGAAAGATTGAGAATTATGTGATTTATAAAATTACAGAGATTTTTCTCTGAGAGAAACCTTTTCTGAACTAGAATTTAAGTCCTTTTCATAGATATCGATTCAGGATTCAGGCTCATAACCTTTTGGTCATGAGTTTGAATCCGCTCTCTCCATAAATATAGGCGGATTTATTCTGACGATCCCCGTTACGTTTTGATGAGGTATTACGCCTTTGAAAGAATAACATCCACCTCCTTAAGCTTCAAGTAAACACAACAAGCTGGTCTGTATTCAAAGAACGAATAAATGAAGAAGCACTCAATAATTTTCATATATCTATTACCGAAAAAAATCAATTTATGCACTTATTCATATGGTCTGGATTTCACTTTTTTTATTAACATCAATTGCGATAATATCCTTAATCATTTTTCAGGCAAAGAGTATTAAGTTTGCCTATTGCATTTCAATCACAAACATGCTAATAATTGATTGCTTATGATTGATAGGGTTTTTTATTGATTGATTTAGGAAAAACATATGAATCAAGATTCTTTTTCAAACGTAGAACGGCAGCAAAAAATATTGGAATTCCTCAATCGTCAGCAACGTATTTCAGTGATCGATATTTGCAAGATGTTTTCGATCAGTGAAGCCACAGCCAGGCGTGATCTAGAGGTGTTAACCGAACAGAATGATCTCCAGCGGGTTCATGGTGGGGCCATCTCCCTCAAGGAAACGCCGCCTAAACTACCGATTTTTCAGCGTGAATCATCGGAATCCGATGAAAAGAAAAGGATTGGTTCGGCCGCAGCAAACATGGTCCATGACGGCGAAACAATATTTCTTGGATCCGGTACAACCGTTCTTGTGGCAGCCCGTGCTTTAAGAGATCACAAAGGGTTGACCGTCGTTTCTAACTCTTTACCGGTTCTAAATACTTTATCCGGGTTACCAGACATCACCGTCGTTGCATTAGGCGGGGTATTACATTCCAGCGAGTTATCTTTTATTGGACATATCACAGAACAGGCATTGGCTGAAGTTCGGGCAGATAAGGTGCTTATCAGTGTACATGCGATCAATCTTGAGCATGGATTAACCAACGATTATTTACCAGAAACTATGACAGATAGAGCCATCCTGAAATCTGGACTGCAAGTCATTGTTTTGGCCGACCACACAAAAATGAACACTGTATCAACAGCTTTCCTGGCTCCTATCACAAGTATTCATAAGTTGATTACAGACAAAAAAGCCAATGAGGAATTCCTTGATGCTGTGAAGAGTCAGGGTGTGGATGTAGTTCTGGTTTAGTTACCACCCTTTTTTTCTTCGGGAGAACCCCTGACATGCTGCTATCAGAATATCGACCGCTTTCCAAACTTATAACCAAAAAGACCCTGGTCGAAAAACCGCGCTTTCAGGTGATCGATGCGCACAACCATTTGGGAGGCGACTTTGGAGGCGGCTGGGATAAGAAACCGATCAATGAATTGCTGAATCTTCTCGACGTGGCAGGCATAAGCAAATATGTCGATCTGGATGGGGGTTGGGGCGAAGATATTCTCAATGCTCATCTGGATTACTTCAAGGCAAAAGCCCCTGAGCGTTTTCAAGTCTTCGGTGGCGTGGATTGGAGCCAATGGCAAAAGCGCAGCAATCAATTTCCAGAATGGGTGGCAAAAAGAATTTTCGCACAAAAAAATGCCGGAGCTCAGGGAATAAAAATCTGGAAACCATTTGGTCTGCAAGTTAAAGATCCACAGGGAAACCTCGTTAAAGTGGATGATATCCGTCTGACACCAATTTGGCAAACCGCTGGAGAACTCAACCTACCAGTTATGATCCATGTAGCAGATCCTGTGGCGTTTTTTGATCCCGTCGATGAAACCAATGAACGTTGGGAAGAACTCAAAAGCCATCCTGATTGGGCTTTTACCAGTCCACCCTATCCCCCCTTCATGGACATTCTCAATGGTTTGAAAAACCTTGTAAAGCGTCATTCCTCAACCGTCTTTATTGGGGCGCATGTCGGTTGCTATGCAGAAAACCTACGATGGGTTGGCGAGATGCTTGATCTCTGCCCAAACTATTTTATTGATATTTCTGGTCGAATCGGTGAGTTAGGTCGACAGCCTTTTACAGCCAAGGAATTCTTTATCAAGTATCAGGATCGAATATTATTCGGCACGGATATGAGTCCCGATCTTGACGCATACCGTACCTGTTATCGATTCCTTGAGACAGATGATGAATATTTTAACTACGGCACATCCGAGATCCCAGATCAAGGCCGCTGGCAAGTTAATGGTTTGAGTTTGCCCGATCAAGTATTGAAAAAGATTTACTTCTCCAATGCTGACAGAGTACTTAATGAGGAGAAAAGAAATGTCAAATCAGAAAAATGTAACCTATAACGAGATTGTCACACAAACCAATGCATAGCAAAACGCATTAGCTGTCACAAATTCAAAAGCAGTTGAATTAAAGAAGTTAACCGATCAATACGATCAAGTCATTTTTTACAAGTTGTGGATCAACTTATTATCTCTCCCTGGCAGGAGCGGCATTATTTCAAACGTTAACCGGTAAAACTGCCAGAGCGGTTCCTGGAAGTGAATTATTGCTCAACACTTCGACGGTTTTAAATGTAGGAACCCATTACTTGCGTATCGCGGTAAGTCGGTCAGGTACAACTACTGAAACCCTGAAAGCCATTGAAAAATTTAAAAAGGTAAAACAAGGTGAAGTAATCGTTATCAGCAACTATGAAACCTCAATGTCTCAGTGCAATCCACTGACCAACCCATAATGTGCCAGGCGGTGATGTAATCGTAGATTTTACCTTTGGTGGCATGATGGACGTCGGTAGTCTCACTGGCAAGTTTGGCAAACGACTCGATGACTTCTCACCCCCAATCATCTTCGAACTCGTAACTATGCCTGTGAACATAAAACAGTTGACCCGGTTGGTCATAGTTCCGCTGGAGCATGGATACCCACAGGGCAGGCAAATCTGAACTGCAATGTGCGGTGGGATGCCAGTCCATAAAGTCGGATGGATGTTCGAATTGCGGCACGGAGGGAGAGTTACGCATGTATTTGAAACCGCAACCATGCACGAATTCGCGGCACCAATCCTGACCCGTCGGCCAGTTGTAGGGGATGGCAAAACTGCGCACGGGGTAGCCAACCAACTCTTCGAGTTGTCGACGGTCTTCGAGGATTTCCCACCGCAATTGATCAAGAGGCACGCTCCACACGCGAGGATGGTCCACGGTGTGCGAGCAGACTTCGTGCCCTTTGTACAATGCCGCAACCTCATCGTCGCGAACAAATTCCTTCCAGCCGCTTTGTTGTGCATCTAGGCCAAATTTGCCGCTGCATAGGTTGAAGGAAGCTTTCAGCCCGTAACGGTTGAAAATTCCGATAAGTTGCCTGTCAAGGATCGTACCATCATCCCAGCAAGATGTTAGGGAAATGCGCTTGCCATCCGGCCAAAGGAATTATGAAATGTTCATATTTCGCTCCACTCAAAACAAACGGACTGCAAGACAGCCCGCGCAAGAATCATATGACCAGGGATGGTCAGATGAACGCGATCCCAGGTTAGGGTTTCAACAGAGACATGCTCCACAGCGCTGTCAAAGAACGCCTGGGTATCCACAAAAATTGCCTGATATTTTTGAGCGAGACACTGCACTGCTGCGCTGTAAGCATCCATCATCGTCCGCATGGGTTCACCGCGTGGCTGGATAAAGTAAGGTGTCATTAAAACTAGTCCTTTGAGTTTGGGTCTGGTAATTGTCAGCAACTTATCGAGGGTATGCTCATACTCTGTTAGCGTAGCAAGAGACTGTCCTTCGTGATTGCCATCGAATTGCTGCCAAACATCGTTAATGCCAATACAAACAGAGAGCCAATCCGGGTTTAGGTTTATTACGTCCGTTTGCCAGCGTGACTGCAATTCGCGGACTGTGTTACCCGGAACACCCTGATTGAGCACTCTTATGTGGTGGAAAGGGTAACGAGCAGTGAGTAATCCGTCTATAAAACTAACATATCCTTTGCCCAAATCGGCTGAATTATTCAGATCACGCTGACAAGCAGTGATTGAATCTCCAGTCATTACCCACATACTGTTCGGTAAAATTTGCAGCTTTGAATGTCGAGTGATTGTCAAATCGACATTATTCTCCCATTCAACATCTGCTCCACTTTTAAATTTACGACGATTAGCGAGACTTCGTGCAAGGATCGAAGGTTGGTATCCTGTTTCAGCAATAACGCGTTCGATCCGACTACGAGTTTCTGGTGAAACATCATTCCGCTGGTTGAGCACCCTAGAGACAGTTTGGGGTGAGACGTTGCACAACTTGGCAATATCTTTGATCACAACCAAGTGACCTTCAGGAGTTGACATCTTCATCCATCCTTTGAAACGATCCAAACTATTTGTCGCTAAAAAAAATTCAAGGAAATAAATATACTTACTCTCATTGAATCCGAATAATTAACCGTATTAAATGCATCGATTGTATGAGATGTTTTTTGAACGATAAATCGAGTGACCTTTTCACTTAGTAACGCTGATCCTCTAACATTGAAAAAGGTCCACATGAGCTATATCCCTTTAAATAAATGATAGTAAAGGTCATTCCAACGAAGTTTTTCAACAAATTCATGAACACGAGTTTTTTCGTCAATCAAAATGAATTCAATTCCTGCCATCTCCGCAAAATCATGTAAATGTTCAGCTGTGACTGCATAACTGAAACTAGTATGATGCGCGCCGCCGGCGTAGATCCAGGCCGCGGCAGCAGTTTTCAGGTTAGGGCGGGGCAGCCATAAGGCGCGTGCCACAGGCAGCTTGGGAAGCGGCTGATCGGTTGGGACAACATCAACAATATTTGCCACCATCCGGAAGCGCTGACCCATATCCATAATGGATGCTCCGATTGCAGGACCAGTATTGGCATCAAAGATTAGGCGCAACGGGTCAGCCTTCCCGCCGATCGAAAGTGGCAGGATATCCAATTTGGGCTTGGCACCGGGTTTTGCGATCGATTCGCAGATTTCAAGCATATGCGCGCCAAGCACTTTGTCTCCATTGGCACTGAAATGGTAGGTGTAATCTTCCATAAACGAAACGCCGCCTGGTAATCCGGCAGCCATAACCTTCATGGCGCGGACAAGGGCTGAGGTCTTCCAGTCGCCTTCCGCGCCGAAGCCGTAGCCATCACGCATCAGGCGCTGGACGGCTAGTCCGGGCAATTGCGCCAGGCCGTGCAGATCCTCAAAGGTAGTAGTGAAAGCCTTGAAATTACCCGACGCGAGGAAGTTACGCATGCCGACTTCGATCCGTGCACCTTCTCTCAGTGATGGGTTGCGTTCGCCGCCAAGGCGCAACACCGCAGCGACATCGTACTCGTCGAGATAAGCCTGCATCATCTGGTTGGTTTCTGCGTTGCTGGTATCGTTGACTGCTCTGACAAGGTCACCTACACCGTAACCGTAGACATCATACCCGAATTGAATCTGCGCCTGAACTTTATCGCCTTCGGTGACAGCGACATCGCGCATGTTGTCACCAAAGCGGGCCACTTTTGCGCCCTGCCAGTCAGCCCATGCGGAAGCTGCGCGCGCCCAAACGCCCAATTCGCGCTGAACTTCGTCATCCTGCCAGTAGCCGACTACGACTTTCCGCTCCAGCCGTAGCCGTGAGCCGATGAAACCGAACTCGCGGTCGCCATGCGCTGCCTGGTTTAGGTTCATAAAATCCATGTCGATCTCATCCCAGGGGATTTCACGGTTGTATTGCGTATGCAAATGCACAAACGGTTTCTTGAGCATGGTCAAACCCGCGATCCACATTTTGGCGGGCGAAAAAGTGTGCATCCAGGTGATGAGACCGATGCAGTTCTTCGCAGAATTGGCTTCAAGGCATAACTCGCTAATCGCGTTAGGCGTGGTCAACACGGGTTTGAAAACCACCTGTATAGGAAAGTGTTTAGACGCACTCAGAGCCGCCGCAATCTCTTTCGAGTGTTCGGCAACCTGCTCGAGTGTCTTCGGGCCATACAGGTGCTGACTTCCGGTCACGAACCAGACTTCGTACTGCTTAAGATCGATCATGGTAGCTCCTCTTTAATTATTGCGATTTTGGATTACTGTCCGTATACACGCGTGTAGCGGTTGTGTAACTTATCCACATCTTTCTGAGGAATATCATCCGGCGTGCCGATCTGCAGCGCCAGCCAGACTGTGGCGGCGGCGTCTTCGGTCATCACTGCCGCCTTGACCGCAGCCCGTGCATTTCTACCGATGGTAAACACACCATGATTCTTGAGCAGCACCGCCGGGGACTTACCAATGCTCTCAATCACGACTTTCCCGATCGCTTCATCACCGATTAGCGCAAATCCGGCGCAGGGGATCGGTCCGCCAAACTCATCGGCAATCGCTGTCAACACACATGGAATGGGCTTGCCAACCGCTGCAAAAGCCGTAGCATAACGCGAGTGGGTATGCACCACGCCGCCCACATCCGGGCGGTGTTTGTAGATATACAGGTGGCTGAACATGTCCGACGACGGCCTGAAATTACCTTCAACTACTTTCCCGTCCTTATCCACTACCACGATATGTTCCGGACCCATCTCCTCATAGCGGATCCCGCTGGCCTTGATGGCCACCAACCCGGTTTCTGGATCGCGGGCACTGATGTTGCCCCCCGTCCACATCACCAGATTGTTTTTTGGCAGCTCAAGGTGCAATTGCACCAGTTGTTCTTTTAATTTTTCTAGCATTTTTATCTCCAATCATCGGTGGTTTAATACACCCGAGAATTCTATGGCAGGGCTTCGCTGCGACCTGCAAGGGACAAGCCATACCATTCTTCACGAGTCAGGTTGATATGTTCTGCTTCACATGCAGCATGAATGCGTTCAGCTTTGGTCGTGCCCGGTAAAGGTTGGATATTCGCTGGATGACGCGAGCTCCACGCGATCAGAATTGCTTCGGGTTGAACACCCTTTTCCACCGCCATCTGTGCAACCAGTTCTGCAGTTTTTTTTATGTGGATATCATCATTATTGTGAGGCTTGCCAGAAAGTCTACCCGTCGCCAGCGGTGCCCATGCCTGAAGAGTGATGTTGTGCAAGCGGCAATACTCGATCACAGCTTCATTTCGCGTAAGCCGCGGATTGTCCTGGTTGAATAAAATACCTTCATCAAGGATGTGGGTGTGAATAAGATTAAACTCCACCTGATTGACAACAATAGGTTGATCAAGGCACTTTTGCAGAAATTCCATTTGTGCTGCCGTATGATTACTTACCCCAAACCAGCGTACCTTGCCTGCGTTGTGCAAGGTATCAAAGGCGCGCGCCACTTCTTCAGGGTCCACAAGCGGGTCGGGGCGGAGTAGAAGAAGCACATCAATGTAATCGGACCGCAGACGTTGTAGACTCTGTTCCACAGAGGTGATAATATGGTCAAAAGAAAAATCGAAGCGATGTAAAGGCGGCGCAAAGCGAATGCCACATTTGGTTTGTATGAAAATGCGTGCGCGCAGGTTTGGTGATCGTTTCCATAATTCTGCAAAGACTTCTTCCGATTTTCCCTGACAATAAATATCGGCATGGTCAAAAAAATTAATGCCACGGTCCTGCGCCACCTGCAGCGACTTCAACGCCCTGGCACGGTCGTCATCATTAAGCGATGTATCGTCCCAAGAGCCCCAGATATTCATGCAGCCATATCCGATGCGAGAAGTATCAATATCAGAAATACCTAAGCGATACGTTTGCATGTCCGTTCTTCCTCACTTCCTTATTGTCAATCCTCTACTTCAGCGCATCCACGGCAGCTCTTTCGATGACAAGTCCCTTTTTGTACCAATCCATGAATGTGGAAAAACCATCGACATCAGCCGAGTCGGGAGCGATGGTGGTGCTGTTTTCACCGGTAAAGACTTTTTTGGTGAGATAGGCTTCCAGCGGATAGTTTCCCTTGCGAAGCATGTACGCCGCCAGCAGGGCAATGCCCCACGCGCCACCTTCCCCGGCCGTCTCCATCACCGAAACGGGAACATTCATCGCTGCTGCCATGATCTTTTGCCCCACATCCTTCGTTTTGAAGAAACCCCCATGACCAAGAACCTGGTCGATCTTTACCTGCTCCTGCTCGAAAAGAATGTCCATTCCGATTTTCAACGCGCCCAGCGACGAGAACAGATTCACTCGCATAAAATTTGCTAGTGTGAAGCGATTTTCAGGCGTGCGCACAAAAAGTGGGCATCCCCGTTCCATGTGGGTGATGTGCTCGCCCGAAACATAGTTGTAGGCTAGCAGCCCACCCGCATCGGGGTCACCTTTGATCGCCTGCTGGTAGAGCATTTCAAACAGGCGCGACTGGGGGATATCTACGCCCAGTGCGCGGGTAAATTCTTCAAACAGACCGATCCAGTCGTTCAGGTCAGATGTGCAGTTGTTCGAGTGCACCATCGCCACCGGTTTGCCGGTCGGCGTGGTGACCATGTCAATCTCGGGGTACACCTTCGATAGTGCTTTTTCCAGAACGATCATGGCAAAGACGGATGTCCCGGCGGAGACGTTGCCGGTGCGGACTGCGACGCTGTTGGTCGCCACCATCCCCGTGCCTGCATCCCCCTCAGGCGGACAGAGTGGGATCCCCGCCCTCAGTTGTCCATCGGGGTCGAGCAGTTTTGCGCCTTCTTCGGTCAACACACCCGCAGACTCCCCCGCCACGAGAACTTTTGGTAAAATATCGTGCAGTGTCCACGAAATGGTTTCCGCTTTGAGAAGTTCATTGAACTGTCTGAGCATACATCGATCGAAGTCGTTGGTATTGCTGTCAATCGGGAACATCCCCGAAGCTTCACCCACTCCAATTACCCTCTGCCCGGTCAGCATCCAGTGGACGTAGCCCGCCAGTGTGGTGAGATGAGCAATTGCTTTGACGTGTGGCTCTTTGTTCAAAATTGCCTGGTAGAGATGGGCGATGCTCCAGCGTTGGGGAATGTTAAATTGGAACAACTCCGTTAGTTGTTCTGCAGCCTCTTCCGTCATGGTGTTCCGCCATGTGCGGAACGGGACAAGCTGGTTGCCGTTTTTGTCAAAGGCCATGTAGCCATGCATCATCCCGCTAAAACCCATCCCCCCTATTTTTTGGAGCGGGGTGTTGTACCGGGTTTGTACATCGGCAGCCAGGTTGCGGTAACTTTCCTGTAACCCGGCCCAGACTATCTCCATGCTGTAAGTCCACATACCGTTTTCGTAACGATTTTCCCACTCATGGCTTCCCGAGGCAATCGGCGTATGATCCTCGCCAATCAACACCACCTTGATGCGCGTTGAGCCGAATTCGATACCGAGTGCGGTTTTTCCGTTGGCGATTGCTTTTTCAATGCCATCTTTCTTCATGTTCATCTCCTGTATGTTGTAGTCGTTATTCCAGGTTCAGGTCTTGTATCAACACGCGAATGTCTTGTTCGTTTTGAGTGGATATGCTGGTTTTGTAGAGTTCCCAGGTTTCAATATGCGATACGGGTGCACCTGGCTGGAGTCTAGTGATGGGAGCCAGGGTTTCAAGTTCGAAGAATGAATCACAGCAGTAACATTCGCTGGAACTGCCGAAGTCATAATACTCAGAACCTGCTTGATAAACAGCGCGTTTGACAAATAAAGTGCCATTCAAGGTGTATGTAAGCCAACCGCGGGGATTGGGAAAACCAATCTTGAAGGATGAGGTCATTTGTGCGTGAAGCCAGATGTGTTCCCGCCCCCAACGAAGGCACGGGCTGGACATATCTGTGTATGACCAGATCGCCAGGGAACCGTTCGGCAATAAGCCTGTGTCAGCACGATTGAGTGGTAGGATAGCAACGCCGCCCGTTTTGAATTGTGTGATCGCCCAGGGCGCGCATTCCACCGCCCAGGCATTGTAATTGGTCAGCATGTGGGTGATGGTGACTTTTGGCTGGTCTCCCGACAGTTCGATACGCAAGGATTTTTGGATGCCGGTATCTGGTTCGGTAGGTTGGGTGACAGAAAGTCCGTTGGGGATGGCGAGGATCTCTACGGGGTGTGTTCGACGTTTAAGTGGCCCTAATTTCGATATTAAAGAATAGTTGATAAATTCGAAATATAAAATAAGAATTATTCTCAATTTCCCAACTTTCCAATCTTAAGACAAAATGAGACACCAACGCCTAGTCTGTGAATCTGTCTTAATTGTTTTTTTGTAAATTATCTCAAATTTTTTTCTAAGATAATGTCCTGAAAAACCACTTGCCTTGGTCGATTTTCCCGCAAATTCCAACTTTGAAGAGTGTGTAGATTTTCAGCCCTCGCAGGTCAGTCACTCTACAGAATTGCTGCTCTTCGGTAAAAGCCAGATACTCCACAGAATATACAACCAGGTTGTTATCAAAGTCTAATACACGCAGGTTCAACGTAAGATGTTGGTCAAAGGATTCTTCAACTGTCACACCCCGGTCAAATTATTCAACATGGTTAAGAGAACTAGTTTGTCATTCACTTTACACTTCCCGTTGGCTGAGGATAAAGCAATTTATAACACCTCTTCTTTGCTTCCATTGGTGCACGCCTCGTGCAAAAATCTCTTTGGTACGGTAATGGCATCGTCTGTTTTAATGAACACTTCGTTCCAAGCGAAGGTTGTGTGAGAAATTTTTCTTTGCAACACCACCAAAACCTCTTCGCAGTAGGGATAAATGTATTTTGGGTTACTAAAACCCGGTCTGATCTCTCATTTGCCAACAGTTAGCCCTTCAGACTTCTTCTGTAGAACCCCCACATCCAAGATAATTTGACCCCATTGCGCCTCAACAATTTGAGCAGCACTAGCTGGCGAGATCATTGGATTGTTTATGGCTTTACCATTTACTTTTCTCGTTTTATATATCATGCTTTCTGGGCATTAATGAATTCTTTTACTTCTGTCAGTGTTGGCAAAGAAGGCTGTGCACCGGGTCTGGTAACTGAAATACCAGCGGCTGCAATTCCCAGTCGCACGGCAGATACTACGCTCAAATTATCAGCCAAACCTGAGGCAAATGTGCCCACAAAAGCATCCCCCGCGGCAACCGTATCTACCGCCTTCACATGGTAAGCAGGCAGTTTCTCCTGTCCACGCGCAGTCGCAATCAGGACTCCTTGTTCTCCCAGGGTGATGATCAGGTTGCGAACTCCCATCTGGAGTAACTTATCTATTGCAGAAGCAATTGAAGTTTCACCGGTGATTTGCATTGCCTCGATTTCATTGGGAATCAGGTAATCAACTTGTGATAACAGTTCCGTGCTCAGTGGGCGAGCCGGGGCAGGATTTAGAATCACAACCAGGTTGTGTTTTACTGCCATTTTTATCGCTTCATTGATGGTTTCAAGTGGGTTTTCCAGTTGGGTTACAAATACATCAGCTGCAGCAAAAGCATCTTCTTCTCTATACAATTGATCGGGTGTAAGATTTGAATTTGCCCCTGATGCTACAACAATGGTATTGCGTCCTTCTGAATCCACAGTAATTAACGCAATCCCTGTGGCAGATAGTTCATCGATTGTGATATAAGTGGTGTCAATTCCATCTTTGATAGCAGCAGCTCGAAGTTCCTCTCCAAACCCATCACACCCTACGCGACCAATCAAGGTTACTTTAGCCCCCATACGTGCTGCTGAAATTGCCTGGTTTGCGCCCTTACCCCCAGGTGCGGTGGAAAATTTTCCACCCAAAACTGTTTCGCCAATTACAGGATGGTGCATTGTGTTCACAATCAAGTCCATATTTAGACTGCCGACAATGAGAACATTTCCGGTCATTCCTTACTCCTGTGATTGTAAAAGATACCGTTTTTTATTTTCGCAAAAGCGGTCCCACGCGAACTTTCTCAGTAGACAAGCGGCCTTCAGTGACCAGCAGTGCGACACCACCAGATAATAGTGGGTTATCATTATCAACACTGGAAAAGAGCATCGTACCATCTACATAACCTCTGATGCACTGGCCTTCAACTTCCAGAGCCATTTCAACTGCCTGGCCAAATTCCCATTTGAAATCTGCCTCACCCAAGATTACTTCATGGTCATACCAGGTTTTGACCATTTGGATTTTTTGGCCTTCTATTACTTTTAGTGCATAGTAGCGGCTTAAACCTTGCACACGCACTGCTAAACCAGCTGCTAAAACCAAATGTGGCGTGATCACCGACTCCACGCGATAATCCTGCCAGTCTCCACCCTGAATTAATAGCCCTGTGCCTTGATTCTGAATTACGCGGAATCCTTCACGAATATCCACGAAGTCGCTTGCGCTGCTGATCCAGGAGGTGCGCCAGGCTTTTCCAGGGTTATCCCACGAGGATCCAAGTTCCGCTGGACGAGAAAAACTTGTATCCGGTACACCCGACCAGGTCAGGTAGTCCAAATAGATGTTACCGGGGAGTCTCTGTGGTGAAGCAATCTCCAGACCAATCTCAGCGATGGGAAAGCTACCTGTTTCGGGAATGCGCCAACTCAAATCAGAAGTCCGTTCACCTGGCTCCAACAAAACAGATGGGCCATAAACTCGTTTGAGGATATCCTTTTGTCCGTAATGACGTAGATAAAGGTGGACAGTTGCCGGACCCGCATTTGCGACATCTGCTTCCAGTGAAGCGGTTACCGTTTGACCTGGATACAGCGTGGGGCATCCTGCCAATGCGTAACCACTCATGTTGATCGCATCTTGCGGCAAGAAAGTAGGCGTAGCAACCCGCGCCTCTTGACCTGGACCTGTGTGAGCGAAGGAAATACCCAGGCTGCGGCTGCCGGTTTGGCTATGTCCAACGGCACTGTAAATCTGTGCAGGGCTTCTCCCTTCCACTAATTTCTCGACCTGAAAACCCTGCACTGCGCCGGGTAGGTCAAAATGAAAACGTGAGCCATTTTTGGGCAAAACAGCCGGCAAACCCTGTAATGCCCGTCCAATATTGGCAATCGAGTAACTTTCTATCAGCGCATCACTAATCACATGAGAACCTTCAGCCGTGGGCAGGTAAAGCCTGTCTGCAACTGGCCCACGGAAATCCATGCCGGGTTCAAATCCAGCCAGACCGTTGCGAATACCCATCAGACAACCGATATTACCAGCATTGCAATCAGTATCCCACCCTGACGTATTGGTGATCATTAGCGATTTTTCAAATGAGCCATCGCCATATAGTAGCCCAAGTTGGATCAGCGCATGGTTAGGTACAATGTGGCAGTTACCACCGTATTTGTCGTAACCATATTTGGCTTGTATTTGGCGCAAGCCATCGTACCAATCGCTATAAGTCGAGCGCCATTCACGCAAATCTGAAATCATTTTGTAAATGACTGAATCTTTGGGGATGAAAGATACACCGCAGTCAATTAATTTATCAATGTCTGGTTCTAAAAAAGCATAAGATTCCATTGCCGCAAGTACTTGAGCAGCATAAACTGCCTCACCATCGTGGCTTACCGAAGCAGCTCGCTTAGCCAAATCCGCTGCAAATGCCGGATCGCCTGGTGCTACCATTGCCCAACCATCAATGAATATTTGAGCGCCGATTTGTTCAGCAACGACCTTACCGTTGGTGGCAATTGTGCCAGAAATCGGAGCAGGGATGCCTTGTTTAAGGCGCAGGTAAGCGGTATGCTCGGTTGAGTTCCCCAATCCGCCCCACCACAGAATGGTACGGTGCTCTATCAGATAATTCAGCCAGGTCTGACCAATCTGGGCTGGGGTAATATCTTTTGAATTACCGAAATCAGGCAATGCGCGGATAAAAGTAAAGGTACCAGATATATCATCATCAGAGACGATCAGCGGTACACGACATTTCTCATGAACGTAATACCATACTTCGCCAAATTCTTTTATGATCCCTTGATGATCCCAACCTTCGAAGGGTCTTCCAAGATAGACGCCAATTACTTTACCAAGAACTCCAGCATAGACACGTTCAAGATAATCGGGTTGGATTGTCATAGAATATCATTCCTTTTAAGTTAGTTCTCATAAAGGGCGCGGTCTTCCTATTGAAGAATCAAAAATACAAATCGTTTTTTTACTTTCCTTGATTTTCCAAAAGGTCTTTCACTTCCACAGGCATTGATGGAGCCCTCTTATCTTTTATAAACGAACAAGAGATGTTTGTCCCAGAAAAAAAGGTGGTTTTTTCGGACAATAGGATGATTGAAGCGATTAATTCACCTGGATGTTTTTCTATGGTTAATTGTTGTTATTTTCTCAATTGTCTCGTTTTTGTTAAGCCAATGCAAGAATAAATTATCTGCTCCCCGGCGAACATAATTGCTCTATGTTAACCAGGTTTTGTATTGACGAATTGATCATTGTCGAGCGTGCAAAACGCCACCCAATCGGGTACGGTAGATTGAACTACCAATGCATTAGTAGATATCAAAGCTAACTTTGCAAATAAAGAGGCTCATCCAGCTACCCCAGATTGAACCTTCCAATTGTGCGAAAGGGTCGCCTTTTTGTCCGAGACAGGAAGTATTTTTTAGATTATAAAGTTATTGTAGTGTGTTATAAGCAAAAAGCAAAACTTATAGGATAAATTATTTCTGTGAAACGTCCATGTGTAGTAATTATTGAAAAAGATATCGCCACCTGTGAAATGTATCAGCGTGAGCTTGAGCCCGTATTTGATGTCTATTCTTGTGTAAATGTAAAAGAAGCCCAACAGATTCTCAGTCTCCATGACATAAATGTGATTGTACTGGAACCAGAGGGCATTGGTTTTGACAAGTTGGAGTTACTAAACTGGATTAAATCAATTACACAGACTTATAACATCCCTTTGATTCTATCCAGTACCCGGGAAATATCTGATGAAGATTTAAAAATCGAAATGGCAGCTTGTTTGGTGAAACCAGTACTTCCAACTGTACTATCGCTCTTGATTCGGGATGTATTGCAGTTCACACCCATGAAGGAGGTAATTCAAGCAAATTAAATTATTCCATTCCAACCTGTTTTCTATCGAAACAACCAAAATAAGTAAAGAGGAGAAGAAAATGAAAGCAAAACTGTTACAAGCACTAACCGTTCTTGTATTGTTAACACTGGTTCTATCAGGTTGTGCTACACCTACTCCGACACCAGCGTCTGTAGACACAACATCTGAGCCTGCTGACGCAACATCTGAGCCTGTTGACGCAACATCAGCCAAGCCCATTACTTTGGTTGTGGCGGCATGGGAAGAGGAATTCACAAACGAACAAATAGCCGCTTATACGGCATTAAACCCCACTATCACTATTGAACGCATTGATCCAGATCAAACCAAACTGGCAGCTTTGGTTGCCGCCGGCACTGCCCCTGATATTATCCGCGCTAGTGGTTCCGATGTGCCACTGTTTGTACAGCGTGGTTGGCTCATGGATTTGAGCTCTTACTTCAACAACAGTACTGTACTTAAAGTGGACGATTTGGTGCCGGCAAACTCATATTTCGTCTATAATGATGTCAGATATGGCATGTTAAAAGATTGGTCTCCCGATTCAGCTTTCATCATTAACAAGAGGATGGCTGAAAAAGCAGGCATCCAGCTGCCACCACTGAATTCCATCATTACTTACAAACAAGCAGGTGAATGGGCAAAATTGATGACGGTTTGGGACGGTTCCCGCTTGGTAACCGCAGGCTCTGAGGGCTTCGGTAGTGATGTTGATGTTCAAAATGTTGCGAGAGAAAGCGGCGGAGACCTGTACTCTGAAGATTTCTCCCAAGCCATCATTAAAGACAACCCGGTTGTCGTCGAATATCTGACATGGGCTGCAAATATGGCAAAGGATGGTTATACTTTTGGACCTCTCAATCCTTCACCTGACTGGGGTGTACCTGACCTCCAGAGTGGCGCGGCTGCTTCAATCGTCATGGGTTACTGGTGTAACGCTGAATATGCTGGTTCTGCTGATGAAGGCGTTGAAAAACCGAGCGATTTTGTCATGTACCCCGCATTAAGCTGGGGTGGCGAAAAAGTTTTCAATACCAGTGCTGGTGGTGCAGGCTGGATGATTTCAGCTACCACGCAACATCCGGATGAAGCCTGGAAATTGTTTGAATATTACATGGCCGGCCAGCCCGCTATCGATCGTGCTACATCTGGATGGGGTGTGCCCTCTCTCAAGTCTCAGTTTGTCTACATGGAAGCTCCTACTGAATGGCAACAACAGTGGTTGGATACCGTAAATTGGGAACTCGAAAATGTCGATACAACCGCACGTCGGATCAATCCTTATTTTTCTACCCAAACTTTTAATAATATTTGGTACACCCAGGTGGAACAGTATATCAATGGTGAAATCTCCATTGAGGAAGCTATTTCCAATCTGGATACCGAAGTCAACAAAGCTATTGATGATGGTATAGCACAGAAGTAACAAGTGTTCTAGTATTTACTTCCCTGCCACCGCTACATCCAGTGGCAGGGAAGTAATGTGCGGTCGAAATAGGAGTTTTAATGATTAACAATCTTGTTACATCCGAAAAGAAAATTAAATTTTTCAGAATGGGTAAGCGGAATTGGAGAAAAACCAGATGGTTTTATCTTTTTATTGCTCCCTGGATTTTCGGATTTTTGGCTTTTATTCTTGCACCGGTTATTGTTGGTTTGTTAATGTCTTTTTCGAATTTTACTGGTGGAAACTTCAATTCCCTCAAATTTATTGGATTGGAAAACTATACTGAAGTTTTTCGTGATTTTTTTAGCAGTGGCGACGCATGGTTAGCCCTAAATCGCACAATAGTTTTTACTCTACTCAGCGTCTTCATTAGCACAGCGCTTTCACTCAGCATTGCTAGCTTACTCACTGGAAATATTCGTGGGAGGACTGTTTTTCGAGTTTTGTTTTATTTACCTGCGATGTTGCCTTTGGTTGCCTCAATATGGGTTTTTCGCTCCCTGCTGGATAACAATGTTGGAGTTCTAAATGCCATTTTGGACTTAATTGTCCCTGGCATACATATTCCATGGCTTACGAAACAAGCCTTTTTATCACTCATCATTTTTACAGCATGGGGAAGTCTTGGAGGTGCTATGATCATCTACATGGCAGGGATACAGGGCATACCTTCTGAATTGCGCGATGCAGCCGCTGTGGATGGTGCAAATGGTCTCCAAATATTTCGGAACATTACTATGCCTATGATTTCTCCGTTAATTATGTATCAAAGTGTGCTTGCGATCATTGGTGGGTTGCAGACTCTTGTCACTCCAATTTTATTGACTCCTGGAGCTGGTGGAAGTGGTAGCATGTCGATTAGCACCATACCTGTGCGTGATAATTATTTATTTATGGTTCATGTTTATCAAGAATCTTTTAACCGTTTACGTTTTGGTTATGGCAGCGCCTTGCTATGGATTATGTTTGTTTTCATTTTAATACTAACATTTTTCCTTATCAGAATGAGTAAAAAGTGGGTATATTACGAAGTTGATCCAGATAGCAAACCAGGAGATAAATAGATGAAAACCAACAAATTCCGGCGTAATACAAGCCATCCATTGACCTTCTTAGTGACATTGGTGTTTGCAATTATTTTTATTTTTCCTGTGGTTTGGTTAATCATCAGTTCACTTAAACTTGAAACAGAGTTAACTCGTTGGCCAATTATTTGGCTTCCAAAAACTCTCCAATGGAACAACTATATCCAATTATGGATTGACCCACGCATAGGAATTGTTAAAGCCGCAATTAATTCATTTACCCTCTCAATTATTTTTGCGGTTCCGAATGTAATTATTAGCGCATTTGGTGGTTATGCTTTTGCCCGTATTAATGCTCCCGGGCGTAGTTTTTTCCTCTCTCTGTTATTTGCTACGATGTTGATCCCATATAGCATCACAATCATTCCTCAATTTGTCTTGTATTCAAAAATAGGGTTGATTGATAACCGTCTACTTTGGCTTTTATGGGGATTAGGTGGTTCGGCTTACATGATAATTCTTTTTCGCCAGTTTTATACCAGCTTTCCCAAGGAGTTGGATGATGCTGCAGAAATTGATGGTGCTAACCCATTTAGCACTTTTCTTCGAATTTATTTACCAAATTCTGCCGCTCCATTAGCTATTACATTTCTTTTTTCTTTCTCCTCAGTGTGGGGTGATTGGTTCAGTCAAGCCCTTTTCTTGACAGATAAAAATGAAACTCTTGCTATGCTGCTTGCAACGGCTTTTAAGAATCCTATGGGACGTCCATTTCTTACACAAACGTTTGCAGGAATTGTGGTTTATGCATTGCCGTTGGTTATACTTTACTTGATCATGCAAAAACAGATTGTTCAAGGTATCCTTACCACTGGTATGAAAGGGTAAATCCTTGGCTGCTAAATTCCTCATTCAACGACAGCTTTCATAAAAAATATAAAGGCCGTACCTATCATGCATCTCAACCTGATTCATCGAGTCTTCCCCGGAAACGAGTATCCCCTTATCCTACTGCAGCAAAGATATGCTCATGAACTGGGTCTCAAAGTGACCCTCATGGTACAGATCGACGCCATGCAGGACCCGGCGATTGTCGCCGATGTCAAGAATTTTCATGAACAATACGGCGATGAAATTGGCCTCTCGCTTTCCCTTGGTTACGACTCCCCCGAGTTCCGCGAAAAAATCGGCGGGCCATCGGAATTTCTCTGGCTGTATAATAATGAAGAAAAACGCTTCATCATCCAACTAGGCGTAGACTATTTCCGCAGGACCTTCGGGCATGATCCGCAGTCGGTGGCATCCTATCACCTGGATTCCACCTGCCAGAAGATACTGCATGAAATTTGCCCATCAGTCAAAATTGCGGTGGCGGGATGTTTTGAAGAAGGTGTCAAGGTCTTTCATGGATGCAACAATTCTTGGTATCTTTTTAATGAAGGTATGCCCTGGGGACCATGGTACCCGGCTAAGACCCACACCCTGCGACCTGCCGAGAATGAAGCTGATTGGACCGGCATTATCGGGGTACCCCACCTATCGCGTGATCTATCTCTTTCATACGAAGGTCGCAATGATTTCTTTGCCAGCCACCCCGCCAATGCTCAGCGCGGTCTCGCCAATATAGGCTACGACCATCCTTACGATTACAACCTGTGCGACTTGTATCGCTTTCAAGAAGAATTCAACCATGGCTTCAGTTATTACAACGTTTTTGTTTCGGCTGGCTGGCTGGCAGGGCATCCCACCATCCAGGACCCCAATGAAGTTTCGCAAAAACTATATCGTGACTTGCTTGAATACCTGGCCAAACTGCAAAAGCAGGGTAATCTAACCGATATGTATATGAGTGAGTTTGCCGATTGGTACCGCCAGAACTGGCCTATCGCCACACCTGAAGTCTATCTTGCCAAAGAAGTGCTCTATGGTTCCAAAAAGCATTACTTCTGGTATCTCGATCCAACCATGCGTGTGCTGGTAGATACCAACCAGGGCGGCTCGATCGGTGACTTGCGCCCATACATTGGTAAAACGCCTGTAGCAACTGGCTCCGACCAAAAGGATTTGATGGTTGGTTCATATCCCTACCTCATCCAATCCATTTATCGCACTGGCGCAGCCCATCATTTTATCGATGGCGCCCGCACCACACTGTTGGTCACACACAAGGACGAAACGCTGGATCTATGCACCTGCAAAACTCGCGTTTCCAATGTAAAACGTGATGAAACTGGCACACAGCTGATACT
The DNA here is from genome assembly GCA_927443345.1 of uncultured Anaerolineaceae bacterium. Classification (GTDB taxonomy): domain Bacteria; phylum Chloroflexota; class Anaerolineae; order Anaerolineales; family Anaerolineaceae; genus UBA6107. The sequence goes on along the minus strand of CAKMKJ010000018.1, from coordinate 46,314 downwards.
CACCCCTGCGAAAATGTCTTTTTCGGACGGGCTGGAAATCTCCGTCGAGACGGAATACCTCTTTACGGGCGGTGGTGCGATTCAAATTACTCGCCGATTACTGAACGTCTCTGATCCATCCGCCACCCTGACAGCGCAGGAATACCTCAAAGGCTGTTACGGTGTTACTGAATATCCGCAAGATATGCGCGGTATCACCCTTTCTGTGGATGGCGATCAACCCCAGAGGCTGGAGTATGCTTACGGCCGCCGCAAACTATGCAGCGACCACGCCCAAACAGTAACAGCGGTCATTCCGCAAATTACTAGTTCGATGGCGCTCGAAGCCATAACGCCTGCACAAAGCGGTTATGTGCTCGAAGGATTATTATTTTCCCCCTATTACACCCTGGTACTTGATTACAACCTGAGTCTGGGAAAGGAAACTTCTACATGGCTGAAATTAAACTCCGCAAAGTAATGCGCTGCCCAGTATGTTTTGCACGTGAAAATGATGTGACCCTGCTAAAAGACGGCGATGAGTACTACTGCATCCGCTGCTCTTACCATGGCACAGCAGATCATATTGCTGGCATGTACATGGACTTGCGCAAAAAATATCGCTGGATACAGCATCGTGTTACTCTTGAAGAACTCCGCATCCTTTAAGTTGATTAAACTTCGCAACACACTTTAAAACTGGAACCCAACTTTACGAAGATTTAGTTATCTAGTCATATTGTTCATTTTATTCTTGTCGGCCTACTCGACGCCGTCAGTTTCACAACCACAAACCCCGGCTGTTGCCGTGTCCACCACCGAGCCTACAGTGGAAAACTTGGCAACTTTCAAATAATTTCCTTCAAAATCCTCTACCCTAACAAGCCGCACTTCGAAGAAGCTTGGTTCTGGAATGCAGTCGGTGTGGACCAAGTTGGTAGCATCTATATTGGTATCGGCAGCCAAGCCGCTGGAGTTCAGGATGTGGCCGTAGTGCGCTTTCATCCGGCTACCGGGGAGCAGAAATTTCTCACCACCCTTCGAAGCAACAGCCAGTAGACAAACAAAAACCGGGAGAGGAAGTACCCAAAGGACATACCCGCATCATCGAAATGAACCCAAAATGTATATGGAAACACAGGGCTTTCATGATATTATCGCAATTTATCCCAAAATAAGCGGATGTAACTTTTTTGAATTCCATGAAGCCACCGATATCTGACGCGACTTAAGCGCCAGCGACCCGGACGGCGTTTTGATCTCTAACTAGGGTTCTGTAGCAATCGATATTATCCCCGAAAAAATAATCAGGTAATCGGTTTTTGGAATCCCATCGGTCAGATTGTAATTTATGTTCTCGTCACCCAAAAACCCTTCATCTTTACCAATCCTGATGCTGCACGGCTTTTGGGTCGCAACATAGCCCGGCATAATAATCATCCTGCCAGTTACAAGCGCGTCTACACTTCTTTTGCCGATTCCCCCATGTTGCGTCTGGTTGTAAATACCGGGGGATACTCAACTCTGCCCCTTGAACAATGCCTGTTTATCTTTGATGACAATGATTTTGTGACAGCCATGGCAAAAATTCACAACAGCAGGCAGTTATACTACATTGTACCGTCTGGCTACTTGTATCTTTTCAACGTGGGCACGGAAACATTGACGCGTCTAAGAACTGTGAATTCGCCCGGCGAGCTGGCTCAAAACATCCATGCGTTTGACATTTTTATCCTTTGTTATTTTCAAATATGAAATAATCTATATTCCACAAGTGAAGTCTAAATTGTCTTATATCGCTACGATATTGCCTTTGGGATATGAAGTAAATTGGCAGATATGATAGACAAATTTGGAAGCGAATAGACACCTTTTACTGGCTGCGAGATTGACCCCAGGAGCGTTTCTACTTTGCCCTTTTCAACGATGAAGAAAACAACGCTTCTTGAGTGTGTCTGCCTCAAATTGACGTCAACCTATTGCTATCATTACTCAGGAATAAAAGGTACTTACAGTATTTCGAGTTATACCTGATGAAACTTGAACTGCGGCAGGTAATCTTTATGCTGTGCAAATAATTCATTGGTCATCTGCTTGATTTCCGCCAAGGATAAAACGGCCGCAGTCAGCGGATCGTAGCAAATGGCTCGGTAGATCATCATCGGGTCGCCTGTGAGAGAAGCAGTAATTGCCATTTCTTCAATACCCGAGCTGAGTTGTGTCAACATGGCACACTCAGGAGGGAGTGCGCCAACATAAAAAGGATGCAAGCCAGTCCTATCCACAAGAACGGGTACTTCCACACAAGCTCCGTGAGGTAAGTTCGTAATCAAATTAGTGTTGGGTACATTGCCATTAAACTTGAACATATCGCCACCGCGTAATGCGTTGATGATATACGCGGCATATTCAGGTCCACGTTGTAGATCTTCTGAAGTCAATGGTTCATCCAAGCGTTTCTTAACAGTCTCTTTCCATGTAACTTCGGCATCTTGATAAAAGTTCAAAATGAAACCATGTTCGCCTGGATTCCATCCCGTTCCATTTTGACAATATTTTTTGATTAGATCTGGGCGTTTTCGGAACCACCAGTTATATTCCGAGTTGTGCCCACTTGATTCAGTAACATATTTGCCTAATGCAAGGTACATCTCATTACGAACGATTTCCTCATTATAAACTTCAGTCCGTTCGGTGATCGCCTTATGAATCAAGGGATAGGCATCTTTTCCGTTCCATTTATATTCAAGGTACCAAGCTTGATGATTGATGCCTGCACAAAGATAATCAATTTCATTGAGTGGTGCACCAATCCAACCGGCCAACATCGCCGCCGTGCCCTGAACTGAATGGCACAGACCAGTGACCGGTATAAATGTTAGTCTTTGGAGCGCGGCGCACAGCATGGCCATGGGATTGGTGTAGTTGAGCAATAAGGCATTAGGACAATATTTCTCCATATCGCGTACAATATCCAACATAGGTGGAAGTGTACGTAGAAAACGGAATATTCCCGCGGGTCCACGCGTATCACCGACATTGATGTCTACCCCAAATTTTTGCGGAATTTCGATATCATGGCGCCATACTTCGGTGCTACCTGCCAGGATTGTGGTCATAACCACGTCGGCATCTTTTAGCGCTTCCACGCGATCCAGCGTCGCTACCACTCTGGCTGGGCGGCTACCAGTATCGATCAACTTTTCAACCGCCTGTTTGGATGATTCAAGACGGTCAGCATTGATGTCCATCAACGAAATTGTGGCATCTTCAAGTAATGGGAAACTAAGAATATCGCGTACAAGTTCGAAGGTAAACTCCAGACTGCCCGCGCCGATGAAAGTGATTTTTGTCATCGCGTTGTTCCTTCCAAGGTACTAAATTGACTAATTCGCTTGTTAATCAGTTTGTCTGGGATTAACCCGCTTCCTGCACAGCTATGCTATACGGAGCAATATAGAGACTTACGAAACGGGCTCACTTGTAGCTGATATAGTCAAACGAGATCCAATCACCCCGACAGACAATTCGGAGGGTGTGTTTGCCGGATGATAAAACCGGCGAAATCCAGATCAGAGACCGGTAAACAGTTGTGGGATTGTCCCAATTAACTCCAGTTGCAATGGGCGTCTCCATGTCGTCAATATAGATGTCCGCTGTAACAGCGCCGGGGAATTTCACGCCATAGATATTGACCTGTGTGCCGGTAAAAGTAATCTCGGCATAATCACCATCCTGCCAGGGATCACTCTGTGTACCTCCAAGATTGTTGGAATTACGAACGACGTTATCTCCAAATGAGCCGGTATAGGTCCAGACGTCTGGAGCGGCGTCATCCACGATGGTCCAACCAGGCTCAGACGTGGCAGTTGGCAGCGAGGTGGGGCTTGCTGTGGAAGTCGGTCTGGGAGTTGGCGATGGGCCAAAGGTCGGAGTAACTGTTGGAACAATTGGAATAAAGGGCGGAGCCATGGGAGCGCGGCGGTTGGTAGTGTCGCTGTTGGCACCGCCGCCAATAGTTTCTGCGGTGTTATTGTCGATCACGTTCAAGTGACTGAGAATAGTCCACATGTCTTGCGACCACTTGCAAGCCTCGCTTGTGTCCTTACAATTCATTAATGGGCCGTCACTCAGGCCATAGCCATAAGTTGCAGAGAACTGTTCCTCAGCATTACCTAGTGAGCCAGCCTCTACGTTCAGCGCAAAGACATCCCATGCAGTATCATCTACAGCGTAAATGCCATAATCCTGAGCGGCATGGGCGAGGATCTTTGCGGGCTCGGTTTGCAGACTGTTGAAATCGAAATCGGGCTTAAGTGCCAGCAAAGATCCCTGTTCGAATGCTGCTATCTTACCCCCATATGTTTCTGGGCTGGCATACCCATCTGCCTGTTGCGCAGGCCAGCGATAACCAGGCGTTCCATCATCGTTGTAGGCATAATTATAGAGAGCGTAAAAATTCATTTTTAGTGCGTGGTGGATGACAGAACCAGGCATCAGGTCGCCAACTCGGAGGCTACCGCCCAGGGCAGATAGACCGCTGCCCCCGTGTGAACCTTCAATCCCGTCTCCGCTTCTGATATTCGTGGCTGGCCATATGTATTGGCTGGTGACAATACCGTTGGGGCTACAGACCTGCAGTGGCTGCGTTTCGTAGACCGTCAGGCCATCCGGCATCAGGATCGCGCCAGAATTGTTTGGAGTATTCCCTCCGCCTGAGTCCTCATTGAAAAAGTTGTCCGGCACAGGCACCCCGGTTAAAAGAGTAACGCCAGTCAGTGCTTCGCAACGCGGATTTCCATCCCAGCCAGCATTATTTTCAACCAGGTCCTTAAGCGGCGCATTGGGCGACAGTATCAGGGGTTCCCAATCCGTGGTTGGACCTGCATCGAGGGGCATGTGGGCACTGATCCCCGCATCAACATAGACCGCATTGTTGTGGATCGGCATATTCCAGATGCTGTCTACAGCAAAAGGCCAGTAAATTGGATCCCGGCTTGTAGGAAAACGAATATTTTCATCATTACCTGCCGGTACTTCGGTGTTGGCAAACGTTTCAGTACTGTCCGGTTTTATTGTTTGGGTAGGAGTGGCCGACACCAGCGGGCTACAGGCTGTCATGAATATGGTGAAGATTAGGAATACTGAAAGATATCTGGATAAAATTTTCATTTATTTGCTCCCTTGCTTTAACATTTTTCGATCATGTGCAAATTTGCAACTGATCTATTCTTTATTTGACTCTTTATCTGCAAGTATGATCCGCACTCTGATGGTCGGGCTAGCCTGGTCAGTTTGGATGGTAAGTAACCTGTTATTATCTTGATATTCATAGTTGGCGGGTTGTTCATCCAACCATACTTGTTTGGGAGGTTGTGCGCACCACACAGAGATTTTCCTGCCATTGTGCGCAAGCATTTCGTATTCGCCGTGCTGGTTAAAACTGGCTTTAATCACTGCTCCTCCACTATTGAACATGTCAATTATTCCGAGCGGAGCGATACCTTGCTCTATTGGCGTGATTGTAAAAATCTCGAAGTTCATTGGGTCCAGCACAATTGTCCAAACAGCTTCTCGTTCCAATACCCTCACCTCTCTCAAGGTATGGGCATACACGGCAAACTGCTCTCCTTTTAATCCGACAACATCCGCTGGCCGCATCGATGCGTGTAGGGTAAGCGCCTGTGCACCAGAGCGGCAATTGAATAATCCAACAACACCAGTAATTTCGTTTCGGTTAAATATCTTAAGTGACACATCCTCACGGGTAGGATCACTAAAAAGGCAATCTTTAGTGGGGCGGCCAGGTAATTTGGCACGCAAAATCTGACCGTTTGGCAACACTAGTTTGCGTAACAAGGCGAAATCGTGTGCCTCGGGTGTATCTGAAACATAAAGCGGTCCGCCGCTTAAAGCGCGGCCCGCCGCATGGAAAGCACCCAGTTCATGTGCAGATTGGAACATGTCCCAATCTGGGTGGATAAATTCGCCAAACCATAGGCTGACATGCGAATTGGCGTACAGATGCATACTATGGCTTTCGGGATTTGCAGGATAGAAATCATCGGAGGTGCGTGTGACGGGTGAGCTCAAGGAGCTGTATAGCATGTCGTTCGAACAGGACATGCTGTTGATGAGATTCCCTTGAAAATGTGTTTGCGTTGAACCTTCCAGCGCTTCGTGATAGCGACGCATCAATTCTACCCGCCCACCCAATGTCGCACCGAGAGCCTCCAGGGTAGTTTGAAAATCCGTCTTTACCCCATCCACTCCGTCCAGATGTAGTTTCCGATGATAATCATTGTAAAACAAGTGAATAGAGTCAGGCGGAATCACATCTGCCCCGTTGCCCAACACTTCATTATTGTTTGGGCTTGACAGCAGTATTCCGGGCGAGTACTGCCAGGCAATATGACGAATTTTATAATCAGGGAATCGTTCAGCATCGACTCCACTTGTAGAACCAAGCATCGCATGCCAAACCAGAAAGGTTTGTATCCCAAAATCACCTTTTGCCATTGCGACGGTTTTTGCAAGTCCATCGGGGAATTTTTCGTTTGCCTGGAAAGAAACCAAACGCAGCTTATTAGGAGTATCACAATTTACCGATTGCCAACCGGAATCCAAAATAAACAAATTTGGACTTACACCCCCAGCTGCAAAGCTTTCCAACCCCTGTCGGATTTTCTCGTGAGAAACATCACCATAAAATGCATCCCAGGTGCACCAGCCAAACTGATCAATGAAGGCAGGAAGTACCTTGTCGCGGCGTAAACGCCCAGTTTGCAACCATTTAGATACGCTTTGCGCACCTTGCTCAATTAATGAAAAAGGATCATCTCCTACAGCAATAAACAATCCATTCACAGCACTTGTTGTCACTGCCGGATCACCCGATTCAGCGATGACTTCCAGCATTTGCTTACCCGCACCTTGTAAAGACATCCGAAACCCGTCATCCAATAAAGGTACCAACACGGCATAACGGTTGGAAGATAGTTCGGCAAGCAAAAATTGCGTTTCGACCGGAACTTCCCCGCCGTTTGTGACCACGGCGGGAACCATCCAGTATGGTTTATTACGATAATGGCATAAAATACGGCTGGTATTCGTCAAGTTCCCCAGCTGGAAAACATGTCTTGCGGCATGTTTTCCAGCGTCAAAATGCAGAAACAGACCAATGCCGCGCGGGTCATTCAAAGCAGTGATGTTACTACAAACATCCGTCAGTAAGGGTTGCCCATCGAGTATGAGGATTTTGGATTGGATGGAATAACTTGTCATATAGTCTTTCTTGTATTTATGGTTTTAATTGTGATGGTTTTTTATATATATGTGAATGATATTGATAATTACGTTAATGATAAGCAGTGCATAATTTGTTATTACCTATAAAAAACATTTTCCTCCCACGCTGCTAAAGTAAAAATACGCAATATGATAAAAAATCAATTCCTTGAATAATATGCTCTTAAAATAATACAAAAAGAGTGGCCTGTCTCGGATAAAACGGCAACTCTCTAGGATAAAAGGACGTTGATTACTTTTGGCGGTAAGCTTTGGGCGATACACCTATTTGCTTGCTGAAAACGCGACCAAAATACGAGGAGTCGGTGAAACCCACGTTGAGGGCAATTTCTGTGATGCTTGCATCACTGGCTTTAAGAAGTTCGCAAGCGCGTTGAATGCGGAAGCGGTTGAGCACATCCCATGGAGAAATCCCCATCTCCTGCTTGAAAATTTCACTCAGATACCGTTCGCTGACGGATACAGCGCTAGCAATATTTTTACGGCTGAGTTGTTTTGCATAGTTTTGGTGGATGTAAGTGAGGGCACTTTTAACGAGTATGCTGGTCGATTGCGGCAAAAAGCCACTTTCACCTAATATCTTCTGAAATACAGCGATAGTCTCATCTGGGTTGAGCATCTCTTTGCTATGGAAAACCACATGAGCATAGTCAAGACGACTTACATCCTCTTGAGTAAGCAGTTTTCCGCTCATGACCAGTACCGGTACTGATTGCCATCGCAAATCTTTGCGCATCATCTCCAAAAGCGTGAAACCATCCATGCGTGGCATCATCAAATCGAGTACCACCAGGCTGGGGATGAAGGAGTCACGCATCTCAAGTGCTAATTGCCCATCGGCCGCTGAGTGGATTGGCACGCCAGGAAATGCCTCAGTAAGCAACCGCTGAAGCATCTCGCGCACCATTGGATCGTCATCAACAACCAGGATCGGGTTTTTATCGCCAATAGGGCGCATGCTATCGAGCATTTCCATCAGAGTAGTCTGAGGCACTGGCTTAAGGAGCACATTCGTGATACCCGTTGATTCAGAGTGCTGGTTATAAATAACAAATGGTAAACGGCAGAGATGCGGAAAACGACGTAATTGGGCAATTAATTCCCAGTCATTGGGGTGTGCGGCTGCTAGATCCCAAGCCAATACTTTTGGTCGTAGTTGGTTGCTCACTTCGGTGAAGGAAGTGACCCTTTCTATGCGCAAACCTTGGCGCTGGCTCAATAGCAGAATGTTAGCGCTCGGGTTTGGAGAATGGGAAATGAGTAATAAAACGGCTTCAATAGCGGAGTCAGAATCAGGCGAAGCAGGCATACTTGGTCCGGAAAAACCTGGTAAGGGCAGGTAAATGTGAAAGGTGGAGCCCTGTCCCTGCTTGCTTTCCAAAGACATTGAACCGCTATGCAAAGCTACCAAACGACGGGTGATGCTCAGTCCTAAACCAATGCCCTCGCGATGATGTTGTATTTGCTCAGCTCTAAAAAAGGGTTCGAAAATTTTCTCTTGATCATCTGGTGGAATGCCTGCCCCTGAGTCGGCTACCCATAAATGCAGGTGAGGGGGTTCCACTTCTGCACCGAGAACAATTTCTCCATCTAAAGTAAACTTACTGGCATTACTGAGCAGGTTTATTAATATCTGACGAAGACGCACCTCATCAGCCTGAATTAGGGGAAGACTTTCTGGCAGATCAAGCCGCCACGATACCGAATCCCGATGATTGTTATCGAACATGTTTTTGAAAACGTTTTCTAAGAATGGACGCGGCTCAATCAGTTTGGGGTATAAATCGAGAGCACCAATTTCAAGGCGCGACATATCAAGCAAGTCGTTAATCAACCGCACCAAGTGCTCTCCGCTTTGGTAAATCTGCGCAAGGTCGCAGCGCAAGTTGATTGGCAAGATGTTGGGCTCTTTCAGCGCAAGTTGACTGTAACCCAGAATCAGGTTGATAGGCGCACGCAGTTCATGACTGACATTGGCCAATAGACGCGTTTTCAGTTGATCTGCTTTTTCGGCGATAGCTTGAGCAGCAACTGCCTTCTCATAAAGATTGGCGTTTTCCTCGGCAATCCCTATCTGGTCGGCAAGTAATTGCAGGCCAAGAAGTTCATGGCGCAAATGCTGGACTAAGTGAAAACTATGCAAATCCAATGCACCAACCACCTTTTGATTGTAACGAATAGGCAAGATTGCACGCGAACGAGTCTGTGGGTAAGCTGGGTCGTAATCGTAATGTAAACTATTGCGGGTATCGGGAATGAAAATGGACTCACCCTTTAGCATTGCCTTTCCTATCATCCCCGTTTGTTCGATCACAATTTCACTCTCATCACCAAATCCTAGCTGTGGATACTCCCGATGTATAATCTGCCCATGATCAAGCCAGCGGTAGACACTCACCTGATTATAGCCATAGCTTTTACGAATGAGTTCAGCTACTTTTTGGAGCAGTTTTGGCCTGTCAAGCAACCCGCCAACCTGCTGGTTGACACTAATAACTGTTTCCAGTTGCTTCATTCGTAGTAGTTCAGATTCGCGATTTAACCCTACCAGACGGGTAGGAATATCTGAGATGGAAATTAATTTTTTAAGAACAAGTTCACTTACATTCTCGGTGGTTACTAATACTGGGTGAGTATTCAAAGTTGTTCCAAATGGTTGTCCAAGGGCTCGTTTAAATGCTACATTTACTGCTTCACTTCCAAGATTGGCGGGGTCTGATTCTATGGTGGCAGTCATACTGCCTTCAGCCACAGCAGCCAATGCCAATGGATCTCCATTAATCCCAACAATTATTGTTTTAGATAGGTTCAGTCCCAGCGCGTTTCCAGCATTTCTAGCAACCAGAGCAAGTGCATCTGAAATTCCAATGATTGCGTCTATAGGGCCAGGGTCAGTCCTTAAGGCATTTTCTATCACTGGATAAGCTTGTTCGAAAGTCCAAGGCGCAGGAATGTGTTGCAATCTCAGTCCTGGATCGTCCTTCACAACATTGTGGATCGCATTGATCCGGCTTACGCCCCTCTCTCCATCTTTCTCCCATAAACCACCAATTACCAATATTCTACCTTTGCCATTCAGGCGTTCAGCTACAAACTGCCCGGCAAGTGAAGCGCAAGTGTAATTGCCACTTAAAGAAACCAGGTTAGGATGATTGATCTCTGTCTCAGTTAATTGAATGATTGGCAGTCCGGCATTAAGTAAGCGGAATAATGTTTGCTCTGGTATGTACATTGTAATCAGTGCAGACAGCCTGAAAGAAAGAATATCCTCCACAAGTTTATTTTGATTAGAGTCTGATACCCCAATGAATTCTATTGTTGATTCCAGGGGAATCAAATCTAAGTCAAGTTGCTGCGCATGCTTATGGACAGCCTCATTAACTTGTACCCAGTAAGGGTCAGTTGGGATAAGCCAAACTCCAATGCGAGGACGGGAAGACATCAGGTACCATTCGTGAATGGGATGAATAGAAAAAGGATCATTCAAAAAAATTATACACTTGATTTTTGATTAACCACAAGACAGTATGTAGGTTTAGGAAAGAAGTGTCAAAATGCCTTGACGAACCCACGTAAAAAGGATTACTAAATAAATATCGATCAACTACTGCTGCATGTCGGACCAGCAAGAACCTTTACAGGGTGCTTCGCGACCAGCGTTCTTCAGGTTAGGTGAATTGCAGAACCCTCCGCACAAATGGCACGGATTCGGGATCTTTACTCACTCGACGCTGAGCGTTGGATTAAACGGAAGCCAATGGTTGGTTGCCTCTCTTTGGCTATGATAATCCCTAAACTTGGTACATAAAATAAATTTGTATGAGTCCTTCTTCCCTATATCCCGGTTATGAATGTTCAAGTTTTTTCCAAACCTTTCAATCTATTATCCTTCTAGCGCTAGAGTCTCCTGTTGATGGATAAATTGCTATACTGTTAAGCATCAATCCTCATTATTCAAGGGAGACAACCATGGGTGGCTATGAGTATATCGTTTCAAAACAAATCCAATGGGCTACGAACAAAAACATTCAACTTATCGGAAGCAAAGGTGATAAAGGACGCAAAGCTTATACTACAGTCCTTAACGATAACTTATTTGAACCACTTGAAGAACGAACTCAGAATCAATTTCGCCAGGGAAACGGAAACGAGATCACAGGATCTTTGGATAATCCAGCAAAAATGCAGGCGGTACATTCTTCGTCAGCAATTGGTGTGAATATTTTCCAGTATTGGCAGAGACGAGGTTTGACCAACGCGATTGCAGCAGCATGTGGTTTCTGTAATAAAGGAAGTGAATATACAACGAATATTGATTTTGAAGACAAATACATCATAAATACTAATTTTATTATTCCACCTAATATTGATGTAGTCTTTCATTGCAAGGAGGGTTCACCCTTCAATCGGTTCGCAATTGAGTGTAAATTTTCTGAAGCATATTCCTCTGAAAAACATGATGGTTTGAAAGACAAGTATCTTAATAATCCGGATATTTGGACCGAATTACCATCTCTACATGAATTGGCATTGGAGATCAACCCAATGGATAATCGATACCACCATCTTCATGCAGCTCAATTGATCAAACACATATTAGGATTGAAGGCGGTTTCTGGGAAGAAAGATTTTAAATTGATGTACCTTTGGTATGACGCTCTGGGCAAGGATGGTACTGACCATAGAGCCGATATCGAAAACTTTATTGCCATTGCCAAGAAAGACGGTATCCACATTCATTCCATGACCTATCAAGAATTGATCGTCTTGCTTGCAAGAGATTACCGTAATGAACATCCAGAATACATCAGATATATAACTGAAAGATATTTGTAGAATCAGCAAGGTTCTCCCAGGAAAAATGCGTTATACAAAAATTCATGCTACCTCTTATAAGGGTCATTGTTCTCTTCATTTGTTAATTGATGGAGTGGAAGCTGAAATTTATTGGGAACAGAAACCCACCCTTTTAAACAATGGATTTCTATTTATACAACCTCAGAAAATTTGGTCTGAACTATTACCAACAATAATTCTTACCTTTGAAGACGTATATATCCATAAGCTTGAAAGTTTCTTAAAAACAGAGGCTCTACCTCCTATCATCTTCGAGATGATTGGAACTGGCGATTTCAAGGCATTTAACAAAAAGTGGGCAGGAATAGTAATTGATGAAGAGGCAAACAATCAATTGAGATTCGACATAAAAGATGAATAGTGACGAAATTCAACTCTAGCGCTGGATAAAGAATTGAAAATGTGAATACCAATACAAAAAAAGATATCACTTTTTAACAATGTTGATTATTAGGGATAATTCGGGAATAAACGGAAAAATAGATCGACTCTAGCGCTGGAGAGCTAGAAACTGGCTAATACATCTTGACAATCATAAATATAGAAGTACAAAATTCAAGACAATTAAGTTCATTTTCTCTAGCGATAGACGAAAATAAAGTTTAAGAAAAGAATAGTATCAGATTCATTTGACATCAATTTTTTATTGAAATATACTTTTTATATTATTGATAAATGCGAGGAGGGAATTAGCATGATGGATAAATTTAAAGGTTATGGGGATTCTGACGATTCAAATGAAATCAAAAAAGATGAAATAAAACCAACAATTACAAATGATCCATATGATATCTATTCAACACTAGTTCAACAATCACCTCAAAAAGAGGAGGTTGTACAAAACCAAAACCAAGTAACAAAATCAGATATTTCTGTTAAATCCGAAGTAAAAATAGAAACTAAGTCAATAAATGAACTCATTATTGAGTTGGATAATCTGGTTGGATTAGATACGGTTAAAGGTGAGATAAAAGCACTTTTACAATTTGTCAGAGTGCAGGAATTAAGACGACAAAAGAAAATTTCAATTACAAAGCCATCTCTGCATAGTGTGTTTTATGGAAGTCCTGGGACAGGAAAGACAACAATCGCACGTCTATATGGTCAGATGCTTGCAGCCATGGGACTCCTTTCAAAAGGGCATCTCGTAGAAACTGATCGCTCAGGTCTAATTGGTGGTTATGTCGGACAGACAGCAATAAAAACTGATGAAAAAATCAAAGACGCTTTAGGGGGAATACTTTTTATTGATGAAGCATATTCCCTATCAAAAGGTGAAGATTCTCCGTGGGACTATGGGGAGGAAGCAATTTCTACCTTATTAAAAAGAATGGAAGACCACCGGGATGATTTTGTGGTAATCGTTGCTGGTTACCCTGAACCTATGGGGAAATTTTTGTCATCAAATGAGGGTCTAAAAAGTCGGTTTAGCACATATATTCATTTCGACGATTATGTCCCACAAGAAATGGCTGAGATTTTCAAACGGTTATGTGTCAAAGAAAATTATTCTCCAACAGAAGAAGCATTGGAATACGTATTTACCGCTATTGATTACAACTATGCAATAAGGGATAAATCTTTCGGTAATGCTCGTTATGTACGCAATTTGTTTGAATCTGTAATCAAGAATCAAGCTCTCAGAATTGGAACCACTATCAATGATCCAACTTCCGAAGAATTGCGAGTAATCCTACCAAGTGATATTCCCTTTGTGACTCAATCGGACACAAAGGTAATTCAAACCTCAATTACTAATAAGGGAGAGAAGAAAAATGAGTGAAAACACTGCTGTAAAACCAAACGGAAAAATACTATTTGGAGTTGATTATTTTCATTTTATGCGAAATATGGAAATACCTGATAATGAAACGAAATCAGATATAAAGGGTGACATTGTTGATGCTGTAATAAAACTTTTTTTATTACAATGGGGATTTTCTGTAGAAGAAATTGATTATTCAAATAAATTGTTCTGGGAGAAATTAAACAATAATACTTTAGATGACTCTCTTGAGCCTGTTTTAGATCGAATTTTAAGTTTTATTAAAGATGATCGAGAAAAGCAAGAAAAATTATTAATAGAAATCACATGTGTAGGACTAATGGATAATGAAGTTTCAGATCGGGAAAGATATTTTGCAAATTATTTTCAAGAAAAGTTTGATCTAAAACCTTCGGAATATAGTGCATTATGTACTAAAGGTGGTGATTGGCATCTAGCTTTTGAATATCTTGGAGAGGAATACATTGAGTTTAATAAGAAAAACTGAACCGGTTAATCCTTCTAGATAATTATTAATAACAAGCCAATCTAAAATTATAGACTGGCTTGTTTTCTTACATATTGAAAGAAGTAATTTAATTGCTTTTAAACTTGAATTTTTTTAACCAATAATTGTTTTCTGTAAACAAAAGTGAAGATTTCTATTTTTAGTCCAACAAATATATTTTTATACGATAAAGAGCAAATTACTATCCCATCATTGTCATGAAAAATTTAATATATACTACATATTGGATTCAGTAGTTAATCAAACCAAACAATCAACTCGAAAATACAAAATAGAATAAATTATCATCCTGAGTTTTTGAGGACTATATAGTTAGTAAAAGTAACTAGGAGTGAACATAGGGGATCAAAAAACTGCATAGCTGGTCACTGCTTGATCAGCAATCATATCAACCCGACGGAACCTTGGTCGGGATTTTTGTTATACGGAAAGGAGGTGAGATATATGGATGCGATCGTCCTTGTATTTGTGTTTGTGGCATTTCTTATTGCCGCAATCGTCGACAAGATTTCCAATTCACGAAATAAGTAATAAATAAAATAAAACTTTGTTATCGTTGCCTGGTCTCTAAACTTAGAGATTGGGTCCTTTTTGTTTAAGGAGGGTTTATGCCGGAAAGAAAACCATCATGGTTATGTCGAGCTTGTCAGGATAAGTTTCATGTTGTGTGCCTGGATCCGGGGTCTTGTATCATGGACAATGACTCACCAAATAATCAAGTGGATGTTCCAGCAAATCGAAACCACCTTCAATTTGATAACATCCAAACAGATTATCAGCCTTGGAATACATACACAACAAGGCATTAGATCTGCTCCAGGAGACCGATTCAAGCCCGGTTTATAGGCTTGAATTTTGTCTTAAACCAGAAGGAGGATGTTTATATGGTTAAGGTTCGTGTGCTAACCAAGTGTCAGCGTTGTGATGGTGAAGCCTATTTGCCTATTGGAGCAGACCTCGATTCCAGAGGTAATTCATACATCAGGCATCGTCCTTGCCCCTCTTGTGAAGGTTCAGGCACGGAAGGTAAATGGGTTGAGCTGCCTGAGTTTGTACGGTTGCTTGAGGAGTCGAAGTGTCATCATCAACACATTTCCACAATAGGTGGATTCCATTTTTCTAATGGTGAGGTTTGGGATGACATTCGTTCAGTCTGTGATGACTGTTCTGAATCATTGATCTAATCAATTCAATCTTGAGCGTTCTTCTGCAAGTGGAGAACGCTCTTTTTGTTTTAAGAAAGGATATCTATGTCAGAAAATTCACATCTAATTCCCGAGCAATATGTTCCCGATCTCGACACAAGCGCAGTCTGGACAGTAAAGTACGTTGACCCAAGTGGCTTCGTGTGTCAATTATCACTTGAAGCAGCGTCAGGCACGGAAGTGATGCGAAAAGGACAATTGGTCATTGAGCGACTGAAAGAAACTCAATGCTCTCCGGTTGTCCGTAACAACTCAAATGCTCAGTCTCAAGATGAGGATGTCAAAGGCGAATCCATATGTCGAAGGCATCATTGTGAAATGCGCCTTTACCAGAAAAACAATCGAAGCTGGTATGCCCATAAGACACAGGATGGTCACTGGTGCAACGGACGATGACCATGAAAAGAGTCTTGAAAATTGTATCGGTTGGTGAGCATCGCAAGAAGAATCTCAAAGCACAGATCCGGCTTGAAGGTAAATGGCTTGTTACTGCAGGTTTGATTCCAGAAAGACATGTAGTAATAACCAATCCACAAGTTGGAGTACTGATCATTAAATGCCTGGAACAATAGGCATAACCAAAGGGCAGTCAATCATGGCTGCCCTTTTTCTGTTTAAAAAGGAGAGATGCAATGGCTAATCAATCTGTAAGTCTAACTGTTCAACCCAAGCTCGTCGTAACTCCCGAATCCAAGATTCATGGCAGAGTTATCACAACTCGGGTCGTGGGTTTGACCTTCGCGGATCGCCAGGAGGTGGTAGCTAAAGTCCAAATGGGAGATCGGATCTGGCTTGAAAGAGAAACAATCAACCCCTTTGACGCTAATGCGATCATGGTGACAAGGAACAATGGGGAACAACTTGGCTACCTGAACAAGTACCTTGCATGTAACCTTGCTCCATATTTTGATAAATGCGACCGACCAGTTAAAGTAAAAGTGACTCTTTTAACTGGTGGAAGTTTTGACGACTTCGCACTTGGGTTAGTAATCTCATTTAAGATTCCAAAGTTGACTGATACCCAACGAAGACACACGAAACATCAATTTGACTGGGAGGACTAATGACTTCAGACACCGAAATTCAATTGAAACAATTGAACTCAACCTCCAGTACTAATGAATCGATCAGCACCTATACCATTGCTATGTCCATGAGCCTAATTAATTTCACCAAGCTTCTAGACGAATTTTTGAACCTTGGAGGCAAGGGGTTCCCGGAAGGGAAGAAAGTTGGTCTTGATCTGCGGTTCACTCATCGAACAATGCAGCGATTGGTGATCTGTTTTGCCTTCGGGATCATTTGCGGTCTCGCAGAACAGGAACACACCGATCCAAGAAATGAAATTGCCATTCAGACAGCTAAGAAGGTCGCAGACATGATCAAAGATGGTGAGTTGCCTTTCGGCATGTACATCTGAAAGTAGTACCCTAATCCAAGCCAGAGAGGGTTTCAATTAGCCTTCTCTGGCTTTTTCTATATGGAGGATAAGATGGAAACACAAACTAATGCTCATGACTTACAAAAGAAGATTACTGGCTACCTTGAGACTTTAGCGTTAGAGACCGATGAAGCAAGACGGTCAGAAGCCATGCAAAAGTATCTTGTGTTTGCTTCAAAGTTCCACAAATACAGCCCAAACAATGTGCTGTTGATCATGCTTACAAAACCTGATGCGACTAACGTTGCTGGCTTCCAAACCTGGAAGAAAATGAACCGATTCGTTAAAAAGGGGGAACGCGGCATCCCGATTTTTGCACCCATGGTTTATAAAGAGAATCCTGATAAAGAAGACTCTCCAAAGGTAATAAGTGGTTTTCGGATTGTTCATGTCTTCGATGTTTCGCAAACTGCTGGCGATCCTTTGCCACCGACTCCGGATTGGAAGTCACCTGAACAGAACGAGAATTTGAGGAATAAATTGATAGCATTTGCAAAAAGCAAAAGCATTGAAGTTATCTTCAAAGATCTTCCCGGAGAAGTTCAAGGCGTCAGTAAGGGTGGTTTGATTGAAATTGACTCTTGCGCTGGAACCAAGACCCTGATCCATGAGCTTGCCCATGAGTTGATGCACCAGGATGGTAATTGTTTATCTGATCGTTCGATCAAAGAGTTGGAGGCAGAATCCGTAGCGTTTGTTGTGTCAAAGTATTTTGGCATTGAAGATTTGAAAAGCCCTAATTACTTAGCGCTGCAAGGACTAAAAAGTGGAGATTTTACAAATTCATTGACCAGGATTCATGAAGTGGCTAGAGAGATCATAAGTAAAGTTGATCTTTAAACCAATTGAGGTTTATAAAATTGTATAAAAACGAGAAGTTAGCATTTGCTCTATAATCTTCTAATAATGCTTGCTTTTAAATTCTTCTTTTTAAGAGAGGTTAATAGTGTTTTTTAAGAAATCAATTCCTGGCAGAGATATACCTGATTCATATGAAGTACCAAAGGAAGATGATACTTGGAATGCACATATCACTAAGATTTCAAACTTAGGTCATGTTTATATTTCGGGATGTGTAACACCGAAAATTAATATTTTGGAGTGTTACTCGATAATTTTTATTACCCCCAATACAACTAAAAAAGACATTATTCAAGATTGGAAGAAAATAGAAAAGGTTCGGGATGATTTAGCTTCGATGCAAGGCAGTTCTACAGGCTATGCATTTGATTATCGTCAATTCGTTTATGAGTTGCACAAAGTTCATGGTTTAGGCTATGGGGAATTAGCCAAATTTCTTAATTTAGAATTGATGGTTATCATGAGTATTGGTTTACAAGTAGTCCAAGAGTATCGAATAATTGATCCCGATCGTTTTCTATTATATTTTCATAATTTTTTATTTGCATTTGGCTTTGTAGAAGAAGAAATAGTTTCTTGGAAAGAAAAAGCTGAAACCGAATTACATCAAGGAAAACTTCCCTGGAAACCGGATTTTGGACCCTTTGAACAAGATAAAGTTAGGGAATACGTGCGAAGCTTTTCAAAAGTAATTAGCAATAAAGAAATAAAGCTTAGTGGGAAAAGCTTAGATCTCCTTCATTTTTTTGAACTGTATGAATCACGGTCTTTTATCATAAATTTACTTTATAAGTCATATCCATTAGACAAAAAAAAGTATTCCCGGTACGTTGAAAAATGGCAAATACTAACTGCTTTGATGTTACTTCGCCAATTAAGTAATCCGAGATATTTCAATCCCTTACCTGCAACCCTGGGGGATTTAGATCAATTTTTCCCATAGTTTTTGCCAACAAAAAAATGTAAAGTAGTCTTGGACTTAATAATCCAAGACTATTTTTATATCGATGAACAAAATGCAATTCAACAAATATCTGAACTTTACGACTTGAGGTTAGATTTTTTATAGGAGATTTGGATGCTCGACACTCTTCACCTGAAATACCATATTCAACTTGATCCAAAAAAGTTAGGAGATGATTGGCTAAAATTTTCCACTGAATGGAACAACTCAAAGTCAGAAAGAAAACTGAACGAGTCGTACAAAATAAAGAGGATCATTGGAACAGCCACCGTCATACTAAAATATCGTCCTTCTGACTATGCCGACAATCCACTTTTAACTATTGAAATCTCTTCGGTTCCAAAACTTATTCACTTGTCAAACTCTTACTTGATTCCAAATTACAAAACTGCTTTGAATCTGCTCAACAAAATCATCAAAACCTTCCCAGGGATTCCGGAGACCTTTGATATTTATGAAGGCATTATTTCTCGGATCGATATCTGCTGCCATTACGACCTAGGAAGTCACATTAATGATTACATCTATGGCATTGGACAACTTTGGTATTCCAATCGGGTTAGAGCAGTTTACACCAATAATGATGTGAACGGATCGCCCAATGGAGTTCGTTTCTATATTAAATCCTATAAGGCTGAGGTCAAATTTTACAATAAAGGACTCGAGTCCAGCGCTAGAGAAATGGAAGGAATATTACGACAAGAATCTTCCTTCAGCAGCACCAATACTATAGAAAGAGCATTTGGTAAACAAAACATCACCATCGGTGAGGTAACCAACCTTTTATTACAAGAAGTACTATTCAAGGATTTGCAGGAGCTAGGTCTAGATAGAGGATTACTAGGAGATATTGATTCTGCATATCAACAGCTACTGAAGCACTTTGATATTCGCACTGCCCGACGTCTCAAAGACACCTTAGAAGTAAACACAAATTCAACCACTAATAATGTTAAAGACTCCTGCAAGAAGTTGGGGATCGAAAAAAGCACTTTGTACGCCAGACGAAAGCAAATACTTGAGGCTGGAGTTGTCCCTGCGATCATGCCTATAGGGATGATATTGAAACCACTGATAGAGATGCAGACGTCCGATGTTTTTCCAAATTTTCGGGATTTAAGTGCAGTAATACCAGAAACAGAGAATTTGAGTGCCAGTTTTACTAAAGTCAAAGTCTGACAGAAGGGACAAGAAATGGCAACAATAGAGTTTTTCAATTTTGACGTTACAACAGGTTCAGCAATCCAGGCAGATGCGCTATTTAGTATTTTTGATGACCTTGCTGGGTTAGTCGCAAGGAAAATGTCAACAACAAACAATCTTGGTAAAGGTGAAAGCCAGCTTGATTCAGTAATCAAGAATGAAAAGGGGTATCCATAAACATAAACAATCAGTGCTGGTAAATCAAACCGGTTTTATGATAATAAGGAGGTTAATTAATGGATCCGCGATTAAAGAAATCAAAGACTGCTGCAATTTATATTCGAGTTTCGTCTGAACACCAAGCTGAGAAATCAAGCCCAGAAGAACAAGAAAGGGACTGTTTGAAAGTAGCACAGGAAAATGACCTCACTGTTATTGGAATATACCGAGACACACAAAAATATCGAACTGGGAACCGCTTAGTTGAACCTTCAGGAACGAGACTAGATCGACCTGAGCTTCAAAAATTATTGAATGATGCTGGGAAAGGTGTGTTTGACACAATCATAGCCTGGAGAGAGGATAGACTCTACAGAGGGTTGAAATCAATGATTCAGGTTTTAGATGTCATTCAAGAAAACAAGTTAAATGTTCTTTTAGCAAAAGAGCATTTTGACCAGCGAATGGCACCAGTCAAGGCATGGGTTGGGCAAATGGAATTGGATGGTATGCGTGAAAGAATGTCCATGGGAGTAAAAGCCCGTCTTAAAGCAGGAAAAGCCAATACAGGTCAGGATCGTTATGGTTATAAACGTAATGGTGAGATTATTGAAGTGGTTGAAGAAGAAGCTAAGTGGGTTAAACAAATCTTTGAATGGTACTTACAAAAGACACCACTTTTAGAAATTCGCCGACGCCTAATTGAAAACGATGCTCCACAGAAGGGATCCAGTACACCAAGGAGAATCCACTGGGCAATTACGAGTATCCAATCGATCTTGAAAGCTGCTAAAGAATATTCACATGGAGTAAAAACATTTTCTCGTGATGGTGAGTCATTTAATATTGCTGTTCCTGCAATTTTAGATAAAGATATTTACGAGAGGTTCATAGTTCTAAGACAATTGAACAAGAAACTTCCAATTCATCACGTAAAAATTGATTACCTTTGCAGTGGTCTGGTGACTTGTGCGTGTGGTAAAAGATGGAGAGGAGTTACGTATCACCCGTTTTACAGAAAGAATAGCAAGGGTGAAATTGTTCCTCGAAAATCACCTGTCGGTGGAAATTATTACTGTCCAGAAAAACATCCTGATATGCGGCATCCAGATTGTCCTAAGTCCATAGGTCATCACAAACTTGATGAATATGTGTGGAACAAAGTAATTGCTGTTCTTGAAGACCCCAATATTCTTATCGGTAGCGCGCAAAGATATATTAAGTCAATGGAAAAGAAGATTGATACACAAGCAGAAGATACCGAGAAGTTACAACAAACTCTTGATTCAATAACCATGGAACGCCAATGGGTAATAACCCAAGCACGAAAAAATCGAATATCGGATGAAGACATGGAATACCAATTAAGTGCCTTGAATATTCAAGAATTGGACATCAAGAAGAAACTCAACAATAGTGATGCCCTAGAGAATATTGATCGATTGAAAGATTGGGAAGCAATAACACGAAATTACTTAACTGACCTTTCTGCAGGTCTTGAATGGTTAAAAATCGCTCCTCTCAATGAAGAGGAGCGGAGTCAGAAGTTTGAAATGAAACAAAGGTTGGTCAGGGTGTTAGTTGAGAAGATTGTTATTAGCAAAGATCGGCAAATTGAGATCACAATAGCAATGGACCTTCTAAGAATTATTGCGTCTCAAGCGAGCGCTGTCCAAATCCAATTGGTCGGAACTTATAACCGTACACAATCATCCCCTTGCGCTCGCCGTCTTCGCGGATCTTGCGGGTCACCATCTCCACCGGCATGCCGATGGCCACCGGTTCCTCACCCAGGTCAGTCAACTGCGCCGTCACCATGGGGCCTTCATCGAGAGCCACCACTGCAACCGTATAAGGCGAATTATGTTCAAACCCGGCAGGCGCATCGCGCATCACGGTGTATGAATAAATCTTGCCTTTGCCGCTGAAAGCAAATTGGGTCTTGGCTTCTCCGCCGCATTCGGGGCACACATCCCGCGGAGGAAATATCTTGGCTTCGCAGTGCGGACAAACTTCGCCCATCAGGGCATATCTTTGTTGTTTTAAGCGCCAGTGGCGTGGAATTTCCATTTTTAGTCTCCGTTGTTATTCATTGTGTTACTGTAGATCAATCTTATGCGCGTTATGCTATCAAATGCTATCAACTTCCCGTGGGAAGTTCCGTGAACCGATAACCGTTATTCGTAAACCGTAAAACCGCTGAACTTACGATTCACAGGTCACGATTCTCGATTATCGGGTTTCTACCCGATCAAACACATGCGCCACCGCCGTGGAAGCCGGCCCACCAAGGGCCAGGGTCACCGCCAGCCGCGCATCGCGTACCTGATTCGCGCCGCAGGTGCCGCGTAACTGCATAGCCGCTTCAATCGCCTGGTAGACGCCCTTGGCGCCAATGGCGTTGCCGCGCGCCTTGCATCCGCCCATGGTCATGGCGGGGCGAATTGCCGTTGGGGCGAGACCTCCATCACGCGCCAATGCCGGCGCTTCTCCGGGGTCTGCATATCCGCAGGCTTCGAGGGTCAGCGCGGCATAAATGGAATAGGAATCATCCAGTTCAAGCACGTCGGTGTATATCGGCATGATGCCAGCCTGGGCGCATGCATTCTGCACCGCTTCTTTGGCAGCAAAAAAAGCCAGTGGATCTTTGCGATCGTGCAGCGCCAGCGTATCTGTGGCGATGGAAGAACCCAGAATGCGCACCACCGGCTGCGGATGGTCTTTGGGCAGCAGGTCGCGCCGGGTCAAAATCACGGCAGCCGCACCATCCGCATAAGGGGCGGCGTCAAACATATTCAACGGTGGGTTGGTCATGCCAGATTTACAGTAAGTGTCAAGTGAGATCGCCTTTCTGAAAAAGGCATTTGGATTGTTAACTCCGTTGGCATGCGCCTGCACTGCAAAACCGCCCAATGCATCCGCGGGTAAGTTGTGTTCATATAAATAGCGCTGCATCAGTAAGCCTGCCTGACCGGTTTCTGTCATGCCCTGCATGAACTCATAATCGAAATCCAGTCCCAACGCCGCCGCCGTCTCGGATTCACTGTGCGCCATGTCGGTCCACTTTTCCACACCCAGCACAGCTACTGTATCCACATAGCCTGAGAGGATGGCCAAATAGCCCAGCCGCAGCGCTGCTGCACCAGATGCGCCGGAGGCTTCGGTGGTATAAGATTCAATCCCACCCAAATTGGCATAATCGGTGAACAGCGCCCCTAAATTTGCCTGATGTGAAACCATGGAGGACAGCATATTGCCAATATACAGCGCCTGGGGTTTCATCCCGCCGCTGTCTTTAATGGCAGCCCTTAGCGCTCGCACACCCATTTGGCGCAGGCTCAGCTCGTAATGTTCTCCTACCGGGATCTGTCCGATCCCTGCGATAACCACGTCTGGAATCATCTCTGCCTAACCCATGTTAATCTTGTCGCGCAAGCGCGTGTAGACGGCATAGTCAATCTGCGTACGCCTAGCGATGTAGTCTGCGGTGGAGGGCGCCAAAGTTCGACGCTCGGTAATCTTATCGGTCACCTCGATTGAGAATGCATCAGACCCGGCGCCAGAACCATATGAAACCATCAGGATCTTGTCACCCGCTTTTGCGATATCCAGTACGGCTGTCAAGCCGATCAGAGAGGCACCCGCGTAAGTATTGCCAATCACTGGCGCCAGCAAGCCGGGTTTGATCTGCTCGGGGGTAAAACCGAGGTCGACACCGGCTTTCATTGGGAATTTGGGGTTGGGCTGGTGAAAGACTGCGTAAGCGTAATCGGCTGCTGTCCTTCCCAATTGTTCAAGCATTGTACGCCCTGCAGTTTCAATGTGTTTGAAATACGCCGGTTCACCGGTAAAGCGCTGTCCATGCTCTGGATATTTCTGCTCAGGCCGCCGCCAGAAATCAGGCGTATCAGAAACGTAAGAATAGGAAGCCTCAATCTTCGCCACGGACTCTTCTGCAGGTCCGATTACAAAAGCCGCGCCGCCGCTGGAAGCCGTATATTCCAGCGCATCTCCCGGCTTGCCCTGCGCGGTATCCATGCCGATGGCCAGTGCATACTTGCCCATGCCTGATCCCACCAACGCAGTGGCAGCCACCATGGCTTCAGACCCGGCCTTGCAGGCAAATTCCCAATCGCCTGACTGGATGTTGTGCGACGCGCCGATGGCTTCTGCGACAACGGTGCCTGAAGGTTTCACTGCATAAGGATGCGATTCAGACCCCACCCAAACCGCTCGCAGTTCGCAGGGGTCAATCCCTGCCCGCAGCATGGCGTTGCGTGCCGCTTCAATCGACATGGTGATCACGTCTTCATCGAGCCCGGCCACAGATTTTTCCTTTACTGTGCCGCTGCCGCCGCCCGTCCAAACGCGGGCGACTTCTGTGCCCGGCAGCCGGTAACGCGGAACGTAAGCACCGTAACCGACGATGCCGGTCTTGCGGTCTGTGCGTAATAATAGTTGATCAGCCTTTGCAGAAGCTTTATCAGTCATCAGCTTTTTTTCTCCACTCTTTGAGAATTTGCTCCGCGCGTTCTGCCCGGATGGTTTTTTCAAGCACCAGTTGCTGTGCCAATTTTTCTATTTGATCGCCCTGGGCGCCGGCTGCTGCCGCTATTTGCCTGGCATGCAGGTTCATGTGTCCGCGTTGAATACCCTCTGTGGCTAGCGCACGTAGCGCAGCCAGGTTCTGCGCCAGACCAACAGAGACAATGATCTCCGCCAGTTCAGCGCCGGTGGTGACCTTCATTAACTTAAGCCCGGCTTGTGCCGCAGGATGCACGCGGGTTGCGCCTCCGACGATGCCAACCGCCATTGGCATTTCAAGCAATCCGCACAAGTTGCCCTGAACATCTTTAGACCATACGGAGAGGCTGGTGTATCTTCCGCTGCGAGCAGCGTAGGCATGCGCCCCGGCTTCCACGGCGCGCCAGTCGTTGCCGGTGGCAAGCACCACAGCATCCACGCCGTTCATAATTCCCTTGTTGTGCGTCGCCGCGCGGTATGGGTCCGCCTCGGCAAAAGCCCAAGCCTCAAGGATGCCGTCGCGTACTTTCTCGGCAGTGTAGCCTTCAAATGCCAACGCCTCAAGCGGAACGGTGCAGGTGGCACGAGCCAGTCTGCGGTCAGCCAGATTGGAAAGGATGCGCAAATGCACCCTGCCACCGCTGATTTCTGCCACCCGAGGAGCAATGCGCTCCAACGCGGTGTTGATGGCATTAGCGCCCATGGCATCCCGCACATCCAGAATCAGATGCACCACCAAAAAAGGCCCGATGGCAGAATCTTCAATCAAACGTACTTGCAAGTCTCGCGCACCGCCGCCAAAACGCACCAGCACCGGGTCAACCGCGCTGGCCATTTCCAGCAGTTCCGCGCGGTGTTCTTCCAACTTGCGGCGAGCTTCATCAAGGTTGGTCACATCCAACACCTGCAACTGCCCGATCATTTCAGGTGCGGAGGCCACCGCCTTGAATCCGCCTCCCTGCCGCGCAAGTTTAGCCATGAATGATGCCCCGGCGATGACCGAAGGTTCTTCCACAGCCATGGGCACCAAAACCTCACGGCCATTGACAATAAAGTTTCGGGCAACACCTAAAGGCAGGCCAAACACGCCCACCGCATTTTCGACCATGTGATCTGCCTGGTCCGCGGTTAACCCGCCGTCGCCGCTCATCACTTTCAGTTCATCCAGCGGCACGCCGCTTTCGCGACTGAGTTGGGCTAACCGGTCAGGCAGGTTGAGTTCATAGAATTTATTATTCAACACATCAGACATAAATGCTCCACTTTAATAACAATGCAATCTTAATCAGGCAAACCTCGCAAAACCTATCAAGATTGCAACAGGTTCAAAGGATTGTATAATTTAGGCATGAGCGCAGCCCATGATCTTGCAAAGAATTATGATTTTTACCCACAATTGAGTATTAAGGGCACCCGACAGCCTGCCGCGGATGAAATGCTATGTGGTGCCATTCTAAAACTTCAACAAGCTTTTGTACCACCGGTTTTACCTTTTGATTGGGTCGGCGCGGTAAACTACGAATTCAAAGAGATCAAACAACTGGGATTAACCTCAAAAGGGTCGGTAGTCTTAAATCCCAGGTACATCACCGAGTGGACGGTCGTTCACGAACTCGCACATGCCTGGGATGCGGCAAACGATTGGCTGATCTCTGATATCATGCGAAAAGAAACTCACAGCGGCTTTTTTTGCCGCTGGCTGCATTTTAGATTTCGAGAACGAAAACTGTTTTGGTATCATGTCGGTTCGCCGCCTGCCCCCTGCGGTGTGGATAAAAACTTCAATGCTAAAGAGGATTTTGCCGAATCGGTGACTGCCTACCTTTTTTCAGAAGAAGCCCGGCGCAGGGCATCCAAACGCGGATTTGCCTATGAAACCAACGGTTACACCAATTTTCACGACACCCCTCGCGGCCAATTCATCCACAGCCTTTTTCGAAATGGTTAAGGTATTTAAAAAGATTCCCTATTCTTTTTTTAAACTCAGTCACATAAAAACCTTGACAAGGTCAAAAGTACCTTGTCAAGGTTGGAGTTCGGGGACTTAGTTATATCTAATCCAGCGGCATCGTCTCAGTGCAGGAGGGTGCGTTCTGGCAAATATATTCTTCTTTGGGTTTGAACAATAACCGTTTTTCGGAGTGCAAAATCATGGGAATGCCGCAAGCCGGGCAGACCGGCGCGGGATCCATATTCATAAACGGACGTTTATCCTGGGGAGGGTACTCGTCATATGCAACGGGGTTATCCATTGAAACAGCCGTAGGAGCCGCATAAGCGGTGACGGATTCAGGTGCTGGGGTCACATTGACAGGAGTGTATTCATAAGCGGGTGCAGCTACCACAGGCGCAGAGGCAATCGTCGCAGAAGCAAAAGCGGTTTGCATCATGGGCATGCTCATTGACGCAGCCGAAGGTGCTGGTGTGGGTTTCTTGATCGTTCCAACCGGCAGTGATTTGCGGATGCGCGTGGTTCTCATCACATCCAAAAATTCGTCGCCGTCATACAAGAAGATTGGTTTGCCATCCGCCCATAAACGTGCCTGCGAGGTGATCAAACCGGTGGTGATCACTGCGCCAGCATCCGCGTCTGAGGCGCGTAGTGCGCCGTAGAAATCACGGATCACTGGTTCGCCCACTTTGCCGCGGTATTTCTTGCATTGCACAATCCAGGTTTCACCCTTGCGGTTTTTAACCACCAAGTCAATGCCGTGGTCGCCAGTGCTACCAACAATATCAACCTTGTGTCCCTGGGCGCGGTAAGTCTCTGCAACGAGTTTCTCAAAATCAGAGGGTGAAAGCGCTTTAAGTTCCTCAAGTGTCTCGGCATTAATCCGCCTATGACGTTGTTCGAGCACAATGGCGACTTCAAACGGCAGCAAGATCAAGCCTACGCTGAGGAAGTACTTCATGTTGACTTCTACAGGAAGCAGATGGAAGGTGTCTAATCTAAAGAAATAGAAAGCCAGGTTCAACAAGGCAAAAAATGCCCAGGCCAGCATGAGTGCATTCACAGAAGTGCGAAGGACGGCGCCAAAGCCCTTCCTTCGTTTAAATACACCAAACAAAACGGCCAAAAACATCAATGGCCAAAATCCGACCGCAAAGCGGCCGACAGTGATCAACAATTCCAGGAATGTATTCATGCAACTACCTCCGCAATAATTATTAGCGTATTGTTAGTTGCATGAATAATGCCAGAGTTATTAATATTGAGTGTTTTAAAAATTAGAGAGTGATTGTGTCGCCCGGTTTCATCACACGAACTTCAGATTGTGTCTCAGCTTTCACCCGCTCAGCCCACAAATTCGGATCCTGCTTGATCACTTCGAAGGTGTCATAATGGATGGGTATCACAAGTTTGGGTTTGATCAACTTCACCGCCCGCAAGGCGTCATCCGGGTCCATCGTATAGTTACCGCCAATTGGCAGCATGGCCAGATCAATGCCTTCTTCTCCGATCAGCTTCATATCGCCAAACAAACCGGTATCTCCGGCCAGATAAATTTTCTTGTGGTCAGTAGTGGTCAGCAGCAGCCCAACCGGGTTTCCGCCAAAGGCACCATCTGGTAAAACGGAGCCGTGCAGAGCCAGGGTTAATTTCAGATAACCAAAGGGGTGTTGAAACCCGCCCATCACCTGCTGACCGTGGGTCTTGATTTCTTTTTTTGTCAGCCACTGCGCAATTTCAGTGTTACTGATCACCATGGCGCCAGTGCGCTTGGCGATGGCCAATGTGTCACCCAGATGGTCGCCGTGACCATGCGTCACCAGAATGTAGTCCGGTGACAGATCTTCTGCTTTGGCGCTTGCTTGTGGATTCCCGGTAAAAAATGGATCAACCAGGATAAATTTTCCGGCGGTCTTGATGCCGATGGCAGCGTGTCCATACCAGATCACTTCTGTAGTCATAAGAAATCCCTTTCGCCTAACCGCACAAAATCAACACTATCTTTCTTAGATTAAACCATTTCTGGATTCAACTGCTCCTTTTTTCACCGAGCGCAAATAGCTCCGTCGCAGATTGGAATCCGATAGTTTGCAGGCGCTGACGTAAGCTGACGGCTTCATTAATCAAGTCAGCCTCTTTGGTCTTTGCCAGGTAATTGTCAATATTTTTATTGAGGATGTTGAGCATTTCAGGGTCAAATGCATCTCCTGAAAGGTCAAGGTCATCCAATAGCTGCCAGTTATCCAGTGTGGAGCATTCAATCAGTTTGATCAACTCATCCCGCGTGTAGGGCGAACGGTGGCAGATGCCTGAGGTGCTATCCACCTTGCCCCACCACTGATGCAAAAGCGTATGGGTCTGCTGCTCTGGAGTCTGGTTGTCGGTGTACATTTCATATAAGATGAAGTAGCCGCCTGGCTTCAAGACGCGCACCATTTCAGCCAACGTCTTACACGGGTCCGGCATATGATGTAGCGAATTTGAAATCGATACCAGGTCGAATGAGGCATCTTCGAACTCCAGTTGAGATGCATCCATCTGCATGAAGGTGATCGGCAAATCGGTAAACTTGTCTGATTTCCATTCATCAGAGGGCTTGTTATCGATGCCAATACCGCTGCCAAAAGACCCAAGTTGTTGCTGCAACGATAGCAAAAAATCTCCTCGGCCGGTAGCGACATCAAGCAGCGTCTCTGCATGGATGGCGTTCAACATTGCGTCAACAGTTTTCATATCAGCGGCACCTTATCTTTAGTCTCCAAGAGGAGGGTAATAAGAAGCATATTCTCCAGGCGAAAGGAGCGAGAGAGAACTTGAGGATTCTAATTGGGTATGGTTCTCAAGCAAGTGAATGATGCGAATAATTGCACTTGAGGTTTCACCGATAAACAGATTGAGAATTTTTTCATTGAGGTATGGGTATCTGCGATCAAGCACCCGGTCTGAATCAGAAGTGGTGTAATATTCCTTTATATATTTCATTTGAATCTCAAACGTATTTTGCGGCATAAATGGAAGTGATATTTGAGGGATGTCTGACTCAAAAAACGTGTTCCATATCTTACAACCGGGATGATCGCGCAAATATTTGTGATCCAGATCGTACCAATCCGTTTTTAAAAGCCCAATAGCCTCACCGCGTGAGTAGGTCAAAAACAACTCCTGGTTGATTGATTCCATGATGATACCGATTTTTTTCCACCACAACTGATCAGTCAGCAAGTGGACGTAATATCCCAACCTGAAACTATAATCCGGGTTTTGTTTACTGATGTCCATCCCTTGCACAAACTGACGATAGAAAATCAGATCTTTAATATCGTCCTCCCCCTTACCTTCATCAAGGAAGTGAGTTACCAGCTTGGGCGGATCATAGAGGGTCCAGTCTTCATTTGGAAAGCCTGAGTCCGGAGCCAGGTTGCCATATAAGAAAGAAACCTCATCCAATTGGGAGATTTCTCGAAAAATATTTTCAGCAATCCGCAGGTGCGCAATCCAGGTAGCCATCACCTAATTCTACATGAATTATGCAATCTTCTAATAATTTTCATATTTTCTTTAGTGTATAATTATGATGTCTCTCATTCGGTGACAAAGAAAGGAAAAAATGAACATCTTCTTGGACCCCAATGTTGCCTACTTGGTACTCGTTGTGGGTTTTGTTTTGGGGGTATTAGCACTCCTCACTCCGGGTACCGGTTTTGTTGAAATAGGAGCTTTGCTAGCCATTTTACTGGCTGGCTATTCTATTTACAGCCTGCCAGTGAATACCTGGGCATTGATCCTGTTGGTCGTTGGAGTGGTTCCATTTTTCTTGGCCCTGCGAAAATTCAAGCAGTGGTATTGGTTGATCCCTGCGATCTTGTCTCTCATCGTCGGCTCA
Organism: uncultured Anaerolineaceae bacterium; assembly: GCA_927443345.1. Lineage (GTDB taxonomy): Bacteria > Chloroflexota > Anaerolineae > Anaerolineales > Anaerolineaceae > UBA6107. The sequence continues at coordinate 15,685 of CAKMKJ010000018.1, read as the reverse complement.
ATCTTTCTCTTTAAATTGGATTCCGGCGCGCCAGCCATTAGCCCTCTCCTGGCAAGTATCGTAAGCCCACTCGCCACCATCTTCTTGTGGTTTGTAGGCCGCAAAACAATTGATGCCATGAAAACGCGTCCCAATCAAGATCTTGCTCGCCTCATCGGTATGATTGGCGAATCACGCACCGACATTGCCATGGATGGAACTGTTTATGTCGGCGGAGAAGAATGGTCTGCCAGAAGCGAAAAAAAGATTCGTAACGGTTCACAAGTAAAAGTTATTAAACGAGAAGGTTTGGTACTACTGGTCGAACCTGTCTAGTTTTTAGAACTAAAACCTTAAAGGAGGATTGGAATGGATAGTGCAAACATCACCTTGATTTGTCTGGTTGGCGCAATTGCTTTTATAGTGATCGTCTTTTTGGTCTCGGCCATTAAGATTGTCCCGGAATACCGCCGTATCGTGGTCTTCCGCTTGGGTCGCTGCATCGGAACCAAAGGCCCTGGGTTGATCCTTTTGATCCCATTTGTCGATCGCCCTGTAACGGTTGATCTGCGTGAACAGGTGCGTGAAATTCCCACGCAACAATCCATTACACAAGATAATGCACCATTGTCAATTGACTTCTTGTGGTATTACAAGGTCTTCGATCCCGTGCAATCAGTGCTGCAGGTTCAGAACTTTGAACTGGCTGCCCAGGGTATCGCCACCACCACCCTGCGTTCCGTCATCGGCGGAATCTTGCTAGATGGTGTGCTGTCAGAGCGTGAAAAAATCAATACTGCGCTCCGTGCCCGTCTGGATGAAGTCACCGAGCGCTGGGGTGTCAAAGTGACCAATGTTGAAATCCGTGAAATCGTTCCTCCAAGGGATGTTCAGGATTCAATGAACCGCCAATTAACCGCAGAACGTACCCGCCGCGCCGTGGTCACCGAATCAACCGGTACACGCGAAGCAGCCATCAACGTCGCTCAAGGTGATAAACAATCCAACATCTTGAAGGCTGAAGGTGAAAAACAAGCTGCCATCTTACGCGCTGAGGGTGAAAAATCAGCTCAACTGCTGCGTGCAGAAGGTTACCAGAAAGCCCTTGAAGCCATCTTCGCTGCCGCCAAGGATATTGATCAAAAAACCATGACCCTTCAGTACTTTGAAACCTTGAAGAGCATGGCCGCCAGTCCATCCACGAAGTACATCTTCCCGATGGAATTCACCAGTTTGCTTAGTGATTTTGTGAACAAGGGAAAAGCTTAATAAACCAAATTCGCTAATTCATAGGCTCTGTGGGTTGAGTGGAATATACTCAACCCACAGTTTTATCCACACATGACTCAAACACCTTCTTATCAACTCTTACCCTCAGGTCTCAGCGACCTCAACCAACTTCGAGCCATCGAAAAAGCTTGCTTCCCTTTGGATGCCTGGCCCTTACTAGAACTGATTGGCGTTCTGATTATGCCGAATCTGGTCAAAATTAAAGCAGTCGTCGGAGAGAAGATGATCGGTTTTGTGGGTGGTGATGCCCACCGATTCGAAAACGTGGGGTGGATCACCACACTGGGCGTGCTTCCGCAGTACGAACGCCTGGGCATCGCCTCTGCCCTGCTTGATCAATGCGAACAAAAAATGCAGATGCCTGTTGTCAAGCTGACTGTGCGGCGTTCAAATCTTAGTGCTCAAACCCTGTATTTCGGCCGCGGTTATCAGCAAATAGATATCTGGAAGGCATATTATGAGGGCGGCGAGGACGGGTTAATTTTACAGAAAAAGCTTTAATCAATTTGGGAGGGAAAATGGTTACCGTAAACCAATCCTTTAGTTCAGTCTATCCCTCTGCGCACGTTGGCATCCTTGTTATTTGTAGTGTTGAAAATATTACTGCTCACCCCGCTTTGGAAGCACGCAAGCGCGAATTGGAAGCCGACTTGCGTTCACGCTTTGCGGATAAAGAGATACAGGTCCTCGAAGAGACCTCTCCGCTGCCCGCTTACACCGCCTATTACAAACGCTTTGACAAAACTTATCATGTCTTGGGTCAGCTAAAATCAATCATCTATAAAGATAAATCCGTCCCCAGCGTCTCAAGCCTGGTTGAATCCATGTTTATCGCCGAACTCAAGAACGGCTTGCTCACCGCTGGCCACGACCTTGACCAGGTTGAAGGGGCATTAACCATCAACGTCTCCACAGGGGATGAGCACTACACCGTCATGCGCGGCTTGGATCAGCAGCTCAAAAGCGGAGACCTGTACATTGCAGATACCCAGGGCATTCTTTCAGCCATTATTTATGGCCCTGATCAACGCACCCAGATAACCCCCAAAACCAAAAATGTGCTCTTCAATGTCTATGCTCCTGAGGGTATTGATCCATCAGATGTCGAAAAGCACCTAACCGATATTCGCGACCTCGTGCTGCTTGTTACGCCAACCGCAAAAGTGGATATGCTTCAGGTTATTGGATAATAGCAAAAAATCTGAATAGATTATTTAATCAACTGTCCCAGCATAAAAGCCACGACAGCTAATGTTGCACCGATATACACACCGCGCATGGCATTTCGGCCTTCGCCAGGGGTCTTCGATTTCAACAATCTAATTGAGAATACAACCAACAGCAAATCAGTGATGCCTATAAATAGCAGATAGCTCCATCCAAACCAACCCATGATCAGCGGAATCAAGCCAAGCAGAATGACAACCATCCAACAAATCACACTCATCGTGATTGCAAATCGCCTGCCCCTCTTGATCGCAATGGATCGCGATCCGCGCTTGCGATCACCTTCCAAATCCATGGCATCGCCGGCTATTTCTTCGCCCAGGTCTATAAAGAAAGCCATACCTGCAAACACCCAGATGATCCCATTCCAGAAATCGCCGGCGGAGATACCACCCAATAAAAAAGTGCTCGCCACTGAGAGGCATACCATCAGGTTGCCCGGCAGACCTGATTGCTTAAAACGCCAATTGTACAACACACCGATCACCCACAGCACGAACGCCAATGCCAATACTACCGACCCAAAATACATGGCACAAGCCAAACCAAGCAGTGAAGTCACCGCAGTCAACCAAATCGCCTCGCGTTTGCTCACCAATCCGGAGGGCAGCGGTCTTTCAGGTGCATTGACCAAATCCACTTCGTAATCAAAAAAATCATTCAGGATGATAGCCGCAGCCGAAATAAAGAAAGCTGTCAGAAAACCGGTTGTTGCAGTCAGCATTGGAGGAAATTTGCCAATCGCCAATATCTGACCGGCTACGACACAGATCCCCGCAGCCAGCGACAAGTCGGGACGAAATAAACGAATGATTCCCCTGATTTTTAAACTTGACATACCTCAATTATATCCAATCAACTTGTTTACTCTTTGTTTTCATAAACAACTTTCATAAATCGTGGTTTAATTGTTTTGAACTGTAGCATTTTGAACTATTCATTTGATCAGGAGCATCTCATGGCAAAACGCATCGTTTTAATCGGGGCCGGCAGCGCCCAGTTCGGTTACGGAACCATTGGCGATATCTTGCAAAGCCAGGTGTTGCAAAACAGCACCATCGTGTTACACGACATTAATCCCCTCACACTTGCAAAAGTTCAAGAAACCGCTGTCCAGTTCGTCGAAGAGCACAAACTGCCCTTTACCATCACTTCCACAACCAATCGGGCAGAGGCCTTTGCTGGCGCGGACTTTTTGATCATCTCCATCGAAGTTGGAGACCGCTTCAAGCTCTGGGAAGAAGATTGGCGCATCCCGCAGCAGTTTGGCATCAAACAGGTCTACGGCGAAAACGGCGGTCCCGGCGGATTGTTCCACGCCATGCGAATCATTCCTCCGATCCTCGAAATCTGTGCTGATGCCCAGAAAATCTGTCCGCAGGCGACCATCTTCAATTACTCCAACCCCATGAGCCGCATTTGCACCACCGTTCATCGGGCTTTTCCTGATTTGAAGTTCATTGGCCTATGCCATGAAATTGCCTCCCTGCCCAAATTCCTGCCACCCATCCTTGGCGTTCCTTACGAAGCACTGGATCTGAAAGCCGCAGGCTTGAATCATTTCAGCGTTGTTCTTTCAGCCAAATATAAAGAAAATGGTGCAGATGCCTATGCCGATATTCTGGCAAAAGCCCCATACCTCTTCGAGAACATGCCCAAGATGGAAGCTGTCTATAAATATGCCAAAGAGACTGGCGCTATTCCCGAAGCGATCGAAGAGCTAATGAAGCTAGAGACCGAGGCCTGGTCTGAACATCGTCTTTTCAAGGTCATCCTTGAAAAATTCCATCTCTTCCCCATCACCAGCGACAGCCACTTCGGCGAATACATCCAGTGGGCTCATGATGCAGTGGATCACAAGGGGATACTTGACTTCTATAGCTTCTATAAGGATTATCTGTCAACCATTGAGCCCCGCCTTGAATTAAAACTCAAGGAGCGTGTGGTGCCCATCATGGAAGGCATCATCACTGATTCAGGTTACATGGAAGAAGCGGTCAACCTACCGAATAACGGTCTGATCGCTGACCTTCCCGACTGGATCGTGGTGGAAGTACCTGCGATTATTGACAAGGACGGCATCCACGGCATCTCGATGGGGCATTTACCCAAGGGATTCGCCGGATTATTAATGAACCAGGTAGCAGTGCATGATTTGACTGCCGAAGCCATTCTCAAGAAATCTAAAGACCTGGCGCTTCAAGCGCTTCTGGTCGATCCGAACGTCAGCCAATATGAGGGTATTGAAGAAATGCTTGACGCCATGCTGGATTATCAAGCCAAATGGCTGGCATATTTGAAGTAAACCAAGGCTGATAACTTACCGAAACTCAAAATAAGCTTCTGCTCTTTCATTAGACGTAGAAGCTTATCCTATTTATAGGGTTGATAAAGGTATATAAACTCGGATAGAATGAAAGAACATAAACCTATCATCGAACCAAAATGTAATTCGGAAATTCTTATTGGTTGTTTATTAACGAGGAGTGGTAGATGAGTGCTCAGATTGTTTTTGAAAGCCCGTTTGCAACGATGTGGTATCACCCCGAAAGTAAGATTATCCACCATAAATTTCACAGAAATATTTATGGCCAAGATTACAGAGATTTTTTCTTATTAGGAACTCAAACGTTAAAAGATCATTCCGCTCAAAAATGGCTTTCTGATGACCAGGGCAATGCATTAGCTGGACCAGAAGAACTGCGTTGGGGTATTGAAGTCTGGTTTCCAAAAACGATTGAAGCTGGATGGAAATATTGGGCTATCGTACAAAACAAAAACATTCTTGGCCAAATAATTACTGATAAACTTGTCAAAGAGTATGGTGCTCAAGGCGTTGAAGTCAGATTTTTCACTGATATTGCTGACGCTTTTCAATGGTTAGAAAGTATTTGAATCTTCAATAATATTATATGCATTTTCGGGTTTGTTCAGGCTGTCCTCGGAGCAAATTCGTGGGAGATAACGCCTTCGAAAGAACGTCATCCGCAGCCTTAAGCATCGAACCAATGCATCAAGCTGCGTGGTATTCAAGATGAAAGTAGAGCCTTGTTTTTTTGATGATAATGAGTCTATGATATGGCTCTAAAAATAATAGTCGAAATTATAAGAACTTCACCAATTTACCATTCCAAATATGCCCTTTTCCAAAATATGGCAAAATAGTTGAATAATGTAAAAGGAGTTAATCATGCAGTACCGTGATTTGGGAAGAACCGGCTTTAAAGTCTCCTCGCTGAGTTTTGGCGCCTGGGCAATTGGTGGCACATGGGGTCCCGTGGATGAAGCGGAATCATTGGCCGCTTTGCACCGATCCATTGAACTGGGTGTCAATTTTTTTGATACGGCAGATGTTTACGGCGACGGATTGAGTGAGCGACTGCTCGCCAAATTGAAGAAAGAATCACGTGAAACAATTTACATCGCCACCAAAGCTGGCAGACGTCTAAACCCTCATACCACAGAGGGCTACAACCGCGCAAACTTGACTGCGTTTGTAGAGCGCAGCCTGAAGAATCTCAATACTGATTCATTAGACCTGCTTCAACTGCATTGCCCGCCAACCGAAGTATATTATCAGCCCGAAGTCTTCGGTATATTGGATGACCTCACCATAGCAGGCAAGATTCGCAATTATGGCGTCAGTGTCGAAAAAGTGGAAGAAGCACTAAAGGCCATTGAATTTCAGAACGTGCAAACCGTGCAGATCATTTTCAATATGTTCCGCTTACGCCCGGCTGAATTGCTCTTTGAACAGGTACTCAAACGTAAAGTCGGTATCCTGGCGCGCGTGCCTCTAGCCAGCGGCATGCTGACCGGCAAGATGAAAGCAGAAACACATTTTTCAGCGGACGATCACCGCGCCTTCAACCGCCATGGTGAGGCTTTTGACCGCGGCGAAACTTTTTCTGGCGTCGATTACAATCTCGGTCTTGAGGCCGTCGAAGAATTGAAGAAGATGTGTCCGCCTGGTATGAGCCTGGTGCAGTTTGCTCTGCGTTGGATTCTGATGTTTGATGCCGTTACCTGCGCCATCCCGGGGGCCAAACGTCCATCCCAGGCGGGCGAGAACTTCAGCGCCGCAGACCTGCCCGCTTTATCCGCTGAAACCATGCAAAAAGTTTTAGCTGTTTACGATCGTTACATCAAAGAAGGGGTTCACCACCTCTGGTAATACTTTTCAATATGTTAATCATCTGCTCTTACACCTCCACTTAAATCATGGAGGTGTTTTTATTTAATTATGACAAAATGATACGAATTTTTGAGTTTTTTTTTAGGACATAGATAGCCCTTTTCAAATACGATGGTTATGTGCTCTTTCTAAGGTGTCACACAAAAAATCTTATCAAGGTAGAACGCTTTGCTTTACCTATAATTTTTTACAAAGAAAGAAGAGATTATGCCTGAGTTTAGTTCTCCCTTTTCAGGGAATGCAAACAATCGAAAATTAACCACTGAAGAACTTATTAGAGCGATCAGGTTCTCAGTTGCGTCAGAATTCGAAGCTGCTCAAATTTACGTTCAGCTTGCTGAATCCATTGAAAATAAGCTTGCCGAAAAGGTTCTGAGAGAAATTGCCGATGAAGAACTTGTGCATGTTGGTGAGTTTCTCAGATTGCTGAGAGAAATAGCACCCGACGAAGAAAAATTTTACGCTGCCGGCGCAAAAGAAGTAGAAGCAGAAATTCTAAAAATAAAAACGAAAAAATCTACGGAGAAAAAATGACAAATAGCGACATTAACAATCCTTCTAAACTTCTGAGAGCAAACTCGCCAATCGTTTTACCAACTTTGCCATACTCAGAAAATGCACTTGAGCCAACTATTTCTGCAAAAACCATATCCTTTCATTATGGCAAACACCACAAGAGTTATGGTGATAACTTAATCAAACTGATTGCAGGCACAGAATATTCAGACCTGTCACTTGAAAAGATTATTACTGCTACACACGATCAGAAAGAAAAAAAAGCGATTTTCAATAATGCTTCTCAAGTATGGAATCACACCTTCTATTGGAAAAGTCTTCAAGAAAAAGGTGGGGGTTCTCTCCCTACAGAGTTAAAAACTTTGATCGACGCATCGTTTGGTAGTCAATCCGAGTGTAAAAAAGCGCTTGCCGAAGCCGCTCTTACACAGTTTGGAAGTGGTTGGGCTTGGTTGGTCATTGATGGTGGAAAATTAAAAGTAATTAACACCATCAATGCCGAGTCTCCATTAACCACCAAAATGAAACCATTGCTCACCATTGATGTGTGGGAACACGCATACTACCTGGATTATCAGAACCGACGCGTGGAATATGTTAATGCGCTACTAGACAATTTGATTAATTGGGATTTTGCTTATCAAAATCTCAGTTAACGAACTTTAACAATTATTTGTAGTTGGTTGATGTCATTACCGGTTGAATTGGCAACCAGACAAGTTCAACAAATGTCTGGTTGCCAAACGTACTGTAGATACTTCATCAATTACTGAGCTAGGAGAAAAATGGTTAACGCGATGACCTCAAAGGATGGAACCAGAATTTATTATAAAGATTGGGGCATAGGTAAACCAATTGTGTTTAGTCACGGCTGGCCGCTTAACTCTGATAGTTGGGAATCACAAATGGTTTTCCTTGCATCCAGTGGGTACCGCTGTATTGCACATGATCGCCGAGGACATGGCCGCTCAGGTCAACCTTGGATTGGTAATGATATGGACAATTATGCTGATGACCTGGCTGATTTAATGGATCTTCTCGACTTGAAACGAGCCGTCCTAGTCGGTTTTTCTGCCGGAGGTGGAGAAATTACACGATATATTGGACGCCATGGTTCAAAACGGGTAAGCAAATTGGCATTAATTTCTGCAGTTCCTCCCATAATGGTAAAAACAAAATCCAACCCGGCAGGGCTGCCTATAGAAGTTTTCGACGAACTAAGAGCCAAATCGCTTCTTGACCGTTCACAATTGTATAAAGATCTCGCCAGCGGTCCGTTCTTTGGCGCAAATCGAGCAGATTCAAAAGTATCACAAGGTATGATGGATTCATTCTGGCTTCAAGGGATGCAAGCCGGCCACAAGAATACGCTGGATTGCATCAAAGCTTTCTCTGAAACTGATTTCACTGAAGATCTAAAAAAAATAGATGTGCCAACACTAATCATTCACGGCGACGACGACCAGATTGTACCCATTGCGGCTTCTGCTCTTCAATCTGTTAAGCTGGTCAAAAATGCAGTTCTTCTAGTGTACGACGGAGCACCGCATGGCATCGCGTATACCCATAATGACAAACTAAATGTAGATTTATTGGCCTTCATAGAATCTTAGCCGTTTGAAACGCGCCGCTTGGTGTCATTTCGTGTAACCCTATACTCAATGACCTTTAGTTTGGCAATAATTACCAGGTGTAAAACCAGGCGGCGCGTATGGATGCTTCAATTTATTTCGCTTTTTTTATAATACCTACTCATAAGCTGATCAACGAAAATGTGATTTAGAATTACACTTTTCTTTCAAGTTCCTGCCGATAAACACGATAGTAACGGTAGATGAAGATCAAACAAGCAAAAGCAATTAAAAGCGGCAACATCCAGCCCATCGCTCTCAACACCACAAACGGCGTTTCAAACAAGAAATGTCTAATAAACTCAGCTCCAGTCATTTGCCACAATCCCGGGGTGAGGTATCCCCAGTTTCCAATTTTAAAGACACCTGTGGCAAATAATGCACCGTAAAGCGGGATCATGGGAATCAATGACATCCCTGTCAATTGGGCATATCTCAGATAGCGTCCTGCGCGTGAAGCTTTATCTGAAAAAATATCCTTGCCGGGCTGGTCTGCCAAAGAATAAAAATAATAATTGCCTACATTTTTCTTCGGGTTGATGCTTGTCCAACCGCTGTCGAAAAAGAGTGAGATGTAGTCGACAAGATCAGCTTGTTTGGTTATGTTTCGGCAATCAATTTTGTAGACACGTTTTTCAGGCTGCCCACCAGCAAATCTATAGATGCCATAATTGGCACTGACCAAATGCCAGCCTGAAGCGGACATGCTCTCAAGCCAGGCTTCCTCTTTTTCAAAACGAACAAAAATCTTAATTTGAGAAATTTGTGCAGCCATTAGATTGCTCCTCCTATTATGGGTTGGCTGATTTCAACCAACCGTTTCATTCTTGAATATTCCATTCCTAATACTTGCCTGCCAAGATCTGTAAGGGCATAGATCTTGCGCCTTTTTTCAGCATCTTCCGCGACCAGCGCAATAAGGCTTTGTTTGCTCAGGTTTTCAAGCGCCCCATAAAGCGTGCCTGGCGCAATATCTACAGATTCTGCACTCAGAGCTTTCACGCGCAGGATGATGCCGTATCCATGTAATGGCTCGCATAATGCCAGCAGGATATAATAAGTGGTTTCTGTAAGCGGCAGCAGTTTGTTTAGATTCATGGTTCAACCTTTCTATATCGCCATACTTTATATAGCGCGTCTTTGTATAGTTCTGATATATATAGTGTGACTATATAATACCATTAGAAGGTTAGCTGTCAAGGGGTTAGGCAAAATATATTTGGATATTTTTTCCAGGGGTTTTTATTTTCATTTTCGCTACTTGTATTTATTTCAGAAATTGATATAATATTGATAGTATTTATCTACGGAGAATGATTATCAATACGCTACTTGATCCTGAATTTCGTTATCAAACCATGCTGAATAAGCTGCGAGACCGCGGCTGTCGCATGACCTCACACCGGCTAGCGCTGCTGCGCATCATGTCGGTATCTGAGGGCCATCCCAATGCGACCCAGCTATATGAAAAACTGCGAGAGCCATTCCCTACCATTAGTTTGGCGACCATCTATAAAACATTGCTAATCTTGAAAGAAGACGGGCAAGTCTTTGAAATTGACCTTCACAATGACAGCCATTATGATGGCAATAAGCCTTATCCCCACCCCCATCTAATCTGTAGTAAATGCGGAGCGATTTTGGATGGCGACGACGTAAGTTTTCTCAACGCAATCAATCACGAGATTCAGGAAAAATACAAATTTCAGGTTGCACAATCACAATTATTATTTTATGGTGTCTGTCAAAACTGCCAAGACTAAGACAAAAAATTTTGGAGTTATTGATAATAATTCTCTATAAGGAACTATATTTATCTAAGAAAGGATAAGGAATATGAAAAAAGATAAGAAATTAACCACTGTTGCCGGTGCACCAGTTCCGGACAATCAAAATGTGATGACAGCCGGCAAACGCGGGCCCCAGCTTCTACAAGATGTCTGGTATCTTGAAAAATTAGCTCATTTTGATCGTGAGGTCATCCCTGAGCGTCGTATGCACGCCAAGGGGTCGGGGGCGTTTGGCACCTTTACCGTCACCCACGACATCACACGCTACACCAAAGCTAAAATCTTTTCTGAGATTGGCAAGAAAACCGATTTGTTTGCCCGCTTTTCCACAGTCGCCGGAGAACGCGGCGCAGCGGATGCAGAACGTGATATCCGCGGATTTGCTGTCAAGTTTTACACTGAAGAAGGCAATTGGGATTTAGTGGGCAACAACACCCCTGTGTTCTTTTTACGCGACCCGATGAAATTCCCTGATCTAAACCATGCTGTCAAACGCGATCCGCATACAAATATGCGCAGCGCAAAAAATAATTGGGATTTCTGGACCTCCCTGCCAGAGGCACTGCATCAGGTAACCATCACCATGAGCGAACGTGGCATTCCTACCAGCTACCGCAACATGCACGGCTTTGGCAGCCACACCTTCAGCATGATCAATGCAAAAAATGAACGCCACTGGGTTAAGTTTCACTTGGTTTGCCAGCAAGGGATTAAGAACCTGACCGATGCTGAAGCAGAAGCCCTGGTTGGGAAGAACCGTGAAAGCCATCAACAAGATTTGCTTGAAGCCATAGACCGCAAGGATTTTCCCCGCTGGAACCTTTTCATTCAGGTGATGACCGAAGCACAGGCAGCCGCCATGCCTTTCAACCCCTTTGACCTAACCAAAGTCTGGTATAAAAAAGACTTCCCATTGATCGAAGTTGGCGTTATGGAATTGAATCGCAACCCGGATAACTATTTCGCTGATGTGGAACAAGCTGCTTTTAACCCGGCAAATATCGTCCCTGGCATAGGCTTTTCTCCTGATAAAATGCTTCAAGGCCGTCTGTTTTCATACGGTGATGCACAGCGCTACCGACTCGGCGTAAACCATCACTCCATCCCTGTCAACAAGCCTCATATTGAAACCAACAGTTTTCACCGTGATGGACAAATGCGCGTGGATGGCAACTTCGGTGCAACATTGGGATACGAACCTAATAGTTACGGTGAATGGCAAGAACAGCCTGATTTTTCAGAACCCCCGCTGGCGCTAGAAGGTGCAGCCGACCACTGGAATTTCCGCGAGGATGACAGCGATTACTACACCCAACCCGGGATGCTCTTTAACTTAATGAACCCGGAACAGCAGCAAGTCCTCTTTGAAAACACCGCTCGCGCCATGGGCGATGCCCCCAAAGAAATTAAGGTACGCCATATCGGCAATTGTTTGAAAGCAGACCCTGCGTACGGTGCTGGTGTCGCCAAAGCCTTAGGAATTTCTTTAAGTGATGTTCAGTAAACTTCTTTAACACAACGAAAGTTTTAAAAACAATACTGCCCCTCTCAATAGAAGGGCAGTATTGTTTTTCAAGTGATTATTATGCTTCTGTTATGGTTATGGGGGTGGATACTCGTGTCTTTTGTCCATCAAAATCTTCGACCAGTATACTGACATGGTATTCACCCAGGCAAACATCATTTTGTTTCCAATGAAGCTGGTTGCCGCCCCCCAACATGATCGGATTAACCAACCCGGTACTAATCTCACCATTTTTATCGATCAAAGTAACAAAGGGTTCAAAGGTGTCGCCATCTTCAATCAACAGTTCAAACGGAGCAACTACCCCTCCCACAGACGCCGGAGAGTATCCGGTTTTTCGCACCAGGGCACCCCGGTTATCAAATTCTAATTTTGCACGAAATGGTTCACCACCGCCTCGCTGATAAACTCCCTCCAGGCTCCATATCTGAGCATCAGCCTCAACACCATAACTTTTTGGTTTCATGCAGGCTAATGTATATCCTTCACCGCAGTAAAGCAATCTTACTTCGGGAGTAAACTCGAACTCAATATCATTTACCCCTTCCCAGTGTGGATGAACGACTCCCTTTATCTCACGGTTTTTAGGTGCGTGAACAAAATCTTGTTGCATGGGTCCAATTTTGAATCCATTTACTTCTAGCAATAACTCAAAAGCAATTTGACCTATATTTTTCCCTTTGACCGTTGTCTTGCATGAAACTGACTTTCCTTGAGTTATTGAATTATGAGACAACACTGGTTCAGTTACTTCATAAGCACCAAGGCCAGGTGCAGAACCAACAAATTCCTTGGTTGAAGTCCCGCTATCCACATTGCTTTCCAATGGAGTAATTTCCAGTTTCTTGCCAAAACACACTAACGTTATCCTCTTTGCCATCCTGCAAACCTTTCTCAATGTCACTTCAGTGTTTAGTATTCAGGGACGGTAATATTGATAAATGACTCAGTATAATTTCCATCATAGTCTTGTACTCTGATACCCACTTCATATATACCAGAAAAAGCTTCATAAGCGACCACAGTGAAAGGTTCTCCGTAATAAGTTAAGACATCTCCGAGGTAATAATTAAACTCCCACTCCTCGGTGTCAGCAATGTAATCCTGCCATAACTGGTAGACGGTGAATGTGTCACCCTCTTTAAAAGTAGCCTCACGTGGAGCGCCTGTGCCGTCTTCACCGGTAAACACCCAGAAACTTTTCATTTCAAAATAGCCATCAAATTTGATCATGGCTTCTTGTTGCTTGCTTTCATCTCCGCCGGGAGCATACAAACCATAAAGCGTATAAACATCTTCTTCATAAGTTGCACCATAGACTTCCGGTTCTAGGTAAATGAACGCCTCATCGACACCATCATTCAAATAATAAACCGTGGGGGACCATTCGGTTGAAGCTGTGAAAGAAGTGTCGTCTCCCCAATCGGGATAAATCGTGCCGCCGATCTCTTTTGAAGTATCAGAATAGAGGAATTCCATATCTGCCATCAGGAAAGATTCATCTACTTCAGAATAGTAACTGACGTAGTAATAAATATAGCCAATGTTGGTTCCACTAACTTCTGCTGAAATGGTAGTAGTTTCATCCGCTGCCAGTTCATAAGTGGATGAGGTCACTTCACCAACAGTGATATCACCGCTGCCAGGTGCTTCAACCGTAGCACCGGTTTCGGGTGCAGAAGCTGCAATGGCGTCGCTGAAATCTTGATTTGAAGAGCCGCTAATTGGATCAAGAACCATGAGATCTGCAGCTTCAGCGTTGATCTCTTTTCCCATGTAATGAAAGACCAAGAAATCATCCCAGAGTGAAGCAGCTGCAAAACGATCTGCAGTTGAGGTATAACTTAGCCATTCTTCATCCGTGGTCATTGTATACAATTTCGAGTTGGGAAAGTAGAAAGAAATACCCGTGGAACCCGGTTTTTGTTCACCGTGCTTTTCAGCCAGCACAGCTTGCTGCAGAACATTGAGCACCTGTTGACCCGCAGCCACAACATCAGCATCTCCTGTTTCATCCATTAACAGTTCAACAAAATTTCCAAGATCATAGAACGAATCTGGAAGATCCTTATCAAACACACTGGTATAAGATTGAGCATAGGCACGTGCCGCAGCCACACCGCTTTGATCTACATATGTGAGCGCCATCGCCAGTTGGTTCATGGCTTCATTCAGAGCAGCGATTTGTGAAAGATCAATTGCTGACAGCGTTATATCTACACTCATATCTGCTGCCACTTGCTGAGCAGGAATATCACCACTATATTCGTAATTTTCTTCAATATAAGAGACACGCGCATCATCATTAGCTATACGGTAATCTTCACTGATGTATGAATCCACAACAGCTTTGGCCAAATCAGCACCGCTCATCGCTGGATTCTCAACCAATGACCCCAAAAATGAAGCATAAGCCCAACCAATTGCAGGCTCAGTCTCTTCTGAGGCGACGGCATATTGCGCATACGGAGCCAACATGCTAAAAGCTTCAAGTTGCGCCATTAAACAGGCATCAAAACCAAAAAAGTCTAATTGTCCAATCCCAGTTTTAGTGACAATGTTATAAAGTGCACTGTCAATTTCAGACAGACTCATCTCTCCACTATTTGGATTAGAATCCGTCCAACCGCCCAACCAGCCCATGCCGTGATCAGACATAATCAAGGCATAATGATCTGCGGGATAGGTCGAAATCGCCCAAGTGACGAAATCTTCAAGGGTCTGGGGATCGCTCATATCCATTTCATCCAGATCAGCTAATTCTTCAGAACCTATGGTTTCAAGGTCATTGTCTTGCAAGACCAGGAATCTTTTAGTACTCGTCCAATCGCCATCGCCATCAAATCCGCCATCAAATCGATCTATTTGAGATACGATAGTCACCATATCACTGGAACCGACAATTTCTGCCTCATTTAAATCAAGGAAGATATCCCTTTCGAGAGTTTCATCATCAGCATCCTGGTAAAGCATTACCAACCAGGTGCCAGGTTCTCCCTGGCTGTTTATATTTGAGGAAGGATTTGATCCCTCATCTTGAGAATCGTATGATCCGACATTTTCATCATCATAATCACTTAAGTCTCCGCATGCGGTGAGAAAGCTCATTGACAAAGAAATAACCAAAAATGCAGAAAGAATGCGCCAGGCTGTTTTTTTCATGTTGTACCTTCCATACTTCAGGGTTAATGTTGGCAATTATTATGCCGTGGTTTAATTATTCCTATTTGTTCAAGTGGGATGAATCACAGTTCACAAACAAAGAAACGCTAATATGTTATCAGTTCTCATGAGTTTGCCAAATATTTTTAAATTATCTCAATTACAAGCGATTAATACTATAAATTTCATATATAATTAATTTAAGTAGATATTTTAGAAACGGCATTTCGTTGATGTAACATTCTTTCTGTAAAATGCTGAACCTTAACAAAAGCGGTGAGTCAGAAGTATCCTTAAGGTGACTAAACCAAAAAAGGAGAACAAAATGACTCACCAAAATGATTATACCTTTGCAGAAGAACTTTCGGAA
>CAKMKJ010000017.1 GCA_927443345.1 uncultured Anaerolineaceae bacterium | reverse complement strand
AAGGTGCGGTAACACGCACTGGAGGGCCGAACCGTTCAATGTTGAAAAATTGTCGGATGAGTTGTGTTTAGGGGTGAAAGGCCAATCAAACCGGGAAATAGCTGGTTCTCCGCGAAATCTATTGAGGTAGAGCGTCAGACGAATACCTTGGGGGGTAGAGCACTGGATGGATGCGGGGGTCGCGAGATCTACCAATTCTAACCAAACTCCGAATACCCAAGAGTAATATCTGGCAGACAGACGGCGGGTGCTAAGGTCCGTCGTCAAAAGGGAAACAGCTATTTCCCGGTTTGATTGGCCTTTCACCCCTAAACACAACTCATCCGACAATTTTTCAACATTGAACGGTTCGGCCCTCCAGTGCGTGTTACCGCACCTTCAGCCTGGTCATGCCTAGATCACCGGGTTTCGGGTCTAATGCAACAAACTCATTCGCCCTATTCAGACTCGCTTTCGCTGCGCCTACACCTAACGGCTTAAGCTTGCTTGTTACACTAAGTCACTGACCCATTATGCAAGAGGTACGCTGTCAGGTCTCAAGGACCCTCCAACTGCTTGTAGGCGTTCGGTTTCAGGTACTGTTTCACTCCCCTCATCGGGGTGCTTTTCACCTTTCCCTCACGGTACTAGTTCACTATCGGTCGCCAAGTGTATTTAGCCTTGGAGGGTGGGCCCCCCGGATTCATGCCGTATTAGCGTGCACGGCACTACTCAGGTATCTGACGGGAGGTGCTTGGATTTCGTTTACGGGACTGTCACCCTCTTTGGTTGGCTTTCCCACACCATTCTACTATCCATGCACTTTGTAACTCCACAATGTCAGACCCTACAACCCCGCTACAGCAAGCTGCAACGGTTTGGGCTGATCCCCTTTCGCTCGCCACTACTCGGGGAATACTCTCTTTTCCTCTGGGTACTTAGATGTTTCAGTTCCCCAGGTGCCCTTCGATCCGTCTATGTGTTCAACGGATGATACCAGCGGTTCGCGCTGGTGGGTTTCCCCATTCGGAAATCTCCGGATATATCGCCTGTTTACGGCTCCCCGAAGCTTATCGCAATAACCTACGTCCTTCATCGGCACTTGGCGCCAAGGCATCCACCGTAAACCCTTAGTAGCTTCTCACATATGATGCAGAGAACTCGATACTCTTTTACGAATATCGTTGGATTTTCTTTTGATACAAAACAGTTTATGTGTTTTGACTTGACCTACATACTATTCAATTGGTAATGTTCTGCTGACTCATCGTCAGGCGTCTGTTGAAAGGCGCTGAATAATCCTCACGTAAGTCAGGAGCATTCAGCCCACTTCAACATATTCATTTTTTACCCGAGAGACAAACCGACCCAGCTCACCGCCGGGTCAATTGAGCCGTACGGATCTGCTATTGGGGATCTAGTTTCTAATTTCTTCTCTCGTCACTAACTTCTCCATAACG
The DNA here is from genome assembly GCA_927443345.1 of uncultured Anaerolineaceae bacterium. Classification (GTDB taxonomy): domain Bacteria; phylum Chloroflexota; class Anaerolineae; order Anaerolineales; family Anaerolineaceae; genus UBA6107. The sequence continues at coordinate 61,237 of CAKMKJ010000017.1, read as the reverse complement.
CTCAGTGGAGATGAGGGGATTCGAACCCCTGACCTCCGCCGTGCAAAGGCGGCGCTCTCCCAGCTAAGCTACATCCCCGAATAATTCGGGTACAAGGTGGGCCTTTCAGGACTCGAACCTGAGACCTCGCCCTTATCAGAGGCGCGCTCTAACCAACTGAGCTAAAAGCCCATGACAGACCTTAGTAACTGAGGAGTAATAGGAAAACAAATGTTGATTTGTCGTTTCATTGTCTCGACACCACGACGAGACCTAAAGTGGAACTTCACCCTAAGGTGTTGTTCGGATACTCTAGAAAGGAGGTGATCCAGGCGCACCTTCCGGTACACCTACCTTGTTACGACTTCGTCCCAGTTATCGACCCCACCTTCGACGGCTCCCTCCTTGCGGTTAGGATACCGGCTTCAGGTGTTGCCAACTTCCATGACGTGACGGGCGGTGTGTACAAGCCCCGGGAACGTATTCACCGCAGTATAGCTGACCTGCGGTTACTAGCAACTCCATCTTCATGCAGGCGAGTTGCAGCCTACAATCTGAACTGAGACCAACTTTGAGGATTGGCTCCACCTCGCGGCTTAGCAACCTATTGTGTTGGCCATTGTAGCGTGTGTGTAGCCCAGGACATAAAGGCCATGCTGACTTGACGTCATCCCCACCTTCCTCCGGCTTAAGACCGGCAGTACCGTGTGACACTTGTAACACACAGCGAGGGTTGCGCTCGTTAGCGGACTTAACCGAACATCTCACGACACGAGCTGACGACAGCCATGCAGCACCTGTGCAAGCTCTCCGAGGAGTCGGTCACCTTTCGGTTTCCTACCACTTGCATGTCAAACCCTGGTAAGGTTCTTCGTGTAACATCGAATTAAACCACACGCTCCGCTGCTTGTGCGGGGCCCCGTCAATTCCTTTGAGTTTTAACCTTGCGGCCGTAGTCCCCAGGCGGTGAACTTATCGCGTTAGCTTCAGTACCGATGGATTTAAACCCACCGACACTAAGTTCACATCGTTTACAGCTAAGACTACCGGGGTCTCTAATCCCGTTTGCTACCTTAGCTTTCGTGTCTGAGCGTCAGAAATGGGCCAGGAGGCCGCTTTCGCCACTGGTGTTCCTCCGGATATCTACGCATTTCACCACTACACCCGGAATTCCACCTCCCTCTACCACTCTCGAGTCTAACAGTTTTGAACGACCTCTCCCAGTTAAGCCAGGAGCTTTCACATCCAACTTGTCAAACCGCCTACACACGCTTTACGCCCAGTAAATCCGGATAACGCTCGCTTCCTACGTTTTACCGCGGCTGCTGGCACGTAGTTAGCCGAAGCTTATTCTAAGAGTACTGTCCTTCCTCATCCTCTCAAAAAGCACTTTACAACCCGAAGGCCTTCATCGTGCACGCGGCGTTGCTGGTTCCCGCTTTCGCAGATTAACCAATATTCCCTACTGCTGCCACCCGTAGGTGTATGGACCGTGTTTCAGTTCCATTGTGGGGGGCCACCCTCTCAGGTCCCCTACCCGTCATAGCCTTGGTAAGCCATTACCTTACCAACAAGCTGATGGGACGCAGGCCCCTCCCGAAGCGAATAAATCCGTTTAGTTGTAAGGCATCTAATCCAAACAACCACATGGGGTATTAGCAATCCTTTCGAACTGTTATCCCTCTCTTCGGGGCAGGTCACCAACGCGTTACTCACCCGTTCGCCACTAAAACATTATTGCTAATGTCTCCGTTCGACTTGCATGTATTAAGCACGCCGCCAGCGTTCATCCTGAGCCAGGATCAAACTCTCCGCAATATAACACCTTTCGGTGTAAAAAGTACGGAGTTACTTGTATTACTTGAAACGACAGGGCATCGTCTTCCTATTACTCTTCAGTTGTTAAGGTGCTGTTGTCAACCAGAGGCCAGATTCTACTTCTTGTTTCTTCCCTTGTCAAGAGGCGATAAAAATACCGATGACACTCTTTTTGCAGGACGTCATCGGCCTGTCTCATTGACGCTTTCGTTTGTTATCGATCTGCCTTTGAAAGCGAAATCTGCAACTCACTTGGGAAAACTATTGTAATCCCACATTTTTTATGTGTCAAGGGCTTTTCGAATGGAAATTCCGGTGAGTTTTTCATCATCGGATTAGATTCGTGCCGCCGGGATTACGTGTGTAATTTCTGGTGTTGGGTTGTCAATTATCTGCCGGTGAGGGCGAGATAGTGGTTGCATTCACGCAACGAGGTCAGATTATACACTCGCTTCTGACGCTGTCAAGGGTAAAACAAGACCAGTTTTAAAATTGCCATAATCGGATGTTTACTTTGCGTTAACATTCACTTTTTCACATCATTTTGCATACTTTCTACCCCAAAATAAGAAAATCTGGATCATTTTTTAAATTAGTATCAAAAGTTGACCATAAATGGTAATTGGTCTTTAGGCCCTCCCCGCCAGCCGTAATTACTATTAATCATAAATGGTTCAGAAACTCCTGAAATAAATTGCTAAACGCCAGAATCTCTTAGAACTTTTTACTTGAAATTTTCCCCATCCTGGATCTCGAAACAACCTCAGCCGATTTTCAACCTCCAAAATTATTATGCAACCATTTTTAGTCCGCTGCGTATATTTTTTATACCAAACAGGAGAATTAGTATGATTAAAAAATTAGCTTTAGTTTTTGTTGTTTTTGCACTTGCGCTGTCAGCCTGTTCCGTCAACGGATATTCCATAAATATCAATAGCGACCGTATCAATGGTTCGGGCACCATCATCACTGAAGAACGCTCAGTTAATGGTTTTAGTAAAGTGGATCTTCAAAGCATTGGCAACCTGACGATTATTGAAGGAGATAAAGAGGCGCTAACGATCAAGGCCGATGATAATATCATCCAATACATTACCACTGAAGTCTTCAACAACACCCTTGAAATCGGTATGGAACCCCACATCAACCTTGATCCTTCACGTTCTATCGAGTATACCCTGACCGTGAAATCACTGGAAAGCATCGTGTTATCAGGATTCGGCAATATTAACGCTGCTGAATTGAACGCCGAAGATATGGAAATTAAGTTGTCTGGCTCTGGCAACATGACCCTTGGCGACCTTAAGACCGAAAACGCATTACTACGCGTAAGTGGTTTTGGCAACATCAACGTGGATAATATGGTGGTTGACCAGCCCACGCTTGAGATCAGCGGCTCTGGCGATATTGATGTTTCACAAATGCAGGCAGTCAGCCTGAACTTAAAGATCAGCGGATTTGGCAATGCAGACATCACCGGCACCGTCACAGACCAGGAAATTCAGATCGTAGGCTCGGGCAATTATCACGGCGAGGACCTCGAGAGTGAAAGCGCCGCAGTCAAGATCACAGGGTTTGGTGACGCAACTGTATGGGCTCACGACAACCTTGATGTAACCATCACTGGCAGCGGCAACCTTGAGTATTACGGCAACCCCAAAGTGACCCAATCCATGACCGGTTTCGGCAAAGTAAACTCCCTCGGCGAACATTAATCCTGATCAAAATTCACAACTCCTCCAGCTAATTGATCTGGGGGAGTTTTTTTAAGTTTAATCAGTAGTAAAAAAGATTGTAATTTGCACAAATTGTTTCTATAATGAGCTAATTAATCAATTGTGCTGGTTGATACAACAAACAGCGCTTTTTTGTATTTTTAATGATCAACCTTTGAAGTTAGACAATTTTAAATTGAAACTCCTTCTCTTTGTTGAGATTTTCTAATTACATCCGTTTATTGTATGGCCATCACAGATATCATCAGATTAAAGGGCTGTTTTTACGCTTTTAACTAAACATCGAATTTTTAACGGAGCTGTTTTTATGGAGAGTACCAAAAAAGATCCTGCTGCAGGATCACTTTTAAGTGTTCAGGATCTAAAAACCTTTTTTTACACCGAAGATGGCATCGTTAAAGCCGTTGATGGCGTTTATTTTTCTGTGAAGCCCGGCCAAGTATTAGGCCTCGTCGGCGAATCGGGCTGCGGCAAAAGCGTCACTAGCCTCTCGATTATGCGCCTCGTCAGCGCCCCAGGCAAAATCACCGGTGGAAAAATCATCTTTGACGGAAAATCACTGCTCGATTTGCCTGAAGACGAGATGGTCAAAATTCGCGGAGATCGCGTTTCGATGATCTTTCAACAACCACAATCCAGCTTGAACCCGGTTTTTAGGGTTGGCGATCAAGTGGCTGAAGTTTTACAAATCCATAAAGGTATGAAGCATAAAGAAGCCTGGAAGAATGCGGTTGACTTGCTCACCCAGGTTGGTATCCCTGATCCTGGCCGGCGAGCTTTAGCTTACCCGCATGAACTCTCTGGCGGTCAAGCGCAACGAGTAATGATCGCCATGGCTTTGGCGCTTTCACCTCAGCTCTTAATTGCAGATGAACCCACCACAGCCCTGGATGTTACCATCCAGGCCCAGATTCTCGACCTGATCCGTGATTTACGTAAAAAAACCAACACTGCGGTCATCTTGATTACGCATGATCTCGGTGTGATTTCAGAGATGGCAGATATGGTAGCCGTGATGTATGCCGGCCAAATTGTGGAATACACCGATGTAGAACCTATTTTTGCCGAACCGCTCCATCCCTACACCAAAGGGTTGATCGGCTCCATCCCGGTTCTTGGCAAAATTGTTGATCGTCTTGAGGTCATCCCGGGATTGGTGCCTAATTTAATTGACCTGCCAATGGGTTGTCGCTTTGCCCCCAGATGCCAGATGCGAGAAAAATACGGTCTTGAGATTTGCATCAACAAAGACCCTGAATTATGTGAAGTGAAACCAGGCCACACCGTTCGCTGCTGGTTGTATCAAGAATCAGAAGGTCATTCTGCGCCGATCAAGCTTTAGTTGGCGATCATTATTGAGGAATTATGAGTGAATTAAACATCGCTTTGACCAAAAACCAAAAAGACCTGGTAGAGGTCAAGAACTTAAAGAAATATTTTCCAATTAAGAGCGGCATCATTCAGCGCGTCACGGCGCATGTACAGGCCGTGGATAACGTCAGTTTTAGCATCAAAAAAGGCGAAACGCTGGGCCTGGTTGGTGAATCTGGATGCGGCAAAACCACCATTGGCCGAACCATTCTGCGCTTGATTGAACCCACAAGCGGCTCGGTGGAGTTTGAAGGTGTGGATGTTTTATCGTTAAAAGGCGATCAACTCAAAGCCGTGCGCAAAAACATGCAGATCATCTTTCAAGACCCATATGCTTCTCTAGATCCACGTGTTCCCATCGTTGATTCGGTAATGGAAGGCCTCAACATCCATAACATTGGTACCAAGCTAGACCGTTACCCCATGGCCATCGAGATTTTAAAAAAAGTTGGTCTCGAAGAATATCACGCCAAACGTTACCCACATGAGTTCTCAGGTGGCCAGCGTCAGCGCATCGGAATTGCCCGCGCTTTGTCGCTAAATCCGCAGTTCATCGTGTGTGACGAACCAGTCTCTGCGCTGGATGTTTCCATCCAATCTCAAGTGCTTAATCTGCTCAAAGACCTGCAGAAAGATCTGGGGTTGACCTATTTATTCATCGCCCATAACCTGGGCGTGGTAGAGCACATTTCAGACCGGGTCGGCGTGATGTACCTCGGAAAAATGGTTGAGCTTACCAGTCGAGAAGACCTCTTCCTGGACCCATTGCACCCCTATACCAAAGCATTATTATCGGCTATCCCTGTTTCTGAGCCAAAACTAAGAAGAGAACGCACCATCCTCGTTGGAGATGTACCCAGCCCGGTGAACCCTCCAAAAGGATGCCGTTTTCATCCGCGCTGCCCGATTGCTGTGGCAGAATGTGCACTCAAAGAACCGGAATTTATTGAAAAGAAACCCGATCATTTCGTAGCTTGCTGGCGGGTTTAATCTGGAAAGTGGTTTTTTTGATCGTGATATTAGATCAAAGGAGGTGATTATCTGATCAAACCTATTTTTAAGACCCTGGTTTCAATTCTGAAACCCAGAAGAACGATTTATTTGATGGAGGAGATTATGAAAAAAAATAGTATTTTTGCAATATTGAGCGTTTTGGTGATCGTCACCATGTTGCTCGCGAGCTGCAAGAAAGCACCCACCGCTGACGTAACCCTCAGCTTCCGTGTCGTCGATCGTGCCTATCTGCCGTCACCTGACAAGGTTGCACAAGAGATCCAGGCTCAATTAAAAGAGGTTGGCATCAATGTGACCCTCAAAGAAATGGAATCTGCCGCCTTTATTGACGCCACTTCCGCCGGACAAGAAGCCTTCTACCTTTTGGGTTGGAACGCTGACTATCCCGATGCTACCAATTTTTACGATTACCACTTTGGTAACGCCAACAACCAACAATTCGGCGATTTATTCCCCGATATGGTCGAAGAAATCTCTGCTGCTGGCAAAACCTCTGATGCTGCTGCCCGTCAGGCCCATTATGACACCATCAATCAGATGTTAAAAGATGATCTCATGATGATCCCTGTTGCGCATGGTGGTTCTTCCACCGCCTACCAGGCTGATGTTAAAGGTGCTCATTCAAGCCCACTCGGCAATGAAAACTTCAGCGTTGTTTCTAACGGCTCAGACACCTTTGTCTGGATGCAGAATGGTGAACCCGCTTCACTATGGTGTTCTGACGAAACCGACGGCGAAACCCTTCGCGCTTGCGAACAGGTTTATGAAGCTCTCTTGGGCTTTAGCATCGGCGGAACTGATGTCGTCCCCGCGTTGGCTGAAAGCTATGAAGCCAATGACAACCTTGATGAATACATTTTCAATATTCGCGAAGGTGTCAAATTCCACAACGGTGCCGATCTGGATGCCAACGATGTCGTGGCTTCATTCGTAGCCCAATGGGATGCCATGAGCCCCAACCATGTTGGACGCACCGGCACTTTTGAATACTTTGGCGCTTTCTTCGGCAGCTTCATCAATGCCGAATCTCAGATTGCCGAACTGGTTGACGCAGATGGTTTGCTCTCACTAACCGCCCCCGATTGTGAATATGGCGGAGAAATCAAATCCATCGAAGCAGTGGATGCCCAGACTGTCAAAATCAGCCTGTGCGCCTCTGATCCCGCTTTCGCCTCCAAAGTCGCTTTCTCTGTCTTCAGTATTCAAGATAAAGATTTCCTGGATGCCAACAGCGGCGATTCAGTAAAGATGAGCGATACCCCCAATGGAACCGGCCCCTACATCGTCAAATCATGGAACCGCGGTGATAGTGTTGTTTATGAAGCCAATCCAGAATACTGGGGTGACAAAGCTTTGACCCAGAACTTGATCTTCCGCTGGTCAGAACAATCTGCCCAACGCCTGCTCGAACTTCAAGCTGGAACCGTCAATGGCATTGACAATCCAGGCCCTGATGATGTTCCTGCCATCGAAGCTGATACCACACTGGCACTCTATCCCCGTGAAGGTTTCAACATCTTCTACATTGGCTTTAACAACAAAATTGCGCCATTTGACAACCTCGAATTCCGCAAGGCCGTGACTTACGCCATTGATCGCCAGCGTATCGTAGATCAATACTATGCCACCGGTTCAAGTGTTGCAGGTAGTTTCGTTCCTCAATTCTTGAAACCTGGCGCCAGCCCTGACGTTGTCTGGCATGAATTCGATCAAGAAAAAGCCAAAGAAATCCTCAAGGAATTGGGATATTCAACTGCCAAATAGTTAAGTTTCTTAATGATTGTCATGATGGGGTTGGAAAAACCAACCCCATCAATACCAAATCTCTGTGAGAGTAATGCATGCCTCAATTCATCGGCCGTCGTCTTTTATTGTTACTACCCGTCTTGCTGGGTGTGGTCTTGGTCACCTTTGTGATCGTACGCCTTATCCCGGGGGACCCCTGCATCACCATGCTGGGTGAACGCGCAACACCTGCAAAATGCGAGGTGTTTCTAGATCGTTATGGCTTGAACGACAATATTTTTGTCCAATTCGGCCGTTATTTGATCAACATGACCAAAGGAGATTTCGGAGAATCCATCCGATTTACCCGACCGGTCTCTGACCTTATTGCTGAACGTCTTCCATTGACCATGGAGCTAACCCTTCTGGCCATGCTTTTTTCGACCGTGGTGGGTGTAGGTCTTGGCGTAATATCAGCCCTTAAACGCAATAGCTTTATTGACACCCTCACCATGATCATTGCCAACGTCGGTGTATCCATGCCGGTGTTCTGGCTGGGGTTGCTCCTGGCCTACCTTTTTGCATTGGTTCTAAAAGACACTATATTTGTTTTACCCCCATCAGGAAGGTTCACTGCAGGCGCATCGCTGCAAGACCTTGCGGTCTACTGGGGTATGACCGATTTGACCGGATTCAAACGATTTGCGGTCGAATTCATGTCAAATACTGCCCTTATTAATTGCATATTCACTGGTGATTGGCACATGTTCTGGGATTCTTTGAAGCATTTGATCCTGCCCGCCGTTGCGGTTGGCACGATCCCAATGTCTATCATCGCCCGTATGACCCGCTCCAGTTTACTTGAGGTTCTTGGTCTGGATTATATTCGTACTGCCCGCGCTAAAGGATTGATTGAAAAGAAAGTCATCGGTAAACACGCTTTCCGCAACGCGCTCATTCCCATAGTTACCATTATTGGTATCGAAACCGGCAGCCTGCTCTCAGGCGCTGTACTGACCGAAACCGTTTTTGCCTTGCCAGGTCTGGGAACCGCCATGGTGGGCGCCATTTTAGCCCGAGATTATCCCGTTATTCAGGGATTCACCCTGGTCATTGCCTTGATTTTTGTTGTCGTTAACTTACTCGTGGATCTTTCTTATGCATACCTCGATCCGCGTATACGTCTTGATTAATTGGAGCAGCCTTGGAAGACTTAATAGAAACCTCACAAACGAATAACGACCAAAGGCGTTCACCAACCCGTGAAGTAATGAAACATTTGTTACGCCACCGATCAGGACGCACCGGCATGATTATTCTTGCCCTGCTATTGCTCATCGCCATCTTTGCGCCGTTGATTGCACCCTACGATCCAACTCAACTTCTGAAGACAGAAACCCGTCGCGATCCGCCCTGCATACATCTGTTTGGATGCCCGGAAGAAAAAGCTCAACATCTTTTCGGCATTGACGGCAACAGCCGCGACCTTTTCTCAAGGGTTCTGTATGGTTCGCGTTTGTCGCTACAAGTAGGTTTGGTCACCATGAGTTTTGCTATTTTGATCGGCACCATTATTGGTGCCTTTGCTGCCTACACCGGCGGCATGGTCGATAACATTTTGATGCGTATCATGGATGTGGTCATGGCGTTTCCGAGCTTGCTGCTGGCCATCACCATCGTCAGTATTTTGGGGACGGGGTTGATTAACGCTTTGCTGGCCATCGGTATTGTGTCCATTCCTCGCTTTGCACGTCTGGTTCGTTCAACTGTGCTATCGGTAAAAGAACTGGAATATGTGCAGGCCTCCAGGGCACTGGGCGGATCTTCGATGCATATCCTCTTCAAACGCATCCTGCCAAATGCCATCACCCCTCTGATTGTGCAGGGCACCCTGGGCATCGCCACCGCCATCCTGGATGCTGCGGCGCTATCATTCCTCGGTCTTGGCGCGGAACCGCCGCGTCCCGAATGGGGATTAATGCTGGGTGAAGAAAAGAACAGCATCTTCAGCGCGCCTCACCTGGTGATCTTTCCGGGTATCGCCATCATGCTGACCGTGTTGGCTTTCAACCTGTTGGGTGACGGCTTACGTGATGCACTCGACCCGAGATTGACCCGTTCAAGATCAGCCTAAAAACCAGTAAAAAACACTTTTCGGGCTCGCAATTTTGCGAGCTCGATTTTTATTTGCATATTTACTGCAAAATCAATCTTATCCGATTACAGGCTCCATCTTTGACTGCATAAGGGATTCTTGAATTTTTAACAACATGACCTTTTTGCTCTTCAACATCGCCTTGTAATCAAGATTGTGGGTGTCATAAATCTCGGCACGCAGATCAGACAGACAATCTTCAAGTGTTTGCTGCAGTAGTGCGGTTTCCTCTTCATCCAATTCAAGGTGTATCATCGCAACCTCCTCTAGTGATAAAAAAGCTGCCCGTGAGATACGGACAGCCCTGAAGCGTCAAATGAGTTTGGAGTGTGTTGAGCTGTCTGCGATGGTCTGTAATTTTAGTATAGACATTTCGATTTATGAAGTCAAGCAAAATCATTCGATAGAAATTTGATACCTTTTTGAGCACACCGTGCCAGCACTACCGGCACACCGTGCCCGCTATATGGGCATTTCATACACTCTATACCGCCGCAGGTCTTTCACTCCCAACTTATACAATGCATTGTTCATGCGGTCGTTGTCTTCAAGCACATAATTGATCTCGAGCCGAAAATCTGATGTGAATAATTTGTCATAAGTGGCGCGGTAAAGCAGGGTGTCAATCGCCTTGCCCTGGTATTCGGGGATGACCCCCAACGCCCACATGCGGAACTGATGCAGTTTCGGCAGACCGGTCAACAACTTCAACCAGCCAAAAGGCAGCAGACGGCCATCCAGGCCCTTGATGACCTTGTTTACATCTGGCAGGGTCATGGCAAAACCGATGGGCTTGCCTTCCTGGTTTTCGGCTATCAACACCCCCTTCGGGTTGACGATCTGTTTCAAGTCACTCGCCATGGCTTTGGCCTCATCTTTAGTAACCGGATAAAAACCCCAGTTATCACAAATAGAAACGTTTGCCATCTCAAGGATGGTTACGACGTCCCGTTCGATGTTGCGCATGTCAATTTCTCTGACCGTCACCCCGTAGCGCTTTTTAACAATCTCGGTCAGCGTGAGATAGCGTTCAGGGAAGGTGTAGCCATCTTTGGCGTCAATCACATAAACCATCAAATCTTCCGCTTTTTGCAGGCCAAAATTCGTGAGCAGGTCATTGTAATAGGGCGGATTGTAGGGCGCCATGATCACCGGAGAAGGCTCGAAACCCTCGACCACCAATCCCCACTCCTGCGAAGCGAAACTCCACGGACCGCGCATGCTGGTCATGCCCTTGTGCTTCAGCCAGGCCCTTGCTGCGCTTAACAGGGCATCGGCCACCTCAGGGTCATTACTGCTCTCAAATGAGCCGAAAAGCCCTACAGGCTGCTTCCAGTGCTCCACAGCCAGGCGGTCTACAAAGGCAGAAATGCGCCCCACTACTTTGCCCGCGTTTTTCGCCAAAAACAGCACATACTCGCAGTGCTTGAGCATGGGGTTTTTTTCTGGCACGTATTGGCCGGCCTGTTCAGAGCGCAGAGGTGCCACCCAAACCGGGTCGTTGTGATAATGATCATAAGGAAAATTAATAAATGCTTTAAGCTCTTGCGGGGTGCTGACTTGAATGATCTCCATGAATGCTCCGTTATATAAATGATAATCGTCTATCTATTTTTACGAAAATATATATAGGAAGTTTTATTTTCTTGCCACCAAAATTAAATTGCTGCTTGCCTGCGCATCAAAGGGGTCTCCACCCAAGGTTCCAAAAGTACGCACGTTGTTAAACCCGGCCCTTGTAGCTTTTAATGTCAAAACGTCCTTCAATTGCGGCTTGAGCAGGGTTGAAACCACCTCAGACGTCCATGCAGCATTGCCCTTGCGATGCAGATTGACGATGTTAAAACCGATTGTGCCATCAGAATTGAAGTCGTAAAAACGTTCAAAGATCCATTCTTCATCACCCTCTTGAAAAGGCTGCGCTTCCATCCACCGGTCTTTCTTGGTCATCACCGCATCAAAATTGCGATTCTGGATGAGCAGCAAACCGCCTGGTTTCAGGCAGGCAAAAAAATCTTTCAACGCGGACGCAAGTTCGGCATCGTCAATCAGATGCGGCAGAGAGTTCCCAAGGCACAGCAGCGCATTAAAACGCGATTCACCAAACACAGATGCCAGCGCCCCAAACCCGGCGGTTTCAAAAGGCAGCTCCAACTGTGCCGATTTCGCATTCAGCTTTGCCTTGTTGATCATTTCACGGCTGAAATCAGCCCCCGAGATCTGGTAGCCGGCTTTAGCCAATGCCAGCGCATGCATCCCCGTGCCGCAAGCCGCGTCAAGAATCTTGAGAGGTTCACCCCCAGGGCTCTTCACCTCGGCAAGGATTTTTTCTAATAATGGAATTTCAAATGCCAGACGGTTTTCCCAATTGACGAAACGGTCATAATCTGAAGCAAACTGGTCATACATGATGACATCCTTTACTCAACCAGGTGTAAAATCAACAGTATTGGCTTGATAATACATTAAAATGCGCCTTTCAGGTGAAGCATGCAAGAGAATTCCATCATCCCGTTACTCTTTCAGATTTACGCCCACTTTGGCTGGGTTGGCAGTCTGATCATCCTGCTGGGCTGCCTGATCACGGCCCTACCCTACCGCGGACGCTCCGCCGAGAAGTATTCGTTCTTGAATCACTTCATCTCCGAGCTGGGCGAAATCGGGGTCTCAAAACTGGCCGCGGTCTTCAATATCGGCATGATCATTGGCGGCACCCTCTTTTTGCCCTTCATCGCCGGGCTTGGCCTTGTGCTCGGAACGGTGTGGGCTTACATTGGTATGTCTGCCGGGCTTTTGGCAGCAGTTTCGAGTATATTGGTGGGCGTCTTCTCGATGGATCGTCTTGAGCCGCACCGCAAAGCCGCCATGACCTTCTTTCGCTCAGGGTTGGTGACGGTGCTCTTTTTCACCATTGCCGTTTTCGTGCAGCCTGCAGAGCAACGGGTCATCCCCATGGCGGTCAATTTTTTTGGCATCCTGGCTATTGCCTCCTATTCGGCTTTTTTAGTGATCGTCAGCAAAAAGACCAACAAAAAAGGTCAGGAAAATTACTTGCTTGACCCTACCGAGAAGAAAACCCGTCCGCGTTTTTGGCGCACCCCTTTCCTGGAGTGGATGTTGTTCTTTGCCACCATCGCCTGGTTTCTGTGCGTCTCAATCATTCTGATCTATTAATGGTCTTGGGAACCATAATTCACTTAAAGCCGTCTATTGATTGATCAGTTCACTTCTGGAGGATACATGAAACCCAATTTTTTATCCCTTTTTGCTTTGTTAATGGCGGCGCTTATGCTCTCAGCCTGTAATGGCAAAACCATCAAATTAAGCGCGGATGATAATAACAGCACGATTTCGATGAAGTCAGGCGAAACCCTGTATGTTAGCATCGACGGCAACCCCACCACCGGCTACATCTGGGAAGTGGATTCTGTTGACCAGAACATTCTGCAACTTGTAGGTGAAGCGGAATACGTTTCAGATTCCAACCTCAACCCCAAAAAGACTGGCGTTGGCGGCACTTACAAGTTTAAGTTCACCGCCGTGAGCGCAGGCACCACCACACTGAAGCTGAAATACTGGCGCACATTTGAACCGGAAAATCCCCCGATAGAGACCTTTACAGTCGAGGTAGCCGTAAACTAAGAGCGAAAACCCCCGCGGACTTGAAGCCTGCGGGGGTTAGCCTTAATCTTTTATGTTACTTCACTCATAATTAAGAGGGTCAATTTAAATAGTATGATCTGCCTAAATCGTGGGTATTACATTCTTTTTACGATTTTAGTTCAACTGCTTTCAACTTCAAGCCCAGTGCGTTGATCACTTTCAAGACTGTCTCAAATTCAGGGTGTCCTTCAGGGGATAAGGCCTTATAAAGGCTGGTGCGCCCCAGACCTGTTTTTTCGGCGATTTCGGTCATGCCCTTCGCGCGTGCCAGGTCACCAAGGACTGCTGATATCAGAGCAGGATCACCATCTTCCAGAGCCGTTTCAAGATAGGCAACCATATCCTCTGTGGTTTCAAGATGTTCTGCTGCATCCCATAGTGTCGTTTTACTATTTCTCATTATCTTGCTCCATCACCCATCGGGCGAGTTCAATCGCCTTTTGAATATCTTTCTCTTGTGTGGATTTATCTCCGCCGCACAAAAGAATTACTAATACATTTCTCCGTTTGAGAAAATAGACTCTGAAACCCGGGCCATAATCAATTCTGAGTTCAGAAATTCCCTTTCCTACCGGCGCAACATCGCCAAAGTGCCCGAGTGAGATTCTTCTGATGCGGATATCGATAATTGATCTTGTTTTCCGATCCTTAATCGAACCGAACCACTTTTTGTAAACTTCCGTTTCTCGAATCTCAACCATAACTATTGTATCCCAAAAGATACATTTAATTAACTATTTCATTTTCTAACCCGCTTGAAATGAAATCCCCCCGGAACTAACGCCAGGGGGATAAATAAACTATTTTTCCTCTTTGCCGGTCATTTGGTCGTGATTCTGCCGCGTAATCGGATACCAGATCAAGAGCGGCAGCGCCACCATGAAAGCGATCACCGGCACGATGGCAAAGAAGAAGCGGATGCCAAACAGCGCGTGCTCGGTTTGAGCCACATTCGGAACGTAACCGTAGAGCGAGAGTGCCCAGCCGCTGGCAGCTATGCCGATGGCACCGGTCAGCTTGCCCAAAAAGTTGTTGACCCCAAAATAGACTCCCTCGTGCCGTTCGCCGGTTTGCGCCTGATCCACTTCGATCACATCCGGGATCATGCTCCACGGGAAGACGTATTGTGCCGAGAAGCCCATGCCAGCCACGAATGCCACCACATAGATCAAGGGGGTGGGTCCCTGGGGCAGGAAGAACGCGCCAAGGATGGCGACACTGGCAACGCCAAGACCCAGCGCGTAGGCCGGGCCCTTATTAAGCTTTATAGAAGCAAAGCGCCACGGCACCAGGAAGATGGCGATGGTGACCAGCATGACCATCATCACCAGCGGAATTTGATCCGTCATTTGCAGTTGATAGGTCAAAAAATATGGCAGCAAAGCCGTCAGCAGGGTGAAACTGATGCTGATGATGGTGCTCATGATCATGTACTGCACAAACGGCCGGTTTTTGAAGACGTGTTTAAACTGTGAAAGCGCAGGCATTTTCGACGGCTCAAGATCAGGATTAGTCGTTTCTTTGACTCCAAAGGTGGTGATCAAGGCGGTGACAATCGCCACGATGCCAAAGATGGCGCCCATGCCACTGTAAGCCTCCGTTTTCGACCAGCCCATATTCATAAAGATGCCCGCAATCAAGGTGGTCAGTGCAGCGCCCATGATGTAGCCGACCACGGTGAAAATCATACGGATCGAGATCAGCGAGGTGCGTTCATCATAATCGCGGGTCAATTCTGCTGAAAGTGCATAGTAGGGCACACTGACCAAAGTTTGGGTGGTATCCACCAGCAGGAAGGAGCCTAAAATGGCCAGGAATGCGGTTGCGCCAGTCATGCCGGGTGGCAGAGAGAAGAGCAGCCAAATGGTCAAGCCAAAGGGGATGGCGCCAAACAGCATGTAGGGCTTGCGACGGCCCCAGCGGCTCTTGGTGCGGTCGGTGATAAACCCAAACAGGGGATCGTTAATCGCATCCCAGGTGAGCTTGCCTACCAGCAGTGCCGTACCTGCCAGCGCAGGATCAATGCCCAAAATATCGGTGTAGTAAAACAGCAGAAAGAACTGGATGGACGCGGTGAGCAGTGAGATACCCAAGTCTGCAACACCATAGGCAACTTTGGTCTTCAGGGGTAGTTTGGCTAACATAAATGCTCCTCTACTTCGATGAATTATTCAGATGCTTTTGTGCCAAAAGCAAGAACTCGTCTGCACGCACAAAATGGAGGTGCCCGGTGTTGTGTTTCTTTATGAAAGCTGCCACGTCATCAATGCTGGTGCGGTAGGCAAACAGATGCACGCCGATAAAACGTGGTTTGTCGTTGACTTTAAGCAATAATCCTTCAAGCTGCGATAAGAGTTGGTTGGCGGTATCCCAAATGTGAGCCACCTGGGGGATTTCGTTGGCGAAAACAGGCGTACCCTGAACTAATTCCTGCGGGGCGCGGGTCACAATGGCATATCCGCTGAGAAAGCCGAGCAGATGCCCTTTGTATTTGACAAGTTGATTGAGTACCCGTCGGGGCGGATCGGCGACATAGGTGGTAACCACATTGATGCCAGCCCTTTGGCAGGTTATAGCGGTAGCCCGCATGTAATCGCTGAAGTGGGCGGCCAGCGGCGGCACAACATAGCCAGCACCAGACGGACCGGCCACCAGGCAGTCATTGGCGCTTTTGGTGCGCGAGAAACGCTCCAGCAAGGCGGGGGCCAGGTCAGCCAGGAGGGGTTGCGTCTCCCAATTAAAGGGGATGCTTCCTCTCGCGGGGCTGTTCCAATTGCCCAACTGGGCAGTGTTCATCATCATTAACTGGTCGCCGTCTGAGAGGGTGAAGGTCACATAGACACCCTGTGGATCAAGCTGGACCTCCGGGATGGGGTCGGCTTTGAACTCTCCCAGCGGCTTCACCTGGCTGTGAAATGAGAAATTGCCCGCCAGATGCGAAGGCACCAGGCGCATGCCGTTGGATGACAACTGCAGCATGAAGGTCAGTTCGTCATCGCGTTTGGTGTGCCAACCGAAAATGGTCGGGTAGGGCAGAGACTCCACCGCGGACTGAATGCGGTTGGAGAGTTTCACTTCAGCGGATTGATGTCCCATCCATGTGAGCGCCAGGCGTTTCAAGAGGCCATCCAGACGCAGGGCGAAGAGCAGCTCGCGCAGCCAGGGCGGACCGAAAGCCAGCAGCAGCAAGGCGGTGCTGCCAAAGCCCTTGAAGGTGCTGGAAAGGCTGTAGATGAAAATGCTGTTCTGCACCGCATAATCAAGGAATTCGGGGCGTTCCCAGGCCGGTTCCAGGCAGGCCAGCATGCCATTCTTGCAGCGCGTAAACAGGTTCTCAAATGCCCAGGTGTAAATGTCAACCCGGTTCTGCCATTTACCGCGCAGGTCGTGGGTTTTGGGCAGACTGAATTGTTTGACCCATTCTTCCTGTGCAGGGCTGACCGCGAGCAATTCGTCCAGACCGGCCAGCATGACGGCCAGGTTGATCGTATCCGGCTGGGTGTCATCCCAGACCACGTAGCCTTTAAAGGTGGTGAGGTTTTGTATTATCAGATCATTCAGGCACTTAAGCTGCTCAACTGCAAATCCATGCTCTTTCTTGTAATAATCTAGGTTGTTTTGGTCCTGGTTGCCGAGCATGGCGCGGTATTTGCCGTACCAGAAATCGTCATCCATGAAGACTTCGTTGGTTCGCCTCGCCATCGGGTCATCGTAAGTGCCGTAATCCAGAAACACACGCGCACCGCTGCGGTTGAGCAGCCCCTGCACCGCCGCGGCACAGACCCGCTCGTCGTAGGCAAGCAAAGAGACGTCAAGACATGCAATGCGTTTTTCAGGGGACATGCTTTGATTATAGAGAGGATTGTTGCATTGTCAACTTAAATGCATGATGACAAATGATCTCTCTGCCTCCTTAAATAATGAAATCTTTAACCACGAAAAACGCGAAAATTTCTAAATACACGAATAATTTTTTAAATAAAAATGATTTACTTTTATACTGGTGGGTCAACATCCCTTTGCACCATTATCACCCTATAGATTATTGAAGGGTATGTTGACCGCGCCGAGCTAGAATATATGTCATTGCGAGCCCCGCAAAAGAAGATCAATACTGCAACATGAAGTGTCGGGGCGTGGCAATCCCCAAAACCCTCCGTATTATTGTCAGCATGTTAATTGTCATAACTCAAGGGCAAAACCCTTTAACCACAAACCACACAAAAATTTCTAAATACACGAATTTGTAAACTAAAGTCTTCTTTCTAAAAGAGAGTGACCGAAATATTATTTGTTTTTGATACAAAACATAAAAAAATCAAAAACAATTCGAAACAACTACCTGTTATTACTCAGGGCTAGAGGATGCCTTCGCGGATTGGCGCTTCAAGCGGCGTTGAAGATTGGCGAGGCGAGAGATGCTCAAGCCCGCCAGGCTGAGCAGATGCAGGGTGTCCCTGACCTCCTGGGGGTGGGTGGAGTTCATGCCTTCGTTGTAGGTGAACTGCATGAATTTTTTGATCATGGCGATGTATTTACCCAAATCTGAAAAGTGAGCAGGGTCAAGCGGCATGAACTCAGGCAGGTGGTCTGAGGTGAGGTAACGACCGTGTTTGAAGGCGTTGAGGTTGCCGGGCTGTGCACCACGCGGGCGTTTGGGAGGGAGATTGGTCATTTGTGCTCCTTTTGTAAAAAAAAGCATAACCACGAAAAACACCAAACACACGAAAATGCATTTTTATTTATTCATAGAGAGGTGAAAGCATCGGTGAATTTGATGAGATGTAGCAAGTTAAAATAATAGTACTTGTGTTCTATTTTGTCAATAGGTTTCAGAAGCTATATTAAGTGAACCGACAATATACTTTCAACAATTGTTATACAATAATAAATAGAAGTTACTGGCGTATGCAACAGGGAGAATAAATAATCAAGAAAGAGGGGATTATGAATGAATCTCATGAAGAAAGACTGCTCATTATTACCAAGACTTACCCAATTCCTAGTAAAAGCTACCGGGAAACTGTATGTGTCGCCTCAATCAATGAACAAAATGAATTAAGGCGACTTTACCCAATCGCATTTCGCTTTTTACGAGGAGAACAACAATTTCATCGCTGGCAATGGATCAGAGCGAAAATCAGCAAATCCAGCGACAGAAGGCCTGAAAGCTACAATCTTGACAACGATTCAATCGTATTGGAAGAAATTCTCTCCACAAGCCGCAAAGGTGGCTGGCAAAAAAGAAGCGAAATTATCAAAAGACATCGCTATTCGAGTTTTCTTGACCTTGAAAACTCACGGCTTCAGAAGGGAACCTCTCTTGGGTTTATCAAGCCACTAGAATTTTCTCTGTCAATTGTTCCCGCAAAGCAAAAAACATGGACAGAGGAACAATTAGCTTCGTTGAAAACAGAAGGATTATTCGACCCCGTTGGAGCCTTTTCGAAACCAATTGTTCAAAAAATCCCATTCGATATTTACTATGATTTCAAGACTGAAGACGATGAAACCCAATATCATCATTTAATTACAGATTGGGAAGTTGGTGCGCTTTATTGGAATTGTCAAAAGTTGTATAAAGATGAATGGGAAATCTATTTTCGAAAAAAATTGGAAGATGAATTTAGAAAAAAAGATCTGTGGTTTCTCATGGGCACAATGCACCAATTTCCACATCAGTGGTTAATAATTGGTCTTTTTTATCCGCCAAAACAGGATTATCAAATGTCATTGTTGGATCAATATTGATCACATTAAGATCTGGAAAATAGTTTCTGGAAAGCAGTAACGAGAGATATGACCTGTGACAACGGGAATAATCCCTCTCAAAACACATTAGACAGGTTGTGCTCGCTGACGCAATTTGAGCTAATCTGGTTAATGAAACTGTTTGGGTGCAGATATAGTCGAGAAAACGTTCAGAGTACTTCACCCAATCGTTATCCTGTTTATAATCATGACGAATTTCTGAAGGACAACCCAATGAAGGCTCATGGATATATTGAATTTCATAATCAGGCAGTTTGTTAGATAATGCTTTTTTTGAAAAACCTGGTTTTCTGCTAAGGGGTAATTCGCGAACATCTACAAGGGTAGCTATGGAGAGCTCTCCCAGTAGAGTATAGAATTCCGATTCATTTAAGCCTTCGTAACCAATCGTGTATAATCTCATTTTTCTCGCTGACCAATCTTTGTACTCTATATACCTTTAAGTAACCAATAATGCAAGATTTATTCCAAGCTATATTGATAATAATCCAATCCATAGATGAGTTTTTCTATATTAAGTATGCGAATTCTAGTCATTTAAGGCATAATTAAGGTTGGAAAGAGGTGGAGATGAACACACTTTATTACGGCGACAATTTGAAGGTTTTACGCGAACATATCAAAGACGCATCGGTGGATTTAATCTATCTCGACCCGCCTTTTAACTCGAATCGGTCTTACAACGTGCTGTTCAAGGACGAGAGCGGCAATTCATCAGACGCGCAGATCACAGCCTTTGACGACGCCTGGCACTGGGGAGAGATGGCCGAGCGGACGTATCAAGACATCATTCAAAACGCGCCGATGAATGTGGCGCAGATGATCGGCGCACTCAGGCAGTTTATCGGCACGAACCAGATGCTGGCCTACCTGGTGATGATGGCCGCGCGCCTGGTGGAACTGCACCGCGTGCTGAAACCCACCGGCTCGCTCTATCTGCACTGCGACCCGACTGCCAGCCATTATTTGAAGATTTTGCTGGATATGATTTTTGGCGCTGGAAATTTTGGAAATGAAATCATATGGAAGAGAAAAACTGGACGTGGCGAAACTAATCACAAATCAAATAAATTTGGAACTGTAACTGATATTTTATTATTCTATACAAAAACCATTAACAACACATTTAATTCACAGTTTAATTTTGAGGCAGATGGTTATTCGGAATATGTAGATAAGTTTTATAGATTTGTCGATGAAAGAGGTAGAAAATATCGCATTGCTGATCTTTCAAGTCCATCACCACGCCCTAATTTGACTTATGAATATAAAGGGTATAAACCACCTAAGAATGGTTGGGCGATTTCAAAAGAAAAAATGGCTTTATGGGATGAAGAAGGAAGATTATATTTTCCTAAAGATCCAAATGGACGAATTCAAAGAAAAAGATTCTTAGATGAATTACAAGGCAAACCAGTTCAAAACCTATGGGACGATATTGAAATGATTAGTTCTCAATCGGCTGAACGATTAGGTTACCCCACCCAAAAACCATTAGCACTCCTTGAACGCATCATTCAAGCCTCATCCAACCCCGGTGACGTAGTTCTTGACCCCTTCAGCGGATGCGGCACCTGCATTGACGCAGCTCAGTCGCTGGGTCGGCAGTGGATTGGCATTGACATTACGCATCTAGCCATCGCCATGCATAAGTCCCGTCTAAAAGATCGCTTCGGTTTTGAACCCAACAAAGACTACAAAGTGGTGGGCGAGCCCGAAGACCTGGCCGGGGCGCGGCAGTTGGCGCATGAAGACCGCTATCAGTTCCAATGGTGGGCGCTGTCGCTGATTCAGGCGCGTCCGCTCGGCGGGGATGGGGGCAAGACCGGCAAAAAGGGCAGCGACCGCGGTATTGACGGCGCGATCAATTTTCTTGAAGAGCGCGGCACAGTCAAACGAGCTTTGGTGCAGGTTAAAAGCGGACACGTGAAGTCGGGAGACATCCGCGACCTTAAGGGCACGGTGGAACGCGAAGGGGCGCAAATCGGGGTATTCCTCACACTGGAAGAAGCCAGCCGTGAGATGGTGACAGAAGCGGCCAGCGCAGGTTTTTATCATTCCGATCTGTGGCAAAAAGATTATCCAAAAATCCAGATTTTGAGTGTTGAAGACTTGCTAAACGGCGCAGAGGTGAGAATTCCACCAACTCCAACGGGGTCCGAGGCGTTTAAGAAGGCTGAAAAAGCCGGGAAGAAGGGTCCGAAGCAGGCAGAGTTGGGGATATAAAGCCAAATCGAGTGATTGAGCATGTTTACCCCCAGATTCCGGGGCTCTTTAAGATGCCCGTAATTTTTTATGGGCATATGGCGGCTCAACGATCCGTTGAAGTTGGACGGTATCCCAAGTGGGGTTTTGGATCGTTGACGCCACGAGTCCATCGGGTAAACCAATTGTAGGATGTGGTCAACGTCCCACAAGGCATTTATCAACAAAAAACACCTATGCAAGGGACGTTGCCCCACCATTTTAGCCTCTTTTATGTTTGTTGAATGTAAAAAGAACGGTTTTGATGTGTGACGGCGGGTCAACGATCCGTTGAATGTAAAACCTGTCAAAAACCACCGCAAAAACAATCCTGCAGTATTTACCCAACTTAATGATTTTGTTGTATTATTATAGAATCTGCCGCAGCAGGTTTGATCAACCAAGTAATGTTCAGCACCATTGAGAATTGCCATGTCGATTTTAAAATAACAAACAAAACCCCCGTATTTTCATCAGTTCGCTGATCGCATCTATTTCAGCGCATATTGCCATCTACTCAGAACCAGTGGGTTCATGGAAACTCGGATTAATGGTCGGGTGACCAATTTTTCACGCGATCTTTCCATGGGGAGTACCCCTCCGTGAAGACCCGATAGAAAGAATACTTATGGAAGCAGAAAACGCTGTTTTTACTGAAAATCTTGGACGGATCTATAAGATCCGTGGTGCAAAGAAAAACGAAAGCAAACAACTGATCGCTCTCGAAGGTGTCAACCTGTCGATCCGCAAAGGTGAATTGTTCGGATTGTTAGGCCCTAACGGAGCTGGCAAGACCACCCTGATCAAGATCTTGACCACCTTGTTAGCGCCAACCAGTGGTAAAGCAAATGTAGCTGGTTTTGATGTTTACAAAGAGGCCGATGAGATACGCCATCATATCAACATGGTATCTGGCGGAGAAACCTCGGGGTATGGGCTGCTAACAGTAAAAGAGAACCTGTGGATGTTCTCGCAATTCTACGGGATCGACTCGAAAATCGCCAACCAGCGCATCAAACGCCTGTTGGAGATCGTAGAGTTGAGCGACCGTACGAACACAAAATGCGCGGAGCTTTCGACTGGACTACGCCAAAAAATGAACATAATCCGCGGGTTCCTGACTGACCCTGAGGTCTTGTTTTTAGATGAACCCACTCTGGGGCTGGATGTGGGTGCCTCGCGCGATGTGCGCAAGTTCATCCGCACATGGATCGAAGAACAACCCCAACGCACCGTGCTTTTAACCACACACTACATGGTTGAAGCCGATGAATTGTGCAACCGTGTTGCGATCATCAATAAAGGCAAAGTGCTGGCCTGCGACACCCCGACAGCCTTGAAACACACCCTTCGCAAGGATGCCATTTTCAACATCGAGGTAAACAGCGAAGCACCTTTTAGCGTAGATTCTCTGCGCAAGATCGCTGGTGTTATTCGCGCGGATAAAACTGAGGAAGACGGATTTAGCAGGCTCGAGATCGTGCTCAAGCATGAATCAGTGCTCAGTTCAGTGATCGATGAATTCCACACGTTGAATTTGAGAATCCAGAACCTGCAAAAACGTGAAGCAACCCTTGAAGATGTATTTGTCGCGCTGGTGGGAGCGCGTATGGAAGAAGTGGAACATGCTGAATTTGCCGAAGATTGATAAACGCTCTACAGGGATCAACCTCTTTATGCAAACCATGATCGGAAGGGCGTCACCACGCCTGATCGGTCTTTACCGTGAGAAATCATGGTTGATCTTTGATGTATTCTTTCCGATGCTGACTGTGATCGGATATGTCATGATCTATAAGGCCATTGGCGCACCTGAAGATTATGTGGGCTTCGTGGTGGTGGGTGGCGCGATGACCGCTTTCTGGATGAACATCTTATGGAGCATGTCGAGTCAACTGTATTGGGAAAAAGAAACGGGTAACCTGCCGCTTTACATCGCCTCTCCCGCTCCAATGATGGGCATCCTGCTGGGGATGGCGCTTGGTGGCATGGTAGGAACTTTTATCCGTGCAACGGGGGTAATCCTGATAGGATCACTTTTGTTCAATGTTACCTACACCATCCAGAACGGTTTCTTGTTAGGGATCATCTTTATACTATCAATGATATCCCTCTATGGTTTAGGGATGATGACCGCTTCATTGTTCCTGCTCTTTGGACGTGAAGCCTGGCATCTTGCCAATTTGGCACAGGAACCTGTTTTTCTAGTCAGCGGGTTTTACTTTCCGCTCAAATTCCTGCCCTTCTGGGTTTCAGCCGCAGCCTCCATCATCCCGCTGACCCTGGGGTTGGATGGCATGCGCCAACTGGTTTTTGCCAGCGGAGCAACCCTTGGCTTTCTGGACCCTAAGTTAGAAGCCATCATTCTGGCAGTTCTCAGCGTCTTCTTCATCGTTGGAGCCAAACTCTTGTTAGATCACACAGAAAAACTGGCTATCCGCGAAGGTCGCATCACGGAGAATCGAAGATGAGCAGCTTAACTAGAAAAGACTTACTTTCCAAGGATTTTCTGAGTATCTTCAGACGATCCTTCAAGACATCCACCTGGTTGGGATGGAAAATCGAATCGAACTGGACGGATCCATTTCTGTTCGCAGTCTATTCGATCATAAAGCCCCTTTCAGGAGCAGCCATCATCGTGGTCATGTACAGTGTGATCGCTCAAGGAAACTACGACACACCGTATTTCGCTTTTCTTTATTTTGGTAATGCGTTCTTCCAATACGTGGGATCGGTGATGACTGGTGTTTCATGGGCCATCGTGGATGACCGCGAGCATTACAAAACATTGAAATACATGTATGTTGCTCCCATTCAGATGCCAACCTACCTGTTAGGTCGTGGTATGGCGAGGATCCTCGTTGGCACCCTTTCAGTATTCATCACGATCCTGGGCGGAATTTTATTCTTAAACGTGCCCTTTCACTTTTCAGAAGTGAACTGGCTGCTTTTTGCGGTGACCTTCGTGCTGGGTATCATTGCTTTGATCAACATGGGGCTGATCCTGGCCGGGGTGACTTTGATGCTGGCCAGGCATTCTGATTTCGTAGGCGATGCAGTGGCCTCCTCTATGTTCCTGTTCACAGGCGCGATCTTTCCGATTACAAGCCTGCCTGTTGTGTTGCAGCCCATAGGATATGCCCTGCCTACTACCTACTGGCTCGAATTAATCCGTCGAGCGTTAATCGGAAACGTGGTGGATGCATTCCCGACCTTTGCGGGGTTCTCAAATTTGCAGCTACTTGGAATCCTTACCGCGTTTGCATTGGTCTTGAGCATTGTCAGTAACCGTATCTTTAAGGCCTGCGAACATCGCGCCAGAGAACAAGGTTTGATCGACCGAGTAACCAATTATTAATTGCACGATCGAATGACAGAATTAACCAAAAACCTTCCAAATGGAAGGTTTTTGATATTTTTTCTTGATCAACAAACTCAAGAGTTACCTCGTCAAACTCATAAACACATCTTCCAATGTAATCTCCCCCGCGGAAAGGGTGACCTCTCCCAGACCCAACTGCGACAACTTCGCTTGCAATTGATCCTTTGTAATTTTCTTTGGGCCGATGATGACGTGCACCAGGTCGCCTAATAAACTGGTCTGGATGACGCCCTCTATTTGATTGATCTTCTCGACCATGACGGTGAGGGAGGCAGCAGCCACATCCCAGGCCTCTCCACGAATGACGGTCTGCTTGAGCGCGGAGGGTTGGTCAAAGGCCAGCAGCCTGCCGTCTTTCATCAAGCCCACTCGGTGGCAGTATTCGGCTTCATCCATGTAGTGGGTGGTGATGAAGATGGTCACGCCGCCCGCGGCCAGTTGATAGATCAGCTCCCAAAACTCACGGCGAGCCACGGGGTCCACGCCCGAGGTGGGTTCGTCGAGAAAGAGCAGTTTGGGTTGGTGCACCAGCGCAATGGCCAGCGCCAGCCGCTGCCGCCAACCCGCCGAAAGACCCCTTGTCAGTTCACGCTCACGACCAGACAAGCCCACCAAATTCAGCGTTTCTTGAACGCGTTTGCGATCTTTGATGCCATAGACGCCGCCGTAGAAGACCAGGTTTTCGAGCACGGTCAGGTCGTCGTAGAGAGCAAACTTTTGCGACATATATCCGCAGCGGGCGCGCACCTCTTCGGTCTGTTTGAAGGCGTCAAAGCCCAGCACGCTGGCGCTGCCTTCAGTGGGTTCGAGCAGCCCCAGCAGCATGCGGATGGTGGTGGTCTTGCCGCAGCCGTTCGGGCCGAGATAACCGACGATCTCGCCAGTCTTGACCTCGAAGTTGATATGGTCCACGGCGGTGAAATCGCCAAAACGGCGGGTCAAATTGGTGGCAACAACTGCATTCTCAGTCATGTGAACCTGCTTCTTCACTCAGAGTCAGCGAAATAAACACATCTTCAAGCGTGGCAGGGATTAGCCGCGGGTTGGCACCGCCAGTCAAGGAATGGAGTTGCTGAATGACCTGCTGCGCCTCTAGAGGTGCTACGCGCAGGTGCAGTTTATCGCCAAAGGCGCGGGCGTCTTGCACACCTGCTATCTTTAACACCTGCTCGCGCAACGCGATGGGAGCGTTGGTTTGCATTTCAATAATCTGACCTTCCAGGCGGTCGCGCAGTTGAGAGGGGGTGCCCTCGGCGATGATGCGGCCAGAGCGCATGAACCCCAGCCGGTTGCAGCGCACGGCCTCATCCATATAAGGGGTGGTGAGGATGACCGCCATGCCCTCTGCGGCGACGATGCGGATGATCAACTGCCAGAAATCCTGTCGGGTGGCGGGGTCCACGCCGGTGGTGGGTTCGTCGAGCAATAATATCTGCGGGCGCGACACCAGCGCGGAGGCCAGCCCGAGTTTTTGTTTCATGCCGCCCGAGAGCTGACCCGCCCTGCGTTCGGTGAAGTTTTCCAAACCGACAAACTTCAACAGTTCCATACAGCGGGGCTTCCAATCCTTGAGTTCCAGACCGCGCACCTCGGCAAAAAATCGAATATTTTCTAGCACACTCAAGTCTTCATACAGCGAGAAACGCTGCGAGAGATAGCCAATCTTTTCGCGCGCGCTGTCGGTCTGGGTCAGAATGTCAAAACCGCAGATGCTGGCCGAACCGGAATCCGGCCGCAGCGCGCCGACCAGCAGCCGCAGCGTGGTGGTCTTGCCCGCGCCATCCGAGCCGACCAGGCCGAAGATTTCGCCAGACTCGACGGAGA
The DNA here is from genome assembly GCA_927443345.1 of uncultured Anaerolineaceae bacterium. Classification (GTDB taxonomy): domain Bacteria; phylum Chloroflexota; class Anaerolineae; order Anaerolineales; family Anaerolineaceae; genus UBA6107. The sequence goes on along the minus strand of CAKMKJ010000017.1, from coordinate 34,554 downwards.
GGTTAAGTCGGTCGACAGCTTGTGTCTGACCGAAAGATCTAGATAAATTTACAGCGTTTATTAATGCCATTTACGTCAATCCTGATCCGGGGTGACTACCACCATGGCTTCACTTTTGGCCAATTCTTCGAGCTGCTGCCGGCTGGGCTTGCGCGGAAGGTTGTGCGATTTCTGCATGATCATACCGATCATAAACGGATGTCTTTGTAAACGGATTTCGATAAAATCTGCAATCTCAAGCGGGTCGCAAACCACCCTGGCCGTGCCTGAGAAGGCTAAACGCTTGACCCTGATCTGCACTTTTGGGTTCGCTTCTATATTGCGCACCCAATCCGCACTTTTGCCGCGCGCCGCCCCCAGGTAGTATTTGCCGTCTATGAGTTCATATTGCAATGGGGTGGTACGCAGCAATCCGCTCTTGCGGCCAGTGTTGGTGAGCAGCAAAATGATCTTGCCAACCACAGGTCCAAGCCCAAGTGCATAAAGTAAACGGTGTAAATTTTGCGCCGGTTTCATCTTGCGCCAATTACGATTTTTTGAGTTCATGTGAGTTAACCCTCCTGATCAAGATTAACAATCCAATAATAAATAAAATGATGGCCGAAATACTACCTGACCAGTAACCGCCTTTGACGAAAGCCGGGATGATGTGAAGCGCTCCGTTGAGTACTTCAATCACCGCCACCACCCCCGCGATCTTCAAAGCCCAGGCACGTTCCTGAAAGACAAAAGGGCTGAACCCCAATATCACTGCCACAATAACCAAATTAGCCGCCGCAAACCCCTCCGCGGACCAGTTCAGACCGGGCACAAATGACAGTCTGGCGTGGATCAAGCCGGTCACCTCTGGCAGGTTCCGCCACAGGCCGGTGAGCACTTCTTCCACGCTGTGGGCGGCCTGGGTGAGACCCAGCGCAAGATAAAGCCAGGGAATCCAATTTGGCTGCTTGTTCATTCTCTCTTCCAATTTCTACTGGTTGAAACTCACATCCGCTGGCATGCCAGGTTTGAGCTTTCCATCAAGGTTGGATATCTGCAGTTTGACAGCAAAGACGGTGGTCTTGCGGCCTTCCGCGGTTTGCACATTTCGCGGGGTAAACTCGGCCTGATCCGCGATGTGGATGATCTCGGCGGAGAAGGTTTCTCCTGGCCAGGAATCCACCGAGAGTTGTGCCAGTTGACTGATCGAAAGCAGCCCAACTTCTGTTTCAGGCACATAAACCGTAATGGTCAGGGGATCCAACACGCCAAGCATGAAAGCCGGTGCTGCGGGTGAAAGAACCTCGCCAATCTCAACGGAACGTCCCAGCACGACACCATCAAAGGGGGCGGTGATCGAAAGCTTTGAAAGCTGGGCATCCAGCAAGGCCAGGTTGGCTTGAGCCTGTTGAACGGCGCCTTGTGCCTGCTTAACCGCAGTGGCAGCCTGAGTCACCATGGCTTCTGCCGCCTTGACCTTGAGCGAATTCTCGCCTGTTTGCAGCGCTGCCAGCCGGGATTGAGCAGCCTGCGTTCTCTCAACTGCCAACACCTGGTAGCGCCGGGCAGTCAGGATTTTGACCGCGGCATCTGTTTCAACTAGATCGTCGTATGTATTTTGGGCATCTTCGAGCCGGGTGAGCGTGTCATCATATGTGGCTTGCGCTGCATCTTTTAACTCAGTATTGTTAGAGATATTGGCCTTTGCCAGCACATCCGAGGCAGCCTGCGTCTCAGCCCTGCCCGCCAGCAAATCACTCTCGGCTTTGACGAAATCCGCGTTGGCGGGGTCTGTCAACAAGGCCGCCAGTGCAACTTCTGCTTCACTTCTGGCCGCTGCGGCAGCATCCACTTCGGCATGGGCGGCTGTGATCAGCTCCGTGGGAGTGAATGAGCCGTCAGCAAGGGTGTAACCCGCAGGGTTTGCCGTTGTCCAATCCGCGGCGCGGAGCGGGGCAGACTCCGCTCTGGATGCGGCCAGCGACAGGTCAAAATTGGCCGCTGCGGCATCCATGGAAGCTTGAGAAGTGGCTGCGGCTCCTTGAGCGAGTACAAGCGCCGCCTCCGCCACACCGCGCTGCGCTTGCAGCAAGGTGTCATCAATGCTAAATAGCACATCCCCGGCGGTGACGCTGTCACCTTCATTAACATAGATTGCGATGACTTTTCCGCCGATTTCAGGTGCAATGACAGAGCTTTGTGCCTCAATGGTGCCAGACACCACCAATTCACCAGACTCTTTTGAAGACAATGCCGTGACCAGAATATAAACAGCCACTGCGAGGGCTAAAATCACCACGGGGATGACAAACTTGGGGAAACGTTTTGCTTTCATCTTCAACTCCAATTTACGATATCAACATTAATCAAGGCGTTTGCGAAAACGCAGAGAAGCAGCCACCAGAATCACCACGCCAAAGGCAAAAAGCGCCAGGGTTTCCATCCAGATGGAGGAGAGGCCGGAGCCTTTGAGCATGACTGAACGGATGATCACCAGATAATAGCGCAGCGGAATAATGGCCGAAAACCAGCGCAGCACTGCCGGCATGGCCTCGAGCGGAAAGAAGAATCCGGAAAGGAAGATGGATGGCAATAAGGTCATCCACACCGTCAGCATGGCCTCCTGCTGGGTGTTGGCCATTGTGGAGGCAAACAAGCCGATGCCCAGCCCTGAGAGCAACAGTAGCCCGGAGGTGGCCACGATCAAGGTTAGACTACCCCTGATGGGCACACCGAACCACCAGTGTCCGAGTGCCAGCACTTCAAAAGTATTGATCAGCGCCAGAATCACGTAAGGTGTCACCTTGCCCACCACCAGCTCCCACGGACGGATGGGGGTAACGATCAATTGCTCAATCGTGCCGCGCTCACGTTCACGCACCACCGAGGTGGCGGTGAGGATGGAGGTAATGGCAAACAGGATCATGCCGATCACGCCGGGGATCATGAAGTAGTTGCTGACCAAATCGGGGTTGTACCAGACCTGGGTGCGAATTTCGAGCGGCTGCTGCAAACGGTCGGTGTTGACACCAGCGCGCTGCAGGTTTTCCATCATTAAGTTGGTTGAATGTGCCTGCCCAATCAGCAAAGCGGCAGAGTATGCGGTGGAGGCGGAGGTGGGGTCTGAGCCGTCAAGGATGAAGGCAGCCTGGGCATCCCCTTTGGCCAGGCGGGTGTTATAGTCGGGCGGGATAACAATTGCGGCCCGCGCCTTGCCCCCTTCGATCAGGGCTCGAATCTCGTCTTCTGACGAAACCGAGTAGGCAAGCTGGAAATAATCCGCGGCGCGGTAGGCATCCAGTAGCGAGCGGGATTCGGCACAACGGCACTGGTCGTAGACTGCCAACGGAATGTTGCGCACGTCGTTGGTGGCGGCGTATCCGAGCAGGAAAAGCTGCATGATCGGGATAATCAGGATGATCGCCAGGGCGCGTTTGTCGCGGATGATCTGGATGAACTCTTTGCGAATGATCGAGAATAAACGAGAGTTCATTTTTTCTCCTTAACTGCAAGCACACCGTGCAGATAGATTTCGACAAAATCATCCACCGTCCCTTTTGGCAATATATTGGCCGGGGTTCCCGCAAGCAGGAATTCGGTCATGTAAAACGAAAAGAACAATCCCAAAAAAGACCTGAAGAGCACGAAAGGCTGGATATTGCGCAGTTCACCCTTCCGATTCGCAAAACGTTTGACCAGTGGAAGCACCTGCGGAAAGATAACTTGAAACATTTTCGGAATGTTCCGGCCTTCAAACTCCACCAATTCCACAAACAGTAATTTAATGAAATCCGGCCGACGTCCAAGTTCCGCAACCATACTTTTGGCGGCATTGCGCACAAAGGCCTCAAACGTTTCTCCTGGCGCAGCCTTGAGTAAAGGCAGAATTTGGTGAAACGGATGATATGCCAGGATGACATCAGAAAAGATGGCCTCCTTGGTGGAGAAGTGGTTGTAGATGCCTCCCAAAGCCAGACCAGCTTTTTCGGCAATCTGGCGCATGGAGGTGGCCGCATAACCCTGATCCACAAAGAGTTGATGGGCAACCTCAATGACGGCCTGGCGGGTACGTTCCCCCTTTGAAAGTGCTTCGGTTTTGGTCAAGGATTCCTCCAAATAAAAACGAACGTTCGTACTTATAATAGTACGAATTTTTAATTTGTCAAGTGGCATTGTCGATAATTTGCATAAACTTTTGTCGGGGATGATTGAATCCAGAGCCAAAATAGTCTATACTAATTAACACAATATTTATCTTAATTGTCAAAGGAGAAAACATGATCCTCGTGAGTATGATCCTCAAAGCAAAAGGGAGTGAAGTCGTAACCGTCAACCCCGGCACGACAATGATCGACGCGCTACAAATCATGGCTGAGAAAAACATCGGCGCCATGATCGTGCTGGATCACGGCAAGCCGGTTGGTATCTTTTCTGAACGCGATTTCGTGCGAGAGATTGCCAGAGAGCAATGTTTGATGCTAAAACTGCCCGTTGAATCTTGCATGACTAAAGAACTCTACTGCGTCACTCCCTCCTCCACCAGCGATGAATGCATGGCAATTATGACCAACAAACACATCCGTCACCTGCCAGTCATGCAAGGGGATGAGTTGGTGGGCATCATCTCCATCGGGGATATTGTCAAGAACATGATCGAGGATAAAGACCTGTTAATCGACAACCTGCAGAATTATATTTTCGGCCCGTCGTTTGGAAGGTAGACCAATTAGGGAGCGTCACAGCAAGCCGTGACGCTCCTATGATTTATTGAATACTCAACCCTTGCAGCGTTCCTGTAAGGCCAGGTACTTCGTAGACCATGCAAGATACCGGATCCACCAGGATCGTTTTCCTCTTCTCAGTATTCATTTGCGATAAACTCAATCCAAGCCAGCCGTTTTGCGCCCACACAAGCCCACTAACGCCCACTGCTGGGCTCTCAAGCAGCAAGCGATTGGCACTGCCATTCAATTTGACCAGATGAACATCACTGTTATTGCGTCCACGGTAGGCAATCCACTGCCCATCAGGGGATAAAGCTGCATCCAGCGATTTCAACGATCCATCTTCAATCACAAACAAATCTTCTGATACACCTGTAATTAAATCAATCGATCGAATCTGCCAGGCAGCGCCGCCGCTAAACATGGCTGCCGTGATCAGGCGGCTGTCATCGGGCAGCCAGCCCACAGTGGATTCAAACCCCAAAGACGATACTTTTGTCGCAGTACCACTGTTCATGTCCATAACCGATATTCCATCGGCAGCCCCACTCACAAAGGCATACATCGTGCCATCGTTGGACCAAACAGGGTCGTAGCCACTTTCACTGGTTTGAGGCACAGTCATTCCACTGGCAGCATCATAGACTGCAAATCCAACTTCCGCAGCATAGGTAATTTTTGAACCGGTCTTATCCATTGCCCCCCAGTTCCCTGCAGAAGTAACCAATGTGCGTCCTGTGCCGTCGAGATTGTATAACACCAATCCGCCCATCGTAGTACCCGCCATCTGCTCATACATCAGAGCTTTTCCAATGATGGTTGTTGGCAGCGCAAGCGCAGACTGGATGGTAATGGCATTCGCGCAGGTCCCGGCAGGAATTTCTACAACCGCAGGTAAGTCCGTGCGCACCGTCGCCGGAGACCAATTTCCACTCCAACTCAATGGGTCGCTGATGATAGATAGTTTTGAAAAAACCAAAGTTTGCATTCCGGTGGGTTGTTGAGCAAAAGATAAACTTGTGTTGAACTTGCCATCGGTCAGTCCTCCACCGCCGCCGCCACCGCCATTAGAAGTTTGCCCTATGATCTGAACACTTAATCCATAGACTTCGGAATCCACAATAAAATTGAAGTTATATCCGTTTTGTGAATCCGCAGAAATGCTCGCCAACTTGACAGAATGACCGGCCAACTCGAAGTTAATGTCAGGGTTCCATTCCTTGCCCGGAGCAACTGTTTCACCAAAATCAAAGGGGATTTCAATACTAGCATCCGGGTCTGGCTGGCTGATCGCGACACCCGAGAATGTGATGGTGATCGGAAAACTCACCCCCACCGCGTCAATTTCATAAACCCAACTATCTGGCCCCGTTTGAAGGTTATTCATGGCATCCAGGTTCATCTTAAGCGGCACATTCTTGCCATCTGCATCGGTGAAAACAGGCATGCCGGTTTGCTGAATCCATTCGCCCTCCTTTGCCGAGGGTTTGAATTCACCCACAAGAATGTATCCCTTCTCCGTTTCGATGACTTGGGTTACCGTTACAGTGTTATCTACGGGGGTGGCATTTGGTTGAGCAGCTTCTATTGTCGGTGCCAAGGTGACGGCAATTTCTTCAACCGGCATAACCGTCATATCAGGCGATGCCGCTACGAATTTGAGTTGAAATTCCCAATTTTCGGGCACCGTACCCGGCATGGTTTCAGCAATGCAGGGGATGACCAGAGTGACCTCATTCACATCCGCAGGGATGGCCGGGAAATCATTGAAACGATCAAGTTTGCTGCCGTCTGGCAAAAGTAAATAATCACTTTGAAAACATCCATGGACGTTTTCATCACCCGAATAAGCCGTGCGCGGCACACCAAATACGCGGTATTCGATGTGGCTGCGGTCTGAGGTTAATGTTGCATTTATCACCGTGATGGTCACGCCATCGCGGGTTTGCTCCACTGGCTCCGCCAGCACGCGGATGGGCACGCTGGTATCCACCAGCCCCACGCCGGGGATGTAACCCAGCAGGCGGCGCATTTCAGCATACACTTTGTCTGGTCCAATGATCAGGGTGGTCGTGATGATCGCCGCAAACAGCACGATCAACGCGATCCAGGCAGGCCGTAGTTTAAAAGGTCGCACACGCGGCGTGGATTGTGCCCTGATCTTGCTGTTCAATTGAAATTTCAACGAGCTGACAAAAGCATCTGACAACGGCGCGGAGGCGTACAGCGCACCGAGTTCTTGTTCAAGTTGACCATAAGTCTGTTCAGTCATGAGAATCCTCCAGCCGGCTGTGCAGCCGGTCAAGAAGCCGGTAAAGGCTTTTCTTGAGCGCATCTTCTTTGCGCTCCATCAGGCGGGCGATCTCGCCAAAGGGCAGTTCCGCCGCATATCGCAACCGCAGCAGCTCCTGTTCGTCCTCTTCAAGTTCGTGCAGCAGACTTCGCAGTTCGTGCAGTCGTTCGCTGCGTACGGCCTGCTGAAGCAAATCAAGATCATGTGCTGGCAGTTCGTCGGGCAGAAATTGAGATTGTTCGGCCTGCCTGAAATGGTCAGCGGCCTTGCGGCGCGCGATGCCAAACAGCCAGGCGCCAAAATAGCCTTCATGGCGGTAGCGGCTAAAGCCTTCAAGCGCGTTGAGAAAAGTCTGCGCGGTGGCATCCTCGGCGTCTGCCTGTGAGCCTATGCGGCTGTAGAGATAGCGGTAAACCTGTTTGACATAACGCAGGTAGAGAGCTTCGAAGGCGCGTGCGTCCGTTTGGGCGGCGCGCACCATCCTGTCTTCTTCCTGCCGGTCAAGGGTTGGATTGAGTGTGGTTTCAGTCATGGTTCCTTATCCGTTCTTTGCGCAAATCGGTTGTATTTGAGCTCATTAAGGATATCGAGATTTTGAAGAAAAAGTGACAAGATAGACTATATATTGTCTTATTATATGAGGATTGGTAAGGGCAATTCATGAAATGCCCTTACCAGAGCAGACTGACTTGCACATTTTCGCGCTTCAGGAGATAATCCGTGAAACGAATTTTGGAGGGTAGCATGACCAGAGAAGTGCGGCTTGGATTGATCGGTTTTGGCAACGTGGGCCAGGGATTGGCTCAAATCCTCAAGGAATCGCGCGAGGAGTATATTCAAAAATTCGGGCTGGATCTCAAGATCACGGCCATTTCAGACGCGCGCATCGGCAACCTTTACGACCCCAACGGGTTGGATGCCGGTGATCTGCTTGAACATCTTTCAGAAAATGGCTCATTCAAACAACATCCTGTCGCCAAACCCGGATGGGATGCACTGACCCTGATCCACGAAAGCAATGCAGATGTGATCGTCGAAATGAGCTATACCGACCTCACCACCGGCCAGCCCGCCACAGATCATGTGATTGAAGCGCTTACCCAAAAGAAACATGTGGTCACCTCCAATAAAGGTCCGGTGGCGCTGCATTTTTCACGCCTGAATGCCCTGGCCGAAGCCAACGGCGTGCAGCTCGGCGTGGAAGGCACCGTGATGAGCGGCACACCCACCCTGCGCCTGGCACGCGAAATTTTGGCTGCGGGCAAGATTCGCAAGGTGATGGGCATCTTCAACGGCACGACCAACTACATCCTCACCCAGATGGAAAGCGGCATGAGCTACGCCGACGCACTGGCCGAAGCCCAACAACTGGGTTACGCCGAACCGGACCCCACCGGTGACGTGGAAGGTTTTGACGCGGCCGGCAAGGTGGTCATTTTGGCCAGACTGGTGATGAATGAGGTAATTTCCATGGAAGATGTAGACCGCACGGGCATCTCGAAGTTGACCCTTGAAGACGTCAACACCGCCAAAGCCGCCGGCGAACGCTGGAAGCTGATCGGCAGCCTGGAAATCGTAGATGGCAACCTGGTGGCCAGCGTGAAACCCCTGCGCCTGCCCATTACCCATCCGCTGGCGGGCGTGTCTGGCGCCGCCAACGCAGCCCACTTCGTCACGGATTATGTCGGCGAGGTCACATTGATCGGCCCGGGCGCCGGAAGGCTGCCCACCGGCTATGCGGTGATTGAAGATATTCTGGCAATTTATAGATAATATTGAAAGAGGGAGGCTGCAAGAGTCTCCCTCTTTATGTTTAATCACAAGAATATTCTTTATCTGTTTGCCATGCTAGAGGATTAAATGAAATATATTCAACAATATTTTCATAGTCTCGTTCAGAATTAATGATGTGTTCATAATAATTCCGCTGCCATATCGGGCTGCCTTTTCTCCCGCGGTAAATATTGATTCTTGTTGTAACTGCCCCTTTAAATCCCCGAATAATAGAGCCAATTGTATTGGAAGGTGACCGTAGGGGCGTATGGCTATACGCCCCTACGGGTGAATATGTGGCTTGTGAAACCTCGCCATCCGCACGATCCATTATCCAAATAATTCCGTGGATGTGATTTGGCATAACTACAAATTCATCCTCAAGCAATTCAATATTGGAACGAATTTTTGAGGTGTTAAACCATTCCTCTCTGACCATTCTTCCAAAATCATTTAATTTTATCTCTTCATTTACAACTGAACCAAACAAACATTTTCTTCCATGAGCGACAATGGTTATGAAATAGCCTCCCTCGGAAGCATAGTCATAACCTTCCAAACGAATGGACCGACGATGATGGGCCTGGCTTTCGGTGGTCATGGATAAGCCAAGTCTACTTTATTCGTAATTCTGTTTAATGCTGTTGAGATGATGCAGTTCGTGCCCCGGGGTCAGCCACGCCAATGCGCGCACGCTGACATTGTTGCCCTTCACCAATCCTGAGCGCGTGAACGCCTGATCGTCAAAGCTGTTGAATAAGGTCAGAGTTGCCTGACGGATGGCCGTGTACTCACCCATGATGTCTTCGATGGAGCGGAAGTTCACCCCCGAGTTTTTAACATACAAATTCTCATCCAGCGGAAAGAGCTCGGTGGGGTCGTTGCGGGCAAAACGCATGGCGCGATAGCTGAAGGCGCGCTCTGTATCCATAATGTGGCTGAGCACCTCTTTGACCGTCCATTCGCCGGGTGCGCAGGGCACATCCAGTTTTTCGACCGGCATGGAACTGATCAATTCATACGCGATAACCTGGTTTCTGATCAGGTGGCTCATGGGGTCGCCGTCATCAGGCAGCAGGTCAATGTACATGATGGCGTAGGGGGCGTATTCGCCGGGTTGTGGTTTCGGGATGGTTAACATTTATTATTCTCCAATCAGTTTGATATTGTTATTGATTTTCTGAATCAATTTCCCAATTTATAGGGTTGAGAAAGATGTAATTGACAATGTTTTCGTAATCGTGTTCGGAATTGATAATGTGCCGCGAACTGTGCGCCCCCGAACGAAGTGAGTGGGGTCGTAATAGTTACGTTGCCAGACGGGTACGCCTTTAAGATCACGATTCGTATTTATTCTTGTTGTCACCGCACCTTTAAAACCACGGATAATGGCACCAATTGTGCCTGATGGTGATTGTAGGGGCGTATGGCTATACGCCCCTGCGGTTTGTCGATTATTCCCCATGAAATTGACATTTTTCCCATCCCGGCCATCATCCTCAATCCAAATAATTCCATGAATGTGATTCGGCATGACCATAAATTCATCTTCCAACAATTCGACATTCGGTCGTAATCTTACTGTATTAAACCATTCCTCATGTACAATCCTGCCAAAATCATTTAATTGCATCTCTCCATTGATCACCTCGCCAAACAAACACACCCTTCCCTGGGTGACGATGGTAATGTAATACCCGCCCTCCGAAGCATAATCATACCCGGCGAGACGAATTGAATGGCGGTGGTGAGGTTTTCTATTGGTTTTATCATCCACAGATATCACCCATCGATGAACATCATTCTATCTGGATTATTGTATATCAAACGCTCAAGTGCTTGCAGGTAATTTTGTACATAAAAAGATTCACCACATACTTAAAAACAAAATCCCTTTTGAAGGGATTTTGTTTTTATCACATGAAAACTATTCTTCGATGTCAGCCGTGGGTGCAATCCTTTGCACGGCTTCCATGCCGCCCTTCATCGCCTGTTTGGAGGAATATTGCTCGCTGGTGCAGATGATTTCATGATTGCCGGCCTTGAGCACGAAATAGGGCTGCCCGTTGGAGGCTTCTTTTTCTTCATAGCGTTCGTCGAGGGGGGCGTTTGTCTTGACGGATTCGATACCATTAAGCGCGCCATCCTTTGCGTTGTACATTTCGCTGGTCAGCACGGTTTCGTTGTTGTCTGCAACGAGATTGAAAAAGAATTTGCCATCTGATGATTTCTTAAGTGAGTAGTGTGCCATAGTAAAAACCCTTTCTGTATGAATAAACGATTGATAACTTAAGTATAGCCGAAGTGAAGAATCTTCGCGAGGTGGAGTTGAGCGCATACCCACCCCATCCTGACCACACAGGTGGCCAAAATATCCGCAATTCTCAGCCGCGCCGGGATTTAGGCGGGGAACGTTACACCATTTAATTTTCGTCATCCATATCCCAATCCATGGGATTGGAGGATATGTAGTTGGCGATATTGTAGTAATCCTTTTCGGAATTGATGATGTGCTCATAGTAGTTGCGCTGCCAAACGGGTTGATTTGGAGTTTGCCGAATAATGTTAATTTGTTTGGTAATGGTTGATTTGAACAATCGCACAATGGTTGGAATAGAATTCGATACCGGTTTTTGATATCGTTCAACCGTAGGGGTTCATTGCAACGAACCCCTACCCGGAGAATCAATAATCCAAATAATGCCATGGACATGGTTCGGCATGACCACAAATTCATCTTCCAGCAATTCAACATTCGGACGCAATTCCGCTGTTCTGTACCATTCCGCCCAAACGATCTTCCCAAATTCATTTAATTGCATCACCCCATCATTAACCTCACCAAACAAACAGGCCCTGCCCTGGGTGACGATGGTGATGAAATACCCTCCCTCCGCGGAATAATCATAATCCGCGAGACGGATGGAACGGCGGTGATGAAGATTTTTATTGAGTTCCGTCATGGCATACCCTCAACCCCTGATTGGCGAGTGTCCATTATTGGTATTATTTTATTACAGGGTTTATTTTAATGAGAAATAATAAATGAGGCATAAAAACAAAACCTGTTCTGCATTTAGCATTACACCCTGACCGAATAGATTGTTAAACTCTCCGCAAATCTGAGCGGCGCGAGGTTTTTAACTTTATGGCAAAAAGATTAATAGTCAAAAATGTTATCGTTATATAATTGTTACAAAGTTCATCTTAGCGAGAATCTGATATATGTGCGTAATTCATAAATAAAAGGTAAGGAAATAATATGGAAAAACCAGAATACACTGACCTTCATAAGTTTCTTGTATCTTTTGGAATAATTATTATTAGTCTTAGTTTTGGTTTTCTTTGGTTAATTGCATCTTCCCCTCTGGATGACATATATTTGCTTGATAATTATTCCAAATTAGTAATTCGGGCACAACAATTAGTGACGATTAAACTAACTACTTATCTTTTTTTATGTACAAATCGATTTTTAATATCAGGGTTTCTTGTTTTTATCGGATTACTACTTATTTTTCAAGGGTTAAAAAAATGGGTTCCTATTCAACTACTTGATGACAAAAAACAAAAGCTAGAAAAAGAAACTTTTATCAAAAATATTGAGTATTTAAACAAAGGTGAAATTATCCATGTAATGGATGGTGAATTATCGGTTCAAAAACCTATTGGTATGGGTGGCGGTGGCGAATCCACTGAAGAAGAACAAAACGTAATGTTTGAAATATTTCATCAAGAAGAAATACATAGGTATGTAAGTATAGAAAATGCAGTAATTGAAAAACTTTTGAATATTTATAATAATAATCAAGTTTACTTGTATTATAAACTCGAAGATTATTTTTTTGATCTTTTTATAGAATCTTCAACTTCGACTGAAGAAAATGTAATTTTTGAATTAGTTATGGTTAGGTCCGATGTAGAGTTAATAAAAATTGAAGAAATTATCGGTAAAACGCGTCAAAAAAGTCTAGTCATCAAGAAATATTTTTACCAAAAACCAAAAATATGTATCCTATTTGTTTATGAGGAAACTAATATCCCTCAAATAATAGCTTCCCACATTGATGATCTCAATGAAAAATTTAACTCAGACAACATTTTTCTTACATTATTCAGATATTCTGATTTTGAAAATTTTTCCAACCATGAAATAAAATTTAGGATTCAATATGGTTACAATAACGATATATCTAAAGGGTAAGATAAGTATTTTTCAAATACTGATTAAATAACTATCTATAAAAACTGTATTTATTATTTAAATAATATAACAGCTACCATAAGATACTAAAACCAAGTTGAATGGTGTTTTTATTCTACTTTGCTTTTCTTATTTATAAACTCTACATAAAGAAATATTTTCCACCCTAAGATTACGCACAATTGATACTCCATGTAAAAATATTTATAGGCTAATTTAGTCTTTACTCTCCAGCAAGCACTAAATTCTAACTCAAAAACCATACTCAAAAACCATCTTGACAAATTAGAATTATTGTTCTAACATTAATCATCTCATCACTCTTTCATTGCTCGATCTTTCACAACTAAATATGGTTGCCACACAACACGCACGCAAAATCGCCATCCTCTTGCGAGTCGTTTATTCGATTTGAATTTAATTGTTTTTTACAAAAAACGAATAAACCATTAAGGTCAAGAAATATTCGTTTTCTTTGTTTCCAAATTTTCCTTGAAACAAAAACGAATCCTTCTCAGAAATTTTTGATCTTGTTTTTGCCCGCCAAAAGCCAATATTTACCATTCGTGCATAAAAACGAATCCAAAACAAAAAACAAATACCCCGTCCTCCACAGCCTGAGCGCCTGATTCCTCATTACTGATTACTCGCACTAATCCCTAATTGCTGCCCTTCCCGCCTTTCTCACTCAAAAAAACCATGGTATCCTTATGTCGCGCCCGGATGGGACCGGCGCGGCAGAGCCCTGCGAACCCCGTCAGGTCCGAGAGGAAGCAGCGGTAAGGAGGTATCTCTGGGCGCCGCCGGCAAACCTGTCCGGGCGCACTTTAAACCCCCGAGAGATAACACATGACCACAACACCCCCGGTATGCAATTATGAAGGTTCAGATTATCAAGACTCCTTCTGGGAGAAGGGCGGACGCGCCTACGAAGACGCCTGCGAAGCCCTGGCCCTCAAGAAGTTATTGCCTGCCCGCGGAGCGCATCTGCTGGAGTTGGGTGCCGGCGCCGGCCGCAATACGCCGCGCTACACCGGCTACGAAAAGATCACCCTGCTCGATTATTCCCGCACCCAGTTGGAACAGGCACATACCCGGCTGGTAAAAGCATCCAGCGAGGGCACACGCACCCGATTGGGAGATTCTCAAAAATATCGCTTCGTCGCCGCGGATGTCTACCGCCTGCCCTTCGTGGAAGCTGCCTTCGACGGCGCCACCATGATCCGCACGCTGCACCACATGGCAGACGCCCCCGCCGCATTGGCCCAGGTGAGGCGTGTGCTGACTAAGGATTCCACCTTTATTCTGGAATACGCCAACAAGCGCAACATCAAATCCATGCTGCGTTATCTGTTGGGTAAGCAAAAATGGTCCCCCTACACCGCCGAACCGGTGGAGTACCTTGAACTGAACTTCGACTTTCACCCCGCCGCCATCCGCGCCTGGATGCGAGACGCCGGGTTCCGCATTGAACGCACCATCACCGTCAGCCACTTCAGGCTGGCCTTGTTGAAGCGCGCAATCCCCACCGGGCTGCTGGCTGGGCTCGACAGCCTCGCCGGTCTCACCGGAGGCCTGTGGCAGCTCAGCCCAAGTGTGTTTCTGAAAACCACTGCGCTAAATGGAACGCCTGAAAAAACAAAAGCCGCTAGCTGCTTTGCATGCCCGGCCTGCCGCGAACCACTGGAGGATACACCGCCGCTGATCCGCTGCGCGAAATGCGAGCGCACTTACCCGGTCGCGGATGGGATTTATGATTTTAGATTGGATGTAAACCCTTCTTAACCACGAAAAACACTAAAGTTTCTAAAAGAAAGACCAAATTTTAATGACCGATTTTTTGCTCGACAATCTTAATCCCGCCCAGTTGCGTGCGGTAACCGCCCCCGCCGGGCAAACCCTGGTGCTGGCCGGACCCGGCTCTGGCAAGACGCGCGTCTTGACCCGCCGCCTGGCCTACCTGATCGAACGCATGTCCGTGCCGGCCTACGACATCATCGCCGTCACCTTCACCAACAAAGCCGCGAGAGAGATGGAAAACCGCGTGGTCACCCTGGCACAGCGCAGCCTGGATGGCATCTGGTTGGGCACCTTCCACGCCATGTGCGCCCGCATTTTACGTCGTGAAGCGGATGCGCTGCCCTTCAGCGCCAACTTCGTCATCTTTGACAGCAGTGATCAAGAAACGCTGGTCAAGCGCGCCATGCACGACCTGCACATTGACGACAAGATCCATCGCCCCGCCGGCATCCACTCCTCCATCTCGTCAGCCAAGAACGACCTGCTGCGCCCCTCCGACCTGCCGCGCGGATCGTACCGCGAAGAGGTGGTGGCCAAGGTTTACTCGCGTTATCAAGAGCTTTTGACCGCCAACAACGCCGTGGATTTTGACGACCTGCTGATGTGCGCCACCCAGTTGCTGCAGCAAAACCCCTCCATTTCAGAAAAATACGCCCACCGCTTTCAACACGTGCTGGTGGATGAATTTCAAGACACCAACATCGCCCAATACGAACTGCTCAGGCACCTGGGCGCATATCACAAGAACGTTTTCGTGGTGGGTGACGAAGATCAATCCATCTATCGCTGGCGCGGGGCTGATTACCGCAACGTGCTGCGCTTCGAGAAAGATTACCCCAAGTGTGACAAGATTCTGCTTGAGCAAAACTACCGCTCCACCCAAACCGTGCTGGATGCCGCCCGTCAGGTGATTGATCGCAACCGCAACCGCACCCCCAAACATCTTTTCACCGAACGCGGCGCAGGCAACAAGATTGTGCAATACGTGGCCACCGACGATGTGGCCGAAGCCGCCTATGTGGTGGATACGATTCAACAATACCTGGCCACTCGCAAGGCCGTGGCCGATGATTTTGCGGTGATGTACCGCACCAACGCGCAGAGCCGCGTCATTGAAGAGGGATTCATGCATGCCAACCTGCCCTACCGGCTGATTGGCGCGCAGAAATTCTACGGCCGCAAAGAAGTGAAAGACATGATCTGCTTTTTGCGCCTGGTGGAGAACCCCTCAGATGAAGTTAGTTTATTGCGTGTAGTCTCTGTGCCGCCGCGCGGAATCGGCGATAAAACCATCAGTACGTTGCAATCCGCGGCTGCAATGGCCGGCATCACCACCGGTGAAGTGCTGCTTGACCTCGGCAAAAATGGTGACGCCTCCCCTTATTGGAGTCAGATCGGGCGCTCCGTCGTCCCTGTGGCAGATTTTGGCGCCATGCTCGTCGAATGGCAAGAAGCCAAAGAAAAAACCTCCATCGCTGCGCTGTTTGACCGCATCGTGCATGACACCGGCTATGAAGAATACGTCAAAGAACAAAGCGACGCCAACAACGACCGCTGGGAAAACGTGCTCGAGCTTCGCCGTCTGGCCTACGACTTCCAGGAGAAGGGCATGACCGAATTTTTACAAAACCTGGCCCTCGTCTCCGATCAAGATACGATACCCGATGCAGGCGATACCCCGGATGACGGCAAGGCGAAGGGTGCCGTAACGCTTTTGACCCTGCATGCCGCCAAAGGACTGGAATACAACCATGTGTTCATCATCGGCCTGGATGAAGGTATCTTGCCGCACAGCCGTTCGCGCGACGACCCTGAAGAAATGGCAGAAGAACGCCGCCTGCTCTATGTGGGCATGACTCGCGCCAAGAATCAACTTTATCTATTGCGCGCCGAAAGACGCTCCAACTTTGGCTCGTGGGAATACAGTGAGGCTTCACGCTTTTTGGCCGACATCAGCGAAGACCTGGTCACCAACCAGGGCAGACGCAACACCACCCGCCGCGACGCCCGCGAAGACGACTTCCGCTGGAGCACCACCAGCGTGACCCGCAAGATGACCCAAACCGTGGCGCCCTCCTTCAAAGAGCCCAGGTTCAAACCCGGCATGAAGGTGCGCAAACCCGACCGGGCAGACTGGGGTGAAGGCATTGTGCTTGAAAGCAAGGTCGAGTCTGACGGCGAAGAGACCGTTGAGATCCACTTCTCATCCATCGGCTTGAAACGACTTATAGCTTCACTCGCCAATCTTGAATTATTAAACTAATTATTATTACCTTTTTTGTCTTATATGATAAAATGATTCTTACAAAGCGATATATTCATTATTAAATGTGATTTTTATGGTAATTTGCATTATTTATTAATATAATTGCTTACACATATTCTATTCTAGGAGTTTCACTTGAACAGCAAATTAATGAAATTTTTTAGTTCCGAGTGGGTGCTGGGAATTTTGGTCGCCCTGCTCTCCGTGTTGATCGCTGCTGCAGCCTATCAATCATCCATCTTTGATTCTAAAGAAGCTGATTTCAACGTCGAAGGCCAAAAACAGCTGACCGAATCCAACTCGCTTTATCTTGAAGCCAACCAATTCGTCATCTATGACTATCAGATGTATGACGGCTGGTATATCAATGAAGGCGCCAATGATGATCTCGCCCAGTATTATATGGACAGCTTCTCGGAAAACCTCACCGCCAGCATGGAGCGCGAAGAAGGTCCGTTTGACGATGTATACTACACCGAAATGTATACTGACGCCGAGACCACTTATGATGTTGCCATGACCGCCTTTGACGATGCCAACACTGCCGGCAACAAAGCCGACAGTCTTCAGCTCGCAGTTCTGATCTATGCCGTCGGCCTGGCTCTGGCTGCTTACGGTTCAATGCTTGCACAAGAAGCAAATTTACGAAAGTTCTTTGGCATTTTGTCTGTAGTGGCATTGATCTTCGGTTCAGTGGTCTACATCATGACCCTGGCTGCCGTCGCCTGATCTGTTCGCGTTGACCTTAACCCGGAGGCTGAAAATTTCAGTCTTCGGGTTTTTTGTTTACCCTACATATTCGGACTGCTTTTGTCTTTATCTGGCAAAAAATGCTTGAAAGGGGTAAGATTGGGCGTTGCTAACTTCTAAAGGTGGTTGCTTTTCATGACTTTTTTCCTCGCCCTGCTGCCCATATTAATCGTCCTCGTACTGATGCTGGCCTTCCGCGCCGGCAGCCATATTGCCGGCATGGCTGGATGGTTGGCAGGCTTGGTGGTTGCGCTATTCTTCTATGGACTTAATTGGGATGTTCTTTGGGTCTCACAGATAAAAAGCCTGATGGTGACCTTCAATGTACTGTTGGTGATCTGGCCTGCGCTTTTCCTCTACCATCTGGTGGATCAGGCAGGCGGCATCCGCGCGATCGCACTGGCGCTCGAGGGGGTCATCCCCGACCGCGGTTGGCTGCTTGTCGTTCAAGCCTGGATGCTGACCGCTGTGATCGAAAATCTTTCAGGCTTTGGCCTGCCAATCGCCATTGCCTCACCCATGCTGATGGCACTGGGTGTGCCGCCCATCACAGCCGTGGCTGCCTCCGCAATCGGACACACCTGGTCGGTCACCATGAGCGGCATGGCCCTGGCCTTCCGCACCTTGGTAGATGTGACCGGCTCAAATATCGTTGAACTCTTCCCCACCACGGCCCTGCTTTTGGGCATCATTGTAATGCTCACCGGTCTGGCCGTGATGATGATCTTGAAACAGCAAATCCATTGGTGGCGCGTTCTCATTTTAGGTGTGGTGGTGGCCGCAACCCAATATTTCACCGGTCTGCTGGGGATGATTCCGGTGGCTTCATTTGCAGCGGCTTTCGTGGGCATCATCGGCGGCGTGTTATTGTGCAAACGGCCAAAAGGCTGGCGCGCTAATTTCACTCCTGACCCGGCTTTCAAGACAGGCATTCTGGCTTATGGATTTCTGATGCTGATCATGGGGCTGACTACCGCAGTCAAACCTATCAATCAACTGCTCTCAAGCGTCACCTGGACGTTGAGCTTCCCCGAGGTGGTCAGTCAGAACGGCTTTACCACTGCAGCCGGCAATGGATATCTCTTCCGCTTTCTCCTTCATCCCGGGGTGATCATTTTGCTGACAGCCCTCTTCACCATTCTGGTGCTGCCTCGCTTGAAAGGGCTTTCTACAGGCAAAGTGAAACCGGCTCTGGAGAGAACCATCAAAGGCGCCATCCCGGCCAGCATCGGCACATTATTCATGATTGCGCTTGCCGCACTGATGGAGCACACCGGCATGACAATGCAGATCGCACAAGGCCTTTCTGAACTGATGGGCATGATCTATCCGCTCTTCTCGCCGCTGGTAGGCATGGTTGGGGCATTCGCCACCGGCAGCAACACCAATTCCAACGTCCTCTTTGGCGCCATGCAAAAGGGTGTGGCAGAATTACTGGCCATCTCACCGCTGATTCTACTGGCCGCCCAAACCGTAGGTGGTTCGCTGGGCAGCATGGTCGCCCCAGCTAAACTGGCGGTCGGCGGCACCACCACCGGACTCAAGGGCAAAGAAGGCGAAATCTTGCGTATCACCCTGCCCATAGCGTTGGGGATGGTGTTGATTGTGGGTGCGGCAGCTCTGCTGTTGAGTTGGGTTTAAGACATTTAAATGCCTGATTTTTTGATCAACTCGCCTATTTCAACTGAAACATAATTCTCAATCTTGCCTGTATCTGCCAAAGACGCCAGGGTTGGGTCAATCGGCAGGCGGACTGATATCTCAGTCTCGACAGACTTGGCAAGCTCCTCAATATGGCTGGGGCCGTAGATCTCATGCTGTGTGCTGCAATCAGGGCAGACGAAGTAGCTCATGTTTTCCACCACAGCAAGCACTGGCATTTTGAGCTGCTTGAGCATGGAATCCGCCTTGCGCACCACCATGCCGGCCAACTCTTGCGGGGTTGAAACCAGCACCACGCCGTTCACCGGGATGGTCTGCATGACGGTCAGCGCCGCATCAGAAGTGCCAGGCGGAAGATCGACCAGCAAATAATCCAGTTTTCCCCACAATACATCGCGCCAGAACTGTTGAATAGTGCCCGAGATCATCGGTCCGCGCCAAATGACGGCCGCGTCTTCATTTGGAATCATAAGGTTGATGGAGACCACTTTAATCCCCAGAGATGTGACCGCGGGCAGAATCCCCTGATCGCTGCCGCGCAATCCGCCGGGGGGCAAGCCAAACAAGCGTGGAATGCTGGGGCCGGTGATATCGGCATCCAGAATGCCCACTTTTTTACCTGAGCGCGCCAATTCGCAGGCTAACATGGCAGTAATGGAAGATTTACCCACGCCACCCTTACCGCTGAGCACAGCGATCACTTTTTGCACCTGGTTAAATTTATTAAGCTTTGGAAGTTCAGGTTTGCCGTTGGCAAAGATGGCTTTTTTCTCGTCTTCAGACATGACGCCGAAGGTAACTTTGACGTCGGTGATACCGGGCAGCGCAATCACGGCCATTCGCGCGTCGCGCTCCATCTGGGCTTTCATCGGGCAGCCAGGGATGGTCAGCGCCAGAGTGAAGGTCACCACGCCGGCTTCAGATACCTGCAAGTCGCGTACCATGCCGAGTTCGACAATACTGCGTCCGAGTTCGGGGTCAAAAACTTTCTTTAAGGCTTCGAGAATTTCTTCGGTGTTTTTCATTTGGCTCCTGAAAAGGTGATCTTTTTTTATTTTACTCGAAGGATGAAAAACGCTCTATAATGAAAATAAATAGGAGGAAGAATGAAACGATTAATTACCTTAGTCATTTTGGTTATTGTTGTGCTTTCTTTACAAAGTTGTTCCATGCCCAACAAGCTCACTGAAACGCCAGTGCCCACCGAAGCTCAAACCATTACCGTGTATTTTACCGACGAGGCCAAATTCAACGTCGGTACTGAACCCTATGAGGTGGCTGTAAACCGTCCGCTTCCGGCGGGGGTTGATCCCGTCCGCGCCGTGCTGGAGGCCTTCTTCGCCGGCCCGACAGCAGAAGAATCCGCGCAGGGGTTGGTGCTGGTCTCAAGTGGCTTTACCGGAGTGGGCGAATTGACCATTGAAGATGGCATCGCGCGCATCCACATGGAGGGCAAGTGTGCCAATAATGGCGCGGCATATTCCGTAGCAAACCTGATCCACAAGAACCTGGAGCAATTTCAACAGATCAGCGCCATCAAGATCTACGATGAAAACGGCGATAACCTTGACCCCGATTCTGACATGAGTTCAATGCCCTACTGCCTGGAGCCTTAACTAATAAGTGGTTCTGTTATAATCAACCCCATGTTTATAACCTTCTTACTTATCATGTTGGCTGTAACGCTAACCTTCTTCATCGTCTCAAAATTAGCCGTAGAGAAGATAGAGCAAAATCACTATAAACAACGGGCCGACCTTTACCGATATGCAAAGATTCAAAAAGGCGACATCGTCTTTTTAGGCGACAGCATCACCGACGGCGGCTGCTGGGATGAGCTCTTTCCTGACATGAACATCAAGAACCGCGGCATCAATGGTGATGACACTTTGGGGGCGTTGGCACGGTTGGATGATATCTTGTGCTGCGGACCATCTGCCCTTTTCATTCTGATTGGCACCAACGATATGAACTGGTGGAACTACCGCCATGACAAAGAAATTTTGGCAAATTACCGCGAAATCTTGCAGCGCTGCAAAGACCAATCGCCTGACACCAAAGTGTTCGTAGAATCCATTTTGCCGCGTACCAAGCGCCATTCCAACCATCTTCGCATGCTTAATATTCATCTCGAAAAACTGGCTGAAGAATTTGACTGCACCTTCATTAATCTCTTTCCGCATTTCGCAGATGCGAACGGCGCACTCAAAGCAGAATTCAACAACGATCATCTACATCTCATGGCCCCCGGATATGCGCTTTGGGTGAAATTGCTAACGCCTCATCTTGACAATTTTCGGAAGAAATAATTCACAAAAGCGGAATAGTCTGAATACACACCCCATAACGGACAAGTAAACCCTTAACCATGACCATGGTCACACTCAGATTGTGCCCATAGGATAATGTTTTTAAGGACTGCATCAGATATGCTTGAAATATATTGATGCTAGCGTGAGAAGGGTTTGACCTTATAAAATGACAGATATTAGAGCAAAAATACTATACGGTGCTTCTGTGCCGATGATTAAAGCATTCAGCGGCACCATGTTGAACATGGATATTGACCAGAAAAATCCTCTGCCAGAAGGGGCCAAGATCATCGCGCCCAATCACCCCAGTATGATTGACCCTTTCATCATGGCCTCTATCTTGGGGCAAAGATCCTATATTCTGATCACGGATGTGATGTTCCATGTGCCGATCATGGGCGCCTATTTACGGCGGCTGGGGCACATCCCTGTCGCACCCGGCAGAGGACAAATAGCCATTGACTGCGCATTGGAGCATCTGCAAGCAGGTCATACGGTGATGATCTTCCCTGAAGGCGCAAATAGCCCAAGAAACAGCGGCTTTGTCAAAGAACGCACCGGTGTGGCGCGCTTAGCCATCGCCAGCGGTGCACCGGTCATCCCGACAGGTATCTTTTTACAGCGAGACCGATTGCAAACATTAAAATCCGTGGTCAGCGGTAAGACCGAATATAGTCATTGGTACCTGCGTGGACCGTATGCCATCACCATGGGTGCGCCCATGCGATTTGTTGGTGACGTTGAAGATCGCGAACACGTTAAGGACGCAGCACATCAGGTAATGCTCAAGATTATGTGCCTGGCGGCTGAGAGCCAACAGCGCTGGTATCGCAACAATCCACCCCTCACTGGCGAGTTGGAATTACCATAATCCAATTATTGGAAGAAATAATTCAGGAGATGTTAAGACAAGTTTGCAGATACGCAAGTTCATTTTTATGCAACTTCTATCTTCTGAAGGGGTTATCACTTATGTCTGAGAAGTCATATTCGCCACAATTTCTCCCGGTTCAATAAATATGTCTAATCTCATAAAAAGATATGTCTTGGAGCTGATACAGTTCTGGCCCCAACCTTGTACCCTTGACACTGTTACCAATCAATTATTGGAAGTGAGTACCCAGAAATGAAAAAATTTATTCAAAAAGCACTTTTTGGCGTTTCAAAACCCATGGTGAAAACCTATACAGGCACCATGCTAAAAATGAACGTGCATCACAAATGTATTTTTCCGGCAGGAGCCAAGATTATCGCCCCAAACCATCCCAGCACTGGCGACCCCTTCTTCGTGGCCTCCATGTTAGGACATCAATCATTTATTATGATCAACGATGTTCTATTCAATGTGCCCATCCTCGGCGAATATCTGCGCCGTTCAGGCCACATTGCAGTCAAAGCCGGCCACGGACAGGAAGCCATTGATGAGGCTCTTGAACATCTGAAAGCCGGTCACACGGTGATGATCTTTCCGGAAGGCTTGATCAGCCCGTTAGCTGGCGGCTTTCACAAAGCGCGCACCGGAGTGGCACGTCTGGCCCTGGCCAGCGGAGCACCGGTCTTTCCGGTTGGTATCCACCTAATGAAAGACAAGCTGCATACTTTGAAATCAATCGTCAGCGGCAAAGAAGAAATCAGCCACTGGTATTTACGCGGCCCCTACAACATCACGGTTGGCAAAGCACTGCGTTTTAGTGGCGATGTTGAAGACCGCGACCTGGTAAAATCCACAGCCGATCAAGTGATGCTCAAAATCAGGCGCATGGCCTTTGAGAGCGAACAGCGCTGGAACAATAATCAAAGCAGCCTGCCCGGCGCTTTTGAAACCATATAAAACCTAACCTCTTTTCAACCCCAAAACGCCTCTCTCGAGGCGTTTTGTTTACTCCACTACTAATAATAAAACAACCTGACGTATAATCAACTCGTTGCAGTTTCCATCAAATTTAAACTTCATGGAGAGTAACCCTATGGAACAACAATTGCTCAAAGGTCCCGGAAAACTGTTAGACACACAAGGAAATTTAACCCAGGCAGGCTGGGCGCCCCATCAGGTGCTGGATTGCAACCTGGAAGACAGTCATTTCTACAAATTGAAGTTCATGCAGGGCATGCGCATCAAAGTCTGGGATTATTACGCCATCACCACCCCAACCCATTTCTTTTCTTTCACTGTTAGTGATATCGGTTACCTGGGGATGGTTTTCGCCTATGTGATCGAATTTGCCACCGGCAAATACGAAGAACAAACACTTACAATTCCGTTTGCAGCCGGGGTAAAAATTCCGCGCAACAGCAACGAGGGCGAAAGCCTTTATATCGGCGGAGGCAAGACCCTGCGTTTCAACGTTGAAGGCGACAAACGCACGCTTTTTGTGCGCTGGCCCGGTTTTGGCAAGACCATGCTCAACGCGGATGTGGAATTCATCGTCCCCGCTGAACAGGAATCCATGGTTATCGTCATCCCTATCAAAGGCAAACGTTTCTACTACAACCGCAAGATCAATTGCATGGCCGCCAAAGGATGGGTGGAATACCAGGACAAAAGACATGACATAGAGCCTGAAACCTGTCTCGGCAACCTTGATTGGGGGCGCGGCGTGTGGGAATATGAATCTTTCTGGGTGTGGTCAAGCGCCTCAGGATTTCTCGATGATAAACGCCGCATCGGTTTAAACTTGGGCTTCGGCTTTGGTGACACATCCGCTGCGACCGAGAACTGTTTCACCCTTGATGGAAAAGTTCACAAGCTGGGCAAAATTAACTACACCTACAACAACCAAGACTTCAAAGCCCCCTGGACAATGTCTTGCCCCGACGGACGATTGGAGCTGGTCTTTACACCCTTCTTTGAACGGGTGGCAAAAACCGATCTCAAGGTATTACGCAGCGAAGTGCATCAGATGTTTGGCAAATATAACGGCACAGTGGTCACCGATGATGGAAAGAAGATCATGATCAAAGATCTGGTCGGCTGGTCAGAGGAACACAACGCCAGGTGGTAGATTCAGTATTCGTTTAGGTAAATAACTACTCCCGTTGCAAGCAATGGGGTATCAAGTTTTATTTATCAAAACAAGCATATATTCCGCTCTTTATCACCAGCCTCACCCCAAACCCCTCTCCATCCGCGGATGGAGAGGGGTTTGGGGTGAGGTAATTATTACAAACCTTTTTTCTGAAAAGCCCTATTTAGGTAAGAAACTGATCAAAAAACCGAATTCTCAAAAAATTCGGTTTTATTTATGCACGCAGACAATGAATTATTGTTATGGAATCTGGTTGTTCGCCGCCCAGTCTTCGCCAAGAATCACCGTGACATCAAAGGCGTTGCTTGGATCAGCCTGGTTGAATACTCTGGCATTTGGAACGCCAAAAACTGCCGCCAGATAATTTAGTGTGTTGATCACTGGAGTATGAAGGATGATTTGAGTGCTATCTGTTGTGTCATAGTTGCCAATGCTCATGTTGGTCAAGCCATTGGATGACAGATAAGCCTGAGTTCTATCGGCCAGACCTGAAGTGTTGGAACCATTCAAAATTCGGATGCGTGCTGCTTCTTGAACAGCCAGATCAAGCGGGTCGCCTTCGGCAACTTCAACACCATTATCCAGAGGGACAAAAGCAGCAGGCTCAGCGTCAGTTCCTGACCCTGAGAACATCTCATCACGCATCAGACGCATCTGGTCTGGGATCAGTTGTAAGATATAGCTGCCATCAACATTAAAAGTGGCGTAGGTGACTGTGTCATCCATGTTAAAAGTGAGTATATTTTCGCCTGGAATTTGAGCCATCATGTAAGCCAATTGAATGGCCTGATCAAGCGACATATTGGTCTGCACACCTGAAGAAATTTGACCATAAATTGCAGGAGCTCTGGCAATAAGCGTGGGTAATGCATTGAGGTTTAGAACCCGGTCACGAATCGCTTTGATTACTTCCATTTGACGGTTACCGCGGGCAAAATCACCATCGCCATATTCGGCTTCACGTGTTCGCGCATATGCAAGCGTGTAATTTCCGGGCATGGTATAAGTACCTGGTTCAATGGTGAATTTATTGCCATTACCAATCCAATCAAGCAACATGGGTTGGGTTAGAGTGATGGTCACACCGCCAATTTCGTCAATGATCGTTTCAAAGGCATGAAAATCGACCCGGGCATAAAAATCAACCGGGACGCCAAATAAACCTTCAACGGTATCCATGGCCAACTGAGCGCCGCCACCTTCAACGCTGTAATCTTCGCCCATTTTATAAGCCGTATTAATCTTGTTTTCACCAAATCCCGGAATGGCGACCCACAGGTCGCGCCGGATGGACATGGCACCGACCGTACGTGTAGCAGGATCGACTGTCACCAAAATCATGGTGTCTGACAGAGGCGAACCCTGACCTTCACTTTGCCGGCGCGGAGAAACGTCCAATGCCAGCAGCAGAATGTTGATGCGGCTTTTACCATCCCAAGATGCTGCAGCCGGACCCTTACTCGTCTGTAAAGGCACGCCAGGTGCAGCTACAACAGCATTGTCATTACCTGAATTGGATGACCCAGTAAGTGAACCGGAGGCGTTGTTTCCCGTCCATCCTCTTAACATGTTAAATACAAATCTACCGCCAACGAAAGCCAGAATAACACCCAGCACGATAAAAATAATCAATAGAACCCGGGTTGTGGTATCCATACTTTGCTTCCGGTGCTTTGGTGAACGGGCCATAGATCGATCGTATTGTTGATTCATAGATTTATCACACTATCTTGTTAATAAGGAATATGTATCCATTGTTGTGTTGCAAGATTAGTTCCAAGCACATTCAGGTGTCGCTATCCATTAATAAGTCTTTTTAAAAACGCATTTGTTTGCTGTTTTTTGGAAAAGTTTTTAGCCCTGAATTTTTTCGAGAATTCAGGGCTAGTCTAAACAATCATCACTGAGACCGTGTTTACATATTGAAATCAGAAGTTGTTGAGAGATTCAGAAAGCTTATTGGGTCAAAGGAGCAGCAGCAACACCAGGGGCAATAAACATTTGGTCACGCACCTCACGCAGCAAATCGGGCATGACGCGCAAGACATCTATGCCATCTGCTGTTTTAAGAGGTTCAGCCACAGTGTAGCCGGGACTAAAAGTGTGTAGATTTTCACTAGGGATCTGAGCAACCAGGTAAGCCAGTTGGATGGCTTGATCAAGAGACATGTTGGTTTGCACCCCGGCAGATATATCAGCATAAATGGCAGGTGCGCGAGCCATCAGCGTTGGCAGTGTATTAAGGTTCAGAGCCCGGTCACGGATGGCTTGTATAACCTGCATCTGGCGTACGCCACGATCTACATCACCATCACCATATGCTTTATCACGTGTGCGTGCATATGCCAATGCATAGGCGCCTGGTAATACATATTCACCGGGTTCGATCCAAAACTTATTGCCGTTGCCCTGCCAATCCAACAACATAGGCTGTTCAATCGTAATGGGAATGCCGCCCATTTCATCAATTATGGTTTTAAATGCATTGAAATCAACACGAGCATAAAAATCGACAGGTACTCCCAAGAGCCCTTCAACGGTTTCCATGGCAAGCTGGGCACCGCCGCCTGGAATGTCATAATCTTCACCCAATTTGTAGGCGGCATTGATCCTGTTAAATTCAAAACCCGGAATGTTGACCCAATAATCGCGCATGATGTTCATGGCGCCGACGGTATTGGTAAGCGGATCCACGGTAACAAGGATCATGGTGTCTGAAAGGGGAGACCCCTGGCCTTCGTTTTGCCGGCGAGGAGAAGTATCCAGTGCCAACAGAAGAATATTAATGCGGCTTTTGCCATCCCAGGTGGCGGCAGCAGGGCCAGTATTGCTCTGTACCGGAGCACTTGGGGTTGTGTCAGCCGAAGCATTGTTCGTAATTGGAGCGGCAATTGGTGCACCAGGGAGGTCAGTCATGGACCAGCTTTTTACAATGTTATGGACAAATCTGCCGCCAAAGAAAGCCAAAATAATACCCACCACAGCAAAAACAATTAATAGTACAAGTGAAGTTGGTTCAATTTTTTGCCTTGGTGAACGTGTCGTTGTTGGATTGGTTTGTTGATTCATAGCAATATCACACCATCATTCTATTAAATAAATTAAAAACTCTATTTATGCTGGTCGAGGTGCCGGCACAGCAAGATCGGCGGCTTTGGTCTCGACCCATTTATCACCTTCAGTGATCAACATCACTGGAATGTCTTCAACGATGGGGTATTTACGACCGCATTCGTCGCAAACCAGCCAGGTGTCTTTTACCAATTGAAGACTGCCTTCTTTTTCTTTTACACAGGCTGGGCATCTTAATAGTTCAAGCAGATCTTGATTAATCATTTCATCTCCATTGATTCAAACATCAACTCATTTTACCATTCAGATTTCAAGGTGACGGAGTCGGTGTCGGAATTTCAGTTCCCGGTCCGTATTCCCAAACTTCTCCCCAAGGTTCATAGCGGGTAAAGAATTTATCTGTGAACAAAACTTCACCATTTCGAGTGACTGTCCGTGTCACAGTGATATCAGCTCCATCAACAGCAAATTCCTTCTTTTCTTTCGTCCCTTGCGGGAGATCAGATTTTTCACGATAAACTGGATCAGGTGGTTTAATGATATTTGTTAAACCAGTGGATACACTGCTAACCTCCCGCCCATCATTAGTGGAATAAAACTTCCAAACCAGAGAGTTATAAGAAGGGTTCACATATGTTTCCATCAACAACCAATAGGGAGAATCATTGGTGAATTTAAAATCCAACAGTGGCACAAAAACACTGGCATCCATACCAGCAAGATTGCTATTATGTGAACCTGACGCGTTGACCTGCTCATAATACCCCACACGATAAGCATGTGGGTGCCTCTCTAAAACGGGAAAACCTGCTTTAAATACAACCCGGAACAAATTCGTACTTACTTGACAGACACCACCGCCAACCCCTTTGACGGTTTCATCACCAACGATAATTAATGCAGAAACATAATCGTTTTCAGGACTGATATCGCCCACTACATCAGCCATAGACAGGGTTTCACCAGGCGCAACCAACAACATATGAAATCGCCCTGCGGCAATTTTTATGTTTTGCACCCTTTCTTGACTTGAGCCAGCAAAGAATGTGATATCTTCAGCAATCAACTCGGTAATGCCCAACTCGGCTCCTGTCATTTGATCAGTTACTGCCGGATTGGTATAGGTGAAACCAAGCGCGGCTGTGTGCTGCCCATTTTCTAAGGCTTGGTTGATCGACAGGATGGATTGATCTACATCAAGTGTGCGGCCTATAACAGCAGGTTGTTTCACTTCGAGCTGACGGGTGTCGTCATTAAAAATAAAGCGCGTATTTTCGGGCTCGGTTTCCAAATCGCTCTTCATTGAATTCAACCAGCCTGCCATAAGTGGCTGGCTGACAGCAATCTGGTATTGAGCAGAAGTGTCATTTTCCACTTTAGCAAATGTCAGCAATGGCGCTAAATCTGACGGTTGGATTTGGTAGGAAGCTGTCTGACCGGAGGCATCCGCGGGGAGGGTTAGCGTAAGCGGTTCACTGAGAACAGCGCGAGCCAATTCACCCTGCGCTTCAGCACTTAATATGATCGGGTCGGATTGATGCACCACCAGCGAAACAACCCCGTCTTGCATGGTTTGAATCTGGTTGGTAATGGCGTTCAAAGTCGCGGCGACATCCAACACTCTTCCGCTTTGACCGTTTTGCACAATCACCTGGGTACCTTCAATGGAAATATTGGCTTCTTGAACCGGTTGATTAATCTGCACTGCCAGACTATTAAGAGCATCGACCGCAGTTTTTTGGTTAAATATAAAAGAAGGTTGAACCTGAACGGATTGATTAAAAACATTGACCCGCTGCAGCAAGATTGGCATCAATCCACCCCTGCGGCCGGCATTATAAGCTGAATTTGCAGATGCCAGTGGATCGAGATAGAAGCCCAATTGCATAGGTTTGACAGGCCAGCTATTTTGCTCGTCAATCAAAAGAACATTACCGGTCTCAGGAAAGCGATATGAAGCGGTAATAGCTGCTGACGCTTCTTCGACGGTCATACCTGAAAGCGGAATACCATTCATGGAAACGCCTGGCATAATGCGTCCGATGAAGAATAAGGATATACCAAGGTTGAACAGCATAAAGAGCAGCAAGAAAGCCGCGACCCCCGAACCCAAAGCAATCAAAACCTGCTGGATCGGGGAAATTTTACGGGGGCGTTTCATGTGAACCATTTTGAGATTATAACACTCCAATTTATGGTTTTTTGACGTTCCAAGAGGTTAATATGTTCCACTTACCATCATTTCAATTGCCAGAGGTCAAATTGCACAAACAATAATACCGGGTAGCAATAACTGAATCAGTTGAATTTTCAAGCCTTATCTGTTTCAAGCCTTATCTTGACTTAGTGGGGCTTAAAAACTAAAATAGCAGCGTAACAAATTTACTTTGCTGAAAATCATCTCAGAAGAAAGGTACAAAATGCAGTTGGAAGAGATGGGTACCTCAAAAGACGTGCCTCCCCTAAGTACGCGGGAAGCTTTTGAGCTATCCAAGTTCGTTGCAAACAGAGTCGCAAAACTGAATACAACAAAAAATAGCTGCATCAGTACCCGCAGCGTTTTTGCACGTCGCAAACAGTCAAACGGCTCTCATGAGGTACCAGACTGATCAGATCATTCTGATCTTCTATGGCATTCGCACAATGCCGGCTGGTACCTAATTACCAGCCGGTTTTATTTTAACCGGCCTCTCATCTGAAAAAAAAATAGGAGGCAAACGATGCCATTCATCAGTCAATTAATTGGAAGGGTTGTAGTAGATTCTGATGGGAAAACCCTTGGACATCTTGATGAGGTGTTGGCAATTCTAAATCCAGAATTTCCGCATCCACAATTAAATAGTTTATCGGTGATCAACAAAACCAAAAAAACAACTTATCCATTTAGTGAGGTGACCGTGCTTTTTGCGTCAGAAATATCGCTGGCGCATCCTCAAAACCAGCTTCAAACACACGCAATGCATGAGAATGAAATCAAGTTAATCGATAATGTGTTAGATAAACAAATTATTGATACCAATGGCATTCGCGTGGTGCGCGTAAATGATCTTGAGATCATAAAAGTGAACAGCAATTATTATGTATCCAATGTGGATATTGGGTCCAGCGGTATTTTGCGCCGGGTGGGTATGACCAGGCTTGCAGAGTGGATCAATAAGGTTTTTTCACGAAACGCCTCCAAACACAAAATTTCATGGGATTTTGTTGAACTGCTCGTGCACGATCAATTCATGCGCCTTAAGGTCCCCGGTGATAAGATCCGCGACCTGCACCCTGCGGATCTGGCAGAACTGCTCAGCGACATGAACCACAAAGAAGGTCGCAAACTACTTGACTCAATGGATATTGAGCATCTGGCTGATGCCCTTGAAGAAGTGGAGCCAGAATTTCAGGCCACCT
Organism: uncultured Anaerolineaceae bacterium; assembly: GCA_927443345.1. Lineage (GTDB taxonomy): Bacteria > Chloroflexota > Anaerolineae > Anaerolineales > Anaerolineaceae > UBA6107. Next base: position 3,294 of record CAKMKJ010000017.1, on the reverse strand, counting down.
TAGTCCAAGAAATGTCTGATGAGAGAGTTGCAGATGTGCTCGAAGAAATGTCTCCAGATGAAGCCGCTGACCTTTTGGCTGAGCTGCCAGCCGAGCGCAGCGAAGATTTGCTCGAGTTGATGGAAGACGAAGAAGCCAACGATGTGAGAATGCTGCTTTCTTACCCTGAAGATACTGCAGGCGGCATTATGACCACCGACTTTGCCTCCATCCGGCCCGGGTTGACGGCAGCCAACGCGATCGAAGCCATTCGTTCTCAAGAACCGGATGCTGAATCCATTTTCTATATTTATGTTACAGATGAGCACAAGCACTTGCTGGGTGTGTTTTCTCTGAGCGATCTGGTGTTGGCAAAACCCGGCACCCTCGTCTCGAGCTTTATGCATCAAAAGGTAGTTGCAGCAGACGTACTCACCAAACAAGAGACGCTGGCACAATTAATCGCCAAATACAACCTGTTGACCATCCCGATCGTGGATCACGAAAACCGGTTGGTAGGCATGGTGACCGCGGATGATGCACTTGACAAAATCATCCCCACCGCGTGGAAGAAGAAACTTCCTCGTTTCTATTATTACAACCGCGCATAAACGGAGGAATATGCAATGATGAAACGATCCCTCCGTATAACTATTAAAAGGTGGGCCGGGTTACCCATGATCCGTCCGCTGATTCTGTTCTTTGGCGTTTTTGGCCCTGCCACTATCACCGCCATGGCTGACAACGACGCCGGCGGTGTGGCCACTTATTCAGTGGCTGGTGCGACCTTGGGCTATCCGGTGCTGTTTATTTTATTGATCGTCACTTTTTTACTGGCAGTCACCCAAGAAATGGGAATGCGTTTAACCCTTGTTACCCGCCGCGGATTGGCGGACCTAATCCGCGAACGGTTTGGGGTAAAGATTTCACTGCTCATCTTTTTAGCCCTACTAATTGCCAATTTGGGGACAATCACAACTGAACTGGCTGCGGTGAAGGTGACCAGCAATATGCTGAATTTGCCAGCCATACCGTTTGTTTTTCTAATCGTTTTGATTTCGGTTATGGTGGTCACCAAGGGCAACTATAAATTGACCCAGGCGATCATGTTAATCACCAGCCTTTTCTACCTGGCGTATATCATCTCGGCTGTTAAAGCCAAACCAGATTGGGGTCTGGCCATCTCAAACATGTTCTGGCCCCACGGAGTTGACTTCACCCCCACTTATATGCGCAATTACCTGTTGATTGGCATGGGGGTAATCGGCACCACCATAACCCCTTGGGGACAGTTCTTTATCAGCAGCTTTGCTTACGACAAGAACATCGAAGCAAAAAACATTGTTTATTCGCAGCTTGAAACTTATGTGGGTGCATTTTTAACCAACTTCTTCTCGTTCTTTATGGTAGTGGCCACTGCTGCCACCCTGTTTGTCAACAAAATCCCACTGACTTCCGGTGAAACAGCAGCCATGGCGATCAAACCTTTTGCGGGCGAACTGGCAGGTGCGCTGTTTGCTTTTGGCATCTTAAACGCGGGCTTCATGGGATTGATCGTGGTTTCACTTTCAACCGCTTATGCCTTTGCTGAGTTCTTTGGTTTGCAGGGCAGTCTGGATTCTAATTACAAGCAAAGTAAGTCTTTCTACCTGATCTTTATTGCCCAATTGGTTGTGGCCACCATTATTGTTATGTTTCCAAATTTTTCGTTATTTAAGCTTGCGATTACCACTCAGACGATTAATGCCATCGTCCTGCCGCTGGTGTTTTATTATCTAATTAAACTGGCTTGTGACAAGGGATTGATGGGCAAGTACACCAACAGCGCATTCCAGAAATGGTTTACGATCATTGGATCAGTAGCGATCTTTATCGCTTCAGTTTTAACCCTGACGGCAACCTTCTTCCCAAAACTGGGTTTGTGATTTTAAGGATTTTTTAGACCTTTTTTGGGTGATTTTTATTACTCAACAGAAGGATTGGGATTATAAAGTAAATGTATTTCTCCTCCTTCAAAGGTTGTGATACTTCTGAGAAATCAGATCAGAACGAGTGGACCGGTGCCCCACTCGTTCTGGTTTAAATTCCTCTAGACCCGAAGCGTCCTCCTGTCCCACTCGCTCTAGCTTATGTTTATCTCCTATTTAAATTTCACTTGCTCTACTTAATTGTATAATGCAACTCGTGGTTTGGATTACTCGTAAATAGTAATGGAAACAATTTTTTAAAGAGGAGTATGGAATGTTCAGTTTGCTTTTTCTTGTTTTTGTTGTCGCAGCAGTGATCATTATTCTCGCTCTCGCAGTGGCGGGAGCAATCATTTTTCGCAAGAAACCGGTCAATCCGAACTCACAGATTGACCCGGACAATGTGATTGATGTCACATCTAGAGATGTGAACTAAGTTCAAAAAACCCTGACATTGAAATAGTCAGGTTTTTTGTGTGCATGTTGCCATACCAACAATTGCGGTAAGGGTTAAAACCACCTATACTTGTTGAATTATAAGGAGTAATCCATGCTGCCTATTGGTGATGACAATTCGCAACGCAGGCGTTTTCCGATCATTACATATGCGTTGATGGCTATTAACATTTTTGTGTTTATTCTGGAATTGATGGGAGGAGATGCCTTCATTTATGCATGGTCCTTTATCCCGTTGCGTTTTTTGTCCAGCCCAATTGACGGAATTATCACATTATTTACATCCATGTTTTTGCATGCCGGGTGGATGCACCTGGGCGGCAATATGCTTTATTTGTTAATATTCGGTGATAATGTTGAAGACCGCTTTGGACATTTTAAGTTTTTGGTTTTTTATGTTTTGTGTGGTCTGGCCGCCGGTTTGGCACAATACGCAGTCTCTTTGTATTCTGAAAGCCCAACGCTGGGGGCATCTGGTGCCATCGCCGGTGTTCTGGCAGCTTACTTGATCCTCTTCCCTGGCAAGCGGGTACGTGTAATTTTGGCAGTCTGGATCGTCAACCTGCCTGCTTTACTGGTGATTGGCGCATGGATCATAATCCAACTGGTCAGCGGCTTGGGGACGTTATCTGATGCTACAGCTACAGGAGGGGTGGCATATATGGCGCACATTGGTGGTTTCGCAGCAGGTTTGTTCTTAACCGGTTTTTTTCGCACAAGAGCTCGACAAATCACTTTTTAAGAGTAACTACTCACGGGGGGTTTTAAAAATTGGACATGTCTGTTAAAATTTAAGGACAATGAACCAAGACCAGTTAGAAGAACTAAACAAGCAAGAACTCATCAAGATAATACTTCGTCAACATCAGCAAATTAATGAGTTGATGGAAGC
>CAKMKJ010000016.1 GCA_927443345.1 uncultured Anaerolineaceae bacterium | reverse complement strand
TCTACCCTTGAAGGTGAAAAAGTTAAATTGGGACAGGCCATTAAGGCGACAATTCTTAATCGCAGTTTTATTACCATTGTAATTGCACAAACCATGCGTCATTTTGCCACAGCAGTTGCAGCTTCCGGCTTGGCTTTTTATACTAAATATAGTTTGGGAGTTGATCCTGCTTCATCTTCGATTATTCTGGGGACAATTTTCATTATCGCAGCGCTTGCGCTTTATCCATGGAAACGGTTCCTGGCAAGCCGATATGAACCGAGAACCACTTTGTTGATAGCTTACGGTCTTATGGGCATTTCTACCATCCCACTTTTTTTCGCTCAGTCTATGTTGGCGGCTATCGGCACTGCTACCTTTCTTGGAATTGCGTTAGCCGGGTTGTTGTTAATGGGCGATGTCACCTTGTCTGATGTAATTGATGAGGACGAGACTAGAACTGGTCAAAGAAGAGAAGGAATGTATTTCGGGATGAGTGGTCTGATCATTACACTGGCTTATGCCTTAAGCTCGATTGTATTCGCCTGGATTTCTAAAAGTTATGGATACGATCCCTTATTAGTATCTCAACCTGAAAGTGTGGCACTCGGTTTTCGTGTTTTTATGAGTATTCCTCCAGCAGCAGGGTCCATTCTGGCCATTATCACCTTGCTGTTCTATCCATTACATGGAAAACGGCTTCAAGAAGTGAAATCAAAGCTACAACAAAAAGCCTTGAAAACTGTTTGATGGCCTGACTTTTTATAGGAGGCATATGCTCTTTTTCTTAATATTTCTATTTATTGCGTTATTGCTTCTTTTTGCATCTTATGTTTTTGCAGCCAAGGTGATCTATCCTAAACGCTTTGGCGTGGAAGAGACATTTGAAATCGAAAAGGAAAACGGAAAGATCGATGAAACGTTATATAACTCCTGGAATAAAGAAGACGTTATTTTAAATTCTCCGTTTGGATATCATATTTATGGTCTTTACTTTCCCGCCCCCGATTCAAGGAAAACTGTGATTCTTTCTCATGGGATTACATATACCCTCTATGGATCAGTAAAGTATATGAAGATGTTCATGGATTTGGGGTTTAATGTTTTCATTTATGATAACCGGTTTCATGGCAGAAGCGGGGGGGCAAATTCAACTTTAGGGTTCCATGAGAAATATGATTTAAAGAGGATCACAGATTGGGTGGAATCGAAATTTGGAGAAGGATGCATTATCGGAACGCACGGCGAGTCTATGGGAGCTGCCATTAGCCTTCAGCATGCAGCTATTGATCCTCGTATCCGGTTTGTAATTGAAGATTGCAGCTTTAATCGGCTTGATACGCTTCTTGCTCACCGATTAAAAGAAGACTATCACATTCCAAGATACCCGTTGCTGCCGATGGTGGCGCTGATATGCAAAATTCTAAGCGGAATGGTCATCAAAGAGGTATCACCAGAAGAGGCTGTAAAACGTATTAGTTCACCCATTTTGTTCATCCACGGAGAAAAAGATGATTTCATACCGGTCGAGATGATAGAGAAACTAGCCGCTAATAAAATAGAGGGTCCAAAGAAAGTTTTTAGAGTAGCAAATTCAGGTCATGCTGAGTCTTTTTGGACGGACCCAAAAGAGTACGTATCTGTCGTTCGTGATTTTCTTAAAGTGAACAATTTATCCTGAAAAAATAATTCATAGAGGTGAAAATGGAAGCAAAAGAGATCTTGGTTGAAGAAAGAGTACCTATAAAAAGTCGTATATGGGTTTCAGTCGCGGATGCATCCACCGCCATGTTGAATACATTTGTAGTCAGTGTTGGACTGACCTACTATTTTACAAGTTTTCGGGGTATGAATGCAGAACTTGCTGCTACCGTCTGGCTGTTATTTGGAATCTGGAATGCAATTAATGATCCTTTGTTTGGATTTATTAGTGACCGGACCAAAAGTAAGTTGGGAAGGAGAATCCCATACATCCGTTATGGTTCGCCCATTATCGGAATAGCATTTATTCTTAGCTGGTTGATCATTGGCGGCCCAGATGCAAGCCAAACGGTTATGTTTATCCAAATGACTTTGCTTTTGTTTATTTTTGATGCTCTATACACGGCCATCGCGACGAGTATTTATGTGATGCCCTTTGAAATGGCTGTTTCAAATAAAGCGCGAAGCAGCATATTCATATGGAAGATTATTTTTTCAGTTTTTCCACTTGCCGTGCCACTTGTATTGTGGGGATTCATCAAACCTGAACCTGGCTCTGATCCACAAACCTTTATTTTGATAATGGCAGGTTTTGGGATCATTATGGCTGCTTTGGTCTTTTTCAGTACCTTTTTCTATTGGGAAAAGCATTTCCAACAAGAAGAAAAGCAATTGCCATTTCTGAAATCAATCAAGGAATGTTTTACTAACCGATCCTTTATCGTATTCGAAGTGATAAGCTTCACGATTATGTATGTTCAAACTTCATTAATGTTAGGTTTGAACTACTTCCTTTCGGAATTTTCAATCTCTCCCATTGCTGTTTATGCGAGTTTGGGTGTTGGAATTGTTGGCGGTATCTTCTTGTTTGTGAATGTTCGTGAAAAATGGGGTGTCAAGAAGAGCACCATCTTTATGTCTGCTGTCTTTTCAATTGGTTGTTTCATGATCCTAGGACTGGGTCGTGAGCTCATCCCCACCATGGTTGGTTCCTTTTGCTTTGGAATCGGATTTGCAGGGGGCATGTATTTGATCCCGATGATGAATGGTGATGTGGTTGATATGGATGAACATCGCACGGGATTAAGGCGAGAAGGAATGTACGCCGGGGTGAACAGCCTGATCACCAAACCCGCGATTAGTCTGGCAAATTCGGCTTTCCTTTGGTTCCTCAGTGCTTATGGATACAATTTTACAGCCAGTTCTGGCAGTCAATCTGCAAGGGCTGAAACTGGAATTCTTATGGGTTGGGTGCTCGTGCCAGGTATTTTATTGGCAATCAGTTCCGCCTCGCTCTTTCTCTATCCGTTAGCAGGTAAAAAATGGGATGATATCAAGAACAAACTTGCTCAGATTCATATTGGAAAAGAAAAAACTTTGATGGCTGCTAAAGGCATCCGATTCGAAGAATAGAATTTCAAAATTGAATTGAATATAGACCAGGATACGGTTTTGTATCCTGGTTTGTTTTTAGTAAGCAGAGATTTCCAACATTGCACTCTCATACAATTTAAATGGATAAGAAAGCTCTCTTGACATCCATTCAGCGCCAGTAAGTATTTCTTGTAAACCCTCAACTTTGTATTTGAGTTCAGGATTCAATCCACGTAAATGAATTGTGATGGGAGAATTATTGAGATTACTTTCTGTTTGGAATACAAAAAGAACACCTTTTTCTGCATCTTTACTCATATACTGCATAGATTTTTTTGACAAGCGGTATTGGTCTCCAAATTGAATCACTTGTCTGTGCTTCTTGTAGTGAGAGATCCAATATGTGGATTCCATTATTTCGGCTTTATCCCATAAAAGTAAATTACCACCTACTCCTAAAGATCCACACATACTCACATGAAACCGAAATTCAAGGGGTATTTTTCCCCGGTCTGCATCCGTCACCCAAGATTCCATGGTAACCGCAGGAAATATTTGCGAAAAACCATGTTGGATTCTAAGCCGATCCAGAGCAAAGGTGTTATCTGATACCCAGATTTGATCAGCAAATTTTAGTATTCCTAAATCTGCTCGCCCACCTCCACCTGAACAGGACTGCCAAATGACACCTGGGTGTTGTTTTCTTAAATCCCCCCAAACCTTATATAAGCCCTCAACGTATCTAACCCATATCTCTCTTTGATCTCCAGGTGCGGTAGGCCAGCCAGGTTCACTAACGTTCCGGTTCATGTCCCACTTAATGAATGCAATATTGTTTTCAGTCAATAAGCGATCGATCTTTGAAAAAATGTATTCTTGTACATCTGGTCTGGCCATATTCAAGATCATTTGATTCCGTGCCAAAGTTGGTTGACGCGTTGGGTAATGTAGAATCCAATCTGGATGTTCACGGTAAAGGTCACTATCCGGGTTGACCATCTCAGGTTCAATCCACAACCCAAAATCCATGTTCAGGCGGTTTACTTTTTCAATCAACGGCGTTAATCCGTGTGGGAACTTCTCAGAATCTGGCCACCAGTCGCCAAGACCAGCTTTGTCATTATTGCGGCGGTGAAACCAACCATCATCCACTACAAATAATTCGACACCTATTTCGGCGGCAATTTTGGCAAGTTTTGCTTGAGAAGGTTCATTGACATCAAAAAAAGTTGCTTCCCAAGAGTTGTAAAGCACCTTGTGAACTTGTTTATTATGCGGAACAAGTTCATCACGGATGAAATTGTGTAAAAGTCGGCTTGCTTCACCATAACCTTTGTCTGAAAATCCGCAAATCGCGTGCGGACTTGAAAATATCTCACCTTCCCTTAATTGCCAGACAAAATCCCAATCATTTATACCAATGCCTAACCGGGTCGTATAAAAATTGGTCACTTCTGCAGTAGCCTTCCAATTCCCGCTCCATGACAGGGCACCGAACCAAACCTTTCCATTGTCTTCAGTGCAATTTCCGTCATCAACCAAAAACCATGGATTATGGTGGTGGCTGCTTGTGATGCGGCGGCTTTCAAGAACTTTCACTCCGGGCGTTAAGGGTTCACGAACAAGATTAAATTCATCATTCCAGCGCCCGGTTAAGTGAGAGAGAAAATATTCGCCCCCTACAGGAAAGTGCCAAATAGCAGAAAACACACGCTCTAGGGTGATCGTTTCTTTTCCGAAATTTTCCACTTCAACCCAACGTTCAATCAAATCAAAGTCTGTGTGTGAACGGTAGTGCAGGCTCACTTTAAGTGGATAATGAATGTCTCGCAGATTGATGACCAATTCATTGTTGATGGTTGTTTCTGATTCAAATTGCAAAACAACATCCCGAACGCCTTCTTCAAAAGTTGCTTTTAAACAAGGTTCGTGAAAACACATGCCACCATATGCTGGATATTCTTCCTGCAAAACCTGAGTAGGGCCGTTGAACGAGGCCCACCCATCACTTTCAGGTGGGGCAGGGTAGTCGCTTTGACTTTCCATGCGTTTTCCCCAGTAGGTATTTACAAGAATTCCATTTTTGTTTAAGCCAAATGCGTATCCGCAGTGTTTGGTTTCGAGAATCCAATATTGTTGTTTTTCTGTCATGTTGAAATCTTTCTTTTTTGTTGGATTAGTTGAAATAAATTTTAATCCACACTTTGAAAAAAAAACTGATGGGGCTGTGAAAATGAACAAAGAGTGATTTCTGTTACTATTTATACCTTAATTGGTCAAAGACACAGCTTTCTCTTTTATTTTTCTTTGGTACTTTTTTCTCTTGTGTTTTCTCACTGAGATATTTTATTGTTTCCAAATATGTGCATATTCAAATCCCCAAAACCTATCTCTATTGATAATTATTATTGTGCCCACAGGAATCTGAGTTTTGTAACCTAACTTCTATTACGTGAATCAGTAAATTGCTTATTGACTTAATATTATTAGTAATTATAATTACTAATATCAATTAGTAATTATTTGATTCTTAAATAGCTAAGGAATAAATGAATAAAAACCAACATAGACCAACGATGACTGATGTAGCAAAACTTGCTGGAGTTTCTCAAACCACGGTTTCGTTTGTATTAAACAACGTTTCCTCTGGGAATATTTCAGACGATACTAAAACGCGAGTTTTGAAAGCTGTCAAAGCGTTGGGATATCGTAATTCGTCACCGGTTTATGATCTTAGAAACAGTCGCACGCATATGATAGGCTTTGTGACTGATGAAATTGGTACAAGCCCATTTGCAGGGGATACGCTGAGGGGTGCTCAAGAAATGGCATGGGCATCCAACAAAATGCTTGTTCTGTTGAATACTGGTGGAAACAAGGATGTTGAAGAAGAGGCTATACAAACGCTACTCGAACGAGAAGTTGAAGGAATTATATACGCTGCGATGTTTACTCGTCAGGTCACTCCTCCAGCTTCCCTTAGAAATATTCCAACAGTACTCATGAATTGTTTTTCCATCAATAAAGAATTTTCCTCGGTAATTCCGTCTGAAGTAAGGGGAGGTCGAAAAGCGACTGAGGAGTTAATCAAGGCAGGACACAAGCGGATTGGGTTGATAAATGGAGAACCTTGGATGCACGCCACTGAGGCTCGTTCAGAAGGATATAAAAAGGCGCTTGAATCCCATGGTATTGAGTTAGACCCAAGTTTGATCTGTTATGGCAACTGGAGACCGGATAGTGGTTATGAAAACACAATGTCATTGATGGCGCTGCCTAATCCACCAACAGCTTTATTTTGCGGTAATGACTTGATGGCAGTTGGAGCTTATCAGGCACTTGCAGTATTAGGAAAGCAAATCCCGAATGAAGTGGCTGTAGTTGGCTATGATAATCAGGAACAATTAGCTGTTTATTTGAAGCCGCCACTTTCTACTGTTGCTTTACCGCACTACGAGATCGGGCGATGGGCAGTAAAACAATTATTAGAACAGATTGATAGCGATAAAAAATTGCCTGCAGTTCAAGAAAAAATCTCCTGCCCGTTTATTAGCCGTGAAAGCATTTAGTAAATGTAGTTACGTGAGTTTGTTGAAAGGAGGCACTATTCGATAAACCTGATAATTTACCAGATGTCATTTGAAAATACTATCCTCATAACAAAAATTTAGGAGAAAAATGAATAAACAATTAGCCCTGGTTATACGCGTTTGCGTATTGACTCTCTTTGTTGCATCTATTGCTGCTTGTTCACCAGCCGCAACACAAGCTCCAGAAGTCACTGAAGCGCCAGTTGTTACACAAGCAGTCTCGCCTACTGACATTGAGTCTGATGCGGCTCCGATCGACGTAACCCTCTGGTTCCATGGTGGATCTGTAGGGGAATCGGATACCCTTCGGGCTCAAGTTGAGGATTTCAATGCTTCTCAGACAAAATATCGGATGACCATTAACGAAATCCCAGGTGGAGCAGCAGCAGGTAGCGGATACAATGATGCTGTGAATGCAGCAGCAGTAGCCGGCACACTTCCTGACCTTCTGGATTTTGACGGTCCATTCCTTTTTAACTATGCTTGGGGTGGTTACCTAACACCTTTGGATGATTTGATTCCAGCTGAACTCAAGGCTGATATATTCCCATCTGTGTTGGATTCACTTAAGTTCGACGGAAAAGTTTATGGCATTGGTCAGTATGATTCTGGTCTTGCTTTATGTGGGAACAAAGCGATTTTGGATGAAGCAGGTGTAAGAATCCCCACCAGTGTCGACGATGCCTGGACCTTTGCAGAATTTAATGATGTTCTTGAAAAGGTAAAAGGCGTTGGCGGAACAGAATACTCTATTGATCTAAAGATGAACTATGGTGCTGGCGAGTGGTATTCCTATGGTTTTACACCAGTTATTTGGGGTAATGGCGGAGATCTGATTGATCGTTCAACCTATCAAACCGCTGATGGTTTTATTAATGGAGAGAAAACCGTTGCAGCAGTAACCTGGTTCAAATCATTATTTGATAATGGTTATGCTACTTCCACTCCTCCTGATGATAATGAATTTGTCAATGGCAAAGCCGCTTTAGGATGGTGTGGCCATTGGATGACAACAACTTATTATGACGCGCTAAAAGAAAATTTTGTTTTGATTCCGATGCCCAATTTTGGAGAGCGTCAGGCTACTGGTAACGGTACATGGGTTTGGGGTATCACCAAGGATAGTAAAAATCCTGAAGGTGCCATGGCTTTCATTGAATTTATAATGAAACCTGAAGAAGTACTCAGAACAGTAACCCAAAATGGAGCAGTCCCAGCCACTTTCTCCGCAACAGAGCAATCAGACTTATTCAAAAAAGGTGGTCGCTTAAGTATTTTTGGTGAGCAATTGGCTCGCGTTGATATCGCTACACCACGTCCGATCACTCCAGGGTATCCAGTGATTACATCATCATTCTATACTGCTCTCGATAATATTATCAAAGGTGCAGACATTCAAACTGAGCTAGACGCTGCTGCTGATAAAATCGACAAAGATTTGAAAGATAACAGTTTCTACCCACTGAAGTAGTTACAAAAAACAACGCAAGTTAGCAAATACTAAGAAATGGATTGGCAGGTCACACTTCCATGGAGTGACTTGCCAATCTGTTGAAAAAACGAAAGGGTATATCATGAAAAAACAAGGGTATGCACAAGATAATTTTTTTGGCTGGTTGATGAGTTCGCCTGCTTTGCTGTTGTTAGCTATCTTCGTAATAATTCCCTTGGTAATGGGTCTTGGATGGAGTTTTACCAATAAACGTTTAATTTCTCCGCTTCCCACAGAATATATTGGTCTCAAGAATTATGATAGTATTTTGGCCATAAAAATTATCCCAATTGAACCTATTTTGGACGACAATGGAAATCCACAGATCGATGAAAATGGTAGCATCCAGTATTTACGGGTTAGAGACGTTATTCGAGCGAATCCGAAATATTTAGATTTTCGTCTTTATACAGAATTTAACGCTTTTGGAAATCACTTTGGAATAATCGCCAAAGATCCTGATTTTTATAGGGCGCTGATAAATACAACGCTATATGTTTTAATGATCGTTCCTGCCATCGGTATAATTTCATTACTTTTGGCATTATTAGTAAACCAGAGGTTATGGGGAGTCAGCATTTTTCGAGTTATTTACTTTATTCCGTCGATCACATCAATTTCAGTGACTTCTGTGGTTTGGATGTTCTTGTATAACCCAGATCAGGGGTTGATAAATCAGCTTCTACAAAAATTAACTTATGATGTGTTTGGGTTTTCACCGTGGCTGCAAAGTGCAGACACAGCGTTACTCGCAATTATTCTATACACTATCTGGCAGGCTTCAGGTCTATTCATGGTCATCTTTTTAGGCGGGCTTCAGGATATTCCAGAAGATACATACGAAGCCGCAAAAATTGATGGCGCAAATCCATTTCAAACACTTCTTTATGTTGTGATTCCTCAGTTAAGAAACACAATTGTTTATGTGGTGATTACTTCATCCATTCTTGGGTTTAGGCTTTTTACCCAGGTTGATGTAATGACCAAGGGCGGCCCAGAGGGGTCTACCTTGACACTAATGATGCATACCGTGAATGAAGGCTTCCGTAATCAAAAAATTGGATATGCTTCTGCGATATCAATCGTATTTTTCATCTTTATCCTGATATTGACTTTTACTCAAAGAAAAATATTCAAATCAGAGAACGTTCTGGAGTAGCCCCATGCGAAAACACGTTTCTAATCTTTCAATGAGTCACAATCAAAAGGCCAGGTTTCAAAAAAAAGCATTATTGTTTTTAGATTATCTTGTAATGATTGTTCTGGCCTTTTTTTTCTTATTTCCATTTTGGGTGATGGCAGTAGGTTCCTTGAAACCTGAAAAACAAATTTTCGATGATTTGAAATCGGTTATTTGGGCATTTATCCCGCGTGAAGTAAGCCTTGAGAATTATGCCTACATCTTTAATCGAATTCCCTTTCTTACTTATTTTAAGAATACTCTCGTGATCGTTTTAACTACAATAATTTCTGGCTTGTTTGTGAATAGTATGATCGCTTACGCTCTGGCTCGTTTACGCTGGAAAGGCAAGAAATATATCATTGGAGCAATCTTGGCGTTAACCATCGTGCCATTAGAAACGATCGTCGTGCCTTTGCTAATGGTCTCAAATAAATTGCCCTGGTTCAATGGAGCAACTTCCTGGTTGGATAGCCTTCGCGTGCAGATTATTCCATTTATCTGCGATGCTTTCTCGATCTATCTCTTTTACCAGAGCTTTATCCAGATTCCTAAAGACTATGATGAAGCGGCAATCATGGATGGAGCCAATCCTTTTGTGATTTTCAGCCGGATCATTATTCCGCTGGCACGCTCCACTTTTGTGGCAGTGGCAATTATCCAATTAATCTTCTTGTGGAGCGCCTATTTATGGCCGCTAATGGTTACCCGCACAGAAGCCTTCCGTCCACTGACTCTAGGCGTAACCTATCTATATAATATGGATATTCGGTGGGGGCCAATTCTAGCTTATGCAACTTTAAGTAATTTACCCTCAGTACTTCTATTCATAGTGTTTCAGAAGGGCTTCTTGCGAAGTATAGCATCGGGTAGTGTAAAGGGTTAATAATTTACTGGAGTGGTGCATCATAGCTGATGTGCCTTGACTGATAAGGATTCGTTATGGATTTTTCACCAGATGTTTTGCTTCATTATTCTCCAAAAACAGGTATTTTTGGAGACCCAATCCCTTTTTTTTGGAAAGGGGAATACCATCTTTTTTACCAAAACTCCCCTGGTGCATTTTCTTTTAACACGATGCATTGGGCACATATTGTCAGCAAGGATTTATTGCATTGGGATTTACTGCCTGACGCGTTAATCCCTGAACCCGACGGCCCAGATGCATATGGCTGTTGGACAGGTTCTGTCTTACATTGGGAAAATACTTTTCATATTTTTTATACGGGTTGTGCAGAACCTGATGGCGGACATCAATCGATATGCCATGCAACAAGTAAGGATTTGATCAGCTGGCAAAAAGACCCGCAAAATCCTATTGTTACACCTTTCGTGCCGTTCTCCTCAGGAGATTTCTCTGCTTGGAGAGACCCTTGTGTAATTCAAGATAAATCAGGGTTTAGGATGCTGATTACAGCAGAGCTGGAGGGGAAGCCGCGTGCCTTTTGCGGCTGCATTGCAGAACTCCATTCAGCCGATTTACAGAATTGGATATTTGATCAAATTCTTTATATGCCAATGGATACAAGTAAATTGGAGTGTCCAGATCTTTTTGAACTTGATGATCGATGGTTGCTGCTTTTTTCAAACACTGGTGTTGAGGTTCGATGGTCTGAAAACGGACATGATCATTGGAATAACACAGTCCCTTTTTCCTTGGATAATTTTCGATATTACGCTGCAAAAACACTGCGAGATGATAAAAACAGGCGATTATGCTTTGGTTTCATCAGTGATCGCGAAACCAAAAATGATTTCAGCCCGTGGAAATGGGGCGGAATACTTGCATTTCCTCGTCAGCTTTCATTGGGAATTGGGGAAGAACTGTCTGTTTCTGCTATTGACGAGCTTAAAGAGATGCGGTCAACACAATTAACTATTGAAATTGAAGACTCTATTTATAAGGTTGGAAAGTGGCAATTAGACGAGAATCATATTCTGGGATCTTCAGAAGATGATCAGTTGGGTGTAACTGCATTGGTTGGCCAGCATCCTGACTCTTGGGAAGTGTCGCTGCAATTTGACCTTACGCAAAGTTCTTCAGCGAGCATAATATTTAATTGTCAAAAAGACTATTCAAGTGGGTATTGCCTTGAGATTGATAAGTCACAGGAAGAACTTACTTTGAGCACTTTTTTCCCTTTAGTGGTGAGCGAACCTACTCATATACAAAAATTTAAATTGCCAAAACCCATCAAAAATGAAGTCAATTTAAAAATCATTTTTGATCATACATGCATTGAAATATTTATTAATGGAACGCTAAGTTTTTCGAGTAGAGTCTATCCGTCACCCTCCAATGGGAATTGGTGGGGTTTTTATTCAAAATGCGGTTCAATTGATGCACGAAATATTGAAGCCTGGGGTTTGAATTTAGATCTCTCATTAACAATTATGTCGAAAAAACCAATCATAAGATCTGAGTGACGAGCATAATATTTCACCAAGATTAAATGGTTTCTCTGGTTTAGTAGTAGCTATTGCAATTGTCAGCAAAAAATAGATGAAAAACTTTTACCTTTCCTAGGATTACCTTACTTCGACCAGGTGGTGCTGACCATGTATTCCGTGACGTTGAAATTAGCTATGTACTACTCTCAATAGGAGCCCTCCAGGGATTCGAATATCACGCCCCTTGTTGGTGCTCTGAACCTACTGATTCGAAGCCGAAACTGAGATTTTCTATAAAGTTTTTCTAGCTGTTAATATGTGTATCGTGTTTGATTCAAAGAAGAATTCTTTCAAATGTGTGCATAGTCTGTATGTAGTTTCACAAAATTGCACGATAAATTGCACATAAAAAAACCAACCAAATCCCACGCAATCCTATAAACCCAATAAGTTATTGTGCAGCCATTCTTTATTGAAAGGAGGCTGTGAATGTCTGCATTAAAGGCTAAAGAAGACGGAACAATAGTATTTCTCGTTCATATGACTTTAAAACCAGGTCAAGATGATGAGTTGATCGAACTTGTCAAGAATGCACCAAAAAGATTACTTGCCGAAAAAATTAGGGAAACAATGCGAATAGGAATTCGGATGAGAACCTCTACAACGACCAGAAATCAGTGATCAAAAAATATTCAAAATATAAATCAAAAAAAGGAGATAACTAATGCCAAAAATAATTGCATGTGCAAATCAAAAGGGAGGTGTCGGAAAAACAACAACCGCTTCCATAATCAGTGATGGTCTATCTCGAATGAAAATAAGAACTTTAATGGTAGACCTAGATCCTCAAGCCCACTTATCTCTTTCATTTGGAAGAAAGAAAGCACCCGGGTTATTTCGCCTTGTATGTCTTGATGAACCACTTGATCGTGTAAAGGAAAACATAAAACCCTACCTGGATCTAATCTCCAGCGATAAACAAACTGAAAAAGTTAAGCGCATGATTACTCTTTCAGATTATCGTGAAGCAATTCTGGCTGATCTCTTACACGACACATCATATGATGTAATTGTTCTTGATCTTGCACCATCCCTGGATATTCTCCATATTAATGGGTTGATTGCTTCAGATTGGGTATTGATCCCTACTCGCCTGGACGCTCTTGCACTGGATGGGGTCAAAGAAATTATTGGAACCATGCACGAGATATCTCAATCTAGTCATGCTTTTTCTGGATACAACATCCTGCCCACTTTCTTTGATCGAACAACCCGTGAAACTCTTCTTCAATTTCAAGAATTAGTTCAGTTTTTTGGTCATTATGTTTGGGCTCCGATCCCCCAAGACACTCACGTTCGAGAAAGTGCAGCTTATGGAAAGACCATGTGGGATTACTCACCTGATTCACCGGCGATGG
Organism: uncultured Anaerolineaceae bacterium; assembly: GCA_927443345.1. Lineage (GTDB taxonomy): Bacteria > Chloroflexota > Anaerolineae > Anaerolineales > Anaerolineaceae > UBA6107. The sequence continues at coordinate 8,368 of CAKMKJ010000016.1, read as the reverse complement.
TAGGGTACTTCGAAAAAAATAAGAGGATCGGAGGTTATCGAAATATTCTTGATTTAGTGCTGGAGGTTGTAAATGACAAATAAAAATGATCGCCAAGTGATTTACGACCAAACGACTGCCGACCTGTTAGGCAATATGCAACAACGGAAAATAGAAAGGCAAATGACGGATAAAGAAAAAAAGAGAAAGGACCGTGAAAATGCACGACTGATAAAAAGAAGAGTCAATCAGATCACGATCGACATACCTTCAAACATTAAACCAAAACTATTTGCTTTGGCAGAAAAAGAGGGGGTTCCTGTCAGTCAATTAGTCTCAGCTTTATTCCTTCCAAACCTTCAGAAATTAGAAAGAGGTGAGATTTCTTTTTGGGGTTTTAAAAGACCCTCCCGTTGTGCCAGATATGAATCCGTTCTCGATCTGGAAAAATGGTTGAAATCTTGTGAGTAGGTTGACCTATAAACACACCTATCAAACGACCTAACAACTGACCTATCAATTGACCTACTAACCGACCTAGCGGACAACTTAGTAGGTCAGCCATTCCTCATTTAGGACGTGTTTTAGAGGTTGTAAAAATTGAGTGTGCTCATATATAGGCAAGAAAAATTAAAAACCAAAATTTCGCGAAAGGAAGTGTATGACAGCCATGTTTGAAATGATTACCGAAAAGTACAAGGAGAATGAATTTTACCGTTTAGGTTATCGAGTAGCCGAGAAGGAATTTGAGATTTTCACAAGAATTTTGACTGATTGCTTAAAAAAGCGGTTTCCCCATCTAATTAATGATGAAGATTTTTGCCCACTAAAAAGCCAATTGGTTCTTGTGACTTTTCTGCTGGACTTCTTACTCAACTCTCATGAACCGCGCCATGAGCTTTCTCCGTTACTGATTTACCGGGAACAAAATCAAGCTTACCTAGAAATCAAGCAGCAGTTTGCTCAAGCAGGTTCAGGGTCCCAAAAATTTCAAGACCCATATTTTCCACTACTCTCTGAACTTAGTCTCGCAAGACAGGCTAAGGAGAAGATTACAGAGGAAATGGAATTGCTCGAGACTGAAACGAATAAACAAATGCAAATAATCCAAGAACGCGATGAGGATTTGAAAAAACTTGTTATTCAGCTTCAAAAAGAGCTCGACGACGTCAACAATTCGCGTCAATAAATCAGTTAAGTACCTCTATAAATCAAATAAATCACAGGAGGATTTTGTGACAATGAAAAACCAACAACTTGGCAACAGTAAATGGATTTATGAAAAAGATAATAATCAGCGGGAATTAGCTATCTTGGATTGTCTTTCTATCCGCGGGGTTGCGTCGTATGACCATATCGTGGCGTACACCAAGCTAACTGAACACCCGGTGCGCGATGCAATTAAATACCTGATGGCTCCCCCGATTGGATTTCCGCCTCTGATTCGAACCATTAATGTAGCCTTACCCGGCCAACGCGGAAGATCTGTTTTAGCGTACGTGCTTACCGATGAAGGCGCCTGTTCGCTTGGTGATCAGTATAGGCGTGCTCCAACGTTGACTGAAAACTCCGAGACTGCTCATGCACTAATGGAAATGAACATTTTCATAAGTGCTATGCAAGCCTCACTTACCGCAGAAGTTGAAAAGGTTATTCCTTACGACAAGAATCACAATGTAAGGTTGGATGTTTTGATCAACAATGGAGTGATATTCGAAATCGAACAGCGCGCAGGAGTGAATAACATTTCACGCATAACAAATAAGTTGATTGGATACACACGCTTTTTCAATTCAACTTCCAGTAAGCATATAAGTTCGAAAGTTCGAGTTTTATTCGGCCTTTCATCAACTGACCAGGAAACAATAAAAAACTGGCAGTACGTTTTTACTTCCGTCTCTCAAAAGTATGGAAAATTGCCTTTTGAACTATATTGGCAAGATCTCAACAACTTCATTGATAATCCATCTTGGGATAGTTTGATGGGATTCAAATTGCTTGAACCATCAAACCAAAACATGGTTCAAATGGAATCGGACTGTATTGAAACCACCGCAGATACAGTGAATAAATTTCCCCCATTTGTGCAAAGAAACACGGTTGACCTGTTTGAACTAAATCTGGTCATGAGCATTCTTAAACCATCAATCTCAAAAGAGAGAAATTTCTGGAGTGTAAATCGGAAAAGCCTCTTTGAACTGATGGAATCCATCTATGATGGTTCCCACTATAAAGGTGGACCGGTTGAAACAGAATCCGCGTTTCCTGTGAGCAGTCTTAACATCCTTCATTCTTTTTTACATCTCCATCAAAACGCAAACCTTTTAAAACAATTGCAGTTTGGATATAAGGATGTAAAGCAAGGACAATTTCGAGGAATCATTTTCTTCAGGAATGCATTAACCCATTTCTACTGGGATGTGTTTCTGAAGTATTTCTCCTTTGGTAGAAATGGTCCATTAGAAGTTTGGGTTTGTGTTCCAAGTATGGACGATGAACGATCAGATATATACACGAAGGTTCGAATTAAGAACCAAAGTTTGTTATCTGGCAAAGGACTTCAAGAACATCTTTCATTGGAACACCTCGAAAGATCACTTGAGTGGGTTCTTGATGCCTTGTTTTTGTACGCGGATGAATTAGGTTTGATTACAGATAACCGGGGAAAAGGTAAATCGCGATGATTATTAACACAGTGGCTTTAAGCGATTTCCTTCTAAAAAGCAAGTTGACCATAAAATTGTTCCTTCATTTGAAATCCAGGTTCAAAGTAGAAGTTGAGCAGTATTTCCTGGAATCAGGTAATGTAACAATGTTATCAATCTATTTCTTCAATACTTTTGAGGAAGCTAAGAATTTTGCTACCCAATACAACAAACCCTATTACCGTATTGTTCTCTATGAACAAGGAGAAAAAGATAATTTTCAATGCAATTTTGAGACCGGAGCATGGTTGACACGCTCAGATCAGCGAAAATTCAATTATGTAAAGGATCGGTACGGGTTTAAAGGTGTGTTAGGAGTAGATCCACACGGTTGGTACCTTCGTGGATTGAACACGCACAATCCTGAATTCGCGGAAGTTGCGGACGACATGCAATACATGCTAATGGAAGTCAAACGCCGTTTTTACATTGGCAATGGAAAAATAGATTTGGAAGATGTCATCCCGCAAGTGTTTTCTGAACGCCACCCTTTATCACAAGCTAGATATGCAAAAAGTTTTGATAGTTGGGCACAGGAAATGATCGCAAACGAAGTTATCCAAAAAATCCAAGTTTTGATGAGCGAAGGAAAGGAAATCCGCTAATGTCTAGCTTTTTTAATCGTCTTTTCGAAACTGTTTTGGAATTTCAACGGCAAGTACAAGAACACATGTTGTTTGTTGAGAACCTGCACAATGAGATTCATCAGCTAAACATTTTGACTAATACAGACCTAAATGTAGATCATAATCGAGAAATGAATGATCATATGCAACTACAACAAGCCATTCAGTATCTTGAAATTCATCAAACCATTAAATTTGATAATTTCTAATTGATTTTTGAAATCAGTAATAATATAAAAATTGTACAAAACAGATTAGCATAAAAAAGCAGTCTGTTTTGTACAATTTCACTCTTTTTCCACATTTAGCTAATCTATGAGGTCAAAAATAATCGACGCTGGATAAATATGCCCACAAGTAATTGATTTGTTGAAATTTATATTAAACTTACAGCTTCAGCTCATTGATGGAAGTAATTTGCCATACTGATCTTGCATATACCTATGTTCAACCCAAGACCATTTCCATTTATAAAATTTTGTCCATTGATCTGGACTTAAAGGGTATACAATCGGGTTTATAATTTTTGAGAGATCAATTTCAAATACTTCTGACTTTAAAAAATTGTTTACATAATAATTTATTCCTGATTTTCCACCTCTTGCATTTTCTATCCAAGTTAATAAACTGTGTGCATTTTCATTTTCTCTGACATATTCTTCGAAGATATCCATTTCACAGTAATGCAAATCTAAATTTATTGATGATATTGGATTTTCTAATATCACTTTTATTGGAAAAATAGGTCTATTCTTATCAATTGAAATTGATTGAAAATTGTTTGTGAAAAGAAGCCAATTAATTGATGGCTCAAATTTACTTCTTGAGGAATCTTGGAAGGGGATGATTATCGAAATGCCTTGTTTCTCATTTATTGAATATTGGATTAATCCATCGATTTTGTAAGGATTAATATTTGTAAGTATTATTGAACTCGATCTCATTTGCCGATCAAATAATGGTGGATTATTAAATCGTAAACCTTCGACAAATCCTCTTGACAAAGCAGCTGGTATTATTTTTGCTCTACCCCATTCTTGCAGATTATCACATAATATTAACAAAAAAGAAATAGGGTGGGATGCAAAAGATATTATTGGATTTGTTAAATTATGTCTAGCAATCGCATTCATTCCTAATGCATATTGTTCGATATCGATAGAATTTTTATTAAATATACTTAACATGTAAATCCAAGCAACCACACCATGATCAATTGGGTTCCTCAAGCCGATTATTGATTTCCTAAGATCATCCGGGATTATGTAATTCTTTAAACCCCAATTTTCTAATAAGCCTTGTCTTACAGACTCTTTCCCATTTTTAAAACCGGTTAATGAGGATTCAACAAAGGAAGAAAGGGTTTTTCCTTCAAAAGCAAGCAATGGATTTATAAATTTCTCTGATTGTTCGATTACATATCCAATATCGTGAAATAAAGCTGCAAAGTACCAATTTTTCATAAAATTTATTTTGTCATATTTTTTTCTTTCAGAAATTGTTTCAAATAACGGTTTATTTTTAAACTGGGCACCAAGGAGGAAATCGCCTAATAAACAAACATCCATAACATGGTAGAGATGATCGCGATAATATTCATTGGATGTATAAAGGGGTAATTCAAATTCCATTTGACGGGTTAGATGGGCATAAATATTCAGGTTGCGAGGTAAACCAATTTCTTCATATGCATATTCTGTAAGCAAAAACAATTGTCCTTCGGTAAAGGAAAAAGATTGATTACTACAATGGTCGATAAATGGAGGGAAAGTAAATTGTCCATTTTGAGTTTGAATGGGAAGACAATCCTTATTTAATTTTTCCGAAATTTTAAGTTTGGTTTCAGGTGCATAACCTTCATTCACTTTACCGGCATTTTTTGAAAACTCGAATACATGAGGATTTTGATTTTCGATTTCTATAAACAGTTTTCTTCGATAATCAAATCTAAGAAAATGGAGACTGTAAAGAATATTAAGTGACAGAACTTCTATAAACCTACTTTGCGTTTGATCGCTTACATTTTTAATTTTGTTTTCTGATTTTTGAAAAATATGTGAATATTTTGATAGTAATTTATCACTTCGTAATATTTTTGTTACTTGATAGCTGTGTAAGAAATCAGAATTAATTTCTAGGTTTTTTGTCGGATAATAAAAGAGCATAAGATTAATTGTTTTTTCTGTTTCATCAATTGCACGTTGTGCTAGATCTTTAATTAAGTATTCCTTCATACCATATTTCGATTTGTTACTAAATAAGAAAAATAACCAATAAGTCCGTAAAAGATCAATTCGATCTTCAAAATTTGAAAAAAAGGATAAGGATATACCTCGTTCATATGGGATTTTGATTAGAAAATTATCATAAATATTACCCTGAATAAGTTGTAATAAATTATTAATTAATTCTCTCTCAAGTGCATTAAAGCCAATACTTGTAAATATTTGATCTATCATCCTAATGAGGTAACGATAAATTGACAGTTGGGCACCTTTCCAATTAGGGGATACAAGAATGGTTTTTTGATGGTGATCAGTAATTGTTAAATAAACCTCATTAAGATCCAAATTACTTTCAAGAATTCCGATTTTTATCGTGTCTTTACTTATTTCAAAGATTTTTTGAGTAGAAATATTTATTGAATCTAAGTAATCAATTATGAATTTTTCTGTGGGCATTTTTGAAAAAAAAGTCTTTAGGTTCTTTTTTTTACAATTTACAGGTTTTGTAAAAGTGTCTTGTTTCTCATCACGCAAAGCTATAACATCTTCACTTGCTCTACATAAATAATCCCATTCACCTCGATATCTAGCCCAGTAGTATCTTTCATAGATGAAATCTTCCTTCTCTAAACGAATATTGTCCATTTCGTAAAGAGAATCTCTAGGAATCATTTGCATACACTCTTCTAGTGTAATTAAATCGTATCTAGTAAAGATATCATTGTTGTGTCTTATTAGAACTAAGTATCCAAATTCAAAGAATTCAAATTGCAAATATTGGATGTTACTATCAGAAATTACATGCTTATTTTCCATTTTCATTTTGGTACATTTTTTTATATCTAATTCTGTTTTTTCTCCAAACTGTGTAATTTTTATAAAATCCTTTGTTACAAAAAACGAAGAATCAGATCTTAATATTTGCATTAAGATAGGAAGTAACCAATCATAATCAGAAAAGGCTGAACCTTTTCCTTCCTGATTCATTGTAAATATTTTCTTATTAATTGATTCTTTTTTTTCTAATAGGTTAATTACGTTTTCAGAAAGCTTTTCATAATCACTTTTATATGAAGCAAAATCAACTTGTGTCATTGTTCTTTTTCCCTCTCTAATAATCTTTCAATTGTGTTATAAACTACTTCCAATAATATCGGTTTGATCAAAACATCGTTTACTTTGTATTTGCTTAATTCCTCTTTAGTTATCTCTCTAGCGGTAAGTACAATTACTGGAATATCTTTTGGTATCCCCTTTTTTATAAGTTTTCCATCCCTAATTTTCTTTAATAATTCAATTCCAGTTGAGTGCCAGTCGATGTTTGGGTATTGAAGATTAATCGCAAAATCAGAACCAGAGTTGGGGTTTGGGTTTAGTCCATTTGAATGAATCATGATATCCAAAATCAATAAATCAAAGTCCTCATTACGATCACAATTTACAATTTCTTGAGTTGCACCAATGGTTATCTCATATTTTTTCCTAAGTAAAAAGAGTAACCCACTAATTGATGTAAAATCATCTTCAAAGAAGAGTATGCGTTTTTTAGCCATTTTATACCTCCGAACTCGAAATTTCACTGTTTGTATGGAATAGAGATTTTTACTATAACTTTATAAGATCGTTCGTTTCCATATTTACCGATATAGTCACTTGAAAATTCAAGCTTACCATTATGTAATCCGATTAATTGAGCGGAATCCCATAAACCTAAACCCCAACCATCAATAATTCGAGCACGTTCAATTCCTATATACCTATTACCAGATTCTGTAAAATTTCGTTTTGCCTCTTCGGGCATGTTATACCCTTGATCTTCAATTGATATTGTTAGATACTTGGTTTCCAAATTTGTATAAACATAAATTGTTGTCCCCCAAAAACCGTATTTATCAGCATTTGATAACAAATTATTGATCGCAGTGCCAAAATAATATTCATCAAATTCTAATTCAGGAAGATTACGGATTTCATTGATATTGAAATCAAGTTTCTTATTATTAGTAAGGTTCTCTTCGAATGAATTTAATAGATTTTCTAGGAAAATTGCTATATTTTGTTTTTTAATGTTAAGGTTTTGTCTTTCAAGTATTGAGGTTTCAGATAATTCTTTTATCTTCTTTAATTCTTCAACTCTTGTTTCTCCATCTATTGCATAATTGATTATGTCAAAATTGATTTCTGCAAGTTTATTTAATACCGATAAAAGACCAGAATCACTTTTTGAAGAAATCTCTTTGGAGGATCCACTACTCACAACAGAATGACTCGAATTTACAATGGTATGAATTTCTGCAAGTTGGTTCTCAAAATATATCGCTAAATTTTCTTTATATTTCTCTTTTCCTTTTTTTCCATACGAAACACGATTTAAAAGTTCTTTAATTTTTTGTATTTGACTTGTGTCTAAATTTCCTTCATCAGACAACTCAGAGAGTAAGTACTCGTACCGTGAAATTATCTTTATAACACTGAATTTATCTAATATTGCATTCAATTCGTTTCTAAGGCGATGAAGAACTAATAAGGTTTGCCTATATGCAAAAAATCTTTCTCTCTCAAGATACAATGCTTGAATCCAACTTAGAGCTTTAATACCAATTGTTAATCCTAAATTTGAATAAAAATCTTTATTCTTCGAGGTATCTTCTTCGATATTGTTCTGACCAAAAAATAAAATCGAACGATATTCATTCGTTAGTTTATAAGGTGCTGCAGCAACAATTCCTTTGGGAAAATCATTATCTCTATTGCCAAAACCCTTTATTATTTTTGTTTTCCATTCATCGTCCGAAGTCCAATTTCTAATTATTTCATCTTCATTGTTGAATTT
>CAKMKJ010000015.1 GCA_927443345.1 uncultured Anaerolineaceae bacterium | reverse complement strand
CGATTTATATTGATGAAGCTTTCGATAAAACATCCGTATCAAGTTGTGTATAATAACTCATTGTCCTAAGAGGGTGTTGTTAAGTAGTCAGCGATGGTTCTAATATGTTTGATGAGGAGCGTTTACCATACCCAATATTCTGAATTGAAAGAAATAATCGATAATTTCGAGGCAAGGAGACGCAGAAAATGCTATGCCAAAGTAACATTTCTATAAATTTTTCACAAAATGGATTTAAATGATGGTAATTATCTTTTGACGTGAAATTTAGGTATCACATTAACCTTCCTCGCAGCAACCTGTGGGGAGGATTCTTTTAGGAAAATCACCAATTTCACTTTACTGATAAAATTAAAACCATCATGAGTTTTTACCAACTTGCTTAGAAAACACAAAATAACATCTTATAAGCATCATCACCTTCAAATTGGACTCACAACAATTAAGCTTTCCATACTTGGTGGAAAAAGATTAAAGCATATGGTGGATAAAACATGATAATAGTAAAAATATTCTTTCTATTTATTCTACTTGGCTCAGGAATTCTATTTCTGGTCCGCAAGTTATCAATATCTCAATTCTTAGCCCCATTTATAACAATTGGCGGGATAACGATTGGTTTATATGTTTTCGCCTTATTCAATTTTCTCAAACCGGGTTTGGTTATCACGATTATAGTACTGATTGGCATGGGGATTCTTTCTATTCTGGATTGGCAAAAAAAAACTCCAAAAGAGAACAAAACCTTATCACTTCCATTAGTTGTTTGGCTAATCACTTTTCTGTTAATCGCATTTTATACCTTGGGAACATTATTTTATAAGTGGGATGAGTTCTCTTATTGGGGACTAATATTTCGGTATTTGATGGCGACCAACCATCTGCCTGATATAACTAGTAATTTTTTAGTCAATAATTACCCACCATTTACAGCACTATTTCAATATTTTGTTGGAACAATCCTGAACAACTCAGAGTCCAGCGCGTATTTCGCACATTTACTACTGTCATTTAGCTCAGTCATTGCCATCCTTCCTAATAATAAATGGGGAAACTGGAAAAAATATTTGTCGGTATTTCTCCTATGTGTCCTTGCTATATTTCCTATTGACCTAAGATTTCAGTCTTTGTATGTTGATTTAACAATCGGATTGCTTTTTGGGATAGGATTGGCTTTGGCTGTATTTAATAACAATTTAGCCAACGATCGAGTTGTTGCCATAATTTTTGCCGCAGTAGCGCTTACATTAACAAAACCTTTAGGATTTCTTCTTGCTTTAATTTGCATCGTTGTGCTTTTTCTTAATGTGCTTTTGGAAAAAAATCAAGTCCATTCCATAAAGGGCTTATGGAAATCCTTTTTAACTTTATTGGTGCAACCCAAGATTCTCATAATTATCAGTTTGACAGTATTGTCGTTAATAAGTTGGAACATCCACACAAAGCAATTTAGCAAAATAGCTGTCAATCTGAGTTTTAATGATAATCCTGTTTCTATCGAAGAGATTTATCCGGGAGACCCTGTATTTTATCTCGGTAAGTTAGAAGACCAAGCAGCTCGCTATGACAAAAACACCTATGTTTTGGATCAACCAACTGCGATAAATATCAGCTTAACTGGGATACTTCGTACTTTTACTGTAAATATTCCTTATCGGACGAAATTAATTATTCAAAACTTTGTTTCCAATGTTTCTACGCAAACTTTTGAAACTGTTCGAATTACATCGTTTAATGCCTTGCTGTTTATCTTGTTCACTTCTTTATTGATATATTCATTCACCTCAAAACAATCTCGAAAAGAAAGCGCCTTATCCCAAACCACGATTATCTTATTCCTCGGAATTGTCATTTATGGTTTTACTTTACTATTTGCATATATTTATTATTTTCCACCTATGGCTGGAATCGGTGTTCCGAGTGTAAATAGATATCTCTCAAGTTACCTTTTAGGATGGTGGTTACTTATTCTATGCATTATCTACCAACAAGATTCAATTGAAATTCCAGGAATTAATGCCAAGGCTTCAAGTGTGATAACTGCAGCGTTAATGCTTGTCTTCGTGCTTATTACACCCTTGTCAGCTTATATTCATTCTCCAAATTCCCCTGATGATTCGCGAAGGTTTGAAGTTAGTCGTATCTCGAAAGTAGCCAAAGAAAATTTTTCTAGAAAAGATAAAATTTTTGTCATTTGGCAAGTTGACTCATACTATGGGTTGAGTCATTACATGATGAAGTACCATTTAACACCAATTGCCACTAACAATTATGGTTGGCGATTGGTTTATTCGCCTGAAAATGATGGAAACTTACTAACCATTGATGATGAGAATTCCATTGAAATGAGCCCAGATGAGTGGATGAGGCTGCTGAATGATCAAGGCTATACTCATGTTCTAGTTTGCTCTTCAGATCAGGTTTTTTGGGATACTTATTATTCTCTATTTGATACTTATCAAGATGCAAATGTTCCCCAGTTATTTTCTGTAACACAAATAAAGTTGATAAATATTCCTTTACAGATTAAAAATTAGAGGTATTGTCAATACTTTTTGCCAGGCTGCTCGTGATTGGAACCTTTTTGATCGGAATTGTGCTGGCCAAATCTCCCTGGTATATTCTGTCATTTCTCATCCCGCTTCACTGTGGAGCAATGGCAGCCCCAGAGAATCTCGATAACCTGATGGGTAAACTTAAACCCATACTCAAACCAGTTTCAGCATAGTCAACAAAGATTGTTGTATTCTTGTTGATGACAGAGTTGGTAACAATTCAAATTATTGAAAATCTGCGAATCCTCATTCCGGTTTTTCATCACATTATCGAATAATTTATGATTAGTTCACACAGGATCTTACATGACCAAGATTGCCATACTCTATGATTTACATGAAAACGTGCCAGCCATCGAAAAAGTAATTGCGGACCATAATAGCCGTCAAGTTGAACGGGTATTATGCCTGGGAGATATTGCCTCCGAGCCATTGTGTCCTTGAAGTACAGCCGAAACCCCCTATTTGTATTTTAAGACTTCACAATCCTCCCACATGAAGGATAAATTTTACAAAATTATTGGCATTATGATGGGGTGCGACATCAATTAATCATCATTATGTGGGGTTTATCCCCCACATTCAAAGACTAGCATGACTTTTCGGACACATTTCTAACGAAACAATTGAATTTCTCATGCAGCAAGACTGGATTTTCGTTCTTAATTAACTTGATTTTGCAGCTTCTAAGGCACGTGCTTCAAGTTCTTTGTGAAGGGCATTGATATCTTTCGGAATGAAGAATATGGCGGCAAGAAGGAATACAACGCACAAAGACCATGCTGCGGTGCAGATCAACTTTATTGAAAAACCAACTGAAGTTGCGTCTGCCAGCACACCGGCAAGGATAGGAGCCGTCCAGGCACCAGCGGTTTCGATCAGACTCTCAACAGATTGGGCAGAAGAACGCACTTCAGGCAGCGTCACATCATACATTGTGGAGATGATGTTCGGGGATGCGAAGGGCATGAAAAATGCTGTGAGGCAAAGCAAGATACCAAACATAAGAACCTGTTCATTGGGTGTGTTCATCGCTAGGAAAAGTCCAACCATCCCTAAAACGACACCAATCTCACTGGCAATCAAACGACCACCTTTGGTTTTCTTGAATAGTTTGTCTCCTAGCCATCCTCCTGTTGGATACCCGGCAGCCATCAGAAGAATCGCGGGGCCCATGACCATTAAGGTTGTTGTTTCATCGTATCCGCGTTCGGTTCCCAAATACCCAAAAATGTAATAGGTTATCACGTTCCATGGAAATACCCCCGCAAATCCCTGGGCGTATACCATCCACAGGCTTTTCTTTTTGAAGATTTGGCTAAGAGCCTTCCAGTTAAATTTATGCTGTTGAACTTCGACGCCTTGCAATTCGGTTTCACAGCTACCGCGGGGGACATCCTTGACCGTGAAGTAAATCACCACAGCCAGCACGATGCCAAGAGAACCGGTAATAATGAAGATGTTTTGCCACCCTCCGACAACTTCAGTGAGCATCAGCGCAACAACCATACCGATCAGATAACCGATGGGTTGGGTCAATTGCAAAATCCCATAAACCTTGCCGCGGACTTTTGGAGAATAAAGATCAGAGATCAAGCTGTACATACCGGGGTAGCTTGAGTCATCAATACCGGTAGAAGAACGGGTCAATAAAAAGGTTTTGAAGTTGGGTGCAAGAGCGCTTAACCAGGTTGTGGATCCCCATATAAACGAAGCAAGTGCCAAGAGTTTGCCGCGGTTATATTTGTCACTCAACCATCCCCAAAGTGGATAGAAGAGCGTACCAACTATCAACGCACCAGAGTTTATCAATCCCCATTGTGTGTAAGTCATTTTAAAGGTATCCATGATGGGGGTTTGGAGCGGGCCGATTAAAAGCTTATCAGTTTGGTGCAAGAGCATGAAAACGAAAAACACCGCCACAGTCGTTTTAGCCCCCCGGTTCATTCTGGGCTTTATATCTTTGGCTTCGGTTACGTCCATGAAACGCTCCTCAGTAAGGTTATAGGGTGTTGTGAGAATGACTTATTTTAGACCCGATCAGGGTAAGCGTCAAATAGCGGAAAAACGAGGGTGTCTTTTGTAAGAAAACTGTTGTACGAAACTGTTGTACGAAAGCTTGGAAGTTAAATAAGGTACAATTAGCTTAAATAATGATGGTCACAAAAGGTTTGGTTGATTATCCATGAAAGAAAGTACAACTATTCGACTTTTAATTGTAGACGACTACCCGGTGGTCCTTAGTGGGCTTGTATCTATGGTAAAGAACCACCCGGATATTGAGTTGGTAGGTGTGGCAAGCAATGGACGCAAAGCGATTGAATTGGCGAAGTCTCAGGTTCCTAATGTTGTTCTGATGAATTTGATTATGCCAGAAATGGATGGAATTGAAGCCACTCGAGAAATTCGAAAAATTAATCCTTCAATTAATGTACTCATTTTTTCTGGTGTCAATAAAAGCGATAGAGTCATGCCAGCACTTAATGCTGGCGCAATCGGTTTCATTCTTAAGGATGCACCTGAACCAGATATACTTCAGGCGATACGTTCTATCGCCAAAGGTGAACCCTGGCTGCATCCCTCTGTAGTTGGCCATGTACTTAAACAAATCAATAATAGCGATGAACAAACGGGTTTGATTGAAAAACTCACTGAACGTGAACTGGATGTTTTGCGTTTGATGGCAAAAGGGCACTCCAATCAGGAAATTGCAAAAATCATGGTTCTCAGTGCAGCAACGGTGCACACGCATGTGAGCAGAGTTTTGGCAAAACTTGATGTTTCCAGCCGCACACAGGCGGTTGTCTACGCGATGCGGGCAGGGGTGATCTCCCAAGTGCAAGATGAAAACGGAACATCAAACTAAAAATCCAACATTTCTTACACAAATCATTCAAAATAATGAACGGCATCATCATTAATGATGATGCCGTTCTCATCGATTTGGGTCAAAATGTTCACCTTTTATTCCGATGTGTGAATCAATGGTAAACACTATACTCTGAGTATGAAAATTGGCATTGACTTTGGAGGGACTAAATGGAAAATCGACTTGTAAAAGCCTGGATGTCGTCAAAAGTAATAACTGTAACGCCTGATACAACCTTGAAGGATGCACGAAGCTTGATCTCGGAAAATAAAATTAGAGCACTTCCGGTTATGAAAGACAATAAGCTGGTGGGCATTATTACCAAACGCGGATTGCTGCGTCTTGATCTTTCAGTGCTCGGAATTGAAACTTGGAACAGCAACGCTGATTTCGAGGATGGCAAAGTTAGGGATGTGATGACCCTCAAGCCGTTAACCGTAACTCCTGATTCCACCGTACCCAAAGCTGCGAGGGTGATGCTTGAAAACAAAATTACTGCGCTGCCAGTGGTTGTAAAAGGTAGCCTGGTTGGAATATTAACCAATTCTGATGTTTTGAGGTTCTTGATCACTGGTTATCCCGAACTGTCAAAACCGGTGTTAGTGCAAAACTGCATGACAGATGAAGTCGTAACTGTAGGCCGTTATACCAGCCTGCTTGAAGCGCACAGTCTGATGGGCACCAAGAGAATCCGTAGTTTACCTGTGGTTGAAAATGATCACCTAGTCGGTCTGGTGACTCGTACTGATCTGATGAGCAGTGATCCTTCCCGTCTGGCTTCACGTAATAATCAGGAACTCTCGTTGAAGATTCTCACTCAGGATCTTGAAAAGTTGATGACAAAAGATGTAATGACCATTGGGCAGAATATTGAAGTCAATGAAGCTGCCAGAATAATGGTTAAACAGAAAATCCATGTATTGCCCGTTCTTGATGAGAAAAAGAAACTGATCGGTATTCTTACTGAAAGTGATTTGTTCTTAATGGTGATTCAAAAATTCTATTAGGATTACCCCGCTTTTCGAGGGTAGACACTCTCAAATAGTTCATTATTACTCTATTTATTCTCTCTCACAACACTAGTGATGGGTTTATTAATAATGTCTATAAAAGGAAATGTAAGTATGAAAAACAAATTACTGGTAATTCTGATTCTTGGGTTATTTTTAAGCACCATGAGTGGTTGCAGTTCAACTTCAAAAGGCACGTCAACTCAAGGCGAAAAAGCAGACACCAAGACTACAGTTTCTCCAGATTTTATCGAACAAATCACAATCTATGCGCCCATGTCTACTTCATCTATCCCGGTAATTCTGGCTGCCCGCCAGTTTCCCCATGTAAAAATGATTCTGTTCGCCGATCAGTCACAAGCTAACACTGAGTTCATCCGCGGGGATGTTTCAATTTTGGTCAGTGGTTTGTCAGTCGGGATTGATCTTTATAAGAATGGTGTGCCGGTTCAAGCAGCCAATTCAATTGTTTCAGGTCTCTCCTATTTGGTAACTTATGGCACACCGGTCACCAGCCTGAAGGAATTGGTTGGCAAATCCATCTATGTTCCGTTTGAGGGTTCTCCCATCGATGAGGTAGTCGGATTCCTGGCAGCCTCAGAGGGAATGACCTGGAAAGAAGACATCTCGGCTGTCTATTCACCCTTTGAGTCTTCTATTGAACTACTCAAACAAGGTAAAGCAGATGCAGTGGTTCTTCCTGAACCTATGGTTACACTGGTCGAAGGTCAACCTAATGTGTTCATTTCACTTGATCTCGCAAAAGAATGGAACCGTAGCACTGGCAGCCAGCATGGTTATCCTCAAGTGGCTTCTTTGGTGAATCCCGATTGGGCTGCTGAAAATGAAGCCTTCCTTAGAGATTTCAACTCGGCATTGGCAAGCGCTATCCAATCTGTGCAAGAAGATCCACAAGCAGCAATTGACCAGATCAAAGATCAGTACAAGTTGTCTCCAGGAAAACTGATGACATCAGTCTCTCGTACTCGTTATCTGCTTCTGTCAGGTTCCGAGATGCAAGCCTCAATTGAAAGCTACTATCAAACAATTGGTAAACCACTCGATGAAAACTTCTCGGATTTTTATTTCAGCGCTACTCACTGAAGCGGTCGGGATCCTGGTGATTCTGGTGATATGGGGCGGGGTATCGACTTTCTATCCCCCTTATATCATCCCGTCTCCAGTTGAAACGCTTAAGGGTATTTCAAGTGAATTACCTGTAGGTCTTTCAGGGCACTTGGCGGTTACTTTGTATCGAATATTAACTGGATTCTTAATCGCCTTTCTTCTAGGCACATTTGGTGGCATATTGTCAATGCTTGCCAGGGCAGATAAGCCGGTTAACTCCTTAATGGTTGCCTTGCAAGTCGTACCAGGAACGATCCTGGGGGTGATCTTTTTACTGATGTTTGGCATTGGCAGCGCAACACCGATTCTTCTCGTGGCTTTTCTTACGCTACCAACGCTCGCGATAAATACCACAAACGGAATTTCAAAGCGTAATACTGGAACTGAAAATTACTTGCACTCAATCAAGGCTTCAAAATGGCAAATTATTCGTTACAGCTATCTGCCAGCGCTTGTACCAGTTATTCAAAGTAATCTTAGTTTGGGCATCAGTATGGCCGTCAAAGTAGTGGTGTTGGGCGAGTTTATCGGTTCACAAGACGGTTTGGGGTATTTGCTCAATCGCGCCCGTATTATTTTCAATATGCAGGAAGTCTTCTTTTATCTGTTGTTGTTGATGGCTTTCTCATTGGCATTTCAGGCCATTCAATCTCTTGTGTTCACAGTGTCGCTGAAAAAATTTGCTTATCCGGAGGCCAGATGACCCCGGATACAATCATCAAAACCTTCGAACTGAGCAAAACTTATCAAAGTCATGAGGTAATTCATAATTTATCGTTTGAACTCAAACGCGGTGAACGCATTGCTTTCTTTGCACCTTCAGGCGCAGGCAAAACCACGCTCATCCACATTCTAGCCGGGCTGGAACCCGCAACCAGCGGCAGTCTTCTGGTGAATGAAACGGCACCGGTTGTCTTTTTTCAGGAACCGCGACTCTTTCCTTACATGACAGTGGAAGAAAACATTAAGCTGCCCTGGCGCATTAAAAAAGACAGTTGGACAATTCAAACACAACTGCATTATCAAGAATGGCTGCGTGTTTGCGAATTAAACGCCTGGAAGAATCATTATCCTTACCAACTTTCTGGAGGTATGCGGCAAAAAGCAGCATTGATTCGCGGATTTTTAGGCAATCCCGCTTTGGTGTTGATGGATGAACCTTTTCAATCTATTGGTCAGGCAGCCAAGACAACCATTATTGAGTTTATCAAGCGGCACTATCCAAATCTAGCGATTTTGATGGCTACCCATAGCCTTGAGGAAATTCCTCTGCTGACAGATTCGGTCTATTATTTTGTATCAAACCAACTTGTGACCCCTTCAAAGTTGAATTCATTTGATTTTCAAAGCCTGTTTTCAGGGCTATTAAATCCGGCGCCAGTTTTTGTGCCAAGCCATTAAAGGCAAAAGGAGAGTATATGATTTCACCAACATGTTCGATAGAAAAGAATCATCCACAATTCAAAGATCTTCAACAATATATTGATAGTTTGAAAATTAATCATGAGAATCCCAGACGTAAAGACACACTAATCATGACCTTACATCGTGCACAAAAAATTTTTGGTTACCTGCCAGAGATCGTACAGGTTTTCATCGCAAACCATTATTCCATCCCGCATGCGGATGTTTCTGGTGTGATCAGTTTCTACAATTTTTTCACCACCACACCCAAAGGCAAAATACAGGTCAATGTATGCCTTGGAACCGCTTGCTATGTTAACGGTGCCGATAAGGTTCTGCAAGAATTCGAGCAGGTGATTGGAGTTCGATCCGGTCAGGTGACCGAAGACGGCAAATTCTCTATTGAAAGTCTGCGTTGCGTAGGGGCTTGCGGTCTGGCACCAGTGGTAACGATCAACGATAAAGTCTTTGGAAAAGTAAAAGCCGGTGATGTCAGAGAGATCCTTGAAAAATTCTTTATTGAAGAAGAAGTAGCAGAGAAAGAGGCAGCCAATGTCTGAGATTCGGTCAAGTGAACAATTAGCAAGCGCATACGAACAATATAAAGGTCTGCTTGCCACCAGACTGGGCACGGTTATTGATGACGATACACGAATGATCCTCATTTGTGGCGGCACGGGGTGTCACGCTTCAGAAAGCGAGAAGATCGTCAAGAATTTTGAAGATCAGATTAAAAAAAACAATCTTGAAGGTAAGGTTTTTGCCTCCATTTCTGGCTGTTTCGGGTTCTGTGAACAAGGCCCCATCATTAAGATTTTCCCTGAGAATGTGTTTTATGTGCAGGTAAAACCGGAAGACGTAGAAGATATCTTTACCCAACACATCCTGAATGGCCAAAAAGTCACCAGGCTTTTATATGAAGATCCCATTCTCAAAGAAAAGAAAGAGACTTCAGAAGATATTTCATTTTATAAACTTCAGCAGCGGGTGGCACTGCGCAACTGCGGTTTGATCAATCCTGAAAAAATTGAAGAATATATCGCAGCAAGCGGCTACCAGGCAATTTCTAAAGTACTTACTGAAATGACTCCTCAAGAGGTTATTACTGAAATGATCGCTTCCGGTTTGCGCGGACGCGGTGGGGCAGGTTTCTCCACTGGCAAGAAATGGGAATTCGCCAGCAAGTATCAAAATGATGAAAAATTCATCATTTGCAATGCAGATGAGGGCGACCCTGGAGCATTCATGGATCGTTCAATTATGGAAGGCGACTCTCATAGCGTCATCGAGGGTATGTGTATCGCGGGTTACGCCATTGGAGCACAACAAGGTGTCGTCTATATTCGGGCTGAATATCCTCTTGCGGTTCACCGGCTTGAGATCGCCATTGAACAAGCTCGTCAGATGGGGTTGCTCGGTAGAAACATACTTGGATCCGATTTTGATTTTGATATCTCTATCCGTTTGGGCGCAGGTGCTTTTGTGTGTGGCGAAGAAACTGCGTTGATTCATTCTCTTCAAGGACTACGCGGCGAGCCTGGCACAAAGCCACCTTTCCCGGCTGAAAGCGGATTGTGGAACAAACCAACAATTGTAAATAATGTCGAAACTCTGGCAAATGTGCCTGAAATTATAACCCGTGGAGCCAAATGGTTTAGTTCTATTGGTACTGAAACTTCAAAGGGTACCAAGGTATTTGCTCTTGCAGGTAAAGTTAATAATGTAGGTCTTGTTGAAGTACCTATGGGAATCACCCTGCGTGAGATCATCTTTAGTATTGGAGGTGGCATCAAAGGTGGTGCTGAGTTCAAATCAGCTCAGACAGGCGGTCCGTCAGGCGGCTGCATCCCCAAGCAGTATCTTGATACACCAATTGATTATGAATCTCTGGCTTCGATTGGCTCTATGATGGGGTCTGGTGGCATGATCATCATGAGTGAGAATGACTGCATGGTCAATATTGCCCGTTTCTACATGGAATTCATTGTCGAGGAATCCTGCGGACGCTGTGTGCCGTGCCGTATCGGAAACAAACGCATGTTTGAAATTCTCACTGGCATCACCGAGGGGCGGGGTACGCTTGATGATTTGAATGAACTTCGTGCACTTTCAGAAACGATTATTGATACGTCGCTTTGTGGTCTGGGACAGACTGCACCAAACCCAGTGTTGAGCACAATGAAGTATTTCATGGATGAATATGAAGCCCATGTTATTGACAAAAAATGCCCGGCAGGCGTATGCCAGAAACTGCTGATTTATGAAATTTTATCCGAAAAATGCATCGGATGTACCTCTTGTGCGCGATACTGTCCGGTGAACTGTATCTCTGGAGCGGTGAAACAACTTCACACTATTGACCAATCCAAATGCATCAAATGTGGTGCTTGTATGACCCGTTGTAAATTTGGCGCTGTGGTACGTAATTAAGGAGCAAAAATGATTAACTTGACTATTGATGGAGAACAAGTAAGTGTTCCTGACGGAACCAATGTATTGGATGCCGCACGCAAGCTTAACCTGGATATTCCAACGCTTTGCTACTTGAACCTTGAGAAAATTAAATATCTGAATAAAGTTGCTTCTTGCCGTGTGTGTGTGGTCGAAGTGGAAGGACGCCGCAATCTTGCACCTGCTTGCGCCACACCTGTCTTTGAGGGAATGAAAGTGATAACCAATTCCAAACGTGTGCTTTCTTCACGGCGTAAAAACCTTGAATTGATCATTTCCAACCATCCCTTTGATTGTCTTGTTTGCGGTAAATCTACAGATTGTGAATTACAAAAAAGGGTCTGGGAGTTTAGCATCAATACCCAACGGTATACGGGTGAGCGCTCAGAGCATCCCATGGATAAATCCAGCTGTGCGCTCAAACGAGATCCAAATAAATGCATCATGTGTCGGCGCTGTGAAACAATGTGCAATGAAGTGCAGACGGTTGGTGCACTGACTGCCTATGGCCGCGGTTTTCACACTGTCGTGGCTCCTGCTGAGATGAACCCCATTGTCACATCTTCCTGTGTCTATTGTGGACAGTGTGTGAGTGTATGCCCAACAGCAGCCCTTACAGGCATCGGTTACATTCAAGAAGCATGGGCTGCCTTGTTTAATCCCAAGAAACATGTAGTGGTACAGGTTGCGCCTGCTGTGCGCGTAGCTATCGGTGAAGAATTCGGTATGCCTGCTGGACAGGCAGTCACCGGAAGACTTGTTGCCGGCTTGCGCAAGCTGGGGTTCAACGCAGTATTTGATACCAATTTTGGGGCTGACCTGACCATCATTGAAGAATCTAAAGAGATTGTCGAGCGGTTGCAAGAAAACCCTGATGGTTTGCCTATCTTAACATCATGCTGCCCTGGTTGGATCAACTTTTTGGAGCATCAGTTCCCCGAATTAAAGTACGTTGCCTCCACCTGCAAGTCACCTCAGCAAATGACAGGAGCGATTGCCAAAACTTATTATTCCCAAAAGATGGGCATCGATCCTAAAAATGTGGTGGTTATCTCCATCATGCCTTGTATTGCAAAGAAATATGAAGCGGCTTTACCATCTGAAGAAACGTACGGACTGCGTGATGTGGATATTGTTCTCACCACGCGTGAAATTGCCAAGATGTTGAAGGAAGGTTCAGTTAACTTGAGCCATATAAAGGATGAAGAATTTGATAATCCCCTTGGCATCTCTTCAGGCGCGGGTGCTATTTTTGGTGGTTCAGGCGGTGTTCTTGAAGCTGCACTGCGCACTGTTTATTACAAAATAACCGGCAGCGAGTTGGTAGATGTAAATTTCACCGCAGTCCGCGGTATGGCGGGTATTCGTGTAGCAGAAGTTAATATTGGAGAAAAGAGTATTAGGGTTGCAGCGGTCTCAGGTTTGGGCAACGCTCGCCAGGTGTTAGAGAAAATCAAAAAAAATGAAGAACATTTCGATGTGATTGAGATCATGGCATGTCCGGGCGGCTGTGTGAACGGGGGAGGGCAGCCTTATGCAGAAGAGCGTGAAGAGATCATAGAAAAGCGTTTGCAAGGACTTTATCAGATTGACCGTAATTCGAAAGTGCGTAAGTCGCATCTTAACCCTGCCATTCAGGCTTTATATCAAGAATATCTCGGAGAAGCAGGAAGCCATCTAGCCCACGAAATTCTACATGTGGAAGTATTAACACCAATGGACGCGCGAATGAAGTAGTAGCGCATAGACCAATTAGGTCACTGGTAGTCCTAGTAAGTTAGAGTCTCCGGGGTCGAATCCCGGAGACTCTAGGTATAAATTCACAAATTGATTGATGATCTGCAGCAAAACATTATCAAATGATCGGTCAAGAAATCTAGCTGGTTTTTACTTGTCTATTGAATCAACGGCAGTGTGATGATGCGTTTTCCCATCTCACTCGGTCATTTTGTTGCGTGGCACAGTGACAAGGCATCTTGCACGGCAAGGCAGCAGGTTATTCTGAGGATTTTATCCAACTTTTTCGTAGACCCTTGAAATAGTTGGATAAAATGCGCGTAACCATAATGCATTGAAATATCTTTTGGCGACCTTGTTTCTTTAACCCTTTTGGTTTTGGATCATGTTGTAGAACTCGTAGTGCATATTTCCGGTGATAACCAGTGGTTGCAATTAATTCATTCAGAATTTGTGTTTAGTAGCTCGATTAGCTTTCAAATATCTTGGACGAATCGATTCGATCATTTCTCGTTTGCTCCGTTGACTCATCATTTTCTCTCTCTGCGGAACTGATTTCCGCCTTAGAGTAACATCTTTTATGAGTCACCGTTTTATACTGTGGCAAGATTTGTTTTGAGTCAATTCGGTAGTTCTTCAATCAGTTATAATTGCTACTGTATTTATTCTTTCTGATGGGATGGGTTTTCAATGGTTTTAACTCGATTTGGAAATTATTTCAAAAATAGAGTAAAAAAAGCGTTCTCTTTTTTTGATCTGGTTCAAATTCAACATTATTTTGATTGTCTAATTATTGGGATAGTGATCGCGATTGCTTTTTTTATATTTGAACCATCCCTATATTCACAATGGGGAATTCTCGATGACCATGAAATTGTGTATTATTCACCTTCCTCTCATCCAATGGGTTTTAGTGATTTGATCCCCACTTTATTGTCGAAGACAGAAATAAGCCCAAGTTCAACAATTCCAAGATTCAGACCAGTTTATTATTTTTTACGATTGGTTGAAACTCGACTTTGGTCCTCAGAGTCGCCATTTCCTTGGTATCTAGCCAGAATTTTTATTTTTATTTTTTTTACAAGCGTCTTGTATATATTCTTTAAACGCTTTAATGGTCGCCTTCTGGGTGGAATCATTACGATACTGGTTGCTACGTTCAATTTTTGGAATGGTATTTTTTCTAGATTGGGTCCATCTGAGACATATGCAATTATTGGATTTAGTTTATTTATGATAGGAGTGCTCGTATTATCAAAGAACAAAGAAAGCAATATCTCTTGGTTCTTAATTATGGTTGGTACCGTTCTAGCAATTGGCAGCAAGGAAAATATGATAATTATACTTGTCCCAGAATTATTTCTGTTCGGATTATTCTTCAGAAAGCCAATAAATCGTAACATTTTCCCAATTTTCATGATTAGTATTTCGATTTTGATGACATTCTGGATTGTTTTAACTTTATTTATTCGAATGAAGACTAATGGCGCTGACTTTTATGGCAATTCAATTGGAATTTTCGATCGTTTATTCTTTTTCGGTCATTATTTTACTGAAAACTATTTAGTGATGTTGTTTTTGGGGATTGTATTAATTATCGGAATTATCGGTTTGACTAGAAAAGGATTTAAGCATTTACGATTTCGTTTTTTAACCCTTGTTTTCGGGACCTGCGGGATTTTGCTTCTCATTTTTTCGCAGCAGTATTTTTATTCTGGATCAATTTGGGGTCGATACAATATTCCATACGCTTTATTTCTGCCTCTTTTGCTAAGTTTGGTGGCAAATTTTGTTCAGAACCTTCCTTACAATCGAAACAAATTTTTATCACATCTGACAACGATAGGAATTAGTGTTGTAATAGCGATATTCTTCATCAACCCTCATAATCTATTTTTATTAAGAAATATTAGTAAAGAATATGTTGTAATAACTCAAGAGTTTGCATCAAGTATGGATGATATTAAATATTTTTCTATAACTAATCAAAATTCAGCCATTGTTTTCTACGGAAAAAAATCAGAGAATGATTATGAAAAGATTATTAGTTATATTCGCTTTTTGAGAAGTGATTCGGTGACTAATGATATTTATATTTATCGTGACCCTCCAGCGGATTACAAAGAAAGTTTTAGTAAGTTAGAAGTATCACTTGAAAACGAACTGGGTTTATGGTCTTCGGGTGGGAAGGTTGATGTTGGGGTTCGGCCTATCGACGATTATTATAAGAATCCTAATGATTGTTTATTGGTTAGTTTTGAGGCAGTTCATCAAAATATTTTTTCTTGCGAATCGGTAATCGTTGTAAAATGAGTGTTTTTCGATGAAGAATTCTGCGCTGAAAGCAGCATAACCGGCATTCGATGCCAGTGGGTTCATAGCTCTTTTAGGCAACCAATGTTTTTGCGGGCGTAATACCCTATTTGATAGCAGTGGGACAATAGCTGAAGCACGATTTCCGATGCTAATCCTGACCATCGTCGTTAATTAATCTATGCACGAGTTTTTTGTTTATGTTGATGAGGAAAAAATAATGAATAATTTATTTAAAAAACTGAGAATTCACTGGTAAGCCGAATGGCATTGAAGTCATGTTAAGGGTGGGGGTGAAGGGATGAGTCCAGGAAGATTAGAGATCTGGTCAAGTAAACAGAGATAACTGCAGCGGCGAACAGAATTGGTGGCATGCCAGATAATCAAGTTACTCATTTTTCTTTTGGTTATCTGTATCGCCAGAATAGTATTGTTCATAATATCGTTCAGCTCGTTAATCTACAAGCCAGGTCACTCTGCGTCTAACGCAGCAAATTCAAGCAAACATGGGCGCAATTGTCGGCGATGCTTGAATAATATGGGAGGTCGATTTATTTGATGATCACTTTGACTGATAAAAAACACAAAGAGTTATTGCGCGTAGTCAATTTTCCACAATAAATATGAACAATTCTTATATAAGTTCAAAGATCATACTAACCAATTAATAAAGTTAATAACTAAGTAATTACCTTCGAATTTTATATAAATCATTCAGCTAAATCAAAAAATCCGCGTTTATTTTGAAAATACTTGGAAAGCTGTTAGTTTATTACATCCAGTATGGAAGGGTAGAGGTAGGCTGGCAAAGGAATTTGATCAAAATTTTCGTCACAAGGATACTTTGCAATCACACTCAAACATGCTCTTCCTCCATTAAAGAATAACTACATCCGCAATTGGAAGAGCAGGGTGTCAGCACTCCAAGCTGTGTCATTACAAATATTTTGTAAAATAACACCGATTTAGTGCGCAAATACTATCATTCTCAAAAAACTTACCGGTACTTTGTGTCGGCTAAAACCAAGTCATTTTTCGTGATTTTCCAAAGACACAACTTGGTAATAACAAGCAATATATATACAAGCAGTTACTGAAAGCATGGTTCGAAATACCGAATCATTTAAATGGTTTACTAAATTTAATGGGGTTATGAGATAAATTGATATCATACCAAGACAATAAATTCCAGCCGCAATTAATGGGGGAAGAATCTCTTTGTCCAATTTATTCAAAAATAACAACGAAGCAATGATTAAAAATCCTAAGAGCATAAAGCTATTTTGAAGCTGCCCATAAACATTTTCAAGGATTATTTTAAAAGAACCGTCATTTAATCGAATCAATAATTGTTCAATAGATTGATTAGTTCCTATTCCTAAATCATTGGATAAACCCCATTGATGTTTATAAATATTCCATATTCCAAAGGGCAATAACAACACAATTAAGAAGGCCACATATTTCCAATATTTTCTAACTAATAAATGCAAGCAAATACTTTTTTTCTTAAAGAGAATTACAAACAATACAGAACTGAATCCTGAAATTAGTGCCAAATTTCCTTCATTTTTAAAATAGAGAAGAACCAACAAGAAAATAAGACTTGAGAACAAGTCAATGGTTTTTGAATATTTATAATATCTTCCCAATAGAAGCATAGAGATGGCAAAATATAAAGCCAGGTAGCCATCCATATGACCATCCCATAATTTAGGTGAAAAACTAAAAACAATAATGATTATCAAAAAAAGAAAACTAATTGAGCGTTTTGTAAATGTAAATAATAAAGAAACCGCAGGAACCAAGAGAAAGAATAATGAAAGCTTTGGCAGATATTCATTCCAAAAGCCCATCACATATGATATTTGTGCAGCCATTGTTGGCAAAAGATTTGGATAATCAGCATGTGAAAAATCAATCACCGCCGGATTCTGCCATCCTGTTAATTGACTAAAAGTACCTGCGCTGAAAATCATCTTTGCATGGAAAAACCATATCGATCGTGCATCCCATTCCATCAATGGTATAAACAGGATTGGTCCTAAAAAGAGTCCACAAACCAAGAAAACCCCAAACATTTTCAGGATCGAATTGTGTGAAAGTGGCTTTTGTTTTAACGTTTTGAACAACATTGCAGAATAAAAAAAAGAACCAATAATTGCTAAAATACAGCAAATGATAAAACTTATCTTCAAAGATTGAACAAGTAAAACGATCCCGTAATTAATGATTAATCCACTGATGAAAATTATCGGTAACTCAATAAAACGAGAATCATTATTTTTACGCTTGATTAAACTGCCATGAAATATTGGCCCAATAACCAACCATCCTAAACCCAGAAAATAGAATAGTCCCAGGGAGATGAGTAAAAATAAAGAAAGTGCATTAACGACAGTTAACAAGAACTACATCCTCTATTTCATCGATGGTTATGCAATCTTTGTATTTATCCATCTCGTCGATTGCGATTAAAGTAAAAGCCGAATTATTGTCTGGTTTAATCGGCCATGCGCCTTCAACGATTCGCTGATAAATGACTATATCTGATGAAAATTTTTCTGATAATTTATATGTTTCAACATCATTCTTATTTAATATCGAAATCATATCGAGAACTTTTGAAGGTAAGACGCCTTGGCCAGAATGAGGAGTAAAAAGATTTGATAATTCAGCTTTGGGATGTTGAATCGAAGGTAAATCAGATTTTTTAAGTAATAACAATGCTTCAAGAGTCAGAGTATTAAATATAAAAAAAAGAATTATAGGCACAATGATTAGTTCAAAGTGAAGCCTTTGTTTGAAAAACAAGGCAACAATATAGAATGATAGAATGAAAATTGCATATACTCTATTCTCCAGTTGCCATGCAAAAAAAGCAAAAACAACAACAAGAAGAAAAATTAATATCAAGTTGATACGATTTTGAAATCTAAAGTATATGTTTTTTAGCGAGTTAGCCATAATCTTATTTTTTTATAAAAGCTGGGTTTATTGCACGTGATCGAAATAAATTATATTTCAAAATACAATAAAGTGTTCTAACCCCATCTTTCCAACCAATTTTCTTGCCATCTTCATATTTTCGGCCATTATATGAAATTCCAACTTCAAAAATTCGGCAATTGAGTTTGGCGATCTTTGCGGTAATTTCGGGTTCAAACCCAAATCGATTTTCTTCGATGGTGATGGATTGAATAATCTCTTTTCTGAATACTTTGTAACAAGTTTCCATATCCGTAAGATTTAAATTGGTGAACATGTTTGATACAAGGGTTAAAAACTTATTTCCAACACTATGCCAGTAGTAAAGAACGCGATGAGGCCTGCCTCCCATAAACCTGGAGCCAAAAACGACATCTGCCTTGTTCTCAATTATCGGGTTTACCAAAATAGGATATTCTTGAGGATCGTATTCAAGGTCAGCATCCTGAATCACAATTATGTCACCTGTGGCATAAGAAATTCCAGTTCTAAGAGCCGCACCCTTTCCATGGTTCTTCTCATGATAAATTATTCGGTCAACAATATTTGTTATTTCATTTCGTAATATATCTTGTGTTCCATCATTAGAACAATCATCCACAATGATGATTTCTTTTTCATAATTACAAGAGTCATTTACTGCTTTGACGATTTTCGAGATGGTATTTTTTTCATTGTAGCAGGGGACGATTATAGAAAGTTTCATAATTAATTTACTGTTTTCTCTGAATTTGAAAAATATTTTTAGAATTATACCCTTATACTGCTGACTTTTACACAAAAATAATTTTTCCATAACACTCTAAAACACCATATCAAAAAAAAAACAAATTTTAGAAATCTTTTTCTATGTGGAGTAAATATGTAACTAGCATCTTAATCATAAGTGATTTGATAAATTTCCATAATCAAAATTAGTACAAACGGTTCATATTTAGGCTCTCCAGAAAGTGAGTTACTTTTAAAAATTATCCGGTTATAGTTGAGAGTATATGTTGTCCATGATATAGTCTCAGGTGTCAAGTGATTGAAGAAGTATATCTAAGGCTATCTCTTAACTATCAAATAAACTCCGATTCTGTGCAGGTTTTTGAAGTCCATTCATGCAAAATCAGAAGAAGGAAAACACCTTACTGGTTTACTTTAATAATCGGAAGGTTAATTTGGGTTTTCTGAACTCATCTTCGACATTACTTCTGATTATTTAAACTAATCAGAAGTTATAAATATCAAATATCAATACTTACCTAAATATTTCCAATAACTAAGCAAAATGATTGTCGTCAAGCCTAAACATTTATAAGAGTATTCAAAATAGTTTTTCAGAGTATCTATATATTCCACAAAGATCCACAAACTTCAATAATTTTGGTTTTCCTTAAGATCTGACCAGAATCGTTACATCCAAGTATTCACCGTCACTTTCTACAAGTATAGAAAAATATTAGATCCCCATCAGATAATTGATCGTCTATCATCAGAGAACCTTCATAGACATTTTCAGGGCGAATACCTAAATCAACACCCGTGGATTTATCCAGATCAGTTGCTTTCAAATCAATCACATATTCAGAACCTTTATCGACTAAACCGCTGTATGGGAGAGTCAAAAATGATTGATTATTTAAGTTTTCAATATCAAATAGGTGTGAGGTCAATAATTCAGAATTATCCTTATTAATCAGAGATACCTGAATCATTCCATTCTTTGAATTCGTTGATTTTACATAAATTTGTACGTTTTCGATTTCTCTGCAAGTATTTATAAATGACTGATTTATAGAATTTTCTTGATATAGGGAAACAACAGGAGCGTCGGCAATCTCCAAGTTTTTGTACTTAGGCATTCTACAATTACTCCCCACAAAATATTCGTAGCCACAATCCGAGTAATAAGTAGTAAATAATCCAAATGTATAGAACCCAGAAATTGTAACAAACAATGCTATGGCAAGCCAACGTGGCCAAAACAAATCACGGAATTTAGTTTTTATTAAACTTCCTAATGCAATAACTAATAAAGGCATATAAGGCACAAAGTAACGACCTTGACTGTCGAGTATTGATCTATCAGTCCCAGCTAAAATAGAAACCGCTATAAGTCCAGTGTTTAACGCGCTAATTCCAAATGCACAAATAAAAAAGGTTACTAATAGCCAAATAACAGTTTTCTTGTCATACCTAGTCGAATGAGAGTCAGCCAAAACCGCTGATAGTACAAGAATCGGATATAGCCAGTAAATAACTCCTGGTACAGTTCCTACCCAATATCCATATACTCCAACCCATGCCTGGTAACGAGGAATAAATGACGGAAAAATTCCACTAAAAAATAGCGAAACAAAATCAAATGGGTTTTCAAAAATTAGATTAAATTTTTCGAAAAGATTAACATCTGGGTTCAAAACCCCAGAATCTATATTACCAATTTTCACACTTTCATTTACCAAGACTGTCCAACCCATATTAATAATAATTGAAATAACTGCTATGACAAAAATTAGTATTGTGTTTTTCTTGGATCCTAATTTCTTCTTTGGAATGATCAGCAATAATAGTGCCAAGCTAGAAATTGTCGGTTTGGCAAAACCTATCAACAAAGTTGCAAGTATTAATAACCACAATTCATTAGGGGAAATTACTTTTTCGTCATTAACTACAAGATGTAACACATAACCAATAAAGAAAAAACAGACGCCATTAGTGAATACATCCGCATTTATCGTAGCAGCTTGAAATAAGGCGGTTGGTGAAAAGGCCAAAACCGCCAGAACCCATTTTCCTACTGGAATAAACCGAATTGCCAAACTAACCATCAGAAAATATATCAAAAAACCCGTTAGCCTTAGAATCATCACTCCAGGAATTATCGGGATATCAAACAATCGCCAGATAATGCCTGTTACAAATGCTTGTGGTAAAAATAATATCGGCGAATAATCTGAACGCGTTTTTGTGATTGCCATGCTGTCATAATTGGCTTTAGTTAAGAAGTTATCTTTGTTAAACAAATCGATAGCGGATGATTGAAAATAACGTCTTTGATATGAAAGTGTAAAAAATTCCGAAAACCCAATTGTTTTGTTTCCTGGTTCCTGGTTTGGCATGATGTTAAAACCAGATATATCATAAATTCGCATTATATGATGTTCTTCATCAAATCCCGCTCCATAAGGGATAAAAATACAAAAAAGTATTCCCAAGCAAAAACCTGTGATTAATATTATGTTAACAAAACGATTTTTACTGGAATTCCCCGTTGATCTAATTTCGCTCACAGTTTTTTCCCAGAGGAGTGATAATTTTTGCGGAATACTCTTTTCTTTTGCATCAATTCTCTCATTTTGCATAACTTCTATTACTCCGTTTTTGTTTATTGAAAATCATAATTGATTTTCCAGCTTGATTAAAATTTACACAATAGTTTTTAATAATTAGTGTGTTTATTGAATCTTCATTAAAGACTGTACTTCCATCCAACCCCGGCGAGTTAACTCTTCATCTTCAAAAGAGACAGCACATAATGCATAAACACCAGACGAATTATTAAAATCGTCATCGTTAATCACTAACAAAGGATATCGCATTGAAAGTAAATCCAACGGTCTGGCTAATACGGCTCCCTCCCCCACTGCCTGGACCAATGCAGCATGCATTTCAGGATAACCTTCATAGATTTCGACAAAACTATTAAGAGGCACACTAAATTGTTGAGAAATAGGCTCCACACCAATCTTCACCATACTGCCTGACGTGAACCGTACCAACATCTGTGTCTCTCCGGTCGGACATTCTACCGGTACTAAATCTTGCGGTTTCGCAATGACTTTTACAAGTAAAACGCCAACGATTGTTGCCGTTGCCAGTGTTAAACCAAAAATTATGGCAACACCAGGTTTTGATTCTTGAATCTGAAAATCTATTTTTTGATGTTTAGTCACAAACCCCAAAATGGATTTCAATCCAATTGTACTGAAAGCAAGTAGAAAGGTCACTGTTGCAGCGTACACCCGCATTTGGTTTGAGTCATTAGGTGGCACAAACGGCACAGATAAAAAGATGCCAGCAGCAGCCCATAACATCAGCGAATATGGTTCTTTTTTGCGCTGCTTCCAGGCAATGACAAGCCCCCAACCTGCAAAGATAGATAATACGATTCGAACGGCATAATTAGCCCAGCTTACTGCCTCAATGCCGCGGATAAATCCAAAAGCGCCTGCACCACGCGGCATGAGATAGTCGAACCAGTTTTTAAATGCGCCAATAAATATATTAAACGGATTGCCTTTCCAGGCTTCTAAAACCAGCGCATAGGTCTGTGCTGAACGTGAGACATCATCTAATTTGGCTAGCTCTGGGTGATCAATGAGGATTTGCATCCATCCTTTACCACCAGCCACTACGCCATAAAGGGTGTACGAGAAATTAGAAAAAACCATACCCCCCGGATCTGCCACCAGGTTAAACACCAACATGTTGAGCCCAAAACCTATTGCTACAAACAGTGTGCAGATAACAACTGCCGGAATAGAAAATAAGCGGTTACCTCTAAATGCAAATCCACACCACAGCAACAGCGCAGGTAAAATGAAAAAGGTTCCTGCCCTGGCATTTAGGGCTAATGTTAGGAGCAGCAATCCTACTGCCGTCTGCCAGAGATATTTTCTACGCGCTGCACTCCAAAGAATGGTAAAAGCGGCCACTCCCAGAGGCAGACCAAGGTTCTCGGTCATGGTTGTACCGGCAATCCGCCGGTAGAAAAGGAACAAAATAAAGAGAAAGACAGATGCACAAAATGTTCCGAGAGAGCGCTGCATTTCTCTTGCCGCCAAATAGCAGATGGCAGCTATAATCGCACCAAGAATGGCGATGGAAACGACAAGGTTTTGCCCGGTGATTGCCAACAACACAGTTAGCAAAGCAGGGAACAGTGGTCTTCTGGCTGAAAAAGCGGAAAAACGATACCCCTCAACTACCCGCAACGCATCACTATAATAACTCGCAGCATCGCTGAAAGGCAAAAGTCCGCCAATAATAAACGGCTCGCTTGCACCACTCTGCCATAATCCGCTTAGTGGGAGTCCAAAAAGAAGCAAAGTTAAACTCAAACCTGCAAATATACCAAGAATCCCTTTAATGCGGTATGTGAGGTAGATCAGAGGTAGAGCGATCAGAGTGACCAGCACCAGGTTATAACGGACAAAAAGCCCAAGCACCTCAGGGATGGGAAACCATATCATTAACACATATACCATAAACGCGGCAATGCATGCTGTCAAAGTCCGCCAGATGGTTAAATTGAGGTGCAATTTGTTCGCAACGGAAGACATCTAGATGATTAATCCATTAGATAAATTTGATACGCCTGGCAGCAAAAGCCACCATCCGCAACAGTAGCCAACCGTGTTTCCAGCGTTCAATGTTAGTTGTGCCGTATGTACGTGCCTTATATCGAATTGGCAGATCAATAATTTTAAAATTCAAGCGAGCGGCCCCAAAAAGCAAGTCAAAATCACCAAAGGGATCAAACTCTCCAAACACATGGCGGTTATTCGCAATGCGTTCATAATCTATTTTCCATAAAACTTTCGTCCCACACAATGTGTCTTTGACTGGCTGCCCTAGCAACCATGAGAATGCCAGGCTAAAAAACTTGTTACCGATCAGGTTGAAAAAACGCATGGCTTCTTCTTCCATCGGATAAACTAGCCGAACGCCATTGATAAAATCGCCCTTACCAGAAACTAGAGCATCATAGAACCTGGGCAGATCTTCAGGCGGAACTGTCAGATCAGCATCAAGGATCATGAGAATTTCACCGGTGGCTTTCGCAAAACCAAGCCGGTCGGCATCCCCTTTGCCCTTTCCAGTTTGCTGCCAGCTTTGGCAATTTTTTTCTGGATGTTGCTTTATTCCCTCAAGAATAGTCTCCCAGGTATTATCGGTGGAATTACCCTCCACAAATACAATCTCTGTTCCCCCACCCATCTCGGGTACGCGAGACAATATATTTTCAATATTGCCGGCTTCATTTCTTGCCGGAACGATAACACTGACCTTTGGTTGGGTTTTATGGCTACGCGCAATTACGGAAGGTCTGGCAACGATAAAATTGGTTAATCCCAGGTGATTAAACGGCCAAAAGCGAACCAAAAACTTATTCAGAAATGGCGCCAATAACGGAATTCCAAATGGAGTGAGAATCTCATGTGATGATTTTATTGTTTCGAAATCTGAAAGGTTAAGCAAATTCTCTACGTCAGAGACCGTTAACCAGTTTTCACCTAATCCGGGTTTTGCCAGCCGTAATTTTACCGCAAGTGTAAGCGGCAATTCCCATAAGCGACTATGCACATTGATCAATAATCGTCCGTTCGGCTTTATCAGCCTTCTCACATTCTCAAACAGCTCCTGCACATCCCATACTTCATTGAGAATATCTGAAAGGATGACAATATCAAATTTTTCTTCACTTGAAAACTCTTCTGCATTAGCCTGGATAAACTGCAAACCTGGCTGGCGTTTACTTGCCAAGGAAATCATCTCAGCCGAAAAATCGACCCCTACCCCAACGAGTGGATTTAGAGCAGCTAATAATTCACCATTTCCGCATCCAAGTTCCAAAACCTTCAAACCAGACGGAACCACCGTGGAATAGATTTCATTTAGCCGTTTATGATAATATCCCCCCCAACCACGCCATGAATGCATCTTCATCGCCACTTTATTCCAGTGTTCGCTGCGGACTAATCTGTGTTCTTCTGCTGATAAATTTGAATTCTCAGATTCCAAGAGATTTATGCTTCCTTTATCGAAAAAAAACCCGCATCACAAGCAAGTTTGAAAGTTATTCTTCTCTTTCAAGCCAGCGTCCTATATTTTCAGGAAATTGATAATTTTCTAGTTTTGTGAGTAAACCTGCAGGATGGGAATCACTCACAAACAATTGCAAATGCTCATCATAGATAAAACTATCCGAAAAAGCACGATTGATCCACGCCAACAAAGAGTCAAAATAACCGTTGGTATTCAAAATCGCCATAGGCTTTCGCAACAGTCCAATTTGCGACCAGGTTAACACCTCAAAGAGTTCATCTGCTGTTCCGTATCCGCCAGGCATAGAAATAAATGCATCAGAAAGTTCAATCATTCTAGCCTTACGTACTTGAATATCCTCAACTATTTCAAGGCTCGTTAATCCAGACGATTGTATCAACTGAGGACTATCGAGTCCTTTTGGGGCAACCCCGATGACCTCTCCCCCATTTTCTAAAACACTTTGCGCGAGAACCCCCATTAATCCAGTTCGGCCAGCTCCATAAACCAATCGAATTTCATTTGAGGCTAAATGCTTGCCCATCTCCATGGCAGCATCATAATAGACCTGATTAAGTCCATCAGCAGATCCACAAAAAACGCATATGGAACGATAAGGAAAACCCATTGATCCTCTACCCGTAACTATTAATAATTTCTTAACCTAGAAGGCAAACCTTCTTCATTATAATTGGTTTAAACAACTTAAATGGTATTACGACGTAGACTAATTATCCAATAATTATTAGGAGTCTGTATGTCTGCAATTCTTGAAGTACATAATTTAGCAAAAAGCTATGGTAACTTTGATGCAGTTAAAGGAATTTCTTTTGAGATTCATGAAGGAGAAATATTTAGCCTCCTTGGCCCCAATGGCGCTGGTAAAACGACAACAATTTCCATGCTCTCCACCCTTTACACACCTACCAGTGGTGAAGCCACAATCTGCGGATATTCCATCACTAATGACACAATGGCTGTTAAAAAATGTATAGGTGTTGTTCCTCAAGATCTGGCCCTTTATGAAGACCTTTCAGCTCGCGAAAATCTCAGTTTCTGGGGACAGATGTACGGCCTCTCTGGCAAATCCTTGAAAATCCGCATCGATGAGGTGCTTGAACAAATCGGCCTTCTTGACAAAGCAAAATTGAAAGTTAAAACCTATTCAGGAGGCATGAAACGCCGCGTCAATATCGGTGTTGGCTTACTGCATCAACCGCGCCTTCTCTTTATGGATGAACCCACAGTAGGCATTGACCCCCAATCTAGACGTGCTATTCTGGATTCCGTGAAGGACCTCAATAAAAATGGTATGACCGTGCTATACACCACCCATTATATGGAAGAAGCAGAAGAACTCTCTAACCGGGTTGGCATCATTGATCATGGCGATTTGATTGCCATTGGTTCTCAAGAAGAATTGACTAAATCTGTTGGTGAAACGGACACGCTCATTTTGCATGTTGGTGAAGAAACCAACCCAGAAACCCTGGCTGAGGAAGTACGAAAAATCAAAGGTGTTCTCAAAGCCGAAGTAACCGACCACCAAGTTTCCATTATTACCCCGACAGCGGAGGAATTACTGGCTCAGGTCGTAACCCATGCAAATAACCTGGGAATAAAAATCAAGTCAATTGATATTCGCGAGCCTAACCTTGAGGCAGTTTTTTTGAACCTCACTGGCCGCGCTTTAAGGGATTAGAGATTGACTATGCGCAAATTATTAATAATCGCCTTCAAAGATGTTTTACTCATTTTCCGCGACCGAGCAGCACTTCTTTTTATGTTTTTAGCTCCCTTTGCGCTCACAATTGGGCTTGGCCTGGCAACTGGCAGTTTTTCAGGAAAGTCAAATTCTGGTATTCTCGACTTGCCAATAGTAATTGTTAATGATGACAATGGCCAGCTTGGCAATGCCTTAGTGGAAATGGTTCAATCTGATCAACTCGCGGATCTTTTAGAGCCAGAATTTCTCACTGATCTCAAGATAGCGCGTAAAATGGTCGATGACAATAAAACTGTTGCTGTGGTTTATGTTCCTGCTGGGTTTACAAATTCCATCATCCCCAATGATGTCACCTCACATTCAACGCAAATTATCCAACTTGAACTTTACGGCAACCCCTCCTCGCCAACTGGCGTTGGAATTGTTAGAAATTTGCTTGAACAATTCTTCAGCGAGGTAGAAGTAGGCCGTGTCAGCGGCACATTAGCCGTGACCCAGCTTCTCGAAAGCGGAGCCATTGATCCTTCTCAAGCGCTGAAGGTCGGCCAGGCAGTGGGAGAATTGCAAACGGATACCCAGGTTGGCACCTCTTCAATTAAATTAAACAATGTAACCGCCGCAGGGACTGAAGTTAAATTTAATATGCTGGCTTTGCTGGCTCCCGGCATGGCACTGATGTTCTTGATGTACACAGTTAGTAATGGAGGCAGAACCTTACTGGTAGAAAAAGCTGGCGGCACTCTTCCGCGTATGTTAATTTCACCCACTTCTTCATTTCAAATCCTGGGCGGTAAGGTCTTTGGTATTTTTCTAACCGGGTTGGCACAATTGCTAATCCTTATCCTCGGTACGACCCTACTCTTTAAGTTGGACTGGGGTGCTCCATTCGCTGTGGTTGTTCTGGTAGGTTGTTCAGCACTCGCAGCTACGGGTTGGGGTATTTTTCTAGCGGCGCTGCTTAAGTCCCCTGGTCAGGTTTCTGCCGTTGGTTCAGCCATCATGTTGATCTTTGGCATTCTTGGTGGAAGCTTCACCAATATTGCCATCATGCCAAATTGGGTGCAGTGGATTAGCCGTATCTCTCCCAACCGTTGGGGGTTAGATGGTTTCACAACTCTGGCAATGGGAGGTAACCTGGCTAACATTATGATCCCTGTTATCGCCTTGTTAATTATGGCTGCCGCACTCTTTCTAGTTTCCGTTGTGCTCTTTAGCCGCCGCGGAATTGGAAAGGAATAGGGATCTGCCATGAAAAAAATATTAGCAATAATATTTAAAGATACTCTTGTCCGCTTTACCAGTCCCATAGAATGGGTGTTCTTTTTAGTTCTGCCGATTATCTTTACAGTCGTGATTGGTGCCAGTTCTGGTCCTTCTGGTGATGACCGAGTGAATATGATTGTCGTTGATCAAGCCAATAATTCGCTATCTGAAACCCTGATCACTTCATTAGAATCTTCTTCATCAATCAAAATCGAAATAAGAGAAATTGAAGATGCAAATTCTGCCCTGGAGCAAAAAAAGATTTCGTCAGTATTGATTATCCCTGAAAACTTCAACCAACAAAGTCTGGTTAGCCAGAACGCGGAGCTTGAATTGCAGCAACTTCCCAACAACACTGAAGCTTTGATTGCTCAACAAGCTGTTCAAGCAGTACTTTCAAGGGTAAGCAGCGTCGTAGATATCGCAAACGGCAGTGTCGCCCGTGCTGAAAGCCTGCCTGGTTTTAAATTTGAATCTGAAGCCGCCCTACAAGTTTTTTTTGATTCGTCGCTTGAAAAAGCTCAAACGCTTTTGGCCGACTCACCTAATCGTATAATTGAAGAAAAAGGAAAAACCAAAGATTCTGTTGAATTTGATCCGCGATCAAACGCCAGCGCAGGGCAGCTAATCACCTGGGTGTTTATCCCATTGATCGGGCTTTCTGGTTCTTTCGCTTATGAAAGACAAAAAGGCACGCTGCGCCGATTGCTAACAACCCCTACCAGCAAGGGTCTTTTCCTAACCGGTACCATCATCGGGCAAGTAATGACTGCAATAGTACAGATGCTTTTGCTTGTGCTCTTTGGTATATTTGTTATGAAGCTGAACTGGGCTCAAGCGCCTATGGCTTTGGCAGTTATGTTAATCTCATCCGCATTGGCTGCTGCTGCTCTCGGCACTATGGTGGGAACCTTTGTAAAAACTGAAAGTCAGGCCAATGGGTTAAGTATCATGATCGGTATGGTTATGGCGTTAATGGGTGGATGCTGGTATCCTTTGGAACTCTTCCCGCAGACCGTTCAACAAATAGTGAAGGTACTACCAACCACTTGGGCAATGCAAGGTTTGCTGGATATTGTCTTACGCGGTCAAGGTTTGACGTCCATTCTACCCGAAGCTGGTGTACTTCTAGGTTTTACTTTAATTTTTATGATAATAGGCATCGTGAGATTTAAATACGAATGATCGAAGTCCCGCCTGACAAGCGGGATTTAATATGTCTCTACCTGTTCAATGGTAGAATTTGATAGCTTTTCAATTCTCAATATTTTTATCAATCACTGGGGAAACATGCTATTAGTTTCTATTATTGTTTACCTGTTTTTATCACTATTTATTTATCCCCGTATTTTTGAGAAAGCTACATTTTCCAAAATACTGTTAGTCTTTTTTTTAACTGTATTCTCAATTAATGTTCTGGTTTCTGAAATTCTCAGTTTATTAAATCTTCTTAACCGCCCATGGATATATCTGGGTACTCAAACAATTTTTTGCCTCATTGTAGTATTGCTAGTCCATCATTTTTTTCCATTTTCAAAACAAACCTATATATCTGTTTATCATTTTAATTTTTTTCGAGTCAATCTTATTGATATTGTTCTCATAACGCTTATATCAGCAACTTTTATTGGTTTTTTTGCCGTTGGAATCACGACTCCGATAAATAACATAGACAGTTTAGCTACTCATTTACCGCGAATTTATTACTGGTTGCAACATGGATCACTCGATTATTGGACCACGTTAACTTCGTTAAATCGATACCAACTAATTTATCCCATTAATGCTCATATTCAAGCCTTATGGCTATTCTCACTTGGACAAAATGAGAATCTCTTCTTTCTGGTACAGTGGTTTTCCTTAGTAGGAATTGCTGCTTCAACTTTTGAAATATCTAAATCTCTGAATTTTTCAACAACTCAAGCTTTGTTTAGTACATTAGTAGGACTCTCTTTGCCAGTTGTTTTGCTTCAAACTTTCTCCTTTCAAGGGGATCTTACAGTAACAGCATTGTTGATGGTTTTCATCGCTTTCTTCTTTAACTTATATCTAACAAAAAAAATAAAATTCTTGTGGTTTGCTATTTTAAGTCTACTTTTAGCTTTAGGTACAAAACAAACAGCTTTTTTTATCCTCCCTGCAGCAATCTTAGTAAATCTTCTGGTTTTAGTAAAAGATAAAGGTGTAACTAAGTTTCTTAAATACTCATGGTTACTATTAGTTTTGGCCATTTTATTTTCAAGCTATCAATACATTTTGAACATCGTTCACACCGGCTCTGTTTTTGGGCTGGATTCAGTACTTAATGAAAAATATCCCTCGATTTCCAGAATTTCAGATAAAGCAACCTATTTGATTCCCCGGTTTACCTATCAATTTATTGGTGTTGAAGGACTTCCACGTCCAATTCAACCCACCTTAACTCATATTAAAGAAAATATCTTTACTGCAATATTACAGCCATTAGGCCTGGATTTAGAAAAAAAAGTGTTCCTTCAATCCGGATATGATGAAAATGAAAGCTTTCAATATCAAGCAATTCCCAGGCTTTCTGAAGACACTGCTTGGTTTGGACCTTTCGCGATTCTTTTTATACCACTTTCAACAATATTAAGCTTTTTCAGCAAAAATAAGTTGCGCAGAAATTATGCACTAATATGTTTCATTAACTCAATTATCTACATCTTTTTAGTAATAATCCAGAGACCTGGTTGGGACCCTTATCAAGGACGCTATTTCATTCTTTCACTTTTACCCTTTATCCCATTGGTTTCGATGCTTCTTCCGAAAAAAGCAGTTTTACGAGGAATCGTCATTGGAACTTTCGTGCCTATTTGTTTACTGCTGATCATCAACACGACATTGTTGAATGATTCAAAACCAATAATCACAGCCAGAACCCAAAACGATATTATCAACAACTTTTTTAATCCGCTTCCAGAGAATAGCGGAATTCAAAAATTCTTCAAAAAAACGCTTCTCAAATTAACTTATCCTACGCCCTATTCAAGCCAGCTCGTAAATATTTATGAAGCAACTTATTTTGATCGCCTTTTCTTTTCAAGTATATATTCTGTAAAGGATATAGAATTCATTAATAAAATCCTCCCTGAGGGAGAACCGCTTTCAATCCTGATTACCAGAAGCCCGATTGAATATGCCCTCTTCGGAAAGAACCGCAGCCGCATTGTAAATCCAATATCAGAAATTTCTGATGCCAGACAAGGATATATGCTTGTCAGTAATTCCTTAGCTCTATCCCCTCCCTCAAATATGAAATTGCTGGGAAAGAACTCGTCGTATTCTATCTATTTTTTAGGGACCAATTAATAGACAATCAATGTTGTGAATGGTATT
The DNA here is from genome assembly GCA_927443345.1 of uncultured Anaerolineaceae bacterium. Taxonomy (GTDB): domain Bacteria; phylum Chloroflexota; class Anaerolineae; order Anaerolineales; family Anaerolineaceae; genus UBA6107. The sequence goes on along the minus strand of CAKMKJ010000015.1, from coordinate 2,507 downwards.
AGACATAAAACGATCCGGAAATAATTTTCCGGATCGTTTATCTTTTTTGGCCTATTGCGGCAAACCTGCAAAAGCGTCTTCAGGAGCAAAAGCAACACCCACCATGCTCTTGCCAACATGAGCGCCTAATACCAGTGAAAGCAGACCTGTTGGCAGCCACTGGCACTTGAAGTGTTTATTCATTTCATCAATAAGTAATTGAGCGCCTTCAGGATTGTAGGAATGCAGCACCTGAACGCGTAATGCACTTCCAGCTTTGAATTTTTTTGACACATAATGACCGATTCCATGGATCGCACCGTTGAACGTTCGCGCCATTCCGTACTGTACATAGGTGCCCTTTACTTTTTCAACCCCTATCATGGGTTTGATATTGAGTAGTGATGCAATCAGCCCTTTCATATGGCTGATGCGCCCGCCATGGATAAGGTATTTCAATTCTTTAAGTGTATACACGACATCAGTAGCATCACCAATCTTTTTCATTGCTTCCAAAATCCGTTCTTTGTCCCAACCCGCTTTGGCTGCCCTCGCTGCGACTTCAACCTGCCAGCCTGCTGGCGCTGAGAGGGTCTTGGTATCAATCACTGTCACATTTGCCTGTGGAACCATTGCTGCTCCTGCAATTGCAGATGCCGAGGTGCCGCTTAGGCCAGAAGAAATATGGATTGAGAGAATATCGGGGTCAATTTTTGCCAGGTCAGTATACATTTTTGCAAAATCACCAGCAGAAGGTTGTGAAGTAACTGGCAATTCATCCGTTGCTTCCAACATCGGATAGAACTTATCTGGTTGAATATCAATCCCCTCTTTGTATGAGTTGCCACCCAATGTCACCACAAGTGGAACCACATGAATATTGAACTTCTTCAGTTCATCCCCAGAAAAATATACATCCGTACCACTATCGGTGACAATTTGCATTTTAACTAACTCCTGTAAGTTATTTGGTTTATAGTTATATTTTTACAAGTATAGGATAAAACATCAAAACCATTCTTTGAAGTGCCCATAGTGCTAATGATAACCATGACTATATATAGATTAGCTTTTTGGGAATTTTTGGTAATTTGATTTATGGAATTAAGCTGTTGGGAGTATTCCATTTTTGTAATGTTTAGTAATGTTGAACTTGTTGCTGCTTAGGAGACAATATGGATGCAATAGACCAGAATCAAATATTTTAATGGGGTCCACTTTAGTCTAATGAGTTTCTCTCCTTAAACAGATTTGTTCAAAGAGGTTTTTTGAACATCAACATCAAATTGCGAATTTCGGTCAAATCGCACAGTTAAACGGAGCATGCCGCACAGTGGTAAGGAAAATAGACAGGTAAGGTTATTGTAACTTAAGTGTGCAACATGCTCCGAATTGGAGAACGAAGTTTGCGTTGACTTTCACCAATAAGCTATATTCGGTTTGCAGTATGAACCAGTCGATCCAGAATAGCATCAGCCAGGGTAGGATTGGGAGTCTGGGAGAACTCAGGATATAACCGTGGGGTCTCAAAAATAGCAACTATTAATCTAGACAATTATCTTAGTTTTTTTCACATTGGTATTTAAAGATAAGATCGTTATCAGCAGTTGTTGATTTTCCTGTTTCACCATCTTTAATATACAACTCTCCTTTTGTGTATTCATTAGTTGGGAAAACTCCCAACGAAAATTGTGATAAGTCATGGTCATCAGCAGGTACAATCTCAATTGTGATCGCCGATCCCTTCATCCCAACCACATCTGAGATATCTACACTGTACCATTCATTCGGAGTAATTCCCTTCGTAGAAAACGAGCTCGTTGCAAGTAAATCCCCGGAACCTGTACGCACATTTAATACAACTTGTTGATCTGTAAGTGTGTTGTTTTGCAACGGCCAAATATCTATATGTGAGATCGTTTGGCAGTCAACAATAATGTTTTGATTGATGGCAGAGCCTTTGGATAGATTTGCAGAAATAAATGTTTCAGGTCCCCAGTTTTTATAATAGGGGATCTTGCAGGTTTGACTTGTGATCCAGAATCCTCCGCACACAACATGATACGCCATAAACAAAGTCGCCACAATAGCAACACTAGTCAACCCAATTAACCCGACAAAAATAGGGCGCAATACTCTTTTAGGAAAGTAAAAAACAAACGGTAATAGCAGAAGTGGTAAAAACGGGGTGAAATATCTTCCTGATACTCCTATAATTGTGGTCGAGCCTGTGGGAGTATTCGCAACAAAGAATAGCAAAAAAATAACTAAAATATTTATGAGACCAGTAATTACAAATATGAATCTTTGTCTGTTGGTTAAAGTGTTCTTGAAATCATCAAGGCATAACCCAACTATTATGGCAATTGGAAAAAGTACATATACAATTCTTGGCATTGACCAATAGTTATAACCCGAAGTACCTATCAATTGAGTAAAATATATACTTGCGTTATTTTCAAGTGCATGACCTAAAGACGTTACAGTATGGAAAACCCATAGAAGGGGTTGCAAAAAGAGAGAGTTCC
>CAKMKJ010000014.1 GCA_927443345.1 uncultured Anaerolineaceae bacterium | reverse complement strand
ATGTGCCAGGAGTTGAGAACGAAATATTCAGTTTTATCTCAGATCTTTTTGCGGAACCAAAAGAGGCGTTCACCCTTGTTCGTCTTCCACCAGGAATAAATCAACTCCCAGATCGGAAACCGGAAATAAAGAACATCAAGGTTTTTGATCACTTTTACCAAACATTTGATATTACCAATCCTTTTCCATCTATCGATGAGATTGCTTCGAGCTTACAATTAGGACAGGTAGACCATACTCTTAATCCGCAAGTTGCTCTTTATCAATTACTTGAAAAGAATAAGGATATCCACTGGGTCCGTCAACGCACTGCACGTAACGCCACTCTACTTAATCAACTTGCAGACGAATGCTGGAATTTTTTGGCCACGCCAGAAGAACGAGAACGGGCGACAGCTGGTCTGATTTCCGCAGGCAGTTTTGCTCGCCCTGAATCAAAACTTGATGTGCCACCTTTGTTGTCTGTCCGTTTGCATGCTTTTTTTCGCGGCGTCTCAGGCTTATGGGCATGCATGAATCCGAATTGCTCTGCTTTGCCTGAAAAGTTCCGAGATCCGAACCACCCTAGACCCGTTGGTAAACTCTATACAGACCCACGTCCATGGTGCGAATGTGGTTCCCGGGTATTAGAAGTTTTTACTTGTCGTAAATGTGGTTTATTGTTCTTAGGCGGGATTCCAGATAGTATTCAAGAGAGTATGTGGCCTTGGTCTGATGATCTGTCAGGAGAACGGCAGGATATAAAGGATTTTCGCATTTTTGGCGTTGAGCAACCGCACCCTGATATTGCTCCAGACTACCGATCTACGAAAACCACTCTTCCCACTCACCCAAAGAATGAATGGGCGCGTCCTGTTTGGGAAATCCAGGCTACAACAGATAAAGATGGACATATGATTAGCCCCTTCCCGTCCCAATGTCCGCGATGTCAAAATTATCGCGGTCCAGGGGGCGATGGAAGAGAAGTTATTGAAAATTTACGAACAAAAGGACCACAAACTTTTTCGCACCTTGTTGAAGATGGATTTCGAGTTCAGCCGCGCACCTCGGATGGCCAACCACCCAACTGGGGTAGAAAGGCTTTACTCTTCAGCGATTCACGGCAGGAAGCCGCGAAACTTGCAGGAGATTTGCGTGTGGATCATACACGCGATGTTTTTCGACAATTGCTCTATCTAGCTTTGTTGGTATGTCCGCAATGCCTTGGAGATGGAGAAATCGAAGAGGAACTCCCGTTTCGAATTGGCCAACCTGTTCAAAAGAGAATAAAAAGTTGTCCCACATGCAATGGTTCACGGTTTAATCCAAATCCAATCCCTATTAAATACGAGGAAATTTACAAGCGGGTACAACATTTTCAATTTAAATTCGGCGTTATTCCCGCAAGCGAAAAGTACAATGATTTCTTTGCAAAAGTTGAAGCAGGTGATCTCGATGTAGCATCTCGACTAAAAACGTACTTCGATTTGGCACTTCGCAGGGAACTAGCAGAAGTCGAATATAACCTTGAACCCCTTGGATTGGCAAGTTGGCGAGTTGCGTTACCGGAAGGCAGCTTGGATCCTTTATCGGATGACGAAACGGATGTCTTTATCCGATCTATTGCCCGTATCCTTGCTACCGAAAATATCCTATTACCCCCAGGAGATCAAGAGCCTTGGGCATGGAAACATGGTTTTCCTAGAACTTTGCTTGAAGATTATGAACAGAAAGTGATATTTTGGGGTGAGCGCGCCTTTGGCAATAATGCGATTCCATACAATTTAGAGCATTACAGAAAATTAGGTCGTTATGTGAATGCTGTAAGCCGCGCTCTCGTATCAAATGGCCGATTAAAAAAGCAGGAAGATGCAGATCGTTGGCGAGCAAATTTACGTAAACCCTTATGGGATGCTTTGATTGGCGCGAAAATATTAAGTATAGCTGGCCAAAGGTTGGGCAATAATCAATATCCATGGGGAATTCGAATCGATATTTTTGGTTTACATCCCATAAGTGATACGGTAGAACGATGTGGTGCTTGTGGTTACGTCATGAGTGAAACCGTCCTTAACACATGTGTACGTTGTGGGCAAAAAACGATTCCATACTCAGCTACAAGCTTAATCAACTATTATCGTAGAAATGCACAACTTGTATTGAACCAGACAATTTTTGAGGACCCCTATCCTCTGAGGGCAATAGAGCATTCTGCCCAGATTCCTGGTTATGAGGCTCGAGATTTAGAACGCTGGTTCCAAGATTTGTTTCATGAAAACCAAAATCCTTTCGATCACCGTGTTGATATCCTTTCGGTAACAACTACGATGGAAATGGGCATTGATATCGGTTCCCTTCTTTGTGTGGCGCTAAGAAACATTCCTCCTTCTGTTGCAAATTATCAACAACGCGCTGGACGAGCTGGTCGGCGAGGAAGTGCGATTGCTACCGTGCTTTCATTTGCACAACCGCGAAGTCATGATCAATACTACTTTAATCGTCCGCCTGAAATTGTCAGCCAACCGCCGAGAGTGCCTGCACTTTATATCCAAAATGAAGTAATTGCCCATCGCCATGTGCGGGCATTGATCTTACAGGACTTTTTCTTCAGATTGAGCCATAGCCAACCTGCTGCCAATCTCTTTGCTACTTGGGGAAAAGTGCGAGAATTTGGAACTAGACAACTGGCTGATAAACTGACAGCGTACCTGGCAGGTAGTCGAGCTCCACTTATTGTTCGATGCCAAAAGATTGTAGACCCAGCTTTTAAAAGCCATATTAGCGGATGGCTTGACACTCTTGTAGCTGAAATACAAGATGTTGTTGTTCAACAAGATGGGAATGACGATCTTTTCTCTTCCTTGATTAATAGTGGTTTACTGCCGAAATATGCTTTTCCTGTTGATGTCGTCAGTCTGAATATTCCCACAGAATCTAATCAAAACAACGACAATGAAAATGGCGATAGTGGGATGCAAAGAGATATTAAAATTGCACTGGCGGAATACGCTCCAGGAGCAGAAGTAATCCGTGGGGAATTTCCAAACACGTACATTTACCAATCAGCTGCACTGTATTCCGGTTTTGAGAAGAACCCCGATTACTTACCCAAAGAGCAACTTGTCGAATGCTACGACTGTAAATCCATCGCGATAACACCGGTCACGGTTCGACCGCCCGATGTTTGTGACGAATGTGGAAGTTCTAACCTGATACTAACCCCTTACCTGAGACCTCCTGGTTTCACTGTTGATTGGAATCTACCTCGTGCAGGCAGACGAGAATATAGTGGAGAAGGGCGAGAACGAGCTGGAATGGTCACTGCCGCAAGACTGCTAGTCGGAAAAACTTCCTTTGCCGGTGGGAAGTCTCAAGAGCCTTTCGCCCCCAATCTTTACAAATACGTACGGGTTGGCGACTTATTTATTAGTAATAACGGACCTAATCCAAAAGCCCCCGGATTTCTGATTTGTCCGAAGTGTGGTCGTATGCTGGATCCAGAAGATCCTACTTCTCATAATTATCCTTCCAATATACCTCCACATTATGGACGTACGCTTGGCCCAAGATATAGCGATCCGTGTCCGAATCGAACTGACTTCACAAATTTTGCTATCCTTGGACATAAGTTTCATAGTGAAGTAATCCTTCTGGGAGTCGACCTTACCGATGGATTAGATGCTTCATTTTATGAACCTTCTGGTCGGGCAGTCTGGCAGTCTTTTGGAACCCTTATAGCTAATGCATCTGCTATTGTTCTTCAAGTGGATCCGGGAGAACTTAAGGTCGGCGTCCGTGCAGTCCGTCGGCCACCCCACCGAATCCATGGAGAGGTATTCCTCTATGATGATGTTCCAGGGGGGGCAGGATATGCTCGGGCGATTGAAAGTAATCTTCAAGCTATTTTAGAAAAAGCGTTGGAACTTGGGGAGCACTGTTCTAATCCAGATTGTCCAGGTGCATGCTACCAATGCATGTACGATTATAACAACCAGATGATTCATCCTATACTTGATAGGCATTTAGGTTCTGCTGTGTTGAAATATCTACTAAGAGGAGAAATTCCAAGTGTGAGCCGGGAACAAGCGGATCGTGCTGCATCTGGCTTCATTGAGTATGCACGTGCCGCGTATAAAATTCTAGCCCCTTGCACCATAACTGGTTACTATTTTCCGGTCATTCTTGAGGATACCTCAGGGCAAAAGACAGCATTATGGGTAATCCATCCTCTCCAAGGGAAACCGACATCTCCAGAACGAGCGGCTGTCGCGGCGGCTGGCTTGCGACCCGCAATTCATTCAACATTTGATTTGGAACGGCGACCATTTTGGGTGTTGAATCATTTGATACAACCATGACCACTACGTCTTTTTCATACATACTTTCTGAAGACGAAAACTGGCCGCCACACGTGCGACCTAATTCTCCTTTTGGACCATCCATTGTAGAAATTGTTCGCTCCTGTCCTCTACGCAGTTGCTTTGATGCCTCTCCTGGATACGAGCGCAGAATGGATTATCCTGTTCGGATCGGGACTGCTTTTCATAGAACGCTCCAATCTTTTTATGAAAAAGGGCTTCCAAACGATCAAGAAACTGCTGTGAAAGAGGCTCGTGAAAGATTTGAGAATGAATTACATCACCAGGAAATTGATGCCCTAGCGCGTCCAAGAGAGAAATCCTTGCCAAGAGACACAACTCGTGTTGATCGGGCAGTTGAAGCGATTCTACTTGAAGCAATGCGGTATGTTGAATTGGGTTTCACCCCAACTTCATTTATCCATTCTGATCCAAATGAGCCAGGTAAAAATTCTACTCACGAAATGCCCAGAATAGATTCGGATTCTGTTCCAATTGAAGTTGAAGTACCAGTACGATCCAAAGATGGCTTATTTCAAGGAAGGATTGACCGGGTAGAACATACAAGTGACGGAACTGTTATTTATGATTTCAAGTCTGCCTTGAGAGACGATTTGCCTGGTCGTTATCAACGGCAGATACAACTATATAGTCTGATGTGGCACGAAACCCGTGGCGATTGGCCGATTTCAGGATTCGTTGTCTACCCTTTAGCAGGGAAGGCTTATCCTGTTTCTGTTGATCCTGAAGTATGCATAAAGATCGCACAGGAATCCACCACAATAATTAAAAACCTTCAGAAGGAGCTTTCATTAACAAGATTGGCTATTCCTGGCGATACGTGCACTATTTGCGAATATCGTCCTTGGTGTAAACCTTTCTGGTCATGGCAATCAGAAGAAAACTCTCATCTTCAAGCAATAGAGCGTGCCTCCTTTGGCTTTTCTGGAAGGATTACACGTTTAGACTTGATTAATCATCGATGGCACCTAACGATTGCCTGGAGAAATGCAACAGTCCGACTTTCGACACCAGAGGAAAGATTGCCGCATTTGTACAATGCAAAAATTGGTCAAACAGTTCTAATTTTGGATGCGAGGCTTCAAGGAGCTCCTTATACTCCCCTAGCAGTTTTTTCTGAATATTCAGAATTGTATCTTTTGCAATCCCGGTAATTACTAGGATTTCGAATTTGGTAACTTTAGAACGCAGTTTAGTATAATAATTAAATGTTAAATCAAACGGATCCAATTATTGATTATATGAATATTGCACCAGAAGAACTTTGCCCTAGTCCATTAGCTGAGCCTGTTATTGTTGAGGATCCGGCTATAACGCAATTGCGTATGGATATTTTGGCGCATATTGAGTCACTTCGACTTCCCGAAACAAATGCAGAAGCGCCTGACAAAGAAATTATTCGCTTTAGCCATGCCCAGCAACGCCAGGAAGTTGCACAGCATCAATGGCAGGCAATTGGGCGGTACGTGAACCACCTAATAGATTACTTCGCAAATGGAGACGAAGTAAATCCAGAAAGAATAAACCCTGAGCTTGTTCCTGTTTTTAGTGACCATTGGACCGGCAATTTGTTTCGCTTGGCTACCCTACTTTGGTCTGTACCAGTATCTCATGGTTATGGCCGCCGTATGCGGTTTCTCGTTCGAGATCAGTATAATGGCAAATTGATTGGGATTTTTGCCTTAGGTGACCCTGTATTTAATTTGGGTTGCCGTGATCAGTGGATTGGTTGGGATGTGAATGATCGTCGTGAACGGCTTGTTCATTTAATGGATGCATATGTGGTAGGTGCTGTTCCTCCTTATAATGAGATACTTGGAGGAAAACTGGTTGCTTCGTTAATTGGTTCATCAGAAGTAAGTCAGGCATTTTCGCAGAAATATGGAAATGTGAAAGGAATCATCAGTGGCCAGAACAAAGCAGCAAAATTAATGCTTGTTACTGTTACGTCAGCTCTAGGCCGTTCATCGCTTTATAATAGGCTGAAATTAATTGATCATAATGGAATACCGTTGGTCAAATTGCAAAAAATTGGAGAAACGCGCGGATATGGACATTTTCAATTATCCAATGACCTTTTCGAACGCATTCGTCAACTACTAGTTGTTGAGAATCATCCGTATGCAAACGGTCATCAATTTGGACAAGGTCCAAATTGGCGTTTCCGTGTTCTTAGGGTAGGTTTAAAGTACCTCGGTTTAGATGAAGAATTGATTCGGCATGGTATCCACCGCGAGGTTTATGCAATGCCAATGGCATCCGATTTCAAAGATTTCTTATGTGGTCGAACCCGTGAATCAAATTTGCTCAGGCCATCAATAGAGACTATTTCTACGGCCGCGCTCAATCGATGGGTAATTCCACGTTCAACTAGAGACCAACAATATCAGCAATTCCAACGCAACCAAATCCTGGAGCGAATAAATATAGGAAACGAACTAGGTACAGCTATCGATGCAGAAGAGCAAATGGAACAATTGGCAATTCTATAAACATACCAGGATCTTCTCTGAGGATGATTGAATCCCAAACAGGGAAAATCTACTGCATGGTAACTAATAATACGAATTATGCACAAAGACAATAACTTGTACCTTAATGGAAAACAGGCCCCGATATTCTGCTGGGGCCTGTTTTCCTTATATTCCAAATCCCATCTGTCCCTCCGGAATCACCTCCTTTCTCCTTGTCCGCCTAATAACAACTGTCTTTTGGCTAATCCAATCATCCCAGGTCATCACTTTCGGACTAGGAATGATCACTGCGCTCGGGGTCGTCAGGCTGCCCATTGGATTGTGGCTGACTTGCAGATCATCAGCAAACAAGGTTTGTAAGTCAGAGAGCTTCGCACCCTCCAGCACATCACGAGCAAGCTGAGTGAGAAAGTCACCTTCCTCCTCTGGAACAATCGCACCTCCGACCTCATCCCCGTAAACGAGTTGCGCGGCTTTCATCTTTTTTCCCATAAGGGCCAGCGCAGTTGCTTCCATCGCTGACGAGTACACCGAGAAAATTGCTTTGACCGGTTGGGTCTGTCCCAATCGCCATACACGTCGCACGCTTTGCCACAACGTATAGAGCGAATATTCGATCTCGAAGAACACCACGGTTGAGAATTGCACCAAGTCGAGGCCTGTTTCCACTAGCCGGGGGTTACAAATCAAAACATCGATTGTATTCACACGTTTGGCGATCCATTCCTCTCGCTTGCGAGGGTCAACATTACCGCCTAGAATGGACACTCTCAGCCCGTTGGCTTGCAGAGGCATCATCACCCGATCTTGAATATCGCGGGTGCCAGTCTGACGAACATAGATCAGCACTTTGCGCCCTTGCTGCTTCTCGATTTTGCAGAAGTCAGCCAGCCAGTTTTCCTTTGGTAGCCATTTGTGGCCATTCGGGTTAATTGCCGGCAACTCCATCAGCGGTACTTTTCGGATTGATTTTCCATCCTCGTCATCTACCTCATCCACTAGCACAACCTCATCCCGAAAAGCCGAGTTAGGTCGTGCCAGGCTCCATTGAAGCCAGGTGGAAAGGTATCGACTGGATTGAACCGCTAATTGCTTCAGACTCCTATCCATGTTGTGGTATTGCTGCCCCTGGTTGTCTAGCATATCCAGGGCAACCACCTCTTCTTTGTAAGTCGGCATCGCCATGTTCAGATCCTTCAAACTCAGGAAGATAGTCGTGTCTAACAACCGACTCACAATAGCCGGGCTGACACCCGGCTGTTCTTTGGCCTGGTTACGGTAGCGCCTGTTGCCGGTGTACACACCATCCTCATCCGCGTCATCATCACGTCTTCTCCTGCGTGTTGTTTCGAGTACACCATAGAGTCGAGCCCAGCGTTTCTCATCATGAAAGGCAAAGTCACGTCGGACACCATGGTTCAAACGATGAAGTAACCAGAAGATAGAGGTGCTTTTCCCACCAAAGAACGTGCCGGTGAGGGTCAGCGTCCACTTAGTTGATGTTACCAATTGGTGAAACGCCACACCACGATCCGATGATTTGGATTTGAATTGATGCACCTCATCGGCAATTAGTAGCTTGAAAGCGCCCTTGGCATGCTTGGTAATGTACTCCGAAATGCTATGCCGCCGTGCTCCATTGAACTCAAAGAGCGGTGTTCCACATGGACGTGTACCCCATACTGAGTCGCCGTTGGCATCAAGTTTGGTCCTTCCATCTGCATCCAACTCCCATCCAGGGACACGATTGTGACAAAATTGGCGTTTTTCTGCCAATTCATCTGTGTCAGTCAAGGGAACAAAGAAACCGTCCTTCTCGAACATCACAACTTTGCCACAACCAGGGCAGGCACAAGCATCCACGAATTTACCGGTTAGCGGATCTCTTGCCTTTCGAGTAATTACTGCCGGCTGCCAACCTGCACCGAACTTGGCAGAGGTATGGGCAACGATTGCCACCCATTTAGGTTTTGCGCCTCCTGTTCTTTGAGCCGTTTCACTGGCTTGCTGATATTGTTCCAGGAAATCACGAACATCATTAGCATCATAAACCTCGTCACTATTTCGACCAATACGCCGTAGTTCTCGTGCATGTGCGTCGGGGATCACTTCTTCGATCTCACGGATCCACTTGGGAACGAGGTGCGGTGGACAAAGGACGATTGCTGGATAGGCATCAAGCAATTCGAGTACACCTGTTGATATTGTTGTTTTCCCCGTACCCATTTCTGCCTGGCAGTTCGCCACGCCGTTTTTACGAATCGAGCGCGCCAAAGCCGCTGCAGCGTGCCGTTGGGCAGGTAACAATCCAGCTCGTTCCTGTCCCGGTAACGGCTTACGCCGTTTCCCGAGTGCATCTAGAACGGTGACTTCCTTTTGCGTCGGGTCAAGATTGTAGAGCGGTTTGTAGGTTTCCAGAACATGCGCAGCGATCTTCTCGCCATGAGCTTTCATAAACTCCGAAAGCCCTTTCACGTCCTGGATCACCTGGATACCATCCTGCTTTAGGACAGCCACCGTTGTCACGAAACGGTCTTTGTAGGTTTCCACTACTGTATCCGCCTCCTTGGAGTCAGGTTGCTCGGTCTTCTCGACCACCTTGATCACCCGTCCTTTTATGAGCATGGGTTTACCCGCTTCATCAGTCAAGCGCACTGTGCCCATCATGCCAGAGGCCATGAGCATGGCAATATGACCTTTTTTTAAGGGCATAACCGGTTGTGATAACTGCGCCAATCCCCGCATGGGGTGGATCAGATCCAGCCATTCGCTGGTCTTATGGACACCTGCTTCAATCGTGGCTTCAACCACTTCATCCGGTTCCCAATCCGTACGCTTGAACACGATCGGTTTGCCGTTCGCACCACGTGAAGGCGCGGGCAGCAGTTCATAGACTGGTTCAATAGCGGTTTCGATGGGTTCCAGTTCTGTAATAGCCAGATTTTGCAGGGAAAGCACCTCCTTGTCGGTGGGAGCATGAAAGACTTTGCGCTTGTAAGCCAGCACCACTACCTGTTTGAACTTTTCGTAGAGGCTATCCGGAAAACGATAGACCGTGATGGCTTCATAGTGACCTGCTAACAGACGGGCAACTTCCATCATCCCTAAAATCTTCTGGGGAATGATATAGGTCAGCAACCCACCGCGCATCAATTTGGATGTGGTCGTCTTGAGAAAATCCCATTCCAGCCGTTTTTGGCCATCGAAACGGTCAAACTCGTATGGTGGATTTAGGTAGAGCCAGGAAACACTTTCGTCGCTCAGAACACAGGCCTGCCAGGGTGCCTGGTAAACCTTATCCATCGCATTTTGTGCCTTCTCAGTTCGTTCCGGGGAGAGTTCGACACCCCAGGTTTCGCAGTTTAGCGCATTGCCCAAGGCAGAAACGGTTTTGCCTTCTCCTGCGCACGGATCAAATAACCGCCCTTTTTCTATGGACGGTTTCAGGTAAGTACGGATGATCTCGACAACCGGGTCATCTGTGGGGTAATACCCCATTCGTTCGATTGCTGGTGGACGCATTTTTCACTCCTTTTGGTAAAAATATCCCCGCAGGAGACGCGTCCCACCCCTTGAGGGGATGAAAAGCGCCCCCTCCGGGGTGATATTGAGAGTAGTTTTTCTTGTTCGTTCAGACGGTTAGTGAGATATCCTCCTGTGCCAATAACTCGGTCAACAATTCCTGCCAGTCAGCATGCAGGTCAATTCTGGCTCCCAGGATGCAATCGCCGCCTGTGACCAGGTCTTGAACCAGCTTCTGGTTGCGAGCTTGTCTCCACAGAGTAACTCCCCAATCGTCCAGGATCGGCACTTCAAGAGCTTCCTTGATCCGCTCGATGAAGAGCCGGATCATTTCATCCTCTGCGTCAAGCGTCCCTCGGAAGACAAGCAGATATGCGCTGAGATCTTCTGGTTCCCATTTTCCAGGCACTCCTAACCGTGATACGAAACCAACATGATGGCTGGTGTATTCCGGCATAGCTTGCCAGGCTTGTTCATACTTGTCAGTGGGGATAAGGCTAACATCGCCCACACCATCCTGCGTTATTTGCAGCGGTTTGGCACACATGATCGTCACCCGTAGCGACTCTAGGCTGGTCTTGTAACCTACCAAGCCGATATAAGCCAGGAAATGGTCGCTGTCATAGGCATAACCAGTAACATGCGCCATCGCCTGCCCATTACGCAGCTTTGGGACTGCTTCTGGAAACAGACGATTACCAAGTTTGTCTTTACCATTTTCCTTTGGAATGATTTTCCAGATGACGATCCCGGCATTGCTCCGTGCAAGCTCTTCGTTGAGTTCCCGGAGAACATCGTACAGTCCTTTCCAGGGCTGCACACCGGTGAAGGTGACACTGGCTTCGCCACATTGGATGTTGATTCTCCTATCTGGCACATCAAGATTCGCTTCTGCCAGAGCTAAAGGACGGTAGTTGGCCAAAACCGGTGGCAGTTTCTCACCTGCTTTTGCGGTAAACAAGTATGCACCGAGTTCTGAATCGTAATTCAGAAAACCGGCTTTCCCAACCGCATAATCATAAGGGTAAGCTGCTCGAGTCAGTTCCTGACCGAGATCCTCCCTGGCTGGTAGTCCGCTGCCATCTTTATAGGCAGCAATGACTATTTTGCCCTCTTTTTGCCTGGCGATGATGCGGTTCACTTTTTCGCGCAGGTATTTGTCTTCATAAATGTTCATTTGTTCCTCCTGTGGGGTTTTGAGATTAATTACCAACGTTGTAGTAGATAGAATCAGCCAACGTTCTAGCATTTCTGTACACAAATGTGTAACAGAATAGCAAACCAGATGACCCAAGAGTTTGGATGATCTGGTTTGCCATTCTATAAAAACGTGTAGATTGGTTCTCAAATGGTCGAAGGGGGATTTGTGGTCCCCCTTCAGATCCTATTTCCCATCAATATGCATTGGCATCAGCACGTACAGAAAACCCTCCTCTTCCCCTAACGGGGATGTTTCGCTATCAGCTGGACGAATGATGGCAGGTGTGTTGTGGGTGTTGATTTCAATGACCACATTCCTGGTAGAAATGGCTTCCAAGCCATCCTGCAGAAATTTCACGTTGAAAGCAATCTCCAATTCCTGGCCTTCAACTGTGGCATCCAGCTCGATTTCACTCGCACCGGTTTCGTCAGATTCCGATAGTAGCTGGACCTTTCCCGTTTGATCAATTCCAGGTTTCAGGTGAAAACGCACCACATTACTACCTTCTCGGGCGATGATGCCAGCCTGTTTACAGGCTTTGAGCAAGTCAACAGCACCAATCACTGTCCTGGTTTTGTATCCTTTGGGTAGAATCGCCTGATAGTCAGGGAACTTCCCATCAATCAATTGCGAAACGATTTGCACGTTTTCGCAACGCATCGCCAATTGGCTACCCGTTGCGGGCAGACAAAGGGTAATCTGGGACGCTTTTGTAACTGCCAGGATCCGTACCACTTCTTTCAGGACTGAAGCGGGAATGTTCAACTGTTTCTTACCAAGAGCAACCGGTATTTCCGCCTTGCAGATTGCCAAACGAAAACCATCCGTCGCCACCATTGAAGCCGATTTCCCGTCAATATTCAGCAGCACTCCGGTCAGAACCGGCCGGCTATCATCCATCGAAGCCGCGAACGCTGTTTTTAGAATCATCTCTTTGAGAATGTTTACTTCCAGGGATACACCATCAGAAAAATCAAATACTGGGATGGTTGGAAATTCGGATGCCTCTACTCCTTTGACAACTCCTTTGTAAGAACCACATTTCAGGGATGCTTCAGGTTTTCCATTCACTGAAAACACAATCTCCGGTTCCGTCAGGGAATTGACCACATCAGTTAACGTCTTGGCAGGCAAGGTTATTCCCAACTCGCCGTCCATATTGGCATCCATCCAAAGCGTAACACCCATAGTCAGGTCAGTAGCAGAAAGGCGTAATTGCCCATCATCCTTATTGAGCAGCACATTCGAGAGGATTGGTAAATGAGAATGTGATCCAACCGCCCGCCCAACAATCGCCAGACCATCGGCAAATGTACCCTTTTGAACAATCACTTTGCATGTCATACTGGATCTCCTTGTTTTTATATCAGACACGCAGGGAAAGAAATCCTGCGTGTCTTAGTTGGTTTAGAATTCGTCGAATAAATCAGCAGATGCACCACCATCTGGCCAATATGCCTCGTCATCCCCTAAGCGAATTGCATTTTCGTATTGCTCAGTGAGGGAGCCTTCGTCATCTTCCTCATTTGGCGAGCTCATGAAAGCCATGAAAGTGGGTTGATCCGTGGTATAAGCGCGGACGGAATTGCGCCAGAAAAGCACATCATCATTTTGAAGAACCTTCTGGATTCCTTGCGCCAAGTCGATAAAAAAGTCTTCTTCCAATCGATCTGGAGGCAATCCGTGATCAGACAGGGTGTGAGCGATCTCTTCGGCGATTTGTCCCCATGTGATTGAGAAAGCCGGCTTCTCCATTGAAAACCCGGCATGAGCCAGGATTTTGGATACCTCGAAACCTGATTCAAGGTATTCCAGCTGTTGTAGTGTGGGTAGTTGATCCATTTTTATCTCCTGTGAATTATGAAAATCCCAACCCTTTTTCCTTGAGGGACACCCAGCGGGATAATCCGATCACCAGATGATCCACAACGCTTACATCCAAGAGCTTTCCTGCTTGGACAATGGCTCGGGTCACACTGACATCTTCTGGGCTAGGGGTTGGATCTGTGGACGGGTGGTTGTGCGCGATCAGGATTGACGCTGCATTCCGTTGTAGTGCCGGTTTGAAAAGTTCACCGACACGCACCATCGAGGAATTAAGCGAGCCGTGGTAAATCTCGATCACGTCTAACATGCGATTGCGTGTGTCGAGTGGCATCACCACCATGTATTCCTGTTCGCGATGCGCCAACATCGGCATCAGTATTTGAGCTGCATCTCCAGGTGAGTGAATCGTCGGACGTTCATCTTCTGGTTGCAGCAGTTTCCGTCCGAGTGCTAAGGCTGCTTTGAGCCGCAGGGCTGTTAAGTTACTTACCCCTGGTACTTTAGCGATCTCGTTGACATGGGCCTGGGCAATCTTCTGGATAGAGCCAAATTGCGTCAGCAGTCGTTCGGCGGATTCGATTTGATTTGCACCACCAATGATGACAGCCAGCAATTCAGCCAGACTGCATGCGTCTGAGTCTTTACTTACTCGGAAAGATGGTTGCTCTCGAACGGGTAAATGCTTGAGTCGGTGGAAACTGTAAGTTTGCGGATATGTAGTTTCGATGAGAAACGGTTGGATGTCGTTCATGTCTATCTCCTTTGAAAAAGGGGACAGACCACCCCCGGAGGGATGCTGTCCCCTCCATTGGGGCTGTGAGTTTCATGCAGTTGGGTCGTATCCAGTTTCCTGGAAAACCTTGCGGTTGATGGCTTCGCACTCCTCCCAGGTCATCAATTCATCCCGCCTAACGCCAGGGTAACCAGGAGCCGGTGGGATCAGCCAGGGATGTTCGGCAAAGTTTTTTTTGATCCTTTCAGTCTTGGCCTGCAGAAAATGATGCAAACCACCATTCGTACAGCGCCAGCCCAATTCCTTTGTGTATTTACCGTCCCAATTCCGATCCCGGTAGGTCTTGCTTCCGCAAATCGGACAGGGTGGCATTCCTTCTGGGTCAGGGGCGCGAGCACCACCTGCTTGAAGATATAACCGCACCGCCTCAATCGCTTGGCAATAAGTCGCACCACACGAGCATACCTTGGCTTTGTTGACCCTATGGAATCGTTGGGAACTTCCAGTTCCAAAATCAACCAGGTATAAATAACCCTGGACAGACACGGTTGGCGTAGCAACTGGGGAGCTCTCTCGGATCATTGGCCTTATGAAGTTCTTTTGGATCGTGCTGCGACCTCTTTCCAGAAGAGCTGGATTACTCGGAGAAGGTGCGGTCTTCATAAGCACTCTCCAAGAACCAGTCTGCAGGGATACTCTGATCGGGAACTGGCAGTTGAACTTTTATTTCATTTTCCTGAGCCGGTTCTTCAATCAGTTCTTCAACCGGATCGCTCTCAATTTGAATGTCCCTTAAGTGCGGGATGAGGACGATAGACATGCTATCCTGATACGGACCGCCATGACTGTTCTTGGTAAACGGCTCCAGGCCATCCAGAGCGCGAACCCAGGCTGTCCCAGGTCGCGGCCCCTTTCCCAGAACTTCAACCGGGATGTCCGCATCTCCATAACAAGTGCCTATTGTGATTTTTGCTTTGACCATGTGTTCCTCCTGTGTTTTTCATCTAAAATGGAAAAGGACATACCCGAATTGGTATGTCCTTAGTTGTGCTTCGCCTTTGATTAACGGAAGAGCTAGAATGGGATGTCGCTCCCATCCGGATTCGCACCAGGCTGACCATTCGCAGGGAGCTCCTGATCATCCTGATCTTCACGACCGGAGAGAAAACGTACAGTTGAGGCAGTCACCTCAAATGAAGCGCCGACCTTCCCATTGTTTTCCCAGATATGCGGTCCACCGGTTTCTGGGTCCGGTGTAAGACGGCCTTCAACCAGAACTTTGCTTCCTTTATGAAGGAATTCATTGCAGGCTTCAGCCTGCTTTCCCCAAACGGTGATGCGAAACCAGGTGGTTTCCTTAACCGGCTGTCCATTTGTGCCGTTATAGCGGCGGTTGGTTGCAACAGATAAGGTCGTGACCGGTTGCCCGCTGGGGGTGAAACGCATTTCGGGGTCTTTTCCCATATTTCCGATGAGAATGATGGTTTGGAACATTGTGATTTTCCTTTCTGATTTATGTGAGGGTGGGTTTACGCGGCAACAGATGCCGGCGTGGTAGTGCTGCGTTGACCCGTCAACCAGGTGCGCAGTTCGTCTTTGGATGATGGGGCTTTGCCAGTTTTTTCCTTAAACTGGTCATATGCTTCCTGTTCGGAGGCATTGCCATTGACACTGACACCGTCGCCATATTTGCGCACTACCGGTAAAGTAGGCACAGGTGTTGAAACAACGGGGCGTGTAGACCGAGAGGAAGTGGGTGAATTTGCACCAGTAGACCGATTCTGTTCTAACCCGGCATTTTGGGCAATTTCTTTGTCATAAAGCGAATTTCCAAACTGCTCACCCATCTGGCGGAAGCAGCGCTTCAGGCAATCTGTGGCAGAGCCAGCTAACGCCATGTCCAGAACCTCCGGAGTGTCTCCTGTGAAAACGCATCGTCCCAAATCAGCATGGCAGTACAATTTTCCATCGAGGTCGACGGTCACTTTACCGGTGATGTACACCAGGCCAACTTCCTCGACCTGGACATTGCCGTTGCCATCGAGTGACGGGACTTTACGCTTTTCTTGCTGGTTCCAGATCAACACTTTCTTTTGCCAGCGCACTATGACCGGTTCACCAACCAGGTCGAAAGACCAGGTAAAGCCAAAAATGCTGTTGGCGCGGTCAATGACATCGTATCCTTCCAGGTAAGGTACAGATCCCATTCCTGGGGCTTGCCTGCGTTTCACTCTGGACATATCCAGAGGTTGACGCAATTCCCAGAGAATGCGGCTCAGCCGATCATCCAGGCTCCCTTCGTTTGAGGGGTTTGAATCGTTCATTTGGTTCTCCTTTTCTGTTAATTGTGGGTTTTGATTTTGCGCCGCTTCTAATAGACGGACGCCTTCAATGTGTTTACAGAGAATTAGTGGTCCTCGTTGTTGGAAGTCCATACAGGTGCAGGTCCAGTCATTCCCAACAGAATCACTTTGTGAGGGTTTCAATGAAACGACATAGGGTAACTTGTCGCCATTTTTGACCGTCCATTGTTGGGGTGAAGTCCGGGTGACCAGGAACTTACCAGCGAGGATGGCTGAGCGTGCGCGCTCAGTTCGTTCAGCCTGTGCTTGAATAAGATCTTGTGTTACTTGCATAATCCTCCTTGTGAAAATTTCCAACGTTGAATTGAGAAAACAGGTACGAAAGGCCAACCCTTGGAAAAACGCCAAGAGTGTTCCAACGTTTTTGACTACCCGTGAAAAATCGCAGGGCAGAGAACGCCAGGGGAGAAGCCAGTTGCTTCTTCACAGGGATTCGCTGTCCTGTCAAAGTGTGTTTAAGTGGGTGGATAAAAAGAATTCTTTATCCACCCACGTGACATGTGCCCCCTTCAAACAGATACCTGATAGGTCAAATTAGGAAGGGGAATTGTTTTCTCCATGTGATATGAACCTTTCTGCTTCTCAGCACGCCAAGACGCCTCAAGAGAGGAAAAGGCTGTTTGTTAAAGTGCAATCCTACAATCCGGGGACCCCCGGAAACAAAAAGGAGGATCACTCACTCCCAATACAAAAGGGAGCTTTACGATGACGGGTCTCGAAATCCAACTTGCTTTACGCAAGGGATTCGGACGTCATCTTGTGATCCTCCTCAAAACCCTGAAGTATTAAGAATTCACTTCAGGTCTGATCTCATCCATTCGCTAATCGTTTCGTTTTTTTATCAATGAAACAGAATGGGGAACTGTGTCTATAAATACCGTCCCACATAGCTGGATGAGTTAATCAGCAGTTGTGTCAATTTCTCCAGAAACAGATACTTTTTCACTTGAATCATTTTCTGCTTCGGCGTGCCTTCCAGAAGTAACTCTCTCAATTGATCTGGTTTTTTTCTCATTCGGTGAGGCTGCATCCAACACAATGATGCGCCTGGCAACCACTTCAACCACATTTCGGTCAATGAGCACCTGGTTTTGCTTCAGATCACATGCTTTGATATCCACTGCCAGGTCAGCACAGCTCTTGGATTTTCGGGCTTTGCTGATAAATTCTTCCAGGCTTTCCCGGTAATCCCGAGATTGAAGGAAACCATGCACCCGCAATCGCATACCTCTACGGATATGGATCAAACCGTTCGCTCCTCCATTGACCCGAACGTTGATGTAATCACCCGCGTCCCGTTCCAGATCAAGTTTCTTGGCTGGTAGATCGCTGTCGCGATAAATTACCAACCGGAAGAACAGGTCATCCATAAATTTCCATGGCTCACGTACCACAATCCCTTCCAAAACGACTTCATTGATCAAAAGAACCTCCTTGTGCCAGAATCTTCCCAATTGGGAGATTTAAAATAAAATGCCGGACAGATCCCAGTGGGTTATGTCCGGCCAACGATAGATGAAATAAAAGTTAATTGTTAAAACAGTATAACAATTGAAAATCATTTATCCTAGATGGTGCATAAAAATAACTAGTCAGCATCTTGGATGATAAACACAATTATTGTGCCTTTTCGGATTTATATGTAATCGTTAGAGAATTGCGTTTAATTCGGAATTATGTGGTGGCACGTTGGACCAAACTTCGGGATTAGATCTAAACGGCACTTCAATACTCCGTTCAACGGTTGCCAAATTTGGCAAGGGAATAAACATATTCAAACATTTTGGAATTTAATATCATCAAGCTGGATATTCAAGATTGACACCGTCATACTCTACAGGATTAGACGTACGCGAATAAATCCGCCAATTTTAATTAATAAATTATAAAATGCAAATTATCTACATAGTACTGGTTAAACCGTGATTCAAGGTAATATAGTATAACCATCTGATATAAATGTGAAGAGTGGAGGAAAAAAATAATGAAGAGACCATCTGGCGAAAAACAAGAAAGTAAAAGCGATATTGTCCAACAAATAGCTAGCGGTTCAGATAATCTGAATCCAGCAGGGTTTGTGTTGCGAGAAATAACTTATACTAAAGAAAAAACTCATATTATTGACGGTATTAACGGACATATCTACGATGTTGCTATTGTTCGCTTGGCACTTGGCTGTGTGTTGATTTCCCGGATGTTCACAAAATACAGCTTACTAGCCCAAACGGAATACAATTCAGATATTGGAATTCCGCTGAAAGGAGCTCTGATTGATGCGATGGGACCGATGTTATACAAAGATTTGCTAACAGCAGACTTGATCTTTTGGTGCGGCGATCCGATCGAATCCAGCATTTGTCTGACACCTGCAGGTGAAAATATGCTTGCTACACTGAGTATGATTGACTTTGTTCAGCCGGTAGGCTAAATTTTTTTCTCAGGTTTAAGTGTGATAATTTTATACTGTTAGGTTACATAAAAGATGATCAGCGCATACGAGACTAATATTAGAGAAAAATGTTGTAAAAAAGCAAAGGTAGTTATCAATGCCTCTATTGGAGACCGATCCCACGATTCGTACACCTACGGAAATCGTAAATCGACCCATAATTTTGAAAGAGTTTTACCAGCCCCGCCGCGACCACAAACGATTTTGAATTCATATTAAGTCAGGGAGAGACTATGACAGATGAAGCTCAGAATATGTTCGAAATGGGGAAAAAACTTCTGGAACAGAAGAATTTTACCGAAGCTCTAAAAGCATTTGCCAATGCTAAAGAACTCGAACCATCATCTCCTCGATATCATACATGGTATTCATATGCATTAATTATCAATAAACAATTTAATGAAGCTATTATTGAAGCAAATACTGCAATTCAAATCGACCAGAATTATGAAGACGCATTTATTCAGCTTGCAGATGGTTACGAGAAACTAAAAGAATTCCAAAAAGCAATAGAATGTTATTCTCAGGTAATACGAATAAATCCTCTGAATTGTTCCGCATATGAAAATCGCGGACATATATATCAACATCAACAGGATTTTGATTTAGCTGAAAAAGATTTTACTAGGGCAATCAAAATTGACCCTTTAAATCCAAGTTATTATCAGTCGCGAAGTCGCATTTATTATGAAATCCAAAACTGGGAGAATTATTATCTTGATCGTATCAAATATCAAGAATTTACGGGGATTGGAAAATATTCGGATGATAACGAAGGAGAAAACTCTATAAAGATTATCGATAACCATTTTCATCAGTCTGTTTACCCCCATATAAAGTCTGCTGGTGAGAAAATAATTGATTATTGGCCCAATATATTCTTAGTCTGGGATCGAATCGAAAAACAAAGGTTAGTAAATGGTGGATCTTTTGATATACAGTATGGCACTATCGGGCAAGGGTACATTTGTCTTACAGATAAATCGCTAAGAATTTTTTCGCTTGCTGTTTTGTCATCAAAGATTAAACCACCTCGTTCGTTCTTCAGTTTCCTATCCACAGAAAAATTTGAAGTATCAAAAAAAGACTACTCTTGGACAATTCCAAATCAAGATATTCAAGGATCGCAGGTATATGAAGACCGGTATTTGAAGGTGGAATTTGTTGTTATAAAAACATCAAGCGGAATTTGGTCGCTTAATCCTTATAGTGAAATTCATGAAGTACTCATTCCGATAGCTCTTAACATGGCGAGGATGGGAAAATTTACTGATTCCGAAATACTCAAAGAACAACTAAATATTGAATCTTCTGAAAAAAATATATTTCTTACAATAAAGGAATTATCTGAACTACACGAAAAAGGAATTATTACAGACACTGAATTTGAGGAAAAAAAGAAAGATTTGCTAAACCGCATATAAAAAACGAAGTAACTTGGTGCTAAGTTGACGGAGGGGAATTTTGAAGTTTGATTTGTAATGACTTCGTCTTCCTCTAAACACTTCCATTAGGCTTTAACTATTCTCTTTTGACCATTCAATGTGTCAAAACACGTAGTTTAGCCACACCGGTTTGAGTTACCAGCACTTTAGGAACCACCGAAGGAAATAAAATGGACAAATCTGCGGACACATCAACTCGAACAGTGTTATCTCCACCATTGACCTGAATGTTAGTAACAAATGCATGAACCCCTTTGGCAGACAAACCGGTTGTATTTGAAGTCACAAAAGATTGGGCATTCCCCCACGTCATAGACGTGGGTATCAGACTCCCTGTATCTTGGAAAACTTTCTGGTTGATCTCCGCAGAGGCTGCAACGGCTGCTGCGTCCGCAGCTTTTGCTACTTCCGAAATCGCATAGAAATAGCGGCCAAGTTCAATTGCCAGTGCAAGAGCTGGAATCATCACCAGCCCGATGAACACCGCCCAGAAGGTCATCGAATAACCCCGTCGATCACGCAGTAGCATTACCAGCCCTCCTGGCGAAATGTCGAATCCGCTCGGACAGTAAACGTTTGTCCAGGCAATCCAGGAAACAAACTGGTCAAGGGAGCCATGAAATTAGGAACGCTGCCACTTACCTGGATCTTGAGGATACTACCGGCGCTGCCTCCGGGAGCCAAGACGCTAACCGAAGTATTCTCTAATATCCCAGCTTGAGCAATTGCCGACTTAGCTCCACTCACTGCATAACAGGCCGGGCATTGCTGTGCCACACTTCCCATGCGAGCGCCATGCCTGGCCGCGGCTTGCACCGCTTGCTGGGCGTAGACTAACATTCCCAGGTTCACGATAGCCAACATCACCATAATTGCTATTGGGGTCGTGATCGCCGCTTCAAGTAATTCCATCCCACGGTTATCTTTGAGAAATTTCATTGTCCTCCTTGATAAAAATCGTTTTGCCAGATTTACCATTGCTGGCGGAATATTAAAATGGTTATATTCTTCCAGCGACATCAGTTACGATGGAAGCGATATTCTGCCCCAGCAATCGGTAAGCGCCATAGCTGACCAGGACAACCACTGCAATGATCAAAGCGACCTCAGTCGACTCGATTCCCCGGTTATCTTTTAGGAAACGCAAAGCCAATCACCTCCTTCCTTTTTAGAAATATGGATAGACAACAAACAACAAGGTTCCACAGAATATCGATGCGACAAAAGGAATCTCTCTCTTCTTTTGTAGGCTTGCAATTACGCCCTGGATTCCCCCAGAAACCGCAATGGGGATCAGAACAATTGGATTCCCTAAGACAAGTGTCGCTGCGATCAATAGTTTCACATCTGCGCCGCCCAAGATACTAAATTCCCACAATACCCAGAATCCGAGAATGAGGGCACAAATCAAGGCAGCTTCAGGTTGGAAAATTGCAGAAAACGCGGCTAAGGTCAAACCGAAGGCCAGACGTTTCTCTTTTGGGTTGAAATCTGCAACATGGGTCAAAGCGATGGTCAGTAGCACGGGAGCCCACAATCCATTGATCAACGCATATACACCGGCACCGATAAGTCCTCCGACGGTTAATGGCATCGGAACATCACGGTCACGTAGATCGTAAATCATGCAGGCAAAAAATAAGGGTAATAATGCAATGCTGGCAATCAGAAGGCGCTCCTTCCCATTCTGTTATGAACGGAGTATTTAGATAAATAAAGCCGGACAGAATCCCAGAAGGTTCTTTCCGGCCAACGATTAATTAATGATTGTCTATCTTTCATTATATAGATGAAAAAGCGTTATCCAAGGTGGGCACAAAAGTAAAAATGGCACTAGCAGGTATGCTCTGGTTTGCGACAAGTTTGCTACGCTATTCTTGCCAACCCCAACCAGATAATACTAAATTTGGTCCTTCTGAGCATACTGGTAGGAAATGATTTCGCCATCTGTAGTATTTCAATACCCTTTTCCTGGTGGGAAAAATCTCGTATTTGTCTAGCTGTATTCTTGGAACTTATCTTGTACAAAGCAAGTGCAGTCAATTCTGAAATTGAGTAAATAGACCTCTCAGGTTCATGACATATATCAACTTCACCTTCAAATTTCATCAATAGTGAAAATTTTAAAGATTTATTTGCATTTGCCCTAATTGGATAATTAAAGATACCTTTACCCAGGCTGGCTTTATAATTTATATATGGTGTTTGACTCCTATTCTGGATTTATTTTATGTTAACTTGCCTATCAGGAAATCAAGTAATAGACATTGACGACTATCAATCTAAGGAGCAACTACTTGCATTGAGAAATTTGAGTAATCAAGGTCTGCTCCGGTGTCCCGATCCTTGGTGTGGCGGAAAAGTAATTCTGCATAAGTGCAACCTTAAAAGGTCTCACTTTGCACATCTGAAAAAAGGCGAGCGATGCCGAATTACTGAGGAATCCATAGAACATGACCTGGCAAAATCATGGATATACACCATATTACGAAATCAATATTCTTCCATATGTGTGAAAAAAGAAGCTTTTGTTGAATCTGGACAAAAAGCAGATATTTTGCTGATTACACCCACCAAAAGATTTGCGATTGAAATACAATTCAGCCCTCAAAGCGATGAGGTCTGGGCTCAAAGGACTTCTGATTATCATAAAGCCGGCATCATTCCGCTATGGGTAATAGGAGTTAGGGACGAGTTGGCATTGGTATTAAAAAGGGGAAACGTTTTCTCATCTCAGCAAGATTTTTCTACTGTCAGAAATTTAGAGTCTTTCGAACGTAATATCGTAAGGAATATATATTTCCGTCCAACATGGGAAAAGGCTGGCGTGAAATTGCGACAGGAATCTGCCATTGCTCATTTAGTTTCAAATAGAAATCAACCAGCAACTTTTCATTTTGTATCAGTAATAAACAAAGAGTCCACTACTCAACATCATCTCCATAGTGCTATTATTTGGAATGAAAACAATGCACGCAAATCCGGTTTTCTGATCGATCTGGATGATGAGATATCTTTTTCCGAATCAGAAGAAAGGTTCATAAGTAAGGCAGAAGCTGACTACTCCAAGATTTTTATAGCAAGAAAAGAAAAACAAACAATCGAGAATGAAAGATGCAGAAATGAATTATTGCGGAGAAAAGAACAAAAAAGCAAATTTATTTCACATTTAATGACCAAATTTCAGATTACATCGTTAGATCAATTTCCAGAGGTTATGATCCAAGAGAATGCCCTCCGGCAAAATAAAAATTTACCCAGACTATTCCATGTCAATAAATGTATATATCCAAATGAAGATTACCTATTGGTTGAATTGGCTATTTACATTAAGTTCGTAAAATTATCTAAACCGGGATCGAGATTTGATATGGAAGAAATTAAATCTTACCTCATCCAATGGGGAATTTGGGATGAAGCTAGATTTCAAACAATTAACGCCTGGATAGCGAGGATACTCCAACAACTAGTGTTAGCCGATGTATTATCAAAATCCAAAGTAGACCATAAACCAACATGGATAATGTTAAAGACGGACATAACTCCCTTTTTCACCGAACTTTCATAGCCAACACCACCATTGAATTGCTAATTGCACCAAAAAACCGATTTGGTAGACATTTTCAGTTTTACTTCTTCAAGAAAGACGAAAATTTTAAAAGCAGTAAAATTAATTTATGATTTTGTTCGCAAATCCGCCAATCAAACAAGAATGTAAAAATATTGAAAAATTTGATAAAGAATGATTGCCAGCAATAGCAAAGGTAACCCCGGCACACTATGCACCTTAACTGACTTTCCTTTAATCAAGGACCTCATAAACAAAACAATCGTCACAATAATATGCACACCCAGAAATGCAAAGATAAATATTTCACTGGGCCATATCAAACAAACGGTTATGGCACTGACCGCATCCGCCCCGCCCCACCACTTGAACTCCCACGCAGCCCAAAAACCGATGATCGCCAGAGTTGCGAAAGGTGAAGTTTGGACGGAAAGGTATACACCAAGAAATAATAGCGGAAACCAGGTGATCATTTTCCCGATCTCCTCCCACCCGAATAACTGGGATATTCTTTCTCGCTCACTTACAGCTGCAACCAAGATGGTAAGCAAAACTAAAGCCCAATTCCCCTGCCAGGTTCGATAAAAGCATGCTCCAATAAGCGGGATGATCACCCAGGCACTGTGTGGGATCTCATTTTTACGAATATCGAACCAGGATACAATCCCTAACCAGACCACAACAAGAATAAATATTATCCAATCCATGAGATACCTCTACCCTAAGGTTTGATCTGCCCTTCGATACGTCGGATGTATTCTGCACCACTGGCACACCCGCTGGAAAAATTAGCAGCAATGCTGTTCCAACTATTTGGGTTTCCGGTCTTTCGAAGCGCTTGATAAACACAACCGGCTCCAGTGTGATAATTTGCCAGAACCAAACGCCAATAATCCTCAAAGCTCAACAATGCTGCAGGAGATTTCCCTGTGGCTAAATAAATAACGCGTGTAGATTGCAGACAACTGGCGTTGAGGGTTTCCGTTAATACCTGTACAGCCTGTTTACCTTTTTCAAGGTCCACCCCACCTGCACAATTCGGGCAGGTAGCATCAATTTCTTTCAATACCAATCCGCGCAGGAGCAATTGGGTTGATGCGTCAAGAAACTGGTATTGGGTGCTACAACTTTTCCCTCCGAACGCTTGCCGGCAAATGCTTTGGTAATAATCCGGACGCCACATCAGGACAAGATCAGCGCCATATCCAGTCATCTGACCTAATCCAATCTCGCCCCTTGTCCAATTCGCCGCTGGCCAAAATTGTGATTCAACCGCGATGACTGCTTTGACCACTTTCGGGGGCAAAGCGTTGGACTGAGAGTAGGAAAGGATCGTCGGATCATATCGGTTCTGCCAGATTTTCACCTGATCTGTAGCGAGTTCAATACCACAACCGTTCGCAGAGCCATCTGGATTCAAACCATTAGCCGGGCAAGTAGAGCCATCGAGCAGCCCGGATGACAGTAGCTTTGCAGCCAAAATGTCGTAGCGGTTGGCGGTAATGAGATCTGTGTTTTCTTCAGCCGGCATCAACCAATCTGGGATAGAGGTTGGGGTTAGACCATATGCTATCTGGCAAGTTCCCCCGCCGTCTGCTTTCACTGGTAAAACATTCCAACTGGCGGTAGTCATCACAGTAAGGACAACCAATAGAAAACGGATTATGGACGACCATGCACGGGATGCCATGCCACCTCCCATACTGCGCTAACAGTTCGATAAGTCTGACCGGAACTATCCTGTAAATCTGCCCAGGCAGTCCAAATACCTTCTTCGGTGGTGCCAAAATTGAGATCTCCAGAATTTTCAGGAGTTACAGACCAGGTTGATCCACTGCGGGTCAGAGAAATCAGGGCGCCCGATGGTGTTCGAACCCATACAAGAATCGAATAAGGTGAAATACCACCTGACACGGTTCCAATCAGGGTTTGTGCAGGTTGTCCAAGATTTGGCGCAAACAAGAGCAATCGTGCGTAAGTCACCGAAATCGTTCCACTCAGCGGAGCAACGACAACCACCGTGACCGAATCACTGGCGGATTCATACTGATTCGAACAGGTAATGGTATAGGTATGGGTTCCGGTGACGACTCCATTCAGGGATCGACTTCCAGTTACGATAACATTTCCCGTCCAAATTCCGTCTGTACTCAGCGCTGTGCAGCTGGTTGCGTCCTTACTAATCCAACTCAGCGTAAAGCTGGCAGGGGAGACAGTGGTTAGGGGTCCATCCTGGTTATTGACCTTCAAATCCACGACAGGCGGATTGTAGACAATGACAGTGACACTGTCTGAAGAAGATCCAATTGGATTGGAGCATGTTAGGGTGTAGGTAAAGGTTCCAACTGTAATACCGAAGTAATTTGAAGAGCCTGTTTGGTTCTTACTTCCACTCCAGTTTCCGGAAGCGGAACAGATATCCGCATTAGTCGATGTCCAACTCAACGTATATTGGGCTGGAGAAGTCAACCGAATCGTCCCATCCTGATTGTTCGCCTTCAAATCCACACTGGGCGGGAGAGAGCAGCGGATCGTTTTATTAGTTCCCGATAGGTCAAACCAGGAAGAGTTATAGGGATTTTGTGCCTGAACCCGCACGGTGTGTTGGACATTGGGTGAGATCAATCCCCATAAATCTTGAGTGAACCCACAAGTGCCGCCCGTGCATGTTCCGGTCAAATCCGCTCGATATTGGTTTGCGACGCCACTAGCTACCGTATTGCCATCTACCAGGATACGGTAATTGATATCCAACCCTGGAGCAGAATCTTGCATTACCCAGCCATAAGCTCGGCATTGCGCTTGGGGCACAGTTCCGGACGACCCATTGTGGTAACCTGTGAAAGTATCCCGATATGCCCAAATCAATACGAAATCTTCAAAATCGTGGTCATATCCACCGTTGCTGTTATCTTCATCCCAATCTCCCCAGCATTGAGGGGTACCGATGATGGTATCTCCAGAAGCTAGAAATGCAGTCATTAGGCTGGTGAAATCCCTGCCACCTGCATTTGGATCGTAATACTGCGAGAAAAAATAACTTGCACAAAAATAATTATGATGTGGCGTTTTCCAACCCACATGAGGATTTGCACACCCACCAGAACCACAGTTACCCCCATAACAATCGCAACCCTTAACCTGGATGGTTTCGCCGGCAGTAACCGTGATTGGGGTAAGCACAGTCTGGTTATTGATCACATCCATATAGGTGCAGTTTTGACCTACCCGGCAGCCATTGCGGATAAAGTAATAACGCGAAAAATACCCTGGAGAGCCTGATGTAAGGACATTCCATAAGACAATTTTTCCGGCTCTGGGAAATGTGATAGACACTGGATTTGGATTGTATGCAACAATGGGATGTCCATAATCGGCGAGTGCAGAGATGGTGATCACCAAGCCAACCACAACCGCCAGGATGATTCCCAACATTGTTTTCTTGCGAGTCGTTAGATTCGATAATAATTTTTTCATTGAGCAACCCCGGCAGACGCAAATACTCGAACGGTTTTCAAATCAATCCCAAAAATATCCAGAATTGTCCACTGAACTGGTACTTCCAGATACACCCCGATCGCAGGCTCATTGCTTGACCAGTCGCTCAAACCATCTCCCAGCCGAACTGGACGTGGTGGAAATCCAGATACAGTTCCGCCAAGGGGGTCAGGTAACACCCGGATTGAAAAGGTATATTCAGTAATTCCACGTGCCTGCATGGCAGAATTAACTAAATTTTGAGCTTCAGTATTGGCTACGGCTTGATCCAATTGGATAAAACCGGAATTGAGAACAGTGTCCCAGTCCCGGCCACGGGATGCGCCGGCAAGTGCAGCTTCTTGTGCTACTGAATAAGCCCAATTACGCGCCGCATACAGCCGGTAAATATCCACCAAACCTCCTGCAATGACTACCAGAATCAGGATGGTAAGCAATCCCCACACAGCAGATTGTGCTTTTCTTTCAAAAATCATGGGTATCTCTCCACGATTCCCCAATGCTGAACCTTTATCGTCATGATCGGTTCAGATAGAAATGGAATATCCGCCTGGAACGGAGCAGATGCTTCCAAGATGAAAGTCGTACCAAAAGGACTTCCTGAAAGCCAGGCTGAACTGCGTAAAGTCCCGGCTGCATCAAAGACCTGGAGGGTCGTAGTCACACTCTCACCCATCACATTCTGATTGGTACCATCCCGAACCAAGTCTCTGGAATAACTCCATTGAGCGGGATCCAGGGACAAGGCACGGACGGCAGCACCAGTGCTGCTATCCAGAGCTTGCCTGATGGCGACTCCACGGCTGAGCTCAAGGCCACCGAAGATTACCAACGCCATAATCATCAGGACGAGCAAGGCTTCCACCGCTGCCTGGCCTTTTTGATCTTTCCTAAGACCCGATTTCAGCATTGACATCATTGAACTTGACCTTCAAAGTGGAAAAAACTTCCCAGAGTGCACCGCCAACCAGAGCGATAAAAATCGCCAGGACAACGATATATTCGACGACACTCTGCCCATTTCGATCATGTAACATGATTCCTCCTTCTCTTTGATCAGGGGATGATTGTTGGCCGGCTTTCTAGAATGAAAGCCGGCCACCTTCAAACAAAACGATGATTATGGATGTGCGGCAGGCACAGCAATACTGTTGATCCAGTCAGCAATACTACTGCCTTGGGTGCCGATATTGCTCAGGATAGCCCAGATGGCTACCGCGCCTAAAACAACAGCAATTGCCAGGACGACCACAAATTGTGGAATTTCGGATGCTTTCTTATCGAACAACATAAACAGTCTCCTTTTCCCCAGATGGGGCGTTAAAAAAATGGATTAGAAACCGCCGCCAATCGACACCCCGGAAAGGGTTTTCAGGATGCGATCAACCAGCGGGTAAAACAACAAGATAACAATAGGCCCGAGGAGAAACGGCATAGCCATTAAGGTGATGCGCATGGGCAATCGCTGCATCTGTTCTTCTGACTGGTAACCAATCTCTTCGTTCAACTCTTCAATAACACTGGCTATCGCCTGATCAACATTGGAGACACCTCCGGACTGCTGGGCAGCTTGGACACGTTGAACAACGTGCAGCAACTGAGGGGATTTCATATCTTCCGCCAGTTGGTTGAGTAAATCCAAACCACTGCGGGCAGAACTGCCCTTCAATCGCTTTTGCAGGCGTTGATATACCGTTGATGTTTCCAGGGTGGTTCTGCCAATACTCTCCAATCCCAGCAAGAGCGATCCTTGCAGGCTCATATGCAGACGCACATCAATCAGAAACTGACGAATTTGTCCGACCATGAACCTCTTGCGCTGCTGAATCAGGTAGCGTTTGGCTAACCACACTAGGCCAGGCAATGCCAGGAAACCCAGCCGGATGCTGGGAAGATGCGGACCTAGTACAGCCAAAAGAACCAAGCCGATCAAGGCTGCACCCGCATAGAGGGTTCCCCAGGGGATGCCTCCGAATCCTAGAATTGCTTCTTCTGTTCTTTTCTCGTCGTATAGGTCATTGTTGCCAAGTCCGAGTGTATGTAATCGTCCACGCCGGACTGGGCGGCTAAGCCTCCTTCCTGTCTCAAAAATTATGGAAATTACGGCATTGGCAACCATGCCCACTCCGATTGCCAGACTAAAGCCCACCACCAGGGAAAAGGTATCCATACTAGACCTCTCCATAGCTCAATTGGTAGACTTCGTACTCAAAATATAGGCTGGCTAGTACGACCCCACAGATCATGACAGCCAGTAACACCCGATGGGAGATGTCTTGCAAGAAAAAATCACGCCAGGCTGGAGAAAACACCACAAAAGAAATCGATGCGGCGACCACACCTTGCAAGAGCCGGATCGTTCCACGTACCAACGAAAGCGTCTGGCGAGTCTTGGAGCGTAGCAGTTTTTGGCGGTGCGCTTCCTGCTCAAGGGAAACGAGCAACTCATCCTGAATTTCGTCGGTGAGCTGGGCGTTATTAGCAATCAGAGCTGAAAGCCTCGATGTGACATTACCGGGTAACCCCTTTAGCGCCTGGGCTGCCTGGTGAGGTGCTTGATGCATCCGCAAACGGCTGGCAACCTGTTCAACGGCGCGGTTCATTGCCCCCACAGGCAACTTGACTTGCGTCAGAGCAATAAGGAGGGAGTGATCAACACTCATCAAAGATCGGATCTGCAAAGCGACCGCTTCAGCA
Source organism: uncultured Anaerolineaceae bacterium (assembly GCA_927443345.1). Lineage (GTDB taxonomy): Bacteria > Chloroflexota > Anaerolineae > Anaerolineales > Anaerolineaceae > UBA6107. The sequence goes on along the minus strand of CAKMKJ010000014.1, from coordinate 69,984 downwards.
TCCTCATTGATTTGTGCCCGTTCGACCTGCTTTTGTTGAAAGTTGATCCATGCCAGGATGGCCATTCCGATCATCAGGACAAGAGGTGAAAGCATCAAATCATGGACAGCCATTGCCAACATAGGTGTCGCAATGAGCAATGCCAATCGTTTCCAATCCAATTCGTGTTGTGCCTGATATGGCTTATCTTGAATGACACCCATGGCTCGCAGCCGCCGGCTTGCCCAAGACATAAATGTCCTGCGCCAAGTTTTCACAACAATTTCAATACCTGTCAGCAAAGTGTTATAAAGCGTCAGAAAAATGCCACCGGCGAGAAATATAGCCCCGGCATCAATCAATAATCGAAACGGACTCATACCTGCTCCTCCTGGGAGACCCTTTCACGTTCCGGTCTGGTCCAATAACCACGCGGCGGTTTGGATATACCCAATGCTCGGCAACGTTTTTCAACCGCCTTATCTGAAACTCCGTACAAGCTGGCTATCTGGGTAGTAGGAATTTCCCAAACCATCTGGCGTAATTCTTCCGGATCAATCTCAAATTTACGCGATGCAAGTCTGCGGCAGGTGTCATTGTGGTAAACACGCCGGTTTTTTTGAGATGGAGGAACTTTGAAGGGCAGCCCACAGTATGGACAATGCAAAATTGCTGAATTTCCCCGAAAACGGTGAGCCAGTTTCGACAGGGTCGTCAATTCGAGATTCTCGTTTGTCAGGTTTTGAGGATTTCCATCCCTGTAAATGACAATCTCTCCAGGATGCAGCCACCGTCCTAAACAGAGCGACATCAAGTGCCGGCTTAACATCACCATTCCATCTTTACGGACTAAAGGATGCTGAGGGTCTTTGAATTCCTGCTGTCCGGTTTCAGGGTTGGTGATGGATTGAATGTTTCGCTGATAATCACACGGTTCCATTTTCACTACCTTTACTTGACAGTCAGGAGATTTTCCTGGTTGTTTTCTGCGGATAGGATTTGCCAGCACAGGAAGCCGTAATAGGGATAGGTCGGCGGTTCCCAGCCATAGCGGATAAACCCGTTAGATAAACCGGTTCCCTGGTCATCAAGCACGAGCATGGTGTCGATCATCTGGGCAAGATGACAATAATCAGAATCGCAATCCTCCCAATACACCCCGTTCTGGGTGACATAATCACCCTTCAATTGGACTGCTATCAATTGACTTTCCCGAATGGGTTGAGAGGTCAGGGAATATGCAGGTTCCCCTGCAAATTGGATTTCCGTCGCTGCCCAGGTAAAGCTCAGATCACCATCCGCTTCGAGGTAATAGACTTTAACTAAACTGAATGGTTGGACGAAATCAATTTGCTTGGCCTCACCTGCCACTCCGTAGAACCGCCAGGTTCGTTCATCTCGAATAAACCGCAGCCCCTGCCAGGGAGCGTTCCGTAATTTGTCTTCCAGCTCCTGCTTTGTTCGATTAACATCCTCCGAAACCTCGACTTTTATAGGTGTGGGATCCATCTTCAACGAAGCATTGAGATTCACGAAAACAAAAACCAGGCATCCTACAACAACAAGTAGAAACACTACGATAAGGATCCACTTTAAGAAGCGGTTCATTTCATTCCCTCCATCTGCTGATAAGCCAGCTTAAAGACAGGAGTGTTCTGTTCACCTTCTGCCCGGTAGAGATAATCCAAACGATAATTCCCGGTCGCATCAATTCCTTTGATTGTCGCAATGGCTTGTAAGGTGCGTTGAATTCTCCCTGAGCGGTTGACTCTTCCCATCAAGGCGACCACGTCCAAGCCCATCGCAACCATGGAGCGCACGGCTGCCAATCCCAATTCTGGTGCGGCTGCCAGGGCCAGCTGTTCCAGGCGCATCAAGGCTTCCTCAATGGTTCCGCCGTGAATGGTGGTCAACGCCTTGCGTCCCAGACAGGTAGCTTTTAAGAATTGAAGTGCTTCATTTCCAACAACTTCGCCCACCAGAATTGCGGCCGGGTTCATGCGTGTGTAAATGACGTTCAAAACCCAATCCAAAGTCACTCCGGGTGTGCCAGGTGAGAGTTCTGCCGGCGCAACGGTGCGCAGTAAAAAGGGATGTTGGATCTCCAATTCCCGAAAGGTTTCCAGAGCAGCAATCGGTGCCGAAACAGGTAAGAAACCCGAAAGCGCGTTGAGCAAAGTCGTCTTACCTGAACCCATTTCACCGGCAATCATCAGGCTGCCAGATAATGTGGATACCATCCAGGCCAGAAACCGATCTGGAGTGTTTTGCAAGGACTGGAAGCGGCGAGAGGATTCAGACCCCGTACTTTTTTCTGAGTTTATGGCGAAAGTTTGGACCACCTCCAGGTCAGAAGGGTTAATTTTGGTAAATGTGCCGGTTTGTTCCATTTCTTCCAGCGTTCGCACCCGCCGCCCGAAAGTACGGATATTGATTGCGGTTCCTTCCGTAGACAGGCGTGGAACAATGGCAGTAAATCGCTCTCCTCCAGGGAGATCAATTAATACTGCCGGCCGGTCGCCTCTTAGGGTGGCTCCGCCTTGATCGGCAACATGCACTGCCAGGTTTTCGAAATACCTATCATCTGCCAGTTTTCCCAGATGATAGAAGCTGCCGTCATATTCCACCGCCACTACCCCATTTCGGACGAATATTTCCTCCACATACGGATCTCGTAGAAGTTGATCGAGCAAGCCAACACCGGATAAGGCATCGGTGATGATTTGAGCATTTCGGTTGACTGCAATGCGGTCCTCACCTTGATCGATCAGGATGGAGCGCACCTCATCAAAAAATCGGCGACGCTTTTCGGGATCTGCTTCACGCCAACTAGGCGGATTGATCCCACGCAAAACCAATTCTTCACGCACTCGTTCAATCAAAGTCAGGTCAAACTGATTCAATGGTTGAATAAACGGTGGTGAGGAAGGATGGATCAAGGAAGTGCCAGGGTTGTCCATAACAAACCTCCTTGTTTCTTGCTTACAGCAACCGCATTGAGAATGAGATCCACAACTTCTGGTTTTACTGCCAGGGTGAGAATTTGCACCTGTTCATTTTGAGGGCTGCCACCGAAAGCCGAATTATCCTCGCTCTTTTGGTTCGATTCAGCAGCGACACCTTGAGCATTGCGGACATCGACCACCAAAATGCTCTCGGCGATGAGCTCTACCTTGAAGGTGGGTTGATCGTTGGCCGAAATAGCTGTGTTCTCAGGGTCGATTTTCTCGGGAAGCACCTGATAAAGATTGACTCGTTCTCCAATGCGGATCTGTCCACCCACAGCAGAGACGGGTTCAACCGGGATGGATAGCACCTCAAAAGCTGCATCCGCAAGACGAAATTGTGCAATGGGAACTGCGTTAACCTGAGCCACCGGCAGACCAGCTGGCAGCGGAACTGTGCTAATCTTTTCACCCAGACTCTGAATGGATTGGAAATAGGGTAAGGATTCCATCGTGCGCGGCATCTCCCGCATTTGGAACATGTCCGCATTGAGAACGGTATAAGCTGGGATAGCGCTGATCGGAACAGGCACCTGATAAGTGGATACTTCTTTCAGGTAGAGATTGCGCCCGTAAAAGCCTGCGCCCAGCGCAACGACTACCGCGATAAGGCCGATAATAAATTGGGTCGTTCGGTTCATGATTTCCTCCGTTTCCAACCTGAATATGCCAGTTCCAGGATAGGATCAGCCAGGCGTGGGTCGAGGGATTGAGCCCAGGTTTCGTTGTAAGGTAGAACAATTGAAATGCCGCCTTCAGCACGATCCGCTACGGACTTCGCCATGTTCAATACCAAATGGCGGGGTTCTGGTATTTCGTTGATCAATCGTCTGGCCTGCAAGATGGCATCGTCGCGGGGAGAGGTGACCACGACGTTGACCAACCCAGGCTTGGGTTTGGATAGCTCAGCAAAAAGAGGATGTCCCGGAAAGCAGTCCACGACAAACAGAGTGTGTTTCCGTTGGATTTCTGATAGCAAATTTCGGACACCTTGCGGGTCTTCGCCCCATAGAACATCGATAGTACGGCCATCCATAGGATATAAGCTCACCCCATTCCAGAGTGCCGGGGTCTCTTTATGAGTGGCAATGGCAAAAAACTCAGGCAAGTCCGGTGAAACCTTGGCATGGAGTGCGCTTCCACCCATGCTGAGTTCGAGCAAAGCCGCCGGTAGCCCAGTGTTTTGCACGAAACGTTTACAGACCGCCATCGCAAGAGTAGTTTTACCTACACCCCCGGACCAATTTACAAGATTGACTTGCCTTGCAGGCAAGAATGAGATCTGTTTAGCGCTGGTCAGGCGAGCTCGTCCCAGCCATTCGGAAGGATCAGCAAGGAATCCCTCTTGCGATACAGCCGGGATTCCGCTTCGATCCAATGCACTCTGTAGTACCTCATTGGATACATCCGGGAGAGAAATTAAATCTCCGAGAATCACCAGTTGAACACCGGTCAGGTCCTGTAAAACGCCGCGGGTCGTAAAAGCCTCCCGAACCATAAGGTTCCCATTCTGGGAGAGGGCTTCCAGCACGTCTCGATCCGGTTGGAGTGCGCCTATCAAAACGATAAGTGTCGCATTCTGATTTAACTTGAAGGAATTTCTAAAACTGAGCTTCATGCTTTTTTTTCGTCTCCTTGGTTACTGTTTTTTGGTAAAGATATGTCTGCGTAGATCGCCATGAAAACCGCTGCGATCAAAAGGACAGTGGTTAGAATTGTCAGGACAGTTCCAGGAAGCGAGCTACTCCCTAATTTGAAATAGACAATAGATAAGCCGCTGATCCCAGCGATACCCATAGATCGAGTCCACATAAAATTGGTCAGAATGGCAGATGCAACCACACAGAACACGGCCAGCCGGATCAATTCTTCCGGAACCGCAAAGATTTTCATGAGCAGTGAACTGCTCAAAGCCATTCCAAAGCAAAGATTAGATAGGTTTCTTGCCATTTTTCACCAGAGTCCAGGAATAAGCCGCCAGGGTACGATACGCATATAGCAGGTGTATCCTTCGATCATTTTCTCTTCCCGCAGGATTCGCCAACATTGAATGAACACCAGTACCAGTGACAGAATGATTGCAGTAAAGAGATATGGTGAACTAAAAACCATGGCCACCCGAAACACCAATTCACCAAGATACATTGGGTGTCGCAAGAGTTGATAAGGACCCCGGCTCGTCAAGCCTCTATCCGCGGGTGCAACGCCAAATCGCGGTCCTAGCGTGATGAGCGACCACAAAATCAAAACGTACCCTGCCAGTGCGGGGAACAGGAAGTACCATGCGGTGTGGCTAGTAGTTTTGGTAAACGTCGGCAGGAAGGCAGCGATCATTCCCAACCACAGACCGGTGCGATCATATTGTTTTGCCGGTGCTCTACGGGTATAAAAGAAAGCCAATAATCCGTTGTGAATCGCATACAGCCAGGTCAGGATCGAGGGGTGCTGCCAGGCAGACATCACAGAAATGAGCGCAGAAAAGAGAAAGAAACCAAAACCAGCCAGATCGCGCAGACGACCGGTACGCCCCTGAACGCAGTGAACGGGGTTATTTAGCATCACATTGCACCGAGATTCTGGAAAATCGGCCAGCCAATCACGGCCAACAGAGTTACCAGGAATGGCAGGAAATAGAAAATCACCATCGGGATAACGAGTTCTGCCCCGACTTTTTCCGCCCGCTGTTCAGCACTGCCGATGTAGTCAGCCGCAATACTGGTGGCCAGTTGTCCCATCAGTTCCTGCTGAGCTGTGCCCCTTCGGATGAATTCCAGCTGGACAGACATTCCGATCAACTCTGGAAGATGGGATTCCTGTGCTTCACGCTGCATTTGCTCGATCAGGTCACGACCCTGCGCCATTTGAAGTACCCATCGCATCCATTTACCAACAAGACTTTGTGCTTGCGAGGTGCGCCGCAGGGCTTCCTCCATCGAGACATTGGCTGACATCTGGGCTGAAACCAGTTGCACATATTCTGGAAGCTGAGCAATGAACTGACGACGATAACGGCGGGCAACGCCACCCATTGACATGGCAGGATATTGAAACCCGACCAACCCACCTACCAGCGCTAACACAGGTTCTGCAGTAGCAACCATTCCTAATCCAAATCCTGCTACGGCTAAAGCCACTCGCAGGGAGGTAAATTGCACTTCGTTCCAATCATTCCAACGCTCTCCAATATGCGCCCAATACAAATCTGCACGCGTTTTTCTAAGAAAACCAACTGGCGTCCATTTAGAGACCGGTTTATCCAGGGGAGACAGGGATTTGCGCCACCCGGTCAGGACGACGCCATCCGCAGGAGTAAGAATCTCAGACAAACGCCCGGTAGGTGCAGCAGGCGCCAGTTCAAGCGTCAGGTAGATGACCAACGCAAAGACAGCAATCCCGGTGAGGTAAATCAAAGCGGTCATCTAAACAGCCTCCATGATCATTGAACGAATGATGAAATATCCACCCACCATAGCTGCCATCGTGACCCCAATTACGATTTGAACGGGTAGGGCAATCAAAGAAGAACGCACCATTGGATCCTGACTGAGATAAATCAAGATAAAGATCAAGACAACCGGCAACACTTTAGCAGAGACTAGTGAATCGCCAGCTTTGGCTTGGGCGCGGTTGCGGGCAATCAGGATTTGTTGGACACGGCTAGAAATATCCATGAGAATTCCGGTATAGGCGCGTCCACCTGACTCGGTGTATCCTTCCAGTAATTGAGCAAGATTGGACAGGGATACCGAAGGACTGCGAGACGCAAGACTTCGGAGCGCTTCTACCCGGTCCTTAATGCGCATTTCTGAAGCGGTGAGAACAAATTCGGGTGTGAGCGGATTGGTTTTTTCCAGCTCCAACGACTCTCCAACTTGCTGAAGGACATCCGGCACAGAACCACCTGCCAGCAGCCCTGCAGCAGTGCGGCCAATGGCAATGGGAAGTAGTTGATCGATGTTTCGTCCGCGACTTTTCACCCGATCATCCAACCAGGCTCCAGGAACATAAAAAAGAATTCCGCCAATCACAATCGCCGGCAAACCTGGCAAAAACAACCAGGCGATAACCATCCCACATACACCGGAAGCAATGCGCAGTAAACGAAAGGTAATGGGCTTTAGGATCAACCCAGAGGCCAACAGTTTGTACTCTAGTGATTTCGGATCCAGGGAAGACAATGAGCGTGCAGAATCAACCGTATAAAGGGCGGCCAATCTGCCTGTTTTGATCTGCTTCGGATACCACAGTAAAAGGAATAACGTGGTGCATAAAACACCCACCACCGGAATTAATATCGTCATGCATCCTCCACGTAAGTTTTAAATACAAAAGCCGGACACTCGTGCTTTGCGCGCCTTTGGAGCGTGCATCCAGCAGGTAGAGTCCAGCCAACGATTGAAAGAATAGTTTATTTGGTTGTCAGATTATTTTGAGTATAGCGAGAGAAAAGGGTTTATCCTAGGGGGACAACTAATTCTTAGAGAAGAATCTCAATATAAGTTCGAACAATTTTTTGGATTCTGAATCGTGAGGCATAGTTGTAGAGCTGGTCAATATTCTTTTCCTTATGTACTATATATTTTTTCAAGGCCTCGTTCACGAATTGAACATCGACCTGGTTCCTGCTCCGCAATACATCGCAGATCGTCCTTTCGAGATTTGTGGTCCTGATTTCATTTCCATGAGGTGATTTCATCAAAATGACCCCCAAAGCAAATAGCTCGCGATTTACATAAAACATTTTATGTCCACTCTCGTTTAATGAAATTGAATGATAACCATCTGGTATAGAAATCGAATAGGACAATGGGGTTCTATCCGTCAAATCGTGAAGGTAGAGAGCAGTTTCATGTGAGAATATTGACGACTTGTATCTGACTTGGAAGGTAAACATTTCATCGTCGATAGAAGCAACCAACCTATAAATTCCTCTTGAAACCCGTTCAATCTCACCGTTATGTTCCATGATTGAAAGGTAGATTCTAGGAATATTGAACTTAGCCAGATCGGAGGTTAAAAGTGTTCCATGTTGGCCGTCTAGAAGTTTTCTTATTCTTTCTAATTGCGATAATTCATGTTTTACAACCATACTCAAATTATAGTTAAAATGAGTCTGATTGTAAAACAATATCTTCAGAAGATTTGGTTGAAGTGGTCAATGGTGTATGAAGGAAAAGACTTTTCTGACCCTCGATCAAAGGTGATTCTTTTAATAGTAACTCTCAGAACTTGGTATGGCTTAGATTTCATTCAACCCAAGTAAGGTGAGTGCCCGAAAAAAATAATAAAATGCTTCCGGACTTGTTTTCTTAAGCTTGTTCAATTTGTTGTAATCCTGATTGGTTATTGTCCAGACTGAAATGTCAAAGTTCTTTTCAATTCGGTCAACCGTTTCAATATTTCCCAAAATCAACGCTGTGAGATATGCTGCTTTAGAGGCACAAAGAATAGCCGAATCAAGTGAAAAGAACCCGGAATACACAAAACCAGCCATTTTCCTAAAACCGTCAACAAGTTCTGCATATTCTTTGTCGGACGCTGCACCCCGGGTACCGATGAACACAGACGTATGAAAAGCATCCCATAAAACATCATTAGAGGTTAAATCTTTCATTCCACGATAAGCCAATTCTTGGGGAGCAATTTTTTGAAAAGTAGTTCTAACCATCCTTATGTCATCACACACATCGAAAAGCGCGGCTACGTCAAATAATTGTTTAGCCATTTCAAGTTCTTTACCTTTTCCATATGGGATCCCGGTTGTATGCGGAGCGTAAGCTGTCAATTTATCGCCTAGTAGACACTCTTTCGATGGACAAACAACTTTTGTCGCTTGCCCATCCAATGCAATTAACGTTGATTGGATCTCAATAGAATGCAGAATTGGGTATGGGCTTTTCTCAATGAGAATATCCAGTAAAATATGACTCTCTTTCTCTTCAATTACACTTTGAAAAAAGAATTTGAAATGTTGCTTGGGCAACTGCCCGGAACGCTTACTTTCCTCTATGCGTGCAAATATGCCCTGCCGTAATACGTCCACGAAGCACTCGTCAAGATTTGTCGTGTCTGGCAGGACGATATCAATATCAATCGAGAACCGTAGAGGTGACTCCAACAATAAAAGTAAAGAAGTACCTCCCTTGAAAATAAAATCCAATCCTGCTTTCTTCAGATTTTCAACCAGGGTTAATGCCATGATCATTTTTTCAATCAAAATTGGATCTTTTCCTGGAGACACCTCTCGGACTCCCATAATCCATTCTTTGGTGCGCGATTGAGTAGAAATCATTCAATATTCTCCAAAAGCGTTGATAATTCGATCTGTGTCCGGGTATTAATGAAATTTTTCAATCTTTCTACTACTTTCCGCCTTCCAGCGTAACGGAATAAAGTTTTCGTATTTATCCAATACATGGAGAATGCATTTTCAAAGATATTTATCATTTCCTGTCCATGAAAGGTAAAGAATCGATCCTCATCCGAAAAAATATCCACAAGGATTTTCTCTAACCGGGCAGAGACTACGCCTTTCGTTTTCATCTTGGGAGATTGTGTGACCAATTGAAGGAGCAGAATACTTTCAGGGGCATCAATGATGTAGCGCTCATAGGTCACTCTGTCAGGTTCTAGAAAAATATTTCCAGATGATTGTTCTTTCAACTTGTTGAAAACGGATTCGGTAGCTTCTTTTTCAATTTCCAAGATGATTTGGCTCTGGCTTGGTTGATGAGTCATGAATTCATGAAGAGCTCCGGTTTCCCATATTAGATACTGGGTATAAGGAAAATTCTTTCTTACGTCTAAGCTTAATTGCTGAGCAGTTGGGGAAAGACTGGGAACAAATTTCTTTTTATTAGATGCGAGAAATGGATTTAACAGCACATAGATTCCTGCACCTATCGGGGTAATGAGTCTTTCTTTTTCCAAAGAATACAAAATTCGCCGGAATGCCTGCTCGGTCAAATCGGAATTTTGTAAATGATAGAAATTCCATAACTCAACTTTGCGCACAGATCCCCGGTTAGAGAATTTCATCTTCAATTCTGGGATTGCTAAAGTCGACATATTTGTTTTCATTGCGCCACCAGTTATTGAATTTTCGTAATTCGTCACTTTTAGCCATTTAGTGACGAATTACGAAATTTATATCAGTATATCAGATAAAGAATAACTCGGCTCAATGAAAAATTGATAGACTTAAAGGTGATTGATTTCCAAAACACTATTTTAATAAACCTGAAAATCTATAAAAGAATATAGCCAGGAAATATTCAAACAGGCAAATTTACTTGCTCCCACCTTGGTTCTTTCGCAGACGATTCTTCAATGTACCGATAAATCGGTTCGAAGAACACATCGCCGTTTTTCAGATCCTTGGCAATATTTGAAATCGCAGTCACTCGCCGGACCTCGTGCCGGATGCCTATCTGTACCAACAAATCCACCGCGTCGGAAATCATTTGATTGGCTTCATGCGGTTTTACTCCAGCATCCGCACCCATGACAGTGGCTAGGCGGCGAGCAGCTTCACGCGGACTGTCTGCGTGAAAGGTGCAAGCTCCGCTGTGCCCCGTCATCAAAGCCCGAAACAAACTCATGGCTGCTATACCATCACGAACCTCACCGATCACCAGGTAGTCTGGGGACATACGCATGGCATCATCCACCCCGTCCGCCAAAGTGTAAGGGCGAACATCCGTACCAACTGCTTGCGGTCGGGCTTCGACAGTCTGTACCGTGGGGCGGTCTACCCAAATTTCCTCCGGATCTTCGATCTTCACAATGCGCCAGATCGATGGCAAAAAATTACATAGGGCGCTTAGCAACGTAGTTTTCCCGGTACGGGTTCCACCTGAGATCAAAATTCTCTTTCCACCTTCCATCGCCTTGCGAAGAAGATCCATCATCTCGGAACTCATCATTCCACGCTCCAATAACCAATCTGGTTTGACCGGTTTTTGCTCATACAGGCGAATATTGATAGATGGGTTGCGACCTGGAGGAGCAATTACAGGGTGGAGGGCTTTGATGCGCCCCCCACCCGGATTGTGCAACGTTGCCGGCAGCTTTGCATTAATACTGGGGTTGGTTTCGTTCAGCGTCTTGTTTTGCGGTCCGATCAGACGATCCAGCACCCGCCAGATCTCACCCGCCCCAGGATGCAGGTCAATTGATTCCCAACGCACAGAACCTTTGAGCATGATTTGCAGTAACCCGCTCGAATAAATTGTGATTTCCGAGATATCCGTACGCGCCGGCGGCAAAAGTAAATCCAGGAAACCCAATCCTAGAATGCGTCGGGTGAGTTCTTCCGCGATTGCGCCTTCCAGTTGTACACCTGGACGACAGTTGCGCTTGCGTAAAGCAGCAGAAATTTGTGCCTCAACCCGCTCCCGGATGCGTTGCCGGTCGGCATCACTCGGACCTTGCAACACGGTAGAGGGAAACTCGTGATTGATCTGATCGATCACTTCATTGAACACCTCGGATCGGGTGGTTTCATCCAGGTTATTTACATTAGTGGCTGTGTCGTACAAACCCAAAATCCCAGGCATGTCACTCCTCCAATTTTTAGAAACTCTCTGTCTCAAAAGATGCTCAAGTGAAGCGTATCTTTGGTAATCGCAGAATACCCTTTTTCCCATCGGTACGATCTAGATTGTTATCCACCATGGGAAACAAGGTGTTAACGATAGCGCGAATGCCTTTGGAAAACTCATCTCCACGGGTCACTGGCAGAATTCCATCATCTTGCGCCTGCGAGACGCCCGGATCAAAGGGGACGATTGCGGCGATAGGCGGAGCCCAACCCAGAGATTTGGAAAGTTCTTCCTGAAAGATCCGAGGGGTGAAACTGCTACGCTCGGAGGTCTGGTTCAAAACCAAGTAAATTGAATCTCTGGCTAGTCGTTTTTCACTCTTTAAGCCAGTCAGTAACAACGTTAGGGTATGGCGAATAGCAGTCAGGTCAGCTAGTGTAGGACGGGTGACAATCAGGGCATAATTTGCGAAGATGATTGAATGCATCATCCACAAATCCTCGGTTGTTGGCACATCCATCACGATGGCTGCGTAACGTCCGTCTTCAGAATCTATCAACATTCCATTGATCGTTCCTTCTCCAGTACCTTTATTAGAGCTTTCCAGAATATGCATGTGTTCAAGGGAAGATTCAGGCGCAAGCAAAACCTCCAGATTTTCCTTGCGCTGGATCGCAGCCTGAAAGGCAGCCTTACCGGGACGGTCAAAGTATTCGGTAAGGTTCGGCACATAGCGTAGTCCTAAGTGGGGTGCAGCTGAAGGCGGCAATCCCATTGAGACTAGCAAGGTCTTCACGCTGAGCCGGACTGATAATTCATACGCCAGATTTTCTGCAATGGTGGAACAGCCAGAACCACCAGCATGGGAGAGCACAGCAATCCGCTTGGTCCCAGTGATATAAGCAGAAGCCCCACTGGGAGAATAACCGGATACTCCTTGTTGCATGGGGGCAGCCTGGCTAAGACTGGCACGGGCAGTCATCGCTGCCCCATAGGCAGCCTGAATAACCTCGTTCCAATTGACAGGGGCTACAAAGACCCCACGGACGGTATCTATCTTAGCGAAAGCTCCCTGAAAATCCTTCTGCGGTAAAGGGAGAACCACAATTGCAACCCCTCGCCAGGCTGAAATTTTCTGGAGAGTACGGATCAGTGTGTCGGGATCTGGAGCAATATCCGCCTGGACAATTACCAGGTCTGGTCGTAAGTTATTCAGGTTGGTTTCAAACATAGACCACTGAGCTGCATGACCCGAGATCATGAAGCGTTGGTCTGTCAGGATCGGCTGCTGCATCTGATAGTAGACGACGTCATGGCCTGCCCCGGCTAACATCACCGTGATTTTATTGGTTTGGTAAGCGTTGTCGCTCATTTTGGCCTATTTCTTTCGATATTCATTCATCTCGTTATAAAGTTCACCCAGATTGAGGGTGATCACATCCGCCACATCCAATTCCAATCCTGAGGTTGGTTCCAAAGCCAGATGGATGATGCCGTATTGGTCTAGAGTCGCCAGCAAGGTCGCCGGATCAACCTTGAATCCTGGCGTCACTTCTACCAGCCCGGTGGGAACATCCAGAACGATGACACTGCCCTCCTGGGCGGACACGCTGGTGCGTGCCGAAGAAAACAGCTCTTCTTCACTGGCACCCGCTGGAATCTCTTCATAGCGGAAAGATTGCGGAACCATCAAAACACGCACGCCGGTAATGACCAGTCGAGCCAGAGGAGAAGAAGGCGGAGCAGGTGTGGGGGTTGGGGTAGGTGTTGCGGCTGCACCCGGAGTGAGGGAAACGATCGGTGAGGTAAATTCCGAAATCGGAGCCGTAAATACGCTGGCGTTGCTCGTTTTCAGAATATCGGGGGAAATCATACCGATTACGGTCACAGTCTGTCCAGGGCGGAGCAGTCCCGCCACGCCACTGGCCAGGTCGACATGGATCGCCAGGGCTACGTGACCTTCCGGTAATTCAGCAGGAATGCCTGCGCCGGCGATCTCACCTAAAACAGAGGTAACAATCAGGTCACCCGGAGCGCGGCCTACCGCCAACATTTTGCCATTCACTTCTTCTATCTTAGCGATGGCATCCGCCGGTTTAGCTCCCATCGGAATGGTACGCAGTTCGACCAGTTGATCGGTCAAAAGAGTGCCAGGCGCGATGGCGACTTTTGCGACCACTACTTGGGTTGGGCGAATAACACCGTTCAACAGAGCGATCACGAGAAGACCGATGACAACTGCCAGCACAATGGCGGCGATGGGGGAACGTTTTTTGCTTTGCATGTATGATAATTCTCCTTTTCGAAATTAATAGATTATGGATTAGAGGCCAGGATGTCGGATGCTGTCCGTTCCAGGGAAACAGCACCCAATTCTTGGGTAATCTCAAGATCAGAGGGTTCATTACAGCGAATGATTAGAGGGCGCACCAGCACCGGTTCCAGCCAGAATACATCATCGCTGTATCCTAACTTGGCAATTGCATAAGTGCGTGGAATGCGCGCCAGGTAGCGTTTGTATTCGGTGTTGACCAGACCTTTTTCGGAGCGTCCCAAATGTGGCAGGATTAAGTCACGATCTTTGGGGTCTTTGGTCTGAAACACAAAGACATTCGCGCACGAAGAAAGGATGCCCGAGGGCAGCTCGCTCACGGTTTGAGCCATCAAATGCAGGAAAATGCTGTACTTTCGTCCATCCCGCCACATCGTTTGAAAGAGATGGCTGACCGGATTGCTCGATTCTCCTGAACCTTGGTCGGAAGCAGCACCACCTGAGACCCCAGTCAGAACTTTATTGGCTTCCTCAAAAAAGATCTGCATGGGCGGGAAGTGTTTGCCACCCAACATTTCGCGCCGGCGAGCGACTGCGTCCGAGTACAGGATGCTGGCCAACAAAGAAAGTAATGCCGCTTTGGAGTATTCGTCCATTTCAGCGCCACCTTCAATGACAGTGATACCCCATGGATTTTCAGGGCTGCCCATCAATCCCAGGTCTTCCACGCCGATTCCACTGGCTGAGGGTCCATATTGGCGAGCCATATGACCTTCGGAAAACTGCTCTAGTCGCAAGAGGACGCCTTCCAGACTTGTACGACTGACCTGGTCACGTTCTAATTTCTCTTTGTAGGTTCGAAGACGGTCTACCCATTTGGAAACATCCAGTTTACGACTGCGGTAGACTGCCAGGACTTGTAGTTCTGAAGGAGAAAGGCATTCTAACAATGTCCCAGGATGAGGTTCATTCAGGTTTTCACCGGAGCTCTGACGTACATTCTGAATTAGCTGCACCTCCCGATCATCCTGGAGATGTCCCAAGGGACCATTCTGCAGCTTGGGATCACCAGTCAGGACTCCCGCTTCAAAATACAATTCGGTCAGTGCGCGGCGCATGAAACCCAACTGCCTGGCTCCCAATCTGCCGGCGTTGGCAAAGAGCTCAGCGACCATGCTGCGGTAACGACCCGGATCAATACGGCGCGGCACTTGCAGAATATTCCAACGCAGTGGACGAGGAGAACCAGGATAGAGCTGACGGATATCAACATGACCTAAACCGTCTTCTGAACCCTTCTGACCAACCCCTGGCCAGTTCATAGCCTTACGCCAACCCTGTCCAAAGTCCAATACGATAGTGCGATAATGCCAGAAGCGGGTAGTTTCATAAGCCAGGCGCTCAGCAGCGATGGATTTTCCAAAACCGGTATCCCCAACAAAGGCTGTGTGAAAATGACGGTCAGGAACTAGCTTCAAAAATGTATCCGTTAGGAGACCCGTTTCGCTCGACCACTGCCTGGCCAGGGTAATATTCCCCGGGATATCCGGATAGAACGCAAATGCTGGCGTTTCTTCCTGGGTGGTGAGTGCCGACCCCTGCTCGAACATTCCCGGAGCGGTGTAAGCCGCTACCTGCAACATGGTCAGAAGAGTCGAATCAGCATACCCACTCATAGCTTCGGGAATATTCTCAATTCGGGTGGATGGAGTGAAAGCCCGGGCATGCAGGCCGATGTAAGCCTGTTCGGGATCTGTTAACGCACGTGTTTGTACACCTGCCACCACGTCTTCCGTTCCATGAAAGGCTTCTGGGATGAGTCCCATCAAGGCGTGTACACCCTGTTCGCTGCGAGCCAATGCATATAGATCTGTATAAAAAGCGCCTTCCCGACTGGCAATGTCCAACAACTTGCGTTGGGTGCGCATGATATCGGTAAGGAGGATATAAGGATCATCCTGCCATTGGTAGGCGTTGGAAAGGGAAAAGGATGGCGCAACTCCCACGCTCATGCCAGCGCTAATTCCGCGCCCAATACTTTGTCCCAAACTGACCCCATCCGCCACGGAGCGGGCTGTGCTTTTTGTGTCCGCATGGCTCTGGGTGGTAGAGGTGCTGTTGGTATCCGCTACAGAATCAGTCTCAGAGCCTGAGGTCGTCCAGGCCTCCGATTGGGTCGACGAGTGGCTTTGAGAATTTGTGTTGGATTGGCTTTGGGTAGTGCTTTGAGAAACGGTATCCGATTGACTTGAGGTTGCCGAATGCATACTCGAGTCAGATGAACCACTGCTGTTAACCACACCATCAGCCGTACCCCAGTTGGCGCTACCGCCGACATTGGCGGACACCCCTACACCAGCCGGAGCAACACTCCCGCCTACGCCGCCGTTAACACCGTAGGAAGAGCTGTCGGTATGTGAGTTCGCCACGCCAGAGGAATCGGAGTGCGATGATCCGTCTGTTACAGCTGAGCCTTCTGTATGAGCTGTCCCCTGACTGACTGCCGTTCCAACCGTGGAAGATGAACCAACCGTGTCTGTCTCAGAGACTCCGACCGTGTGCGCCCAACCGCTCGTACTGGCATGCCCGACCGTATGGGCCTGGCCTTGACTGTCCGCCACGCCATCGGTAGCAGCTTCTCCGTGAGTAACGCCACTCGAATGGTTTGTGCCATAAGATTGGGAAGCGTTTTCTGCCAGCCCACCGGTCAGAATCGCTGGTAGGCTGATCCCGAAGGAGGCTGCCCGAGTTCCCAACTGACGGGAAGCGTAAACGGATGTATCTTCCAACATACCAGCCAACATGCGCGTAATATCTTCCAAACGAACATGATTGGTAAGCAGCATCAACAGGAATTCTTCTTCCAGGCTGCTCATACCGCGAAAGAGCAGTTCATTCTGTTGAATGGAATATTGTTGAGCACCCTGACTACCGGACAACAATGGATCCCGCATCGAAGAATCACCACCACGAGCGTTTTCGCGTGGATCCGGATGCCCAACAGCCACAATGGCATAAGGCATCTGCTCCAACGAACGCGCCAACCATTGAGCCACTTCAGTCGAAAGCGGCTCCAGGCGGATCTGACGGTAAGCACCGACCAATCCTGCACGTAAAGCTGAAAGATCCCGTAAAGAGTGCTGGATGGCTTCTTCTTTCTTTGGAGCAAATGCAGCTACCCCATAACATTGAACGATCCCAATATTTGGATTCTTAAAAACACCAGCAGCCAGATATACTAGATCAACTTGAGCGCCATATAAACCGCGTAAGACCGTGCGCATCTTCTGCAGCAAGCCGGCATCCCGGCGAGCTTCCAGCGAGATATAGCGCAATTGCAGCAGACGGACTGCCCGATATCCCTGGTATTCCCGCGCACCTTCCCGCTCTGTGACACGAAAAACCAGATAGTCAAGCTCATTTCGGTCGTTGAAATGTAGCTCTGTGCCTTCCACTTCCAGGTCATTAGGAATGGAGAGAGAGTCTTTCGTTCTCAGCCAGGGTATTTTTTCGGTCAGTTTTCCAATAATCATCGTTCTCTTTTCTCCGTACTTGGCGTTCTGCCTCATCAATTCGCCAACTAGATCAGCTGGTGAATTCGTGAGGCCGCTTTTGCTTGCGCAAAAGAAGCCCTGGATTGCTATTGCTTCACTGTTTCCCACCAGACTGCATCAATCACCTCGTTCGCATTTGGCTCGACAACCACCACCTGTGGTGAGCGTTGGCGACTTTGGGATGATGCCCGCTGGTTTTCACGAGCTGAGGAACGTTGTTCATAGGATTCTTGCGGGTAACCTTCTTTCCCGGTTTCACTTCGCTTTTCGGAAGTGTTCCAGGGCCGAAGACGGAACAAGAGACTCATTTGAGCAATCAGCGCCGCAAATGCAGTGATGATGAGGACGCCTGCCATCAAGATGATCATAGAAATCACTCCTAAAGCAGGTCCACGCAGCAAATCCATCAGTTGTGACATATTGACCTCCAATCGTTGAAATAAAATCTGACGTTTGAAAAACCAACCAACGTTCATAAAACTCTCACCTAAAAAGGTAGAGTAATAAATCAAGCAAGCCCACGATTTTGTGTGCTGGTTTCATCTATCACCCTATCTTCTGGTTCGATAACGATTGATCAACTCACTGGCTCCTGCCAGTGGATTGACCAATGACATCGGGTTGATCAAGACTTGCTGCAGTAACATCGCGAAGTAACCCAACGGGATTACCAACCATAAAGCCCATAAAATAATCGTGGTTACATTACCGCGAGTATTGGCAATTACAGCCGCAGCGCTTTCTGAAGTACCGATCAGGGCAGCCCACTGATCTGCTGATAATTGAGCGGTGTATGCCAGGTAGAGCCGGCTGCCAATGACGGCCAAGGAATAAATAGCAATGCCTGATTTCATATTCCAAAGCAATGTATGTTCTTGCATGTGCACCAGCAGAACAATGATGGTACCGGTCAGCCACATCGCTGCACCCAGCCAGGGAACTGGTGCACCCATTCCCCATTGGCTGATTACCCACATCACCAAGATGATTGCCGTGGTGATCTGTGCAGTGTATAAATCCGGAGTAGCCGCCTCCCGTCCACTACGGCCAGGACGGAAAGCTGCCCTGGATTGCACGCGTTGATCAACAAAGCGAATGATCAAACCTGCACAAAGAATGCTTACCAGGGCAGCTCCGGATTCACCAAGCCAGTAGACAGTTGCCAGTACACCATTCAATAAGTAAGTAGGCAGTGCGGCGAGGAAATCCCCAAAGACAACAAAATAATCTGTCATAAAACACTGCCTCCTTACTCGTCATAATTATTACTTGGGCACCACAGGCCAATAACCAACAGCAGATAAACGACTACCATGAAACCTAGGAAGACTGTCAGCAACACACTGACCGCTATCCATACAATCTGCACATTGACCTTTTATGGCACCAACGCCGGAAGAGTTACATAGACTTTCATCGTTCCATCGATCCCTACCCGTCTCGGTTGGGTGATCGGAATACCCCGGAAGCGTGTGCCCGTTGTAACCACGTCCAAACGCAAGTTGAAGGTTCCCGGATCTGCAAATGGAACTCGAAGTGCCTGTCCGGTTGCCGTACAGGTTCCACCACCATCACATCCCCCCGTCCATGATCCTATTCCCGGAATGAGAGTGAAATTTGCTTGGTGAATGTAAGCTTCATAATGCGTTTGACCCAGTTTGCCTGTAATCCAATCTTGGCTGGCGGCATCCAGGGCGGCGGTTGCTTGTAAGGAAGCTACTGCGTCTGGCAGATGTTCTACATGCATCCGGCATTCCTTGAACACCCTCTCCGTATCCGAGACTCCATCATTGATGGTTAATCCTGAGCTTGTTTTGCAGTTCGGGGTTTCCCCCACATTGGCTGACCGGCAAACATCCCGTTCCTCGTAGATGGGTTCATACCAGGTGAAGATCACTGGAGGGACTGTCACCCTGGCTTGAATATCTGCTCCACGCCGAGTTTCAGTATCTTGCCCAACGACCAGTGGATTATTCGGAGCAGTCTTTTGGATGGTTAACACGGGCTGCTGCATGGATACACTCGGATCAGGACATTCCCGAGGAGGTGGAGGTGGAGTGACTACTCCCGAACAACCACCCGGAATGGATGCACAATTTTGTGTGCCATTCAGGTATAGCAAGTACAAGGAACGCAGAGCCCCATCATTCCAGGTCATCTGCAACAGATTGGTGATGAATCCCCACCCGGAGAAATATGTCCACACATCCTGATTTCCATTAAGAACAGCACCCCAGAATTGATCCGGGCTGGTATATTCCGGGTGTTCTGCCTGTATCCGGTTCCAATCCAGGTTATCGCCAGCTGCCAGACCGAGAAAAGAGATTAGGCTACCGTACCCATTGCCCAGGGATCCATTAGAGTTTGTTAGGCCACTTTCCTGAGGATTCATGGCCATAAAAAACAAAGTTGAAGCGGAAGGCAAAACAACAATATTCCCACTGGGGGTCTGGTAGCGATGGTAATTAGCATCGAGGTCAAGCGATTGCCCAAAGGGTAGTTCAATCGACATCCAGTCGGGATGTTCAGTGGTAACTCCCAGGTCAATCAAATCAGGATTCAGGTTGCCGTCTGGTTGAAAGACCTCAGACCAGGGATCGTTACCCTGAGCATAAACAGCTGTTGGAATGAGCAAGGTCAATACGACAATGATTAAGAAAAATCTCTTCACTACTTCTTTCCTTCTTCTACTGTTGTGGTGGGAGTTTTTTCGCGATCGAGGATGGCATTGATTTCCGCCTCCATCAGGAAACGATCAAAATTCCAACCGCTATCCGTTTTCGCGAGAACAACATACGCTGTATCCTGGGTTTTATTACTACCTGGTAGAGGGGAAGATAGCATTATGGTCATCCGCCATACTTGCTCGGAACCGTTGTCTGCTATCTTTTCCACTGCCTGCATGGCAGCTGTGACCACAGACTTGGCATCCACATATTTTTCCCACATACGATCTGCGCCGGCTGAAAACAACTCACATCCAGCAGGCGTGCTAAGCTCGCAAATGCGATTGAGCCAGACTTCTTTTCCTTCTTGGTAGTTCACCTGAAAAACCTTTTCAATGGCATTGACGGCTGCAGCAGAAACCAGACTGTCTTCACTGGTTGATGCTGTTGAACCTTGCTCTGTATGAAGAGGCCAGTTTTCGATCACCAGGATTCCTACAGCGATGACCACGGCCAAGATGACTGCAACAATCAGATTGCGTTTTGAGACTGGAATTTCTTTCAATTTTTCTCCTTTCCCGATTAGCGGGTTCAAAAGATGGTTAAAACTAAAGCGACCAGTCAAGTCTTCAACCCTGTATGCACCTTGATTGAAGGCGTAAACAGAAAAGACGTTGATGGTCGCTCCAAGGATTATTTGGGACAGCTGATGATTATCAGCGACCGAACAGATATTTGGTTGTAACTCCAATCATAGCAAGAGGAAACCATTTATCCTAGGGGGTCAAATTCAATGAATTTTCGGAAAAAGTGAGGTTTTAACTTGACAAAGAAATACTAGAGTATTACATTATAAATAATATACCCGATAAGGAAAATGAGCATGCCGAAAACAAATTCTGCCAGTAAACCAGTACGTTCTTTTCGAATAAGTCCAGAAGGCGTGAGTCAATTAAGAACAATGGCAAGCGTGATGGGACGGAGTGAAAGCGATGTGATTGAAGTGGCCTTGGACCGAATGTATCGGGAGGAAATTCGTTACAACCGGGTTCTACGAGAGAGTGCCCAACTAGAAGATCTGTATCAGACAGATAAAGGAAATGAAGGAGAAAATGAAATTCATCGGAATGTTTCTTAAGTTGATTGGGAGTATTATCAAGACTACGGTTATCCTGGCGATTTGCTCCAGCATCTTGTTCGTCGCCTATAAGGGTAATCAGCCCATGCAGGTTCCCCTGGCTTCAAAGG
The DNA here is from genome assembly GCA_927443345.1 of uncultured Anaerolineaceae bacterium. Lineage (GTDB taxonomy): Bacteria > Chloroflexota > Anaerolineae > Anaerolineales > Anaerolineaceae > UBA6107. The sequence continues at coordinate 48,717 of CAKMKJ010000014.1, read as the reverse complement.
GGATGACCTACTTCGATTTTATTGCCGACCGAATTGATGCTGCAAAAACGGTTGAGCCCTCCCGATGTGGTTGGGGAATGATGCTATCACTGGTCGCCCTAGGTCCCATCTATTCATTCGTTTATACCGAAGTTGGAATTCACCCAGATGGGTTCCTTGCTCGTGGTACTGCCTCTGATCCAGATATCCCAAAGGATGTAGCCGGCGCGAAGTGGTATGAAGTGCCTGGTATTTGGTGGAATACGGTTGAAAGATTATCTTGGACGATGGTGGGTAAGCCGGCAGCTTATGGTTGTAAGTTTAGACAAGTTCTAACCAGGGCGAGGTAAAAATGGGCCCATCATTAGATGTATTTCTGCGGTTCTATCCTGGAAATTATCTTGGATGGATAAATACACTAATTGGTCTCTCAACCTGGTAACGTATCAAGCCTCTAGACAACGAGGGTGGGGAGCTACATGTCAGCTCCCCACCCTCGTCATTATAGTTATGTAACCCGCCTACCATAGTAAAAGCTAAAGCTTGAGGGGTGGTTGTGGTTTCATGGTCGATTATAAAGATCTTATCCGGTACTCCCATAAATATACCATCCCACATATGATATTGTAAGTGGTGTTGGTTTTAATATTATTTTCTATCACTTCTGACGTAGCAACCTGGAGGAATTCCCGAGGATACCCAAATCAGGCAACGACTGAGCCGCAGCTGCCAGAATCGGGGGTAGGAATCCAAACGCCGCCAGTGTCAAACCTATGATGTTGTAGATCATCGTAAATCCCAGGTTCATTTTCACTACTCGCATTGTTCGTTGAGCAATCTGAAAGGCACGGGGAAGTAGAGTCCAGTCCTCACGCATCAAGGCAATATGCGCCGCTTCAATCGCCACATCCGTTCCGCCAGCCCCCATCGCAATGCCCACATTTGCCTGAGCCAGGGCTGGCGCATCATTGACCCCATCCCCCACCATCACGACAATATGATTCTGTGCCTGGTATTCTTTCACAATTCGGATTTTATCCTCCGGGAGGAGGTTGGCGCGATAATCAATCCCTAATTGACTGGATACGGCTGCTGCCGTGCGCTCATTGTCACCGGTCAATAACTCGATTCTACGAACGCCCAAACGTTTCAACTCCGCGAGCGCAGCGGGTGTTTCTGGTCGCAACGTATCAGAAGCTGCCAATATTCCCGCCAATTCTTGATTGACCCGGACAAAGAGAAGTGTTTTTCCTTGTTTTTCCAACTCAACTGCTTCTAAAGGAATAGAGTGATCTCCCTGGATACGCCAGCTGCCCACTTCAACCAGTGTTTCACCAACGCGGGCATGCACGCCGCGGCCTGGCTCGGCCACAAATTCCTTTGGTTCCGATAAGCGCAATTCTTTGTCCCGAGCCGCTTGGCGTACAGCCTCCGCCAGAGGATGTTCGGAATAACGTTCAGCCGAAGCAGCCAGAGTGAGAAGACGTTCCTCGCTCAATCCATTTAGGCATACCACATCAGTCAGACGTGGTTTTCCGGTGGTGAGGGTTCCTGTTTTGTCAATCAACACTGTATCGGCTTTTGCTAGCAGTTCAATGTAACGGCCGCCCTTGATTAACAAGCCATGTTTAGCTGCAGCGCCAATGGAAGCCAGCATGGCAATTGGTGTAGCTAGAGCGAAAGAGCAGGAACACGCAACCAACAACACTGCTGCGGTCGACAGGGGATCTCTACTAATCAAGTAAGTGATCACAGCAATAACCGCAACGACTGGCAAATAATACCCTGAAACCTTGTCGCCAATCCGCTGGACTTCAGCGCGGTTCGCTTCGGCTTCTTCGACCATACGGACAATCTTTCCAAATGTCGTATCAGGTCCCACAAGTGTCGTTTGCACACGCAGGCTACCCATTTGGGCTATCGTTGCAGCGAAAACTTTTGCACCCTGGCCAACTTCAACTGGCATTGATTCACCAGTTATGGCAGCTTGATTAACAGTCGCCTGACCATCTAATACCAACCCATCGACAGGTATCTTTTCCCCAGGTCGGACAACGACGATATCTCCAGGTTGAACTTCGTTGATTGGAACATCCACTTCGCTGCCATTTCTTTCCAAACGGGCAGTTTGAGGGGACATCGAAGTCAGATCCCGTACAGCCTTGCGAGCGTGGTCTGTGGTAAATTTTTCGGCGTAATCACCCACCCGCATGAAAAACACGACCACCACTGCCGTTGCCCATTCGCCAACCACTAGTGCCGCTATGACGCCAACGGTCATCAGGGTGTGCGAAATCACCTGCCGACGTAAAGTAGCCTGTAATACATTCTTGAATACCGGGTAACCGAAAATCAATACCAAGGCGAATCCAACCGGCCAGGGAACCCAGGCAGTAATCTTTTCAAACCATCCCAACCATTCTCCAAAGACGACCACAAACAGGATCACACCAAAGACGACACCAAATATAGTAAGAATAGGTTTAGTAAAGTCCTGAAGTGTGCGAGAGTTCGGAGCCTGATCGGAAGCTGTATCAGGAACCTTATATCCAGCTCCAGCAACAGCTTTACTGATCATAGCGAGATCGACTTGGGCTGGATCAAACTGAACAGTTGCCTTTTCGGCAGCAAGAAGTACGGTAACAGACTTCACTCCAGGAAGCTCTTTAATAGCATGTTGTACATGCATGGTACATTCAGTGCAGTCCATTCCAACGACGGGAACTTCAAGCGTTCTCAGATTAGTCATTGATGTGTTCCTTAATTAATTTAGTCCGTAATTCATCCCTACTTGTATAACGGGTGCAATCGTACACACCTCGTGCTACATCAGCAAGCAACGAACTTGCCAAAGCTAACAAATCACCTACCCTATCATCACTCAAATGATATGTAACAAATCGTCCTTGTTGTTCTGCTATAACAAGACCACAGTCGCGGAGACAACCAAGGTGGTTAGAAGTATTCGGCTGGCTCATTCCCGTTGTAGCAACGATATCTGTAACTGTCTGAGGCCCATTCTGAAGAGCTTGAAGAATTGCCAATCGTGCAGGATCACTAAAGCCTCGAAACAACTTAGCTTGAAGCTGAACACCTTCTGAATTTGTGACATTAAGCATAATTGACTCCATAGACCATATATTCATATATCATGATACGCTGATATATTATACCTCTCAATGGCATTTGTCAAGTGCGCCATCGATTTGACGTAAATCGCCAACCTCAAACCTATAAAATTCAGGTGTGATCCTCCATTTTGCGTATAAATAAATCCATGAGGCAAACACAGGAAAAGATTTATTAGTTTTACATTCTTCCCCACTACCTTGGTGCAAATTTTCTCAAATAAGAGAGTCGGGACTAGTGGGGTATAGGCACTAGTCCCGAAAAAAATAATGTAGAGATATAGAGTAATTAGGAAAATAATTAATTACATCACCGACGATGATTTGTACTTACTACAGGTTACTCTTTATTTTGAATTTGGCAACAACAGATTGTAATACTTTAGCCATGTCAGCAAGGCTAGATGCAGAAGCTGTAACTTCCTCAACCTGAGCACTCATTTCTTCTGCGCTCGCGCTTACCTCTTCTATTGCGGCACTGTTTTCTTCGCTAACGCTGGCAATGCTATCAATAGCTCGGGTTACTTCAGAAGAATTTGCTGCCATTTGTTCTGTTGAAGCGGTATTTTCTTCAACGATAGCTGAAACAGAATCGACAGCAAAGACCAATTCTTCTGACGCTGCTTTCATACGACCGCTCGCTTCAGCCGCCATTGTCGCTTGTTTATTAACTGCTTCTGCTGCAGAAAGAATTTCAGTTAAGGCTAATCCAGCATCATTAGCGCTTATTACTCCCAGCTCAACTTCCTTTGCTCCTTCTTCCATGGCTTTTACTGCCTCTGATACGGTTTCCAAAATCCCACCAATTAATCCGCCAATCTCTTTTGTGGCTAATGAAGATCTTTCTGCGAGTTTTCGCACTTCATCTGCGACTACCGCAAACCCTTTACCATGTTCACCCGCACGTGCCGCTTCGATTGCGGCATTAAGTGCCAAAAGGTTGGTTTGAGATGCAATGTCTTCGATTGTTTCTACTATCTTACCTATCTCTTCAGAACGCTTTCCCATTTCTTGTACTTTATCAGCCGATACTCCCACTTTAGTCTTAATACGTTGCATTCCATTTAGGGTTCTCTTAACTGTTTCAGATCCTTTGCGAGCTGCTTCAGCTGCTGTTGCAGAATCACTCATTACAGCTGCTGCATTTCCAGTAACTTGGAGGATTTCTGAGTTAATTTGGTCGGTGGCATTTGATACTTTTAATACAGATGAACTTTGTTCCTGTGCTCCCTTCGCAACACCCTCGATGGCTTGACTCATCTGATCGACTGCGTTTGCTGTTTTTGTAACCGCTTCTGTTTGATCCGTTGTTCCTTTTGCGACTTGTTGTACTGTCGCAGCAATTTGACTTGTCGCTTGCCCAGCTTGGTTTGCAGCAATTGCTAATTGTCCTGATGCTGTTGTTAACTCTATTGCATTTTGTGATACTTGATTTACAGTAGACTCTAAACTAACCACCATTTTTGCAAAAGTGTTTCCTAATAAGTCTGTATCACCTTTGGGCTCAACACTAATCGTTAAATCACCATCAGCAATTTTCATTGCATGATTTGTCATTTCTTTATAATAAGTAATAATCTTCGTAAATGCTCTACCTATTGCACCAATTTCATCAGCACGAAAATCAATTTTTTCGGTTTCTTTACGGTTCATGCCTGTAAGCTCTGCATCTCCAACAGATAACAGTTCGGCACCTTTTGTGAGAGTTTTGATCGGTTTACTTACGATAGACCCTGATACAAACCAAATAGCAATTAATCCGACAAGAATTAATCCGCTCGATAATAGAATACTTATTAATGCTTGCTGAGAAGATGCTCTGGTAATCTCTTTGAGAGGAACATTTAATTGGATTGCCCATGGTGTGGTAGTATTTCCAATCAAAATTGGTGCAAAAGCGTGAAGCAAGTCACCTTCTTCGGATACTGTTTTTATTCCTGCCTGAACTATTTTTATATCATGTTCAAAATCAGTTTGTATTTTACTTAAGGGGGTCCCACTTAATTCTGGCTGTCCTTTTACTGCCGCAATGGTTCCGTTGTTACTGATTATGTCCAAAATTGCAGTATTGTTATATAGGCTAAAATTATCAACATGCATCTGTAGAAAATCAAGTTTAATATCGACCCCAGCCATTCCATAAAATTCCCCATTATATATAATGGGGACTGTAGTAGAAGTTAACAGCACATTTGTTCCATTAATGTCATATAAATATGGATCAATTATGCATTCGTTTTTAGTTCTTTTTGTGCAAAGATAATACTCGCCTAGTCCTTCAGTTTCATAATCAACTAATGCAGTCAATTCAATAGCACCATCGTTGTTGGACCGAACCCAATATGGAATAAACCTACCACTTGAATCTGTTCCATCAGTATTTACAAAATCGGAATCCATTCCATCAAAAGCATTAGGTTCCCAAACGGTATAAACCCCCAGAAATTCTGGATTGTTCTTTAAAATTTCCTTCATCATGGCATTAGCTTGTACTCGAGTTAATTTTTCGTTATTTCGGGGGTCTTTTACCGACGCTAAGGATTGTGCGAGGGTTCTGGATGCATCCATTGCGACTTCGATGGCAGCATCAATTTGGCTGGCTTCAAAACTCGCTTGTCCGAGAGTGATTTCTTTTGCACTTTTTAACGCTGCTTGTTGGGATGTAATCGATGAATAAACAATAATTGTTCCCCCTATAATTATCAGTATTAATCCTACGGCAAAAACAAGTTTTAGTTGAATAGTCTTTAGATTTAAGAACTTTTTTTTCACGATTATCATCCTTATTATTTTTTAATTTCCAACAAGTAATACAATAATTTTTTCCATTTTTAAAAACTTATCACAAATTATTTGTACGACAATTCTCTTCCAATATAAATAAAAACTGGGTAAATAGATGATTATTCCAATACAAATAATCAGATGCGATGATTTCGAGAACACACAGAATGAATGTGGCAATTGTCTTAATCCACATTCACTCTTATACTTTCCATTTATAGACTTGTTGTCTTATTAAAACCGAATCAGATAAAAGACATCAATGAATATATGACATAAATCGGGCTGCAAAAAACCAGCAGCCCGATATTTCTACAAACTTATCTTTTCCCACCATCCCAAACGAGGAAGGGCATGTTTACTACAATTCCCGCTTTGGTCGTGGTCAGATTTCCATCTTTTTCAGCTTGAAGGATCTCAGCTTCGGACTTCATTTCAACTGCTTTAGCGCCATCTGCCCACTTGGTTAGAATGATCTGGCGAAGAGGTGAATATCCGTCTGTGCCGGGAGGATTGTTGAATACGTCAGGTTGGAATCCCAGTGGTCCCTTGCCGGTAATTCCGTTTTCAAAAACGTAGACATTAGCCAAAGCGGATTCAGGGACATCCGCCAAGGCAGGCACAAAGAGTACCGGTGATTTCATCATATTAGTAAGTTTGTCCGCTATCCCTGCATCGGATGCTTCAGTATGGGTAAAGTAGATCTCTTGACCCTCGGCATAAGCCCGTCCTGCCGGCACCTGGGCAAAGGTACCGGTGCCCTGTGGTTGTGTGCTGCAAGCCGCTAACAATAAGGAAAGAACGATGACCGAAAAGATTATTACCTTGACACGTTTTGATTTGAACATTTGTAGACTCCTATAAAAGTGAATAATTAGATTTTCTTTGTACGCAGCCGGAGGCTGTTGGTGACCACAAATACGCTGCTGAATGCCATTGCACCTGCCGCCAATACTGGCACCAGATAACCCAGCGCCGCTGCGGGGATGAGGATGATGTTGTAGATAAACGCCCAGAACAGGTTCTGCTTGATGGTGGTCATTGTGACGCGTGAGAGCTGGATTGCTCTTGCGGCCCCTCGCAAATCTCCGCTGATTAGAACCACGGGTGCAGAAGCCATGGCCACATCCGCACCAGTTCCGATAGCGATGCCCACATCGGATTGAGCCAAAGCGGGCGCGTCATTGACACCATCCCCCACCATGGCGGTTACATACCCTTGCGCCTGAAGTTTCTTGACTTCAGCAGCCTTGTCTCCCGGCAGGACTTCTGCAAACACCTGGTCAATGCCCACTTGTTTGGCGATGGCCTGGGCAGTTTGTTGATTATCCCCAGTTAGCATGGCCACTTTGATACCCATCTTGTGAAACTGTTGAATGGCCTCGATGGAACCTTCTTTGACTGTATCAGCAATTGCGATTGCGCCAGACACGACATTATCGATTGCTACTAGCACCGTGGTTTTTCCTTCGCCTTGCAGTCGCGAAACCTCAGCATCAAATGCACTGGTATCAAGCTGTCGTTCTGTCATCATGCGCGGACTGCCAACCAGCACCTGCAATCCATCCACCTGAGCTTCGACACCGTGGCCGGCAGTGGCGCTAAAGCCTTGCGGTTCGGAAAGCTTCAAGTCTCGATTGCTTGCCTCAGCAACCACAGCCTCACCCAATGGATGTTCGGATCCTTTTTCTACTGAAGCCGCCATCCGTAAAATGTCATTCTCTTTGAAGCGTGCATTTGTGACCACTATATCTGTAACCGAGGGCTGGCCTTTGGTAATCGTGCCAGTTTTATCCAAGACAATCATCTTCACGTGTCCGGCACGTTCAAGGGCTTCGGATGTTTTGAGCAACACACCCATTTCAGCGCCTCTGCCAGTCCCCACCATAACCGCCGTGGGGGTAGCCAAGCCCATGGCGCATGGGCAGGCGATCACAAGTACTGCGACCATGACTATCAATGCACGGGTAAACACGCTCACATCAGAATTGATCGAGAGGGGTGGACCAAAAAACATCCAGGCTGCAAAAGTGAGTAGAGCCATACCAATAACAGCAGGAACAAAATAACCTGAGATGCGGTCCACCAACTTTTGGATAGGGGCTTTGGACCCTTGGGCTTCTTCCACGAGGCGAATAATCTGCGCCAGGGCAGTTTCTTTTCCAATTTTGGTGGCTTCGAATTTGATCATCCCTAGTTTGTTCAGGGTCGCACCGATAACCGCCGCACCTGGTCCCTTTTCAACCGGCATGGATTCACCGGTTAACATGGACTCATCCACTGATGAACGGCCTTCAACAACCACGCCGTCCACCGGGATCTTCTCGCCAGGTCGTACAATGATCACATCACCCACCAACACATCCTCAACCGGCACTTCCATCTCTTGTCCATTGCGGATGATACGGGCACTTTTAGCACGAAGTCCCATTAGCTTCTTGATGGCTTCGCTGGTACGTCCCTTGGCACGAACTTCCAACAACTTACCCAGTTTGATCAAAACAATGATCACAGCGGCGGTTTCGAAATAAACATGCCCAGACAACAGACCAAAGGTTACTGGCAGCGAATAAAGGAAGGCAGCGGAAGTACCGAGTGATACGAGTACATCCATGTTCGCAGAGCCGTTGCGTAGCGACTTGAATGCACCAACATAGTATTGCCATCCAACGTAGAACTGAACCGGCAGAGCCAAGACGAGCATGATCCACTTGATCCAGGTCGAGTGTGAAATTTGCATCGGCAGTAATCCAAGATCTCCCGACATGGCAATTACAAATAGAGGGACAGTGAAAATCAAACCGATCGTCAATTGCCTTTTTTGTTGGTCGATCTCTTTCTGCCGCGCCATAGCTTCAGCATCTTCTGCATCGCCACCTGTTTCAAGTGCTTCAAAACCTGCCGCTGAAATTGCGCGGCGCAGGTCGGTTTGGCTTACCAATGTGGGGATGTAACGCAGTTGAACTTTTTCTGTTGTAAAGCTGACGTGCACTTCACTGACACCTTCTATTGAAGAAAGCGCCTTTTCTAAACGACGCGCATCATTGTCATCGCTCATGCGCTTAATGATCAAATCTGCTTCACCTTCGGCGATTCCATAGCCTGCATGCTGCACACGACCTACCAAATCGATTAATGTGGATGCCTGCGGGTCAAACTCAACAGTCGCACGTTCTGATGAAAGGTTTACTGAAGCGCTTTTCACTCCGGTAGCTTTCTTTAGTGAACGCTCTACGGCGGCAGAACAATTGGCACAAGTCATGCCGGTTATGGGGAGAGTAATCAGTCGAATATCGGTCATAAAGTCCTCGTTGTAAGATAAATTTATAAAAATAAAGCTCATTGATCGCAATCAATCTTATTCAAAAGAATTGATTGCTTCAATAGGCCATACCCCCATTATCAACAGGCAATTATGCCTATTCATTAGTTAGAGCTGAAATGTTAGACTCAACCAGATGAATTGAATTTTGTTTTTATTGATTTAATATTTAATAATGGAGAACAAATTGAATAATATTCTGATTGCTTTTGTCACAGGTCTTACTTCAGGCGGATTAAGTTGTTTGGCTGTTCAAGGAGGGCTTCTTGCAAGTTCTCTCGAAAACCAGATTGAAAAAGATTTTCAAAATGCAGGCCAAAGAAAAGGAAGAAACAAGAAGAATATCAAGCCCTCAAGATCAAAGCTTGCGCTTCCTATTTTGGTTTTTCTAATTGCTAAGTTATTAGCATATTCCATTCTTGGTTTCTTGTTGGGTTTAGTCGGACAGGCTTTTCAACTTTCTCCAATTGCACGTGCATTTCTACAAATCGGGATTGGTATCTTCATGCTTGGCTCTGCTTTACGCATGTTAAATGTTCACCCTATTTTTAGGATTTTTGTTTTTGAACCTCCAACGTTTCTTCGCCGCTTTATACGAAAAACATCCAAAGAGGCAGATAATTCAACCCTTGTAACACCCGCCTTTTTAGGATTCATGACCGTACTCATTCCTTGTGGTGTAGCCCAGGCTATGATGGCTGTTGCTTTAGGGACGGGCGATCCGATCCAAGGAGCTGCATTGATGTTCGCCTTTACTTTAGGTACAAGCCCGGTCTTCTTTGCAGTATCCTATTTCGCCACACAATTGGGCCAAAAGCTCGAAAAATACTTCATGCGCTTTGTAGCTATCGTGGTTTTGGTATTAGCACTTGTGACCATCAACAGCGGGCTCACCCTGGCTGGTTCGCCCTATACATTCTCACGGCTGGCAAACAGTGTTTTCCCCAAGCCGCAGAATGTGGCAGCCGTTGCCACTGATCAAGTGGCACAATCTACTGAACCTTTTACAGACGAGACGATAACAGGTTCTTCTGACTCAGAAGGAAGATTGTTAACCATCAATGTACAAAACTCGGGTTACTATCCAAATGAAGTCCATGCCAAGGCTGGAATTCCTGTCACATTAAAGTTGATTACAGATAATGTTCAGTCTTGTTCTCGAGCTTTTATAATTCCTTCATTAGGTGTACAGCAAATCCTTGATGAAACCGGTCAAGCTATGATTCAAATACCTGCTCAAATCAGTGGCACACAAATCTATTTTTCCTGTTCCATGGGTATGTATGGTGGAACAATAATCTTTGATCTCTAAGAGGATAGTATGATAAAACAAATAACCTTGAAGATTAACGGAATGGAATGTCCGAATTGCGCCATGATCCTTGAAGGGATTGAGGATAAGCTAAAAGGAGTTAAGTCGGCTGAGGCCAGTTATCGAAAAACGCAATTGATAGTTGAATATGAAGAATCGTTGCTTTCAAAAGATCAGATCAAAGCTGAAGTAAAACGAATGGGGTATGAGGTTGCCGATGGTATCTAATAATGTTAACTAATTTTTCTTCTGGAAGAATGATAAAACCTAATTTTCACTTATAGGATATAACAATCTGCTAATAGGTTTTTATGGGATTTACTTACTTTTCAACAATAATTCTTTTTAAAGGTTTTGCTGCAGTAATTTCAATAAACAGTGTAGTCATTCAATAATAAGTAAAATATATTTTTTATCAATAAATAAAGTAGAATACCCAAAGCAAATCATTTAAAGTTAACGGCCTCTTTAGGAAAATGCAAATGAAACTTGAACCTCATTTCGAAACACTTGCCATCCACGCAGGCCAGGCACCTGATACGGCCACGGGCGCCGTTATTACCCCAATCTATCAAACCTCCACCTATGCGCAAGTCGCCGTGGGAGTGACCAAGGGGTTTGACTACAGCCGATCTGACAACCCCACCCGCCAGGCATTGGAACAATGTTTGGCTGCCCTCGAAAGCCCCGATCAGAATCACCCTGCATATGGTTTGGCATTCTCCTCCGGCCTGGCCGCCACGGATACGCTGCTACGCCTGATCAAACCCGGTGAGCATGTGCTTGCATCCAATGATGTGTACGGCGGCACCTTCCGCTTGTTTGACAAGGTGCTGAAAGACTATGGCATTCAATTCTCCTATGTGGATATCACCGATCCCAGCCTGATCGAGGCTGCACTTAAACCTGAAACCCGCCTGGTCTGGATCGAGACCCCCACCAACCCGCTGCTCAAGATCGCCGATATTGCAGAAATATCCAAACGCGTAAAAGCGCATTCCACTCAAATTCTGGTGGCCGTGGATAATACTTTCGCGTCCCCCTATCTTCAGCAGCCTCTGGGTCTTGGCGCAGATTTTGTGGTGCACTCGACCACCAAATACCTTGGCGGACATTCCGATGTGGTCGGCGGAGCTATCATTATTAAAAACAAAGCACATTATGAGAAATTGAAGTTCCTTCAGAATGCTATCGGCGCAGTCCCCGGACCGCAAGATAGCTGGTTGACCTTGAGAGGTATCAAGACCCTCGCCCTGCGCATGGAGCGCCATTCAGTCAACGCGGCCGAGGTAGCCAAATATCTCGTCACTCATCCCGTGATTGAACGGGTGATCTATCCAGGTCTTGAGAGTCACCCCGGGCATCTCGTGGCTAAGAAACAAATGAAGCTGTATGGCGGCATGCTCTCCGTTATTCTTAAAGGCGGCGCACCTGCAGCCAAAAAATTGGTTGAAGCGACCAAAATATTCACTCTGGCCGAAAGCCTGGGCGGCGTGGAATCTTTGATCGAAGTGCCTGCCTTGATGACGCACGCCTCTGTGGCCGGCAGTGCTCTCGAAGTCCCCGCCGGATTGGTGCGGCTCTCAGTTGGCATTGAAAACATAGAAGACTTGATCCAGGATTTGGATCAAGCATTAGCAACGCTGTAACTAGTTTTTACCGATGGACAGAACAGGCACTTGGTTTCTTCAAGAGTGCCTGTTCTGTTGAATTTTTGGAATTTAGTTGATCTTGCCAGTCAAGTAATCGATCAGATCGATCTTTGTAAGCATACCCACCGGCTGCCCTTCATTATTAACAACGATTACCACTTTACCGCGCTCAAAAGCGGGAAGTACCTTTTCGATGCTTGATTCCGGAGTGACAGACAGTACATTGGGATTGATGATCGAAGCAATCGTCTCCAGCGGATCATGCACATGTGTGGATTTCAACAAATGGTCAAGCACATCCGCTTCACCCACCATGCCAATCAATTTATCCTGATCATCCACCACGGGCAACTGAGAAATGTCATATTGATTCATTTTGCTGACCACCACGTTCATTTCCTCATCAGAACGCGTCACGACCAATGGGAGTTTTTGGTGGGTTTCGATGAGCGTCATCACGCTATCAGTCACCTTGTTATCCGGTAAAAAGCTGTTTTCGCGCATCCAGTTGTCATCAAATAATTTCGACAGGTAGCGATTGCCAGAATCCGGCAGGATGACCACAACAATTTGCCCCGGTTTGAGTGATCGTACTATTTCAGATTTTAACACTCCTGCAACAGCTGACCCTGATGACCCGCCTGCAAAAATGCCCTCTTCGCGAACCAGGCGCCTCGCGAGTTGGAAAGATTCTTTATCGCTGACCTGAACCACTTCGTCCACCAGCGAAAGGTCCAGCGTGCTTGGGAGGAAATCCTCACCTATACCTTCGATCTTGTAGGTCTTGGGATGCGGATCACTCGGCATCTTGCCCTCTTTCCAGGTTTCAAGCAAGAGAGAGCCTTCGATATCCACACCCACCACTTTGATGTTGGGGTTTTGTTCCTTTAAGTAGCGTGCGGTACCAGTGATCGTTCCGCCTGTGCCCATACCCGCCACCAATACATCTATTTTTCCAGCGGTTTGTTCCCACAACTCAGGCCCCGTGAATTGGTAATGAGCTTCGGGGTTTGATTGGTTATGGTATTGATTCGCCAGCATGCTGTTAGGTGTTTCTTTTACGATGCGGGCAGCCACACTGTAGTAACTGCGCGGATCTTCCGGCGCGACGGCTGTCGGTGTAATCACCACCCGGGCGCCGAAAGCGCGTAAAAAGCGGATCTTTTCATCGCTCATCTTGTCTGGCATGACAAAAATGGTTTTATAGCCTTTGATCGAAGCAGCCAGTGCCAGGCCTGCCCCTGTGTTGCCGGAGGTAGCTTCAACTATGGTGCCGCCAGGCAGCAAGCAGCCTTCTTTTTCAGCGTTCTCAATAATGCTCAACCCAATGCGGTCCTTGATTGAGCCTGCCGGGTTGAAGAATTCCACTTTGGCAAGGATGGTTGCAGAGCAGTTGCCGAATACAATTTGATTAAGGCGCACCAAGGGGGTATTACCGATGGTTTCCAATATATTCTTGCTAAATTGAGGTTGAGTATTTTGGGTTGCCACACCCATAATGGTTTGAACAGTTGTGTTCGTCATTTCGTCACCTATCGATATTTTTACTATAGCCAACTGGAATAAAAAACGGCAGAAAGTTTCACCGTAACAAAAGTAATTTTGCGGGGAAACTGTCTGCCGCCGGGCAGTTGGCTAATAATCGTCAGGAACGATAACCAGGCGGTAAAGAGCATCCCCGCCGGATACAGGAGCAACAAACAATCAATTGGCCAAAACTTTTCGATTTCATAATAGGGCAATTATATCCTAAATTTCTAAATCTTAATTGCAACAAACAAATCTGCCTTTAATTCGGTCAATGGTTTTGACCACACAAATCTTAATAGTTCAGGTTATTATCTGAAACTGCATTGATTCAAGCACCACTTCTCTTAAAATGTTTCTTTTGGTTGCAGACCTCACATTCACAATTTTCAATGGCCTCGTTATGTGATGGTACTTTTGATTTTGCAGCATAAAGCGTAACATCCGCCTTACCAAGTAGTGTATGCCTGTCTACGCCATCAGTCGGAAATGTGGCTGTTCCAAAACTCATAGAAACTGGTGCGTTCTTTAACGCCTCCCGCAACCTAGTTATTAATATCTCAGCCCCACGTTGATCAATATCTATGCAAAATAGGGCAAATTCATCCCCACCATATCTAGCGAGCTCATCAATTGCTCGGCATTGCTCAGAAAGGATCTTTGTAACAGCTTTCAATGCCTCATCTGCAGCTGGATGACCATAAGTGTCGTTATATTCTTTTAATCCATCGACATCGCCTAAAATAACAGAAAAAAAACGATTTTGTTCTTGGCCTCGTTTAAGGTTCATCTCAAATAATTGATCAAATCCAGCCCTGTTCCAAGTTCCAGTCAAACCATCGCTAAGGGCTTGAGTTTGGGATAATGTTAATTCCGCTTGAACGTGTGTTAAAAATATTTTTTGTTGAAATGATCGCCGTATAGCAAAGGTTGCTATAAATATAGCCGATAGCCAGAGGCTAAGACTTATAGGATGGTGAGGAACTGAAGAAGTAATTGATTGGATGAATGAGTAGGATTCATCCATGTGTTGGCTGTGTTCAAAATCAAAAAGCACCATATGAACCACAAAAAGTGGTACACCAACCAATAATGCCCATACCAATGCGATTAAGACATCATTTAATAATGCATGTTTAGGTGAATCGCTCAATTTATTTTTCCTCTGGGTTAGTTGTTTCATTTTTCTCCAAATGAATTAACTGTTTTACTTAATACTTCTTTCGAAGTTTCAGTAATAAATGATTTATTACCCTTGAGAAAAACATTGACTATCTCAGGATCAAATTGAGTGTTTGCACATTTTTGAATCTCGTCTAACGCTATTTCTAGAGCAAATGCTTTCCTGTATGGTCGATCATTAGTCATGGCATCAAAAGTATCTGCAATTGTAAAAATCCGTGCCGAGAGGGGGATGTCCTTTCCAGCCAAACCTGAAGGGTAGCCAGAGCCATCAAACCGCTCATGATGGTGGAGGACAACATCCAATGCAGGTGCTAGAAAGGGTATTCCTTTTAACATTTCATATCCGGTTTGCGGATGTGAACGCATGATTTTCCACTCTTCTTCAGTTAGTTTTCCGGGTTTTCGAAGTATATTATCCGGAATTCCGATCTTGCCTACGTCGTGCAACAATGCACCCCAATGAATTTGTTGAATCTGTTTTTCGTCTAAATTCATTTGCTGAGCGATCGAAAGAGCGATTAATGTAACCCTTTCAGAATGGCCTCCGGTTTCATTATCACGCGTATCCAAAGCTTTGACCAATGCATGCAAGGTTTCATTATATGATTGGTTCAATTCTTCACTGATATCAGCACGTGATTGTAGAGCCGATTCCCGCTGTTTACTCAATGCGCCAATAATAAAAGCGGATGCAAGAAAAAAACCGCCAATGGCAAATATTCCAAAATCAATTCCCATTTGTTCGTAGAAAATATGCAATAATCCATTACTTGTCATGGCGAGGACTGCAGAGAAAATACCCTGGCGAGTTCCCCACCGGGCAGAAACGCCAATTATTGCTATTGTAAAAATAATTTCAGTATGGACAAAAAATGAACTTAATCTGAAATACCCTATAACAGCAATCATTACCGCGGCAAAAGCAATCAAATAACCCTGATATTTATTTTTCTTTAGTGCTCTAGTGAGTCCGATTAACAAAACCATCAAAACACTAACAAATGCGATGTTAATCGCATGATTCTTTCCGTTTTCCATAAAAGTCATCAATGCTATGAACCAGAAGGCAAGTAAACCGAGAGCAATAAGAATCGCCCTATCTATAGAAATGTGACGATCCTTCGATCTCAATCCTTTGATTATTCTTTCCATGATCCGTCCTTGAATCTCATTATTTTCAATCACCTATCCTGTTTCTTTAAGAATTGAACAGGTGATTCATTATCAACCATTAATCTACAACCAATAACCTGTTAGTTTATTCAACAATCAATTTTCCACGAAGCATACCCATCAGGCATTGGAAACCGTATTCACCCGGTTTGTCAGGTGTAAACTCCACAATTACTTCTTGTCCTTCTGGCAATTTCGCGCTTTTGTTGAAATCAGGGAAGGTTACAGTTTCAGAACAGGACGAACTTTCCTGTCTAGTAAAACGCATACGTAAGGGTTGCCCCGCTTTGACAACAATAATATCCGGGGTATAACCACCTTTTACGGTAATTGCTACTTCCTGTGTGCCATTATTATTGGTAGATATTCGGGTTTGTTCTTTTGGAGATAACCAGAAAAACCAGGCAATAAATAGAATGAGCAGTATTCCACCGATCATTACAATAATTTGAGGGGTTGTCATGTTCAATTCTCCTAACGGGAACTAAATTTTGGATGAAAAGCACGCAGCCGGTTGGCATTGCCAACAACAGTAACTGAAGAGAACGCCATAGCTGCGCCAGCCAGTAATGGACTAAGAAGCACTCCAAAGAATGGGAATAATACTCCCATAGCAATAGGGACTCCTAATATGTTGTAAATAAACGCGCCTACCAGATTCTGCTTGATATTACGCATAGTGGCTCTGCTTACTTCAATAGCAGTTACAACTCCTTTCAAACTACCCTTTATCAGAGTAATATCAGATGCTTCTATTGCGACATCAGTACCAGTGCCAATGGCTAAACCAACATCTGCTTGGGCTAATGCGGGAGCATCATTAATTCCATCTCCAACCATAGCCACTTTCTTTCCTTCGGCCTGCAATAAGTGAACGTTAAGGGCTTTATCTTCAGGTAATACTTCAGCTAAAACCCGATCCACGCCAACTTGACGAGCGATGGCTTCTGCAGTGCGGCGGTTATCACCAGTAATCATAACCACTTCAATGCCCATCTTATGCAAAACTGCAATAGCCTCTTTTGAATCTTCTTTTACCGTATCTGCGACCGCGATAATACCTGCTGCCTTCCCATTCAAAGCTATAAACATCGGCGTTTTTCCATCATTAGCAAGCGCTTCAGATTTCACTTCCAAATCAACCAGATCTACATTTTCCCGTTTCATCATTTTCAGATTGCCCAGTACAACCCTTTGTCCTTCAACTGTGGCAATTACACCATGTCCAGGGACTGCTTCAAAAGCTTCTGGTTTCCCAATCGATAAACCTTTGTTTCTAGCGCCTTCCACAATGGCCTCGGCTAATGGATGTTCACTTATTGATTCTACTGAAGCTGCTAGCCTCAACATTTCATCCCTAGTAACTTGTTGTTTATCTACGACCAATAAATCGGTCAATTCCGGTTTTCCTTTTGTGATCGTTCCGGTTTTATCAAGAACAACGGTTTTAATTCCTTGTGCAGTTTGTAAAGCTTCGCCAGATCGTATCAGGATACCGTTTTCAGCTCCTTTTCCAATTCCGACCATTAAACTCATCGGCGTCGCAAGTCCAAGTGCGCAAGGGCATGCAATAATCAATACCGATACTGCTGTAACTAATCCGTAAATAAGTTGCGGCTTTGGACCAAAATCAAACCAAATTACAAAAGTGACCACCGCAAGGATCATTACAATTGGAACAAAGTAACCTGAAATAGTGTCCGCCAACCGTGCGATCGGCGCCTTACTATTCTGAGCATCCTGAACCATTTTCACGATCTGGGCTAGTGCTGTATCCTTACCAACTTTAGTTGTTCGGAATTTGAATGCACCAGTCTTATTTAATGTGGCACCAATTACATCATCGCCCACTTTCTTGGACGAAGGTAAACTCTCACCAGTCAACATAGATTCATCAACAGCAGAACTTCCTTCTAAAATTACTCCATCAACTGGTATCTTTTCACCTGGACGCACTTGAACGGTATCTCCAACTAAAACCTCTTCAACAGGAATATCAATTTCAACACCATTTCGAATGACGCGGGCGGTTTTTGCCTGCAAGCCCATCAGTTTCTTTATTGCCTCACTTGTTCGGCCTTTTGCTCGCAATTCCAATGCTTGACCTAAAACAACAAGCGCGATGACAACAGCCACGACATCATAAAAGGGTTCTGATGTCCCCTCAGGAAATATGCCGGGGAAACCAATTGCAACCGTTGAATAGAGCCAAGCTGCCCCCGTGCCTAATGCGATTAAAGTGTTCATATTGGCTGCCCTGTGTTTCAGAGCTGCCCAAGCGCCATTAAAGAAGTCGCCTCCAGACCATAATAGAACGGGTAAAGTTAATAACGCGGCAAAAAACCATGAAACACGTAAAGTTGTCATGGACCAATCCCGTACAAGTGGTATGAATTTGGGATAGGCTGTAATTAGTACTGGTATTGAAATTATTGCAGCAAACCAAAAACGGTTCATCAACCGCTTATACTCTTTCTCATGAGCTGCTTGCTGTTGATCAACTGACTCCTCACTTAATGCAGGTCTTGTCTTATAACCCCAATCCTCTATTGCCGAGTTTAATCGATGGAGCGTTGTCTGTTCTGGCAAATAGTCTATGGTAGCTTCTTGAGTAGCTATATTAACGGAAGCATCCAACACACCTGGCGTTGCCTTTAATTCCGTTTCAATAAAACCCACACATGAAGTGCAGCGAATATTTTCAATTCCTATTCTCGTTTTCGAACCGCCTACTAGATATCCTGTTTTCTTAATAACACCCACGATTTCTTGAATCTGGATAACTTGATTATCAAAATCGACTACTACTATCCCAGATGTAGAATTTACGATGACTCTATCAATACCATTGAGTTTTTTTAATGCCTTCTTTATCAATTCACCACCAGGTTGCCCCTCCTTAGCTAACTCTAGGATAGGTAACTCAATTTGAAGTACTCTGGTGTTAGGATTAAAACCAGTAGTGGCTGAGCCAATTGGGTCCTCAGTCATGAGCACATATTGATGTGGATTGTTGTCAAATTTTTGTAAACAACTTTCAGAACAAAAGAAATATTTATGCTCCATGTGTTCTCTTGATTCAAAAGCCACATTTGGATCAATTTCCATTCCGCATACCGGATCTTTAACCATTTAGCACCTCATGTATTAATCGAATAAATCATCTAGTTTATGATAGCACTTTACAGCCTACCTGATATGCGTCAATCAGCATGTATATTTATAAGCATAAATCCATTTAAATATAGGCAAAAATGCTCAATTATGAAATTAATCTGAGAATGTTCTTTGTTTACAAGAGAAATTATTCAAAAATGAGTTCTTGCTTAGGTTCTATTTGAAGTTGAATTAAGGCCAAGGAGATTTTCTTTATAGGTTTTGTTAGGCTACACACTTGAATTTTTTCAAATTTTCAGGCAATATGACCTAGCACTATACAGTCACTGATTTTTAGGTTTCTATCGACAACTTTATTTTTAATACCCCCTTTACGACTAGTATTTCATATTAGCGTGCAAAAAGTAAATCAAAACCAGCGTTTGAATTGGATCAAATAACTGGGTAAAAACATTTGGGACGATTATCAATTACAAAACAGCCTTAAAATGATGAATATCCCTGACTACATAAGTTTTATAATTTGAATTGACCATTTTAAGACCAAAACCCTAAGTAAAGTCTATAACAATAATGCATCAACTTCGTAGAAAGTGATTCTGAGTACCCAGCTAAATTAAGTGCTTTGCTAGTTTTGCGCGAGTTGTTATTAATGATTTGGCTTCCCTCATTTGAATGTTAAACACTGATATATATAATGTCAATTGATAAATCCTCTCAACGGCTTGTACGCCAAAGCAAATTTACCAGTATTTTTCATAACACCTGCCTACTCAAAAAAGATGGATCCCAGCTCGTGCCATAGCATAATCCTCAGCCAGAGGTACGCGTAACAAGGGGGTGTGTTCAAACACGAAATTTATCTCTGCGCATTAATTTTAGGTTCTTCGCCAGTTTTTTCCTGTATCCTTGATATGCGTAAATTAACCAGTCGCTCATTTTCGTTTACGATTAATCTTCGGTACTCATATTTGTCTTCGATAACCTTCACGGAGTTTGTTATCCATTCTTGTAATAATGGGAATCCAAACCAGACACTGCTCAAACCAAACAAAACTCCTGAAATCAAACGCATCCAGGCATTGAAAGATCCCCAGGCATCACCTGAATAAAAAGTAGAAGGAAGACTCTGGTTGGTCAATATCGCCAACCAAAAATTTGAATCTCTGAAACCTTGCCCAATGCCTGCGAAATCACTAATAAGGTGCGTCGTGCCGTCAATGGCCATTGGCAGAATCAATAAGAACGCCCCCCACCACTGAAGTTTACCAATTTTTTTCTTGAGGATCGCCCAAATAATTCCAAACACCCAAATACTGGTGAACATTGATACCATACGGTCAGACCAAGCTACTTTCCAGCCCATTTGTGAATTCCCAATAAATTGTCTTAGGATTCCCACATCTAATGTGTTCATCCATACGGATTGAATTTCTGTTAACGAGTAAGAGATTTGAGGACCAAAAAGAAAATATGACCTTTCAGGCAATTGATGACATAGAAAAGAGTAAATCCAATAGATGGTTTTTGCTGGTAAAAACCATCCAATTGACATAAATAGAGGTGCAAGCAGTGGAGTCACAACAATAACCCCCATAAATAAACTGATCGTTAATATCCAATGTTTTGCCAGCCAGATGGAAAAGATATCCAATTTTCTCATCTAGACTTTTATATTATTTGTGAATGATGTCATAATAACCTTCTCCGGTTTGGAGTATGTTAATTACCTAAACTCGACTCAAATATTTTTAATTGCTTGTAATCTTTTATGGAATAATCAACTCAAAATCTTTCTCATAAACCAAACTTTCTTTTTGCACTACTACATTGATGTTCCACTTCCCTGACATACTGAAATCAGCAGTAATCGAATACCTACCACTGGATTGTTCAGTGGCCAAGCCAGTCATACTCATACCTGACATATCCTTATGATCTGCGCTGACATCTACTTTTGCACCAGATAAGGGTTGTCCATTGTTATTTTGAATATCCACAATAACTATATTACTTCCAACAACAGGCGTTATTGGGTCAGTATTAAGGGTAATACTTACTGTTTGAGCTGGAGGATTTTGCCCCGTTGTTACATTGCTACAAGCAGTTATGAGTACTGATACAATTAATATCATAGTAAAACATTTTCGAAGTGTTATCATTTTTTCCTCGCTTAATCTGTAACATTAATCATTAACATCAAACCACCCGGTTCGACATTATCATTGGTTGTATGGTGAAGAATATGACAATGTAGCATCCATTGCCCTGTTTCAGCGGCAATAAACTCTATATCATATCGTTCTCCTGGAGAGACTAAAACAGTGTCCTTTGTTAGTTGAGCATCTATAGGAACCGGATGTCCATCTGTTGCAACAATTTTAAATGGGACGCCATGTAAATGGATTGGATGAACGAATTGTCCAATCCCCATCAGGCGCAAACGAACAAGTTGTCCTTTCTTTACATTTATAATTTCTGTATCAGGAAAGGCCTTACCATTAAATGTAAAATAATTGGGTTCCATTCCTGCCATAGGCATGGAAGCCCAGGTTTTCCCATCTTTGAATAACCATTCGGAAATCATTAAGGTGATATCGACATCCGGCTTCGGTACTTCTGCTTCTTTGGGGTCAATAATGAACGGTGCGTACAACCCTGCAGAAACCTGAATATCGCCTTCGTAATGTGAATGGTACATATATGAACCAGCAGGTTTAGCTACAAACTCATATACAAATGATTCACCAGGTTGAATTGGTTTTTGAGTAACGTTTGGAATTCCATCCATCGCATTTGGCACGGCAATTCCATGCCAATGAATAGTAGTAGGTTCCGGTAATTCATTTTTAATTATGATTCGAACAGCATCTCCTTCTGTTACACGAATCATAGGACCAGGTACAGTATCGTTATAAGTCCAAGCTGTTACCGAAATATCTTTTGTTATTGGCCAACTAATTGGTTTTGCGGTTAATTCAAATACTTTTATTTCATCATCTAAGTAATAATCGAGAAGTTGACCACCATTAGTTTCAATAGCTTTTTGAATGCTCTCACCACCGATTGGCTCCATCATGTGTGAACTGCCCGACGAAGATGACATTGTTCCGGGTGTTGCAGTTGGAATTTTACCGTTTTCAGAATCAACACTTGTAGAATATTTAGGAGAATTACTAGGTGAACAAGCAACTAATATAAAAACTCCAAATATAATTACCATTAAAATATTTTGATTTTTTTTCAAGATCTAACCTCCATTTAACATAAATACATTAAACAAAGGATAGATTATTTCGAAAGTGAAAATAAGAGCATAATTGCGTAAATAAATATAAGCTATTATGCCTATTTTTATCTTGTTTGTAGATATTGATATCTTGGGCAGATTGTATATTATCTCCTAACCCTCAACAATCACAACTGCCTGATTTAATTTATTTGTGCGTTTCTATCCAATATTTTTTTAAATATGTCAGTAAATAGATCCAAACAAGGTAATATCCAGACAAAAAGAGGACAGGTGTTAGTACTTGTAACCTTTATAAAAACGCAAATTCGGTATCAACGAACTAGTAAAACCCAAATGTCCTAACTCGGGACAATACTAATGCGGGTTTTCGTTAGAAAACGATATACAAAATAATTTCGTGTTGGAATTAAGAGGATTTATAGCTAGTACCGTTCCTGGAATATGCTTGGTAAGATTTTTAATCAGGAAATCTTGTCTGGGATGCTGTAAATCATTTACCAGATATACTGCAGTTTCATAGGAATCACCATCCAAGATCAGATTCGTTGAAGGACCTACTTGAGGATAAATCATCAGTACAGCCATCTGGCAGCTGCATGAGGGAGTACTTTTATGATCAAGTAAAGCAGAATGCAAATCGAAAGTTTTTAAAACCAAATATCCTTCAGATCTTAAGACAGTTGAAACCTCAAGTTCCGCAGAATCGCAATCCTTTTGAAGGACGAAGAGTAATTGGTTCGACGCATTCATAAGCAATCTCCAGATATAGTATAAAAAAATGAGGCATCCCCAACCAGTGTAATACTGCTGGGATGTCTATAAGCTATATTGCCTATTAATGGCAACCATGGCTACGCTTATTTTCTTCGGCTTTATTATCTGGAACAGTGTGGTATTCAACTGAGGGATTTTGTAAGTTAGACTGTTTATCCTGTTCCTGATGATCACCATGGGTACTGTGTCCTGAATGCATAAATATATGACTAAGTAACATTACAGCAATTAAGCCATAACTCAAAACCAGACTTAAGGGAATTTTGTATACAAAAATTGCTACCAAAGCGATCATTATTCCAGCCAGGGCAGCAAGGCTCCACATGGGAATCCTAAATTTATTTTTACCAATCATTTTCATTTTTCTCCTTTATTATGTACACTATAGTGGAGGAAAATGATGATGACCAGAGTAATTTAGCGTATCGGTATATCAGTCGTTCTGCCTATATTTCTTCTACCTTACTGAGATAACTGCAAGCAAGAGGAAATCCACTATCAAGAATTTTATGCAGCTTTTTTTGAATTTTCACTGATTTACTGATCTTTTCAAGGCGTGGTAAGAGGAGTGATTGAGAAATTGCCAGATCTAATGCGACCTGTAAATTCTTTTGTATATCTCGATCAAATAAACCCACGCCATTATACGACCATGAATTTGCGAGGTAAATTATTCCTTCAAAAAATGAATTACCGAACCTCACTGATCGGATTTCCTGCAGTATTTGTTTTACTTGTAAAAAAGGCAACAATCCGGAAGGATAACCGAATAATATTTTTGACAATTTCCAAAAAGCCTGTTGGGGATCCCGAATTGAAGAGTGTAGGATTCCCCTTTCACTTGAGTGATTCAGTGAAGTATTCTCTGAAGGTAAACCAGAGATTCTGTTTATCAGATCACAATTTATGATCGTTGCCTGGGAAAGTAAATTCAGGTCCAACCAGTTGGTTTTAATGGAATCTATCGTTCCAACGATTGACAAATTTGAGGGAAATGGGATTGGCTCAGAGAAATGCGATGTAGGAAGGCGCATTATTTCTTTATGCTGAAGTTGAAAAGCAGTTTCAGAAAAATACTCATCCAATTCACTAGGACTAATTCTTATCAATTCGGCAACAAAGTACCGATCCTTATTTTGGGGCAGACTTGCTTCTTCAATTATAGATTCTAATTTAAGGGTAGTAAACCGCGAATGTGCTCTGATTAAAGTATCGCCATCGGCATTATTCGAAGCCCACCAAGGATGGCCCATCATGGTTTGATATTGAATCAAATTACCCATTGTGAGTATGTTACTAAAGCAACTTACCATAGTTTCTTTAACTGATTCCATTAAACCAGTCAATAGAATCAAAGGTTTGGATTTTAAGGCTACAAGAAGATTACCCACCCAAATTGGAGTAGTAGAAATTCCATATTGTTCAATTTTAGCCAAAGTATTATTGATGATGTTAAGCTCAAAATCTTGATCTATTGAATTTTCAACTTTTCTCATACTATTTGATCGATCGATAGTAGATCAATTCTCCAAAAATTGTTTTGAAATGTTTGTTTTCAAGGATTGTTGAAAAACCTGCTTGGCGAAGCATGTCAAACAAGAGGCCCCGGATATTATCCCCAGCCTCTTCCATATGAGAAATTGGAATAGCGACGAGACGCATAACAAAACTTGTGGGTTTTCCGAAATCAATGAGGTGGAACTCACCCCCGGGTTTCAAGACACGAAAGACTTCTTGGAATGCTTTTCTTTTATTCACCGTCGTCAAATGGTGGATCATTAAGCTGGAAACAACCCGGTCAAATGATGCCTCCTCAAAAGACAGATCGAACGCCAATCCGTATTTCCAATTAATCACCGCTCCTACAGCCTCTGCTTTTTCTTTCGCAATGGATAAAACTCTTTGATCTCCGTCCAATCCGGTCAAATCAATACGTGGCGAGAGTTGTTTCATTTGAATAGTCAACGTGCCTGTTCCACACCCCAGATCTAATACTTTATGACCAGGTTTCAAATGGGCTTTTTCTATCAGGTAACCTTTAAAAGTTTCTTCGCGCATTCCCCACTTGAGTACTGAATCATATAGTGGGGTTAACCAATTTTGGTTTAATGCCGGAATGTATTTTTCTTTTTTCGTCATTTTAGCTTCCCTTATTAAATCTCTAATGGTTTTTACGACCTGTTGTTTTTTAGAGTCAAGATGGCTATTAGGGGCATACTGATTGCAAACACCAAAACACTGACAATCTGTGCCTGATTCAACCCCAGTGCAATGACCTTGTAAGAGCTTGTAAAAGCTACGAAAAAGCGCAACAAGGAATATAGAGATAAATAGATCAGAGTGAGCATTCCGTCTCGCAAATTTTTCTTGCGTAATTGCCATAACAACGCAAAAATAAGAAGATTCATTATGATTTCATAAACAGGTGTGGGTGTGTAGTAGACACCCAGTTGGGGGACCATGGCATTTGGGCTTGTATAAGCAAAACCAAAAGGTCCTGTAGTGGGCTTTCCAATTGCATCACCAGTGATAATGCAGGCAACACGTCCTATCGCCTGGGCTAACACTAACGCCGGCACAAAAGCATCAAGCAAGCGCGGTAATTTCCAGCGTTGAATACGGGCAAGAATGGCTGCGGCAATCATGCCGCCAATTACCCCACCCCAGATTGCAAGACCACCTTCCCAAATTTTGAACGCTCTAAGAGGATTTGCAGCGAATTCATCCGACCAATGATCAATGACATGGAATAAACGGGCGCCGATGAGCCCGGCCACAATAATCCAAATAAGACTGTCGGTGATCTTGTCTTTATTAAATCCTTTATGCTCAGCTTCTTTTAATGCCAGCCATATACCAATAAATATGGCAGAAATCACAATCAAGCTGTACCAACGCAAATGAAAGTGACCAATTGAAAAAATAATTGGATCAATCGAAATAGTAATCATATGACCTTTTTTTTCCCCGTTAGCCTATCCAGCAAACGGGGAATCTAGGGAGGAGTGTTATTGTTATTAATGTTTGTGACTGGCTTCTGGTTCGGTTACATATTTCTGGGGTTCTTTGTCAAATGATTTTTTGCAGCCAGCCGAGCAAAAATAATAGGTTTTTTCCTTATACTCAGACTTCTCAGTGGCTGTTTTGGGATCAACATCCATGCCGCATACAGGATCTTTTGTCATTTTATATCTCCTTTAGTAACATCTAAAACCTGATTGAATTGTTGGTACCTTATAGATGTCAGTATACGGTGAATCACAAGAGAATCACAGCGCCAAGTTGCTGGAATGAATATAAGTATTTTTGCCTATATTTATCTCAAAAAAAAGAATCAAACAGGAATTCCTACGTTTAGATTTACGTATTTTTACCGTAAAGCCTAGTCTTTTTCGATAGGATGGAGAGAAAGTGGTTCAAACCTCTTGCCACCACCGTTAAAGAATTTACCAAAGATTTCATAATAGGTAAGTCTCATCGTCTGAATACCGACAATTAAACCTTCGAATCCAATAATGAATACCAAACCGACGAGAAACATGACCCAATAACCAATCCCGTGAGACGGACTGACCATATCTCCCAGGATGAAAAACACACCACTTAGGTTACTGTGAGCCACTGCAAAAGCGCCTACACGAACGAAGGAGAGGCTATTGCTTAAATAACTGATCATTACTTCGAGCAATTCAAAGAAGACCTGCACCGCAAACATGCCAACTCCGCCATGAATCAACGGTCGGTGGCCTCCCATGAGGCGGATAAAGACTTCAGCTCCGCCAATAGCAATTAAACCAATGCTGGTGGCAACGATAAATGGAATTTTCGGCAGGCTAAAAGCTGGCATGGCAAGCGCAAGACCGGTTCCAATTAAGGACCAATATAACCAAAGACCTGCAATGCCGTTCTTTGAGAAAATCATATTCGGCCAATCTTTAACCTTGATCAGGTTAAAGATATTCAGTAGATACCCAATTGAAAGCACACCAACACCCGCGATAATGGTGATGATCAGGATTGTCATAATATCTTCAGCAGGGCGAAGCCACAACGCCGGGATTACATGTTCAAATCCAAGGATACTTCCGTACAGAAAACCAAAAATAGTGGACATGATACCGCAGGCGAAAATAATCGGATTTAAACCCCCAAGACCCTTCATGATCTTAAGTCTCTTGGTCATTCCCAGGAAACCAAAAAGGGTGATGATTAACCCTTGACCTACGTCTCCAAACATGGCTCCAAACAAAAACGGGAACATAATTGCAACCAAGGGTGTAGGATCAAGTTCACCATATTTTGGTTCGGCGTAATTTGACACCAGCATCTGGAAGGGTCGCAACATTCTTGGGTTGTTTAGGGCAATTGGGACTTCACTGCTGTCTATTTCACGCTTTGCAACATGTGCTTCAAGTATGATATTTTCTGCGATGTTTTTCAACTTGATTCTTAAGTTTTCAACCTGGGATGAGAATACCCATCCTACGATGATGTAAGTGTATTTAAGTCGGCCGTATTTCAAGATCGCGTTGGTGGTTAGGTGGCTGCATTTAATTTCCCATAATAGATTTGTGAGTTCAGTTTCTTTAGCTTTGCGGATTTCGGCCAGCGGTTCTTTGAGTTTTACGATCTTAGCTTCAGACTCATGGATGGTCGTCTTGACCGATTCCGTAATTTCGGCGGGAGTTCCCTTGTAATCCTGGGGAAGGCTTATCGGATCCAAGTAAGCGCTCTTAGCTGCCCGGTCAATAATATCCAAATTATCACGGCTGGCAGCCAGCCAAACCACTGATTTTTGAGGTTTTTGGCTGAGGGTGAACAATTCATGAGGAATTCGTTCAAGACTAGTTCCAAGGCGTTCAATATGCTCATTGGGGATGATCCCGATGATGGACGCTACGTATCTTGCATTCTGTAATTGAGAGAAATCTACATCTATTCCCGAAAGCGGTTCGATCTGCATCAAAACCGTCTTCAGGTGATCAATTTTCTTGGTCTCAAGATTGATCTTATCAACCAGTTCCTTGACCTGTTTTTCAACTTCATCAACAATGCCTTTGGCTTTTTCCGCGTCGATCAGTTCATCGTAATCCTTCTGTAATGGGCTTGTCTTTTCAACACCCAATGAAAGAAAAATTGAATGAAGTCTACGTTCAAGGATGGAGTAGGCTGCGGCTTTTTCCTGCCACAGGTTTGCCTGAGGATGGTTTTTATCAGTACCCAAATAATTAACATCGGTCTGACTAAAAACACCTTGTCCACTCAAGACCTTGGTAACGGCAATAAGGTCTTTGGTGGGTGCAATAATTTCGATCTCAGTCATTTCTTGCGGATAGAACATATTCTCTCCGTTGGTATAAAAATAAATATGATCAAATCACAGATTTCATAATCCTGCATCACTTGTTTCCTCACCAATACCAATTTGAAAAAGATTGCCTTTAAAACCTATATGGTTTTATAAGTGACCCGCTTTTCAAGCCTCATCTCAGCCTTGGTAACTTGTGTAAAAATGCAGAAGCACTTTATCCATGTAGAATTGTCAGATCAATTCTGTTTGCAGCCGTTTTCTCCTTCATATTTATTGGAATAAACTGCAATGGCCTGTCTCTTATACTTATAATGGTATTAATTTTTTGGTTTTGCTTCACATTTTGGTTAACTTTTCCAATAAATAATACAACCTTTGATTAGAAAAAATCCATAAATTTCTGTAAAAAATTTTTTAAATTATTTCTTTATTTTGAACTGGATTTTTATCTCCTTATATTTTCCCGTTTTCTAGAAACACAATACCAACTTGTTGTAATTTCCTACATTTATAGTATACGGTGAATTTTAAGAGAATTGCAGGCCAAGTTGCTATTATTCAAGTAAGCAATAATGCCTATATTTATCCCGAAAAGGAAAATCCAATGGGAATCAATTAAAATAAAATTCCATTTTTCTATTGTCACTGACCATTGAAATCAATAATGATCTTTTTGATTTGCCTATTGACTGTTGGGGTTTGCCGTTTTAATTAAAATGGTTGTGCCTTTACCAAGAATGGAATTGATTTCCAATTCTGCATCAATAAGTTCCGCTCGTTCAGATAAACCTAACAAGCCAAAATGACCTTTTTCAGGAAATTCGACAGGGTTTCCAGAAACAACGAATCCCTTGCCATCATCTCGGATCATGACGATAAGACGATTTTCTCTGAAATCAAGCTCTACCCAGGCATGTGCGGCGTTGGCATGATGGATTACATTATTTAAAGATTCTTGAACCATGCGATAAATGGACATTTCACTTTTAGCATCGAGCCTCTTTTCCTGCCCCTTTGAATTAAATGCAATTGGAAGATTTGATGATTGCTCCATTTCACGTACTAACATTTCCAAAGAAGCGACTAACCCCAAGTCTTCGAGGTAAATAGGTCTCAATCCACGGATCATACGCCGCAGGTTGGTCATCGTTTGTTGAACAAGAGTTTGAAGCTCACTCATTTCACCGCTTTGTGTTTTTGGTGTGTTCAATACAGCTAATTGGATCCTTTGATTAAGAGCTATCAAAGCTTGAATAGTATCATCATGCAGTTCACGAGCCAAACTTTTTCGTTCACTTTCTACACCAGCGGTAATGGCACCAATATAATTGTGCAAAGACTGTTGGGCGGTCTTCAACTTCTCTGCCATTTCTATTAATTCTGCTTGTAGGTTGCGAATCTCTTCAATTCCGCCAACAGGTTGGTTTATGGAATCAAAATCGCCTGCTGCCAGGTTAGAAGCCTGTTTTTCCAATTTCTGTAAAGGCGTAACAATACGGCGGGCCCCAAACCAGATTGCCAGCAAAGCCAAAAGAAAAACGGGGACTAAAATTAACGGCGCTGCCTGGGTATTAACTAAATTGGGATTAGCAATATCCTCCCATGCCTCTTCAATAATCAATCCCCAGCCAGTAATTTGAATGGGACTAAACGCAACAACATGTTCACCTTCACTGCTCTGAAAATAATTTATCCCGCTTTCGCCGTTTAGAACATCTTCTATCCCGGGATGAGTAGGTAGGCTCTCGTCGATCTTTATTGGACCACCATGGTAAAGGACATCGAACTTTCCTTTAATACCAGAAGGACTTATTACCATCACTGTGGTTTGACCTGAATTGGAAAGTGACCCAATAGATTCATCTATCATTCGACCAGGTGAAAAAGCCCCTACCAGGATTTCTTTCCGGACGGTGCCTACACTAACAAAAATATAAGTATTGGAATCTACACCCGAGTTGATCAGAGTCGAGAATTTTGGAGTATATGCCTTTTCACCAGGTTCGAATGAAGCAGGAATTTGTTTTGGAAGGTAAATCCACTCCACTTTTGAAGAGGAGGAACGGATCAAGCTTCCATCATTTGCAAACAGGGCTAAGCCTCCATCAAATGTGGATGCAATTTCATCTGATGTCAATATTAGGGAATTGAAATCCGTTTTACCTTCAAGAGTTCGAGACAAAATCTGAATCGTACTGCCAACATGAAAAATTTCCCGTTCCAAAGAGCTTGCTGCAGCCTGTACAGTTTTTAGGTCCCGATCTCCGACCAGGCTACGCATAGCTTCGTGATGGAGAGATTGACTTCCAAAAGCAACAACAAGAACCAAGATGGTTAACGGAAGGACGATAAACAAGAATAATTGTAGCGTGAACCCTCTTAAACCAGAGGGCCGCGCTTTGAGAGTTTTTTTATTCAAAGAAGGTTGGGGAGTTTTATTCAAGACATCCCTTTTTCCATAAAGAACCAAATAGATCCATCATGGAAAACAAATCCTATGAATTTTCAGCGATGTTTGCCGAAATAAGTCCAAGCGAAACAGCTTTCATCACTGCTTCTGTGCGGCTTTCAGCATTCATTTTTTGAAAGACATTTGCCAGGTGGTTTTGAACTGTACGGTCACTGATCGATAATTGGACGCCGATGGCCTTATTCGTAAAACCCTTTGCAGTTAGGGTCAATATCTGAAGCTCTCGTTCAGTTAGCGCTTCAACCATGTTCGTTTCTGTTTTGCCAGAAAGTTTGGCAATCAGTTTTTGAGCAAGGGCAGCATCCAGCACGGATTTGCCGTGGAACACATCTTTAACCGCATCAACAATCTCTTGAGGTTCAGCGGTTTTTAATACATACCCATTTGCTCCTGCCTGAAGGACGGCTTGAACAAATGGTTCATCATCATAGGCTGTTAATACCAATATACCGATAGATAAACGATTTGAGCGTATCCAACGGGTTACTTCAATCCCACTCATAATCGGCATCTGAATATCCAGAACAGCGACATCGGGTTTATTTTTTTCAAGCAACTCACAGGCTTCCTGACCATTGGAAGCTTCAGCGATTACCTGAATATCCGGGCTTTGCTCAAGAAACTGACGAATGCCAGCCCTCACGACCACATGATCATCGGCCAATAAAACACGAATAGTAGATTGAGATAGATTTGTCATTATTTGATAATTATACTCACAGAATGGATATTCACTAGAACTGTTCTTTTTTTCCTAATTGCACTGAAAGAAAAAACTCCTTGAGCAATTGTTTACCTAAGGCATAACTTCAATGATCCCGCGCATTCTGGTGTGATTCGGGCTGCACCAGCGGTTGCAGAAAAAGGTGTATTCACCAGGTTTATCAAAGGTGAGCGTCGTTTCAACGAATTCACCTGGTGGCACCTCTAGTGGAATCATCTCATAGCCCCCGATTGCGAAACCGTGAACGACATCTTCACTGGTCATACGGATACGAATCGGAACCCCAACCCTGGTTTGGAGGGTATCCATTGACCAGCCGCCATTTTCGAAAGTACGCGCATGGAGATCAATTATGGTTCCCTGTTTACGACTGATCAGCCACCGCCCCACAAAGGGGATGGAAATTGCAATAATTATGAAAAAAACCACCAACGAACGAGCGAGTATCTCTTTTTTCATCGATTTATTATCCGATCAATAACCAGAGCATACCAACCATGGTCATGGCTGAAAAAACAATCATGGGCAGCGCCTGTTTCAACGAACCTGAAATTTTTATGGCAACCCGGCTGGACCAAAACTGTCCGAGCGCTAAAACAATCACTTGCAAGAGCATACTCGTGAGTGTAGATTGTCCCACCCAGGGTTTTGCCACTGTGCCTAGTAAATTCCAGCCCCACCCAAACGGGTCAGAAACCACCGGTAAAACGTATGAGAACTTGGCCAATGCAAAAGAAATCGTAAATGCAATCCAGGCTGTCAACCCCAATGGAACCAATACCTGGCTTTGATGGGCAAGTGCCTTTCGCAGGTTCATTTTCTGCTCACCAAGTTTATTGGCAATCCAAACAGCTAACGTATATATCCCTGGAACAAGCATCAAGGCAATGACGAGGAATAATCCGGCAAATAAGAACCACGATCCGGTGCCTATCGCATAAGCCGCCATTTTTAGCTGCCCCCACGGGCCAAGAAAAATTGCCGAGTCCATTAATGCACTGGAGACCATGACCAATCCAAGAAATGCTTCGTCAAGAGAGTGTTTTGTTTCTGGTCCAAGATCGCTCCCCCATGGACGCAAGTTCACAGCCAGGTTATCAGATGGGCAGACACGCAGACATTCCATGCACAAACCGCAATTGGCGCTGGACTTCAATGCCAGGGGGTACACACCCCATGGGCAAGCTTCATAACAACTTTTTTGAGCATGCGTTGAGCAAATTTCCGGGTTCTTGACTCTCACTTCCACAGGGGCGGCTTGTGCATATAATCCGGTAAAGCCTCCAATTGGACAGAGGTAATTGCAGAAAGACCTGCGTTCAAAAACCAGGGCAAGTACAAATGCCAGTAAAAGGATGATTAATAATACAATTGAAGTCACACTTGGTGAGGTTAATGTGATTACGCCAAAAAGACCCACAAGCATAAACCCACCTGCTTGTAACCACCGTCCACGCAGGAATTTGGGCCAACGTTTTCCAAGACCAAAATTTTTACCTCTGGGTTGAAGGATTCCTCCATTTTGAATCCACTCACCCGGCATCGGGATGGGGCAAATACTGCACCAGGAGCGGCCTCCAAAGGGGATGAAGAATAATTTTAGAGCAGTCCACCAGGCAATCCACACAAAGATGATCGCAAAATTATGACTGCCAACGACGGAACCCAATAAACCAGCCAGGATCGTAAAGATAAACCCTGCCAAAGTAATGGCGCGAATTAAGAATTGCGGCCACCGATTTCTTATAAGAAAATTTGTCCATCTTGTACGGGTAAGATCCAGCCGGTTCATGATGTTTTTCCTGTTTTTAATACTTTAGATTTCTTCAAAGAAAAAATAGCTGCCACAACAGCCAAAATTCCAAGCAGCACCCCGCGGATCAATATCAAATTCGGTCCGACCCAGAGTTTTCCGATCATGAACGGATGTAGGTTGCCGCAGGCAACAGAACAGCGAAAGCGAAACATGCCAGGCCAGGAAGCAACAAAGGTCCCTGTTACGGGCTGACCAGGGTCCGAAGTAAGTTGAAAATCATACCCATCGATAGAGATTCCGTGAACCACATCCGTGGAGACGAACTCGATCGTTACTCGGTCGCCCTGGTTGACCTTTATTTCTGCAGGTGTGAACTGAAAACTGGTGGCGTCAATATGGATCAATCGATCAATTGGCTTGGGCGTCACCAGTGGTATTGGTAAAAAAAGGATCAATAAAGCACACTGACTGATTAATACCATCAACCGCCATTTTGTTTGTAGAGATTGATGGTTTAACTCTTCTTGAGTGGACAGGAGTTCTTCCATCATTTTACCGGCGGCATGTTCGATTGACCATACTTTGAATACGTTGTATCAATCGCTGCACGAATTTCTGCGGGTGTTTTTCCTTCTTTCGTCATCTTTTGGGTATCTTCATTTATCCGAACACATAAGTAGCAATAAAGAGAATGCGGATCGTTGACTACTTCACCCGAGGGTTTGACTTCCTTTACGTAGCACGAGTAATTGGATGTGTGACCCACTGCACCGCATCCACAGTAGCATGGCACATTTTTCAAAGCATCCGGGTTTGTGATGGCAAATTGATATGCCGCCTGGACGTTCGCCGGGGACTTGAGAATCTCTGCTTTAACATCAATAGGCGGCAGCGCTTTAGTGGGTTCCTTGATGGACGCTACCGGCGTACTGCTGCAAGCTGCCAAAAAAACAGCCAGCGGAATGATTACTAAAATTGATAAAATCCATCGTTTTCGAGATTTATTCCCGACTGAATTTTTTTCCATAGATCGCTCCTTCTGACATGTAAAAGATAATCATCTGCTCTTAGTATATGAAGATAGCTTACATACCTTTAGGGCGAAACAGCGTGCGTGAAGATAGGCCGTTTTGCCTACGAATCATGGTCGAGGAATAACAAAACAAAGGCAGTGTGATAATCACTGCCTTTGTTTATTTTTGTTTGAATTAATAATTTGACTTTTGTGAATTAAGGAACCCAATTTGAGAGTACTTCAAGGGTTTGGTCTTTTTTCGCAGGGTCATTGTTTGGAATGTGCACCTTGAAATCATGGAACCCATCCATCCCTTCATGCATCATCAGCTTAAAAGAAAGCGTTGTCTTTTGACCAGGTTGTAACGTCATTGTTCCAATTTCGGGGGTAGGTGGACAACATCCTTTTACTACTTCAATGTATGGAGCCTCTGTAAAAATAAGAGATTGATCGCCAACATTTGATAACTCAAATGACACCAATACCGGAACCAAATTTTTTTGATTTCCCAAGTCAAGTGATTCTTTGTTCACTTTTAAACTTGGCCCTCCCGTAAATTCAGGGGTATAAGGTTGAGCTTTTTTCTGCAATACGACAGTCAGCGTTGTTGTTACAACCAATAAAACAGCGATAACATACACCCAGGAATTTTTTCGACTTCTTTTTTGGGGTTGTTGGCGTTTTGTTGAATAAGGTTTCTTGTTTGCCATTCGTACCCCTCCTTTTAATATTTTCTGATTTTGAAAAATTGTATGAGACAAACCTATCCTCCACAATAGGCCATTTAGCTGGGTTTTAGCTAGGTAATAGTGCGCGCCAATAGGTACGCAAGATTGCCTTTGGGGTTTTATGCATTTTTGCTATCATAATCAGGGTGGCATCTCATAATCACTGGAGAAAACAATTACGTGGATAAACCAAGCGATCAAGAACCTCTTGAAAACGAGCATCCTTCTTCTGTAAACGTGTTTACCAAATTGCATAATAAATTCGAACAACCCTTCTTATTAACGTGGGAAGGGATTGTATATGCCTTCATCTATTTAGCCGCAATTCTTACGCGACTGGTGGGGTTGGGGTCGCGAGTCATGAGTCACGATGAAAGTCTGCATGTTTTTTACTCATGGTTGATCACAACCGGTGGCGGATATCTCCATTCGCCAATGATGCACGGTCCATTCTTGTTTGAATCCACAGCGTTGATAAATCTACTCTTCGGCGCCAATGACTTTGCCTCACGGTTGGTACCTGCGATCATGGGCATCTTGATTGTCATCCTCATCCCTAAGCTTTTTAAACCCTGGATTGGAAGATTTGGCGCAATGATTGGCTCCATTTTATTATTGGTATCCCCATATATTTTATATTACTCCAGGTACATTCGTCACGACATCATGGTGATTGCCTGGATGCTTTTGATGGTTTTTGCAATTCTCGCTTACCTGCACGATCGCAAAGAAAAGTATCTGGCTCTCTTTGTGACCGCTTTGGCGCTCATGTTTTCCACCATGGAAATTACATTTATCTATCTAGCAATTTTTGCATTCTTTCTTTTTATGCGGATGTTTACTATCCATGGTTGGCATTGGAAAGCGATCAAGACGTCAGCCGAATTTGATTTGCTTATCTTAATGATCACGCTGGGAGCATTTTTCTCATCTCCAATTCTTATACCGCTGTTAAATCCATTTTTTGTTAAAGCAACTGGAATTCCTTTTGTAGATAATGCAGTTTTAGGAAGTCAAGGCACAGAATGGATTAAAGGGGTACACGGTATCCGTTTATTTGGGCTCTTGGGTGGTTTTACTATTCTTAGTGCAGTGATTGGTTTCGCTTGGGGAAAGTTACGTTGGTTGAAACTTGCGGGATTGTTCCTTGCAATTAGTATCCCATTATTCAGCTCATTCTTTACCAATCCCGCAGGATTGGCCAGCGGCTTTACCGGTTCACTTGGTTACTGGCTTTCACAACAAGCAGTTGCCCGGGGTGGACAGCCCTGGTATTACTTCCTGATTGTTGTGCCGATCTACGAATACCTCCCGCTTATTGGCGGGGTTGGTGCAGCCATCCATTACTTTACTAAACGCAAATACCTCTCCGAGTTAGCCAATGTTATGGTCCCCTTTACACTTTGGTGGGCGATTGGAATATTTGCCGCATTAACGCTTTCAGGCGAAAAAATGCCCTGGCATTCAACCCACATCATCGTTCCTTTTATCCTTTTATCTGCCTGGTGGATCGGACAACTTCTTGAAGGAAATTGGAGAGAATATCAAAACTATAAAAAACGCCATGAATGGTTCATCAAGGTTGGATTAATAGGTATTGGAATCTTGTTTTTACTCACGCTGCGTACCTCATTCATGGTCAATTATGTGAATTACGACTACTCCACTGAGTTCATTGATTACGCTCATGGTGCACCAGGGGTCAAATGGGTATTGAATGACATTGAAGCCATCGCAAACCACACGGGAGAGGGTAAAAACCTAAAAATCGCCTTTGATGATGAGGTTTCCTGGCCAATGAGCTGGTATTTAAGGAATTATCCAAACAGAGCTTTTTTTGGTGCTCAACCCAACAGGGATGCCCTTAATGCTCCAGTTGTTCTTGCCGGACCTAAGAACTGGAAAAAAGTCGAGTTACTTTTGGGTTCCAATTATCATCGTTTCGAAGTAATCCGGCTATGGTGGCCACTTGAAGATTACAGGAATT
Organism: uncultured Anaerolineaceae bacterium; assembly: GCA_927443345.1. Classification (GTDB taxonomy): domain Bacteria; phylum Chloroflexota; class Anaerolineae; order Anaerolineales; family Anaerolineaceae; genus UBA6107. Next base: position 11,520 of record CAKMKJ010000014.1, on the reverse strand, counting down.
TGACCTGGGGTCGCATTTGGAAGGCGCTTAAAGATAAAGAGATGAGAAATGCGATCCTGGATATTCTCTGGCAGCGAGATTACAACCAATACGCCAAACTGACTGGAGCAGACCTGGTGCCTCCCACACAATGGCCTTTGGCTGAAAAGATGCGCGTTTATGTGCGAAAAGATATTGCTTTACAAATGCTCAGTTTTAGTTTGGGTTCCACTATACTGCCAGAGACCGCACCTTCGGTGGATGTGTATGCAAATCTTCAACGAGACCTGACACCGGATAAGATCATAAGTATTGGAGGTTTAAACACCCCACGTAATATGGTCGTTGGCAAAGACGGCATTATTTATGTTTTAGATAGTGGAAATGCACGCGTGGTGAAATATAACGCTCAAGGTGAATTACTAACCACATGGGGGACTCTGACCTCAAATGGACAAACACCAGCAAATTCTGGAACCTTTAATGAACCCTGGGGTATTGCCCTTGATCAAAATGGGAATGTACTGGTGGCGGATACATGGAATCACCGTATTCAAAAATTTGATCAAAACGGCAAGTTCCTTAACCGATGGGGAATTGCTGGAACGGCAGAAGATGGTTTGGATCGTCTTTGGGGTCCACGGGGATTGGCTGTTTCGAAAGATGGAAAAATCTATGTGACTGATACTGGCAATAAGCGCGTTATGGTTTTTACTTCAGATGGTAAACCTTTATTTGAATTCGATAAAACGGGTGATGCGAGTCTTGATGAACCCGTTGGCATCGCAATCGGACCCGACGGAAATGTCTACGTAGCTGACACATGGAATATGCGGGTTGCCATCTACTCGCCAGAAGGGCAATTTATATCAAGTTTTGAAGTTAAAGGTTGGAACAGCGATTCAATGGATAACAAACCCTATATCGCGGTTGATCAAGAAGGCAGGGTCATCGTCACCGATCCTGAAGGTTATCGAGTACTTGTCTTCTCCTCACAAGGAAACCCGCAGTTCGTTTTTGGCAAATACGGGCCGGAAGAAAATGCTTTCGGCTTGCCCAATGGCGTTGCCCTGGATTCTTCAGGGTATGTTTGGATTGCTGATGCCGGTAACAACAGGTTCGTACGTTTCTCAATTAATCAACCATGAGTAAACAGGTTTTTATGAGAGGAAATAAGTGAATCAATTTCTGCGATTTATTGAGGGGTTGATTATTATTGCCTTGCTGGGAATATTTGGTTATGCTGGTATGAGTCTTCTGAAGCTGAATAATGTATCGAAAAATAACTGGTCGCTGCCAACTCTAACCCCTACTGCATTGATTAGGGCGCTTATTTTGCCTGGAGGAAATACCTCTCCAAGCTCGTATATCGAAAACCAGGTCTCTTCAAGTCAGATTCCTCTGAATATCAAACCCTTTGTCAAATCAGATTTGAATATTCAATATCAAACACCTGCACCCCATAATGGTGTTCGAATTCAGATCCCAGCCTTGAATATTGATGCTCCGATAGTCCGTGGAGATGGACCAGAACAATTGAAAAAAGGTGTTGGACAACACATTGGTACTGCAAATCCGGGTGAAATTGGAAACATGGTGCTTTCAGGCCACAATGACACTTTTGGCGAAGTCTTTCGTTATCTGGATCAATTGAAAGTCGGGGACAAGGTTATCATCTATACCTTCACTCGATCATACACCTACATTGTTGAAGGATGGTCGTTGGTTAACCCCGATCAAGTGGATGTTATGGATCCAACCCCTTACGAAAGTGTGACCTTGATTTCCTGTTATCCGTATCTTATTGATACTCAGCGGATCATTGTTACCGCCCGGTTACAGGTTGAATGAAATCTTTAGACCTTGATTCTTATTGATCATAAAAGAACAACCCACCGACTTGGTGGGTTGTTCAATGTATTGTGCAAAAGTTACTTGATATCATTGATCATCGAATAATATTGCTCCTGGGTTATTTCTCCTTTGGCGTATTGCCGATCTAGGATTTGTCGGGCACTGACCGGCTGAACACGTTCAGGTTGTCCAATCGGTTGAGGAGTTTCATTCACAAGTAACACTACAGCAAACAATACTGCAATTCCGAATAACATCATTCCACCAAAACCCATCATTATCATTATGATCCTTTCTTATTTTGTCAGATCGGTGAGGATCTGTTGGTATTCATCTCGTGTGATTTCACCCTTGGCATAACGAGCCTGGGCAATATCTTTGGCAGTAGGACTGGATGATCCTTGAATAACAGGCTGGTGATTATTTCCGCTTGTACGTCGAACTGCCCAGATTACAAGGAGAACGAATCCGACAACAATTGCGAGCATGATCACCATATTCACTAACATACCGATCCAGCTAAAACTACCGTTTCCCAAATATCCCATCATTTTAAACCTTCCTTTTCTATTCAAACTGACTTTTGCAGTTTGACCATGGATTACTTTTTTAATCTTCTTTGCATTTGTAAGGCACCATCCATCACCTATGAGAATGATTGGTGCCTTACTCTGCGTAGGAGGAGAAGATGTTTTAACTATACCCATTGCCCATGTACAAAACCACGGCTATTAGGCTCAAAACCAAATAGGGGTTAATGCTTAGTTAACTCCAAGTTGTTAAACAGATTATTATTTTTTTAAAGTAATAGTATAAATAAAATAATCGATAGGATTGACTCATATATATAAAAAGCAGCCCATATTTGCCATGAGCTGCTTGGAAGCTGTACGTAATAAAATTATTTTAAATCACTGACCATTAGTAAATATTGTTCCTGGTCAATCTCACCTCTTGCATAGCGCTGGTCAAGAATTTGCCGGGAAGTCAAGTCGGTATTTTTCTGAGTAGGTTGTTTCGATTGAAAAAGATTCTTCACCAACAAAACGGCTAAAACAATTATCAGGACCGAGAAAAACATCATTCCGCCAAACATCATTTTATACCTTCTTACTTTTCAAGATCAGCAAGGATACGCTGATATTCATCACGAGTGATCTCACCTTTAGCATAACGCGCTTGGGCAATATCTTTGGCTGACTGATTTGCAATTGTCTGGGAGTTCGATTGGTTGCTGGTTCCGTTCGACTTTCGAACTGCCCAAACGATCAACAGGATAACTCCTACGATGATACCAATCACAACAATTGAACCAAGGATCATTCCGACAAGACCCAATCCACCAAACCCATATCCATAATTACCCATCATGACGAACCTTCCTTTTCTGGATTTTCATCCGCATACTTTGTTTTGACTTACTTAATCATCTTAACAAAGTAGATTGAAGGAATATTGAAGGCAATGTAAAGCTTTGATAAAGATTTATTTAGAATTAAGCTCGGAAATTGGCAATGTGAAATAGATTGAGGTACCTTCCCCTTCACCGGCACTTTTAACCCAAATTCGCCCATGATGAGCTTTAACTAGAGCCTGCGCAATCGTTAATCCTATGCCACTTCCCCCGCTTGCACGTGTTCGTGATTTGTCCGTTCGATAGAAACGATTAAATATCAAAGATAGGTGTTCTGGCGAGATTCCAATACCTGTGTCGGTTACTTCAAAATTTACTTCATTTTTTACTCTTGAAACCGAAATCGTTACCACTCCACCAGTCGGTGTATATTGCAAAGCGTTTCCAACCAGGTTAGTCAACACTTGCACAATACGGTCTTTATCCACAGACACTTTTGGAAGGTTGGCTTCATATGTATGTTTTAGAATTAGTCCTTTTTCGTCAAATTGCCGGTTGAAATTATTTACAACAGTTTCAACTAACAAAGTTGGTGTCGCCGATTCAATTTTAAGTTGATATGTCCCAGCTTCAACTCTGCTAAGTTCTTGTAGATCATTAACAAGCCTCTGCAAACGATCTGCTTCAGCATAAACTTGATTGTAGGTTTCTGGCGTTGCTGAAATAACGCCATCAATAAGGCCCTCCATATATCCTTTTATAGCTGAAAGTGGAGTTCGCATTTCGTGCGTTACATCACCGATCAATTGACGGCGCATACTTTCAGTTTTTTCGAGTTTATCAGCCATCTGATTGAAAGAAAGCGCCAATTGATCCAATTCATCAAGTTGGTTTCCTTGAACATTACCTGAGATTTGTAATCGTTCTTCATATTCTCCAGCTGCTATTTTGCGACTGAGCTTCATTAATCTTTGAATTGGTTCCACCACTTGACGACTAATCAAAAAGCTAGCCACAACCGCTGCTAGAAGAGCAATTATTGTTGCCAATGATAAGGCTTCAGTTACTGCTGCCTTGTAATTAACAAATAATTTGGTTTCCATTGATTGAGTTGATCCCATCGTTGGATTATTTAGCATCATTGCGCTCATGCCAGACATGTGCCGACTAAATGCAGTTGGAATAGACACACTCGTTGCGGTTGCAAGAACAACAACTCCAATAATAATAACGATCACATAGGAAACAAATAATTTCCAAGAGAGATGTTTGCGGATAAAACTTAGCATCTGACCACCTATTTATCTTCGAAACGATAGCCTACTCCACGAATTGTCTCAATAAAGCGATCTTCCCCTAATTTTTGTCTCACATGTCCTATATGGACATCAACAACTCTTGTGTCACCAAAATAATCATATCCCCATGCCTTCTCCAACAATTGTTCTCGGGTTAATACCATACCTTGGTGTTGTGCAAGAGCTACTAAAAGGTCAAATTCCACCGCAGTCAAATCGATTAATTGCTCATCCACCCAGACTCTCCGCGCAGAGGAATCAATATGGATGTGAGAAAATACAAAAGAGGAATTTGAATCGCCCAAGTTCCTCGTGTTTTGAAGACGACGCAATACCGCTTTTATCCTGGCAATTAATTCCCTTGGGCTAAAAGGTTTGGTCAAATAATCATCAGCACCCACGGATAAACCTACAATCTTATCGGTTTCCTCTGCGCGTGCAGTGAGCATAATCACATACGCGTTCGATTCTCGTCGAAGATTGGTAAGCACCTCAACGCCATCCATTCCAGGTAGCATAACATCCAGAATGATTACATCCGGTTTGAACGTTCTTGCAGTTTGAAGACCGGTTTGTCCATCCATAGCGGATAAGTAATCATATCCTTCTGCTTTTAGATATGCTGTGATTACTGTATGAATCGAGGGTTCGTCATCAATAATTAATATTTTTGGTGTTGCCATTGGAATATCCTTCAAAAAAGAAAATCAAATTGATCATGGATCTATTTTACATACAAACAGGGACCGGTGTTATATCCGATCCCTGAGAATTAATTTCACACCATAGTATGGCTATTCCGACATCTCAATAAAAGTTCCATGCCATGTATGTAGGAATACTTGACCGTTGAAACCATTGACGCTAAGCATGCCAGTCACATTTCCATCTTTCGTAATGTCGATTGTGTAATAACCATAAAAGGGATCTGCATCCGTTGCAGTCTTATATCCTGGATACTCTTTATCCAAATAGGTTTGGGCCAAAGTTAAAGCTTCTTCTGAAGTCACTGTCATTGTTGATGATGCGGATTCAGCGTTGGTATTCAATCCACTCATCATTCCATTACGCCCGCTCATCATTCCATTGGAAGCGCCCATACCACCATATTTTAGATTCCACATCATATTTGGACCATATTCGGGAATTACATTGAGACTCACAGGATCAACCAAAAGTTCCATTGCTCCAATTCCAGTACTTTTTTCAGTAATTCGAGCATAGGCATTGTTATTGAAAATCATAATTTCTTTGAGTTCAAGATCAGAATTATTCAAATTCTTCAGGTATCCCTCAACAGCTTGAGTAGCCTGCGTAACAGTCAGAGGCTTACTATTCAAAGCTGCTGGTCCGCCCATCATGTTGTAACCATTACCCATCATTGAATAGCCTTGGTTGGTATATCCTTGTCTCATCATACCTGTTGATGCCGAACCAACTGATCCAAGATTAGTACGACCTACAACCAACCCTGCTCCGAAGAGTAGGGCACTCAACACAAGTCCACCGATAACCATTAACGTTATTGCTAAAGTTTTATTCATCTTGATAATCTCCAATCTCTCATATAATTTTCAAACTTATGATTCTAGGATACCCTTTGGAGGTAAAGAGACTGTGAAGCGATTCTAAAGTTTTTGTAAAGAATTTATCTTATGGTTCGGGGCAAATAGGTCCCACAATGAAAAGAATTTAGTGTTTTATGCTTTCCTGTGGTTGTTAGCAAAAAGGAGATTCTCACTTTCCAAGAAAATCTCCTTTTACATATCGCAAAATCTATGAATAATATGTATCTTATGCTCCTCCAGCACCATAGAAGGAAGGATCTGTTGGTGTTTTTCCGGAAGGATCCCAGACATAAACGTAATCGCCTTCGTTTGCCCAATCAAAAACCCAGTGCGCATCGGCAACTGATAAATTGACGCAACCGTGTGATCTTTGATATCCAAAAAGAGTATTCCAATAGGCACCATGTAATGCCCTCGCTTGATCATAATACTGGATAAACGGAACATCCTCCAAATAGTAATAATCTGACCGATCTGCTTCAAAGGCGCCTTGCATATATTGATTCTCCAACCTTTTGTAGATCTTGAATACTCCCGGTTGTGTAAAGAACGGATCAACACCACTTGAAATCAATGTCGCAAAGACAATACGATCTTTTTCATGCACAATCAATACTTGCTCATAAAGGTTTACCTCAACCCATCGATCTGATGTTACTCCTGCAGGTTTGACGTAGTTTGGAGTAACTCGACCAACTGCATGATGGTCTATCCATTCGTTTGGTCCAACCATGACCCATTCGATATCTTTATCTTTTTTTGAATCATAGATATTGATAATGTCATATCTTTTATATGTTTTGCCTGTTTCGTCGAATTCATACCCAGGACCTTTTCTGGATGTTGTTTCAGTCAGCACCCATCCAAACGGTAAAGTGGGATTCCTTTTAAAAACAAAGCCTTGAAATGATTGCACTCCCACCTTTGTAATCACTTCTGCGCTTATCCATTTTGACATTGAAGTCTGATAGAACACACCTTTTTCTGTTGCTACTTTTTGAATAAGCGAGACATATTTTATTCGGCTTGCGCCTAATTTTCCAGATGGTTTATCTGCGATAGCATCCTCAATCGAGGCATAAAGAGGAACTTCCTCGTTAGTTACCACAGCATAAGAAAAAGGTATTTTATTCAACTCGACCGGTGGGTTTATCCCCGGAAATGGTATGGGCGGGAAAGTGATTCCATATTTGGCCAAATCATCCAACCTTTTTACAGGACCTTCCACGCTGCAGTCCTTAACCGTGAAAAGGTCTGTCTCACTAGGAATACATAAAAAATTTGTCGAATTTTCAACAATTGGATTATTTTCTGCCAATACTTTAGTTGGATTAAATAGTCGGATCGATAACAGAAACAACAAAAGTATTGATCCTGAAAGGAACTTCTTCATTGCGCTCCAATTTTTCGTATCAAGGAATAAATGGAAAAATCATAAAGTCTATGTTTCTATCCTATGATTTGTGCACTGTATTGATGATGGGCACCATTTCCGGCTTTTGAAATTAAGTCGGGCACAGTCGAGGGTTCGATAAAACTGGGGATGTAAGTCACTTCAGTCATTCCATCAAAGTAATCGATTTTTACATCGATTATTCCTGATGTGGAAATCAGAGCATTTCTTACCCTCATTGCACAGTTGGGACAATTTAATCCGGAAGTAACCAGATATAGAAACTTAACTAGGTTTTTTTCTTCTTCTGAAGGTGTTTGAATAATGGGTTCAACATTACAAGAATCATTCACTTTGGCTTTCCTTTCATTTGTGATTCGCATCGACCGCCATTCACACCTATGAAAGTGAATGGCGGTCGATTAAGGAGGAGAAGGATGTACCTAATATACAAGGTTCTAAATTAGGACCATAGTGCCTTATAGCCCAGTTCCTAATAGGCGTTAATGCTTAGTAAATTTCAAGCTACTCTGCGGATGACACAATAGATCATTATTCGTATGATTCAAACATAATATTAGTTTTATAGGATACTTGAATGAATAAGATTGCTATTTCAAAAAATAGATTATTTATCCCGATTATTTCAGGATTCATTGGTTCTATCTTCCTAGCAGCGGTATATTTTGGAATTGTGTCATGGGCAGAAAGTTTCAAACATGCGGTTGAGTTTTTTTGGCAAGATCGGTGGATTGTACTCCCAATTATTTTAGGGTTTGGGATTCAAGTTGCGCTGTATACCATAATCAAATTCAAAATATTCTTGCCAATAGGTCAAGTTGGGTTAAGTGGACCTAGTGTCGGAGCGAGTGGAACTACCTCCACAATTGCAATGGTGGCATGTTGTGCACACCACCTAACTGATGTACTTCCCATACTTGGGTTAGCAGCAGCGGCTACGTTCCTTGCTAAATATCGAATCCTGTTCATGGTTGTAGGTCTTGGTTCTACAATTTTGGGCATCGCTTATATGTTATTCATCTTAATTAGAGAAAAACAAAAATTCATAAAAAATTTTTCTGCTCCATTAATTTCTAAGGAATTATTATGAAATCTTCAAAAATACTCTTGTCAGTCCTTATTGTGGCGCTTTTCTTAGTTTCGTGTGCAAAACTTCAATTTCCCTCAAAAAACGTCAAGATACAACCTACTACCACAAGTTGTTCGACCCCTGATGGTGATAAACCAGCAGCTTGTCAGCTTAATCCAAGTGGTACGTCAACTTTGGTGGCAATCCCAACCGCAACCCCCGAACCCTCTCTTACACAAACTGACTCGCAAGGTTCAATTACAGTTGAAATAACCCCTGAAAACCTTAATCAGGTAGGAGATACTCTGATATTCAATGTCATTCTGGATACACATTCAATAGACCTTTCTATGGACCTTGCACCCCTAACATCACTTACAACAGATACAGGAATTGTCATCCAGGCGAGCACTTGGGATGCCACTAGAGGTGGACATCATGTTTCAGGTAAGTTAATCTTTAAAACAACAGACGATGGAAAATATCTACTGACTGATGTAAAAAGTTTCACAATTACCATCAAAGATTTGGATGTTCCAAGTCGTCAATTCTCATGGCAGTCAAATTTCTAAACAGGAGATAAAATGTCAAAAAAACATACTGTGATCATGATTTTGTGCTGTTTGATCCCCATTGGGGCATTTTTAGCAATTCGCTTATTAAATTTGCAGATTAATGGCCTTTTTTCGTTTTTGTTAATATTATTATGCCCGCTTTCACATGTGCTGATGATGGGCTCAATGAAGCATGAAGATCATTCTCACCATACTTCATCAGAAAATATTATCGACGTAACTCCTAAGGATTAATTGAATGAAAGAATTAATTCCAGCCATACCTAAAAAAACCAATAGATTGAACTCTTTATCGGAATTAATTACCAATCCCGCCATTAAAAGAGTTTTAATCGGATTGGCTGGAGCTGTTGTCATCGGATTCTCACTTTACAGTTTAGGTGCATTTGGAACCAACAATTCAAAAATCAACTATTTGCCGTCTGATGTAGTCTATGGTGAGAAAATAGTTGCTATTCATTTAATGGGTGAAATTCCAGCCAAGGCATCAATAAATCAACCTATTTCAAATCCTGCGGAGGAACCTGGAATTCAGATCTCTGAAAATTATTATGATTTTGGCCTTGTAAATTCTACCCAAGTATTGACCCGCATTTTTGTAATTGCTAACACAGGTAAATCCGTTCTGATTATTCAACGAGCCTACACAACATGTGGCTGTACAAAGGCAGATTTCACGGCAAACGAAATTCCCCCTGGCAAAGTTGTATTAATGACCCTTCAATTTGATCCGAACTTTCATGAGATGAGCGGCACGACTGTCCGGCGAGGCGTAATGATAGAGTCTAACGATCCTAACCATCCCATTCAGGAAATCTGGGTCCAGGCAACTGTCCGCTAAATTGGCTTTTTTATTGAAGGTTGACATGACTACATCTCCTAAGTTTTCCCGTCGTGAATTCCTGAAGAAAGCAGCAGGGGGATTGGCTGTAATTGCTATGTCTCCTCCCAAAAATTGGTACTCCCAGATTTCATTTCCTAAGGAAAAAAATTTGGGTAGGGTAACAGTTGGAATGGCAGAAGTCAAAGCCAAACCTGATGCAGACAGCCCGACGATTTCAAAAGTCTATGAGGATGCAGTTGTACCCTGGTTGCGTGAAGTAATAGGTCGTCGGCCGTACCGGCAGAATCAACGTTGGGTGGAGACTCCAGACGGGTACATCTGGGCACCATATCTTCAGCCAGTAAAAGATAATTCCAATAAATCAATAAACTTGTTACCAGAAACCAGCATAGGAGTTGGAATGTGGATGGAGGTAACGGTACCATTTGTTGATCTTATAATTGCTAATCCGCCAGCGCGTTCTCCGTGGTTAAAAGAAGATCAAACCCCTCGGGTATATTATTCACAAGTTTTCTGGATTGACCAAATTAAACAGGATGAACAAGGGCAATCCTGGTATCGGGTAAACGAGCGATACGGTTACGGGGATATTTTTTGGGCCAAAGCAGACGGTTTTCGGCCTTTGCTAAAAGACGAGATTGCACCAATTCGCCCAGATGTCGAAGACAAAAGGATAGTCGTACATATTGCTCACCAGACGATTTCCTGTTTTGAGGGCAAGAATGAGGTCCATTTCGCACTGGTTTCAACAGGAATTCAGGAAGATATGAATGGAGCTCGAACACCACAATGGGAGACTCCCCTTGGAAAATGGCCGATTTGGAGAAAAGTCTTTTCGGTTCATATGTCTGGAGGATCCACGGGAGGTGGGTATGACCTTCCTGGAGTGAGTTGGGTTAGCCTGTTTGAAGCCAATGGAGTAGCTATTCATGGAACATTCTGGCATAACAACTTTGGAGAGCAAATGTCACACGGCTGCGTGAATGCGGCACCCGAAGATGCCAAATGGATTTTTCGTTGGGCAAATCCAATTGTTCCTTATGACCCGGGAGATTTAACGATCGGCATGCCAGGAGGAACGAGTGTAGAAGTAATAGAGGCTTGATTTTTAGTGCGATGATTCTCTAGTATTATTAAGAATCGAATTTCTTTTGGGTATTGTATTCTATTTATCCATAGAGGATTTTTTTGGGTAAAATATATTCGGATAGTTTGTGTCTATTTTAGGAGATTTGATTTTTTATGTTGCCGAGTTACTTATTAGCATTACGTGAAGGATTGGAAGCAGCTCTCATCATCGGAATCGTTTTTGGTGTTTTACGTAAAACAAATCACCAAAAACTTAACCCCGCAGTTTGGATGGGGGTTTTAAGTGCAATTTTGGTTAGCGTTTTGGCAGCATTAGTTCTCAATTGGATTGGGGCGGAATTTGAAGGTAAGGGTGAAGAGTTATTTGAAGGTATCACCATGTTCCTGGCTGCTGGAATCTTAACCTGGATGGTGTTCTGGATGCGCAAACAATCCATAGTTATGAAACAGAACATCGAGTCTTCAGTGCAGCAAGC
>CAKMKJ010000013.1 GCA_927443345.1 uncultured Anaerolineaceae bacterium | reverse complement strand
TGCCAACAAGCGAATCCCCATGCTGCTTGACCTGGTGGGTTTGGCTGACCGGGCAGATGACCGGGTTGAAACCTATTCCAGCGGCATGATCCAGCGTCTGCACCTGGCCAGGGCCTTGCTGCACGATCCTGAAGTACTCTTTTTAGATGAACCCACCGTTGGCATCGACCCTGTCGGATCTCGCGAACTTCGAAAAACCATCAAGAACCTGCTCTCGCTGGGGAAGACCATTTTGCTAACCACACATTACATGGCTGAAGCTGAAGAATTGTGCCACCGGATTGCCATCGTGAAAAAAGGCAACATTGTGGCGCTCGATACCCCTGAAGCACTCAAGCGACGCATCAGTGGCGAATCAGTGATCGAGGCCAGTGTTCAATCTTCTCAAGTTCAAATGCTGCTCGATAAATTAAAGGTCATGGACCGTCGCACTGTGGTTGAACATACCACTGCCGCCGAACCCGAAAAATTAAGCATCCGCACCCCTGAACCAGGGAAGGTATTGGAACTACTTTCACCCTTTTTGAATCCGCAGTATATTCTCAATCTTGAAGCGCGATCGCAGACTTTGGAAGATGTCTATATTGCCATCATCCAGGGAGACCAGGAATGACATCGTTTCGCTGGGGATTGATCAAGCAACAAATGTCGGTTCAATTCCTGGTTCGTACCTTGAACCCGTTTTTTTTGGGGTTATTTGTCATCCAGCCAGCCGTTTTTTCAGCGGTGGGTATGCTGCTTTCTCGTGCTGCGGGCAATTCCACACCTGATCTTGTCTACAACGTGATCGGCGGCGGCATCATGGGCATGTGGAGCGGCCTGGTTTTTACATCCACATACGATATTCTGGGTGACCGGCGCAATGGCATGCTTGAATTGATCGTAGGCAGCCCAACCTCACTTAACCTTATCGAAGCCATTCGCACCCTGACCAATGTACTCGCAGGGTTATTCAGCCTGACGCTCGCTTTTATGGCTGCCATCCTTGTTTTTGGCTACACCTTTACCGGGGTTAATTTCTGGGGAGTATTGATCTCATTGGTAATTTTATTGTTTTCCATGTGGTCCATAGGCGTTTTTCTGGCCAACTTCCTGGCCTGGTCTCGTTTGTCTGGCACCTTTGTAGATTACCTGGAAATGCCGATTGCCTTCTTATGTGGATTCATGTATCCCATCCGCGTATTGCCGGTCTGGTTGCAGTATATTTCTGGTGCAGTTCCTATCCGTTGGGCGTTGGAGGCGATGAATGAAAGCCTGCTCGGTTCTTTTGATTTACATTATCTTGTTGTGCATTGGTTGATGGCGATCGGACTTTCTATCGTGTTTATCGTGTTGACCAGTTGGATGCAGGCAAAAGTGCATGACAGCATTCGGCTTAGCGGTGAATTGAGCTCGATATGATCGACAAGTTTGTGCATATCATCCGCATCTATTTTGCTGAAGCCTGGCTGTCCTACCAGGGACGATTCGCCATTACCTCCCCCTTTGGTTACATCGCTGGTAAATTGGGTTTTCCGTTCTTTCTGATGCTCTTTTTTATTTTCATGGGCAAATATGTGGGGTTCAGCGACCCGCTATATATCGTTATTGGTAATATCTTGCTCATCCCTGCTGCAAGTGGCATGGGCGGGGTTACCCTGGCCATCGGTGAAGAACGGCAATGGGGCACACTTTCATACGTGTTAGGAAGCCCCGCCCCTCGCAGCCCAGTCTTCATGGGGCGCGCTTTTTATTACATTGTGGATGGTTTCGTGACCGCCTTACTGGGATTCGCTATCGCCGCGGCTATTTTTGGGCTGGATTTGAGCCAGGTTAATATCCTCTTGCTCATGATTTGCAGTTTATTGGTCGCTGTCACCTCCTCCGGGCTTGGCTTTCTTTTTGGCAGCATCTCACTGGTGACGCGCGATGGCTGGATGATTCTGAATACCTTTTTGTCTTTCTTGTATATTATGGTGGGTGTAAATTTTCCCATCACTTCTTTGCCGTTGATGCTGCAAAAGTTATCCTGGGGTCTGCCGCTCACCCGCGGCATCATGGCCGCCCGCCTGGTGATGGAGGGTGAAGAGTGGTCTGCCATCAGGTCGCTGATTGCCGGCGAAGCCCTGATTGGACTTATTTACATTCTGATTGGCTACCTCTTTTTTATATTTCTTGAAAAACGCAGCATGCAATCTGGCACATTGGATGCGATGTAAAGCATTTTCTGACACTCCCCATTCCTAAAGGCATGGGGAGCGTCAGCGCCTGCAACCCTTCTTGTTCCAACTGTATGATGTCGAGAAAAAGCTCCTGGTCAATGAACCGGGAGCTTTTTCTAAGTTGAGGATTACAAAGACACTAAGGTGTACTGGTTGCGGCTTTAAAGGTGAAGCTGACCGTATTGGAGTAGAACTCGCAGTCAGAACCGGTAAAACTGCATAGGCGATAATTATAGGTGGTTCCGGGGGTACCGGTTATGTATGCTGAACGAGTTGTTCCATCAGCAATGCCATATTCAGATTTTTCGCCACCAAAAGAAGGGTTCACGATGGATGAGGAATAATAAATTTTGAATCCATTCGCGAAAGTTCCTGAGGCAATCCAGATCATTTGAGCCTGACCTGAGCCTGTTTCTTTAATACTTGTGATGATAATGGATGACTTGGTTGTGGTGATGGGTTTGCCATCTTTATCATACGCACCAGGGATCGTAGGTGTGAAAGTAATTTTCGGAACCGAGGTGTAGGTAGCTGTAGGTATTTTAGTATCAGTTGATTTCAAAGTTGCAGTAGCCGGCATGGCAGTGGCAGTGATCACGACAGGTGTGGCTGTGTTCTCCTCAGTCTGTGTGGCTGCTGCAGTAGGTTGCGCGGTTGGAGCGGCGCATGCGGCCAATAGGAGCATAATGGTTCCCAATAGTAGAATCGTTTTCAGGTACTTGAACATAAAACCTCCAAATTTCTAATTGGATCATTTGAACTTTAACCGTTATCCATCCATGATCTTAAAATGGTAATTTTCTCATTTCTATCCTAACCATGCAGGACTGTATTAGTCCCGAATAAACGCTAAATAAGTTATAGAAATTGGAGGGATATTGTTTTTGCTAAAATGATCAGATTAGTTCAAGCATCCATGCCTGCCAAGGCGCCTGAGCTGAAAGCGAATTGCAAGTTGTAACCCCCACACGGGCCGACTACATCCAGTGTTTCTCCCACCAGCGCAAGACCGGGGACAGACCTTGAACGCATGTTCATTGGATCCACTTCTCTGATGGGCACGCCGCCCGCGGTGACCTGGCAGTATTCAAACCCTCTAACCCCTGTCACTTTAAAAGGCATCGCTAATGCGATTTTTATCACTTTTTCGGTTTGTTCATCATTCAATTCGTTTATTAGCACTTCCAGCGGGTAACCGGCTCGGGCAATCAACACTGGCGATAATTTGGGCGGCAGTACAGAACCCAATAATATACGCAGAGGCGTGTCAGCGCTGCGTTTACGGGCGATCAGATCGCGAAGTTCCGCTTCGCTGTTGAATAGCGGGTTGAGTCTTAGCTCCAATTTGGCGTTGGGTCGGGTGGAAATGTGGTGGCTCAGATCCATCACCGCCGGGCCGTTCAACCCCCATTGGGTCAGGATCAGGTTGCCAGTCGTTTCAGCCAGCAGGTTGTTGTTCTCATATAATGAAGCGCGCGCGTCAAAACGTAGGCCTGAAAGGGCTTTCCAGGGGTTCATTTCACAAGTGACTGGGGCGAGGGCAGGCACCAGCGGCGTGATGCTGTGGCCTAGCTTTTTGAGCGAAGCAAAAAGTTCACCGCGCGAACCGAGAGTGGGGTAGGCTTTGCCGCCAGCCGCCACAATTAATTGATTTGCTGTAATTGTCGCTCCGGTCGAGAGATCGAGGTGGAAACCTTCTTTAGATTTACTTATAGTGATTACTTTGGTGTTTAGTACCATTTCCACACCCGCCAGGCGCAGGGCACAGGCAAAAGCTTCCACCACCGTCAGCGCTGATTCAGAGACCGGGTAGCACCAGCCGTCTGAAGTAGAGAAGGTAAGCACACCGATCTCGCGCAAAAAGGCGATCAACTCTGCATGTCCGAAACGCTTGAGCAGGGTTTCCATCCAAATAACATCGGCACATGAATAGCGGCTGGCTTCCATGCGTTGATTGGTCAGGTTGGCTCGTCCGCTGCCGGTAACCAGCAGTTTACGCCCCACTTGTTCATTGCCGTCTATCAGTCTAACTTTCTTGCCTGATTTGGCTGCAAACAACGCCGCGATCATCCCTGCGGGTCCTGCTCCAATAATGGTAATGGGTGTATCCATGGCTTGATTGTAACGGTGGTATGGGTGTATGGCAATACGCCTATTATGAAATCTGGAAGCCACAAAAAAACCGAAAACTCCCTAAAATGGTGCCATTTTTAGGGAGTTTTCCAAAACTCTATTGTATGTCTACAAATTATTGTCTTGGCAAAAAACGATTTACTCTTGATACGGATACCGCATTCCCGGATGCAGGGTTGAAATCTTGAAACTCTCATCCTCCATTTGGATGATGCCCAATAGTTCAAATGGAGTTAAATCGTCAAACATTATCTCGCTGCCATCTGGCTGCTCCAGAGTGACGATGGCGTAGTAATCCCAACCTCTGTCAAAATCAGCCATAACCCGCACGATACGTTTAAGTGGAAGGCAAGGTACTTCATCGTCTTTACATAATGCTGCAAAGGTTGCCGGCAGGTCGTCCGGGTTTAGCCCTGCGGCCACCACTTCTTCTTGTGCATAGGAATCCAATAAGGTCATATCTGTCGCGGATTGATAATCACCGCTGCTGATGGCTGCGAAGTAATCTTTCACAAGTGCTTCAATACTCAAGATGACTTGTGTTGGTAAAGACCACAATACCAAATCAGTTGCGTAATAACTTAATCGCAAAAAGTGGGTGCCGTCAGCCGAGAACTTTATCTCACCTGGGTTACTGTATTGTGTTTGAGAACCAACAATTTTTCCGGTTTGCAAGTTTATTATTTGAACACCTTCAAAAATATCCACTTCACTGCCTGGGGTTCCAAAGACCAGTAACAAATCATTGGCTGGGTTGAAAACCAGTGAAGAAACGTATATGTAAGGTTCGATGGTCAGGTCAGATACAGTGCTGGTTTCAATGTCATAAAGCTTGATAGAAGAATCGCCGTCTGAAAGCGTAGCTACCAGTTTGCCATCAGGTGATATCGCTGCTTTGCCTGATCTTGCTATTGAGAAGCGGTTAATCTCCGTCCATGTTGTGGTGTTAAATACAATTACATCTCGTTCATTTTTTTGTGAAAAAACAATTAATCTATTGCCCTGAGTGTTAAAGAATGGAGAGTCTTGCCCCCAAAAAGTCCCTGAAAGGTGGGCGATTTCACTACCATCCGCAAGGTTAAGGGCGGTTAGTTCGGATTCCGTGACGACAACCAACGTTTTTCCGTCAGGGCTGATGGCAGTAAAAGGCGCTTGGTTGGTGTCGTCAGGTGTGTAAAACAGAGAGCTTAAACCAGTAGAGCGGTCGAAACGAGAGACTTGACCGCGGTTGGAGAAGATCAATACACTGCCATCGGGATTGAGGTCTACATCCCATATCTGTCTTTGAGATTCCAAAGGTATCTCGATGGCGGGTTGCTGCAATGCGGGGTCAACCAATAGTAAAAAGATACTCCCTCCTAGTGTGGTTGAACAGGAATAAACACAGCCACCAAAGGCGATGGTTGAGCCATCCGCACTATAATCAGTGGTATAAGTCAAAACATTAGAAGATTCTTTGTTAAAATATTGTGAGAGATAAGAACCGTAGCTCACCACTCCTGTGAAATGCTCGAAATTTTGCGCATTGAAATCTTTGGGGAGCGGGGCAGCAGTGGGCGAGGGTGTTGGCGTCGGGGATTCAGGTAACAATGTATTCGTTGCATTGATTTGCGTGGTCGAAGTGGATTCAGGAGTGGTGATTTGAATATTTTCAGTCTCAGTTCCGGGGCTGGTACACCCATTCAAAAAAGCGAGAATTAGTAACCCAAGTAAAAAAATCTTTTTCATATCGCTTCTCCTTGCAATTACCACTAATGAGACTAATAAAGTCATAATATACTATAACATATTAGTAAATGCAGGGGATGATAATTTGGGTATTCAATTATTACGTTTTTGATTTCGTGGTTTAATACATCCAATATGGCACAACAAACCTTTCGCACTTCTGATCTTGCACGCGCTGTGGGCATTCACCCCAACACAGTCATGCGATACATCGAATGGGGATTGATTCCGCCTGTTGAGCGCACACCTGCTGGCTATCGCATCTTTACCCAACGCCATCTGGATTGTTTGCGCCTGGCCCGTATGGTGTACTCATCTTACTATCCCGGCAAGGCGCTGCGCGCCAGTGCCGCAGACATGATCGAATCTGCCGTGGCGGATGACTGGACTGGTGCAGTTGAACAGGCCCGCCAACACATGACAACCGTTGATATCGAAATTGAACGTGCTGAATACACAGTTAAGTTATTGGAGAATTGGGCTAACCGCGCTGGCATCACAGCGCTTGATCAACAATCCCAAACCTTTACGATTGGGCAGGCCTGCGAAAAACTGGATGTGACCCACGATGTGCTGCGTAATTGGGAGCGCAATGGATTGATCAGTATCCCGCGTAACCCCGATAACGGCTACCGTTGTATCGGAGAGGCTGAGCTTGAAAGGCTGCGCATTATCCGCTTGTTGAGTCGTGCCGGCTACAGCATGATGGCCATGCTGCGCATGTTCATCCAGTTTGACAGGGGCGATACCCGCAATCTCAGGCAGGCGCTCGATACGCCCAATCCGGACGAAGACGTTTACATGGCTGCAGATCGATGGCTGACAGTTCTTTACACTCAAAAAGAACATTCCATTAAAATCCTGAATTTCGTCGAAGAGATAATCCAGCAGAATCAGCTTCAAAATCCTGTAATTCTTTAATCCAAACCCTCCACTTGCCCACCAGGGTTTTACAATTAACATGTAAAACATTATTTTATTATGGAGCAATCATGGATTCTGTTATTTCACTTCGTAATGCACGCCTGCACAACCTCAAGAATGTCAATCTCGACATCCCCAAGAATAAACTGGTTGTTTTTACCGGTCTTTCTGGTTCAGGCAAATCAACTCTGGCGTTTGACATCCTCAATAAAGAGGGGCAGCGTCAGTATCTTGACTCACTCGGTCTTGTCACCGACCAACTTACCAAACCGCCGGTCGATAGCATCAAAGGGCTTTCTCCTTCAATCAGCATTGACCAGCACCTCAACAACCACAGCCCGCGCTCAACCGTGGGCACAGTGACTGAGGTTTTTACCTATCTGCGCGTGCTTTATGCGCGCCTGGGTCATCGTCCATGCCCCAACTGCGGAAAAGATGTGCCGCCGCCTACTTTTGAGTTCTCTGAAGACGAATGGATGGATGAGAACGACGGAGGTGTTGAGGGGAGTTACCCTTGTCCGCATTGCGGAATGGCTATCGCCGAAATGGGGATGGCCAACTTCTCGTTCAATAAGCCGGCGGGTGCCTGCGAGCGTTGTACCGGGTTGGGCGTCGTGCGTCAGGTCTTGATCGAGCGCTATATCCATCTTGACAAGAGTCTGGCCGAGAACGCCGTGGATGGCTGGGAGAAATTTCATATTAATTATTACCGGCAGATCCTTGAAAACGCCGGAAAATGGTTTGGGTTTGAATTTGAGTTCGACAAACCACTGAAAGAATACACTGAAATTCAGCGCGATCTTTTGTATTACGGCAGCGAGAGCCCGCAGTTTCTTGGGCATTTCCCCGGGGTAAAACCACCAGTAACCAACAATCAAGGTCGCTATGAAGGGGTGATTACCAACCTCTTGCGCCGTTACGATGACCATGCCGAGAACGAGACCTACCGCGAAAAGTTGGATCAGTATTTCACCATTCAAACCTGCCCGGATTGCAGCGGTACGCGTCTGAAAGCAGAGAGCCGCATCGTCACCGTCACCGGCAAGACCATCATCGAAGTTGAAAAACTGCCCCTTAACGAGCTTGACGCCTGGCTGAAAGGTTTGCCGCAGCACCTCTCGACTCAAGAGATGTTGATCGCCCATCCAATCCTTGACGATCTGGATGCACGCGTGGGCCGCCTCTTGGAAGTTGGGGTTGGCTACCTGACGCTTGAGCGTGCCAGCCCGTCGCTTTCTGCGGGTGAGGCCCAACGCCTCAAACTGGCTTCGCTGCTGGGGTCAGGCCTTACCGGGGTACTATACATTCTGGATGAGCCCACCATCGGACTTCATCAGCGTGACACACAGCGGCTGGTCAAGGTGCTTTATCGCCTGCGCGACCTGGGGAACACCGTCTTGGTGGTGGAACACGACCTTGAACTGATTCGCGCTGCTGATTACATCGTGGATATTGGCCCGGGTGCTGGAAAGAACGGCGGACGCATCATGGCTGTCGGCACACCTGAAGAACTGATGGGTAACCCCGACTCCATCACCGGGAGTTATCTCTCGGGCAGAAAGTCCGTCCCCATACCATCAAGTCTACGCCAGCCAAACGGCAGAGCGCTCACCATCAGCGGGGCACGGCAGTATAACCTTAAGGATGTTTCGGTCACACTTCCACTTGGCGCACTGGTGGCGGTGACCGGGGTTTCAGGGTCAGGCAAGTCCTCTTTGATCTTTGATATTGTAGATCGGGCTGCCAGGCAGCGCATGAACCATTCGCTTGAAATGGTTGGAGAGCACGACAGCATTGTGGGCTGGCAGTACATCGACAAGGTCATCACCATTGATCAGGATCATATTGGACGCATTCCCCGCTCAAATGCCGCCACGTATTCAGATACGTTCACGCCCATCCGCGAAGCGTTTGCGGCGACCGCTGAAGCCAAAGCTCGCTCGTTCACTCCCCGCCATTTCTCATTCAACGTACCGGGGGGACGCTGCGAACGCTGTGAAGGCACCGGCACACTCACCGTCAAGATGCACTTTTTACCCGATGTTGAAGTGCGCTGCCCTGCCTGCCACGGAAAACGCTTCAAGCGCGACACGCTGGCAGTGAAATATCACGGCAAGGATATCTCTGAGGTGTTAGACATGACCATCGCTGAAGCTTTGGAGCTTTTTTGCGAAATCCCGGCTGCACGTGCCCGGCTTGAAGTGATGAAAGAAGTCGGGCTGGGTTATCTGCAAATGGGGCAGCCCGCCACCACGCTTTCAGGCGGTGAAGCACAGCGTGTCAAGCTGGCCAAAGAGCTTGGACGCAAAGCCACAGGCAATACGCTTTATCTGTTGGATGAGCCCACCACGGGGCTGCATCCTGCGGATACGGCTCTGTTGTTGGGCTTGCTGCAAAAACTGGTAGAAGCTGGCAACAGTGTGGTGGTCGTGGAGCACAATCTGGATCTCATTCGGGCTGCAGACTGGGTGATTGATCTCGGCCCCGAGGGCGGCATGGCCGGTGGAAGACTGCTGGCAGCGGGCACACCTGAACAGGTGGCTCAAGTGTCTGATTCTTACACCGGACAGTATCTTAAGCAACTGTCTAATCATTCATAATTTCAAATCAGGGAACATTATCATGGAAAACACAATCATTAGGGTCATGGAGCTGACCAAAACGTATCGCGTGCCCGTGCGGGCAGAAGGGCTGGGTGCCTCGCTGAAGAGTCTGTTCAAACCGACTTACAGCGAAGTCAGCGCTGTTCAGGCCATCAGTTTTGAGATTCCCCAAGGCGAGATGGTGGGGTTGATCGGCCCAAACGGAGCCGGTAAGACCACCACGCTCAAGATGCTGGCCGGGCTGCTGCATCCCACCAGTGGGCAGGTCAGTGTGGCCGGGTATGAACCCTGGCAGCGCCAACCGCAATATCTGAGACGCATCAGTATGGTGATGGGCAACAAGAGCCAGATGCTCTGGGATATCCCACCCCTGGATTCGTTCAGGGTGCTTGGTGAAATCTACTCGGTGCCCAAAAAGGAATTTGAGCGCAACCTCGAAGAGTTGGTGCAGCTTCTTGAGATGAAGGAATTGCTTACCAAGCCTGTGCGTAATCTCTCGCTGGGAGAGCGCATGAAGTGTGAATTGACCGCCAGCCTGCTGCACCGACCCTCCGTGTTGTTTTTGGATGAGCCAACCCTCGGCCTGGATGTTTCGATGCAGCTCCGTCTGCGCCGCTTTTTGGCGGACTACAACCGCAGCAGCGGTACAACTGTGATTCTCACCAGCCACTATATGGCGGACGTGATGGCTTTGTGTCCGCGGGTGATTCTCATCCATCATGGCAAGATTTTGCATGACGGCGAATTGGGCACACTCGCGCGGCGATTGATGCCCTTCAAGATTTTGCGCATCACGCTCAAGCAGGAATCCATGGCCGAAAACGAACTTCCGGAACTTCCCGATGGCGTCGAGGTGTTGGAGGCTGAATCTAACAACCTCAACCTGCGCGTGCCGCGCGACGAAGCGGCTGCCATTACCGCCAAATTACTTGAAACCCTCAATGTTGCAGATCTGACCATTGAAGACCCCTCCATTGAGGCGGTCATTGACCAGGTTTATACGGATGGTGGCCAATGACACGCGGAATTTTTACACCTTCGCGCGGCGGATGGGCGTTGATTCGCTCCACCTGGCTTTCGTGGATGCAGTATCGCAGTTTCTTCTTCATCCTTGCTTTTGGCTGGATGATCCCGCCTCTGATCTATCTGCTGGTGTGGTCCACTGCGGCTGGGGAGGGCAGTATTTCAGGCATGACGCGCGGTGCTTTTGTAGCTTATTACCTGATTCTGATCCTGGTCAACCAGATCACTTATGCACAAACCAACTGGACGGTGGGCGACTTAATCCGCTATGGGCAGATCAACAAGGTTCTGCTGCGTCCGATCCCGCCATTGTATGATGCGCTGGCTTCAGAGTTCGCCGGCAAGGTGGTCTATCTGGTTTTTGTGGTGCCCATTCTAGTGATTTTGGCTTTTGTGCTTAAACCCGAGTTGGATTTGACCCTGCTCAACGCTTTGGCCTTTATTCCGGCATTGATTTTTGCCTGGGCGCTGCGCTTCTTTTGGGGATACTGGCTGGCGCTGCTGGCTTTTTGGGCAACGCGCGCCGATGCCTTGCTGGCTTTGCAAGATTCGCTGGTGTTTTTGCTGGCCGGGCAGGTGGCGCCGATTGCGCTGCTGCCGGGTGCTTTAAAAACACTGGCAGTCATCCTTCCGTTTCGATATATGGTGGCTTTTCCGGTGGAGGTGATCACCGGGCAGCTCACCCGACCAGAGATGCTGACTGGTTTCGCCATCCAGGTTGGGTGGATGGTTGCGGCTGTGATTTTGTATGCGCTGCTTTGGCGCTATGGTTTAAAACGCTACAGCGCAGTGGGAGGATAGGATGAGACCCTTTCGATTAATTGGCAGTTTTATGCGCGCCTCCTTTCAGGAAGATGCCGCCTACCGCACCAACTTTTTTATCAGTTTGTTCACCTCGCTGCTCAATCTGCTGACCGGTGTGCTCGGCATTTTGGTGCTTTTCGGGCAGATTGATTCGGTGCACGGCTGGACGTTGGCATCCACCCTGGCCGTGCTCGGCGTGTATCTGGTCGTCAGCGCGGTACGCGGTTTGTTTATCAGTCCGAGTTTTGATTCGCTCTCTGGCATGGATGGCGAAATTTGGTCGGGTGCATTTGACTTCACCATCCTGCGCCCAGTGAACGCCCAGTTCTTTGCCAGCTTTCGCAAGTGGCGTTTATTTGCGCTGCTGGATCTGGTTTTGGGGGTCGGTGTGTTGGTCGCTGCGGTCATCCAACTGGGAGTGGTGCTCTCGGTATGGCAGGTCTTGTTCTTTCTGTTCATGCTGGTAGTCGGCATGAGCATCCTTTATGCGATTCTCTTGATCTTTGCAGCCCTGATCTTCTGGAGCCCCGGCGTATTGTTCACCTGGGTGTTTGATGGGCTCTTTCAGATGGCGCGTTACCCCGCCAATATCTATCCCGGTTGGCTGCGCATGGTGCTCACCTGGATCGTACCGGTGGGCGTGATCACCACGTTTCCGGCTCGCGCTTTGACCGATTCAATCACCCCGGTGGAGTTGGTGGTCAGCATGTTATTGGCGGCTGCGCTGCTCGTTGTGGCTTCCATCCTTTTCAGGGTGGGCTTGCGGAAGTATGCCAGTGCTTCGAGTTGAGGAGGGTCCTGTTTTTGTAAGGGCATGGCGTGCCATGCCCTCCCTACAATAAGATCCCCATGCTCTCAATCTGACCCCTGTGAATCGAAGTGTAAGACTAGATTCCAGGTTTCTGGGGCTAATTGGGTTTGGAAAACTCATTAATATTGCCTCTTGACAATCATTTGCGAAATCCCTATAATCTATTGAAACGGTTCAATTATTATGACAACTATTCGTGACATCGCCACTGCTGCCGGCGTCTCCATTGGGACGGTCTCCAATTATTTAAACGATCCTCAATTGGTTGCCGATGAAACTCGTGAAAAGATCCATTCCAAAATTCTGGAGCTGGATTTTCACCCCAGTGCAGCCGCCCGCAGTCTGAAAACCCGGCAAACCCGGCGTATCGGCCTGGTGCCGATCATTTCGCCTGAAGATTACCGCAGCACGGATCCGGGTGACAACGCTTTCCTCGAATTGTTGGCTGGATTAAACTATATTGCTGCTGAAAACAGTTACTCCATATTAATTACAGCGGCCCCAAATTATGCCCAAGAACTCAAAACCTATGAGCGATTAATCGGCGAGGGGCAGGTGGACGGTCTGGTTCTGATGGGCATCCGTTCTCAGGATGAAAGAATTCAATTTCTATCACAAAAGAATATTCCGTTTGTCGCTTACGGCCGATCTGATGTCACTTGTGATTATCCTTACGTTGATGTGGATGGCGCATCTGGTATGGAAATGGCGATTCGCTATCTCACCGGTCTTGGACATAGGAAAATTGCTTATATCACCCCGCTCAATGGACTGATGTGTACCACCCAGCGTTGGGAAGGTTACGTCAAAGGCATGGCAGACAGCGGGTTGCTGATTAATAAGGATTATGTAGTTGAAGGTGATTTCAACCAACGCGCTGGACAAATGTCGGCGCACTTGCTGCTTGACCTGCCTGAACCTCCCACAGCCATCATCACAGCTAACGATATTTGCGCTTTTGGTGCCATGCGGGCTGTTCAAACCCGCGGTCTTCAGGTTGGCAGGGATGTATCCATCATTGGTTTCGATGATATAAGTCTGGCTGATCACTGGCAGCCCTCCCTGACTACCATTGCCCAACCGTTTAGAAAGATCGGTTTCGCCCTGATGCAGTCCTTGTTTTCTGTCATCTCGGGTGAAAAGGTAATGCCGCAAATTATGGTCGAACCACAACTGGTTATCAGGCAATCCACTGGTGAATACTTACCAGTATAAAAATTTTGTCCGCTTATTGAAACGTTTCAAGTTATTCGCGGTAATTGCACCAAAATAATGGAGGAGCATAAAAAAAATAAAAAGAGAAATTGTTTTGCAGTTGGTAAGTTCATAAAAAAAGGTTAACATTTAATAGACACAAAAGGAGAAGAAAAGATGAAAGGTCGTTTGTCACTGGTTTTCCTGTCTGTTTTGATCGTAATGAGTTTGATTTTAGGCGCTTGCGCCGCACCTGCAGCCACTGAAGCACCTGCCGCTACAGAAGAAACTGTTGCAACAGAAGTTGCAACCGAAGCTCCTGCCGCTGAGCCGGTCACCATTAAATACTGGCACACCATGAGTGACCCTGAAACTGCCAAACTGGATGAAGTCATCGCCACTTTTGAAGCCGCCAACCCCGGTATCACTGTGGAACCAAGTCGTTACGCCTGGGGTGATTTTAAAACTGCATTGTTAACCGCCATCGCTGGCGGGGATGTTCCTGACACCGCTCGTATGGATATCGCCTGGGTTTCTGAATTCGCCAGCCAGGGTGCGCTCATGCAGTTGGACGGTGCCATGCCCGATTTCGATGCCATTGCCGCATCAGTTTTCCCCGGACCTCTCTCAACCAATAAATGGGACGGCCATTACTATGGTCTGCCCCAGAACACCAATACCCAGGTATTGGTCTACAGCAAGGCATCCTTCGAAGCTGCCGGCATTGCCAACCCACCTGCCACTATTGAAGAATTTGTGACTGCTGCCTGTGCATTGACCGACACCACTGCCGGAACTTACGGTTACGCTCAGGGCGGAACCTACTTCTGGGCACCCGCTCCTCTCTTCTACGCCATGGGCGGTAAGATCGTGGATGAAGGCATCACTACCGCAGCTGGTTATGTCAACAGTGCCGAAAGTGTTGCCGCATTTACTATGATGAAAGACCTCTATGACCAGGGCTGCATGTCTCCCAACCTGTTGGGCGGCGGCATTGCCACTGACGCAGGGCAGGGCACCGGCATCTATGCCATGATCATCGACGGTCCTTGGATGGTGGATATTTACAAAGCCAACTATCCTGAACTTGACTACGCTTTTGCCCCGATCCCGGCCGGCGCCAACGGCACCAGCTCCGTGGTGGGTGGTGAAGATGTGGTCATCCTCGATGGATCTGTCAATAAAGAAGCTGCTGTCAAATGGGTTGCTTATCTGATGAGTGTGGATGCACAAAAAGCGCTTGCCCAGGTGGGTGTGGTTCCGACCATTGCCAGCCTCTCAGGCGATGCTGATATGCCCGCTTATTTCGCCGTCTTCATGGAACAATTGAAGACTGCCCAGGCTCGTGTTCCAAGCCCCAAATGGAGCGACATGGACACTGCCATCAACAATGCCTACCAACGTATTTTGAACGGTGACCAGACTGCACAAGAAGCGCTTGATCAGGCTGCCACCGAAATTGACGCTCTCCTTGCTCAATAGTACGGTTGCATAACATCGGAGCGGCCGGTGGTTCCTACTCCCCCACCGGCTGCTCCACCACAAACTCAGATATTAAGACTTCTTTATCGATTTTTAAAGTAGACTGAAAAAGACCAAGTTAGTTGGTACACCACTCATTGGATGTTCTTATGCGAATCAAAAAAGCTCGTAATCAAATCATCCCCGCCATTATTTTCCTCTTACCCGGTTTTGCCTTACTGGTAGTCTTCTTTCTTGGGCCGCTGCTTTACTCTTTTCGCATAAGCTTTTTTGATTGGAATTTTGTCCATCCAGAACGTTCGGTTTTCGTAGGCTTTAATAATTACATCACTCAACTCAAAAGTCAAATCTTTCAACGTGCAGTACTTAATACCGCAGTATATACCGTGATCACTGTCACGGTCAAAATGGTATTGGGTTTTGCCATTGCAGTGATTCTCAATCAGTCGCTCCGTGGTCGCACCTTCTTCCGAGTTGCTTATTATCTGCCGGTGATCACCAGTTGGGTCATCGTCTCGCTTTTATTCACTTATATGTTCAGCGGCATGGGCGGTCTGGTCAATTATTTCCTCAAAGATGTGCTTCACGCCATTAGCAAAAATATCATGTGGTTGGCGGATGACATTCTTGCGCTGGTGCCTGTGGTGCTGGTGGATATCTGGAAAGGGGTGGGTTGGGCGACCGTCATCTTTTTAGCCGGACTTCAGGGTATCCCAACAGAACTGCTTGAAGCCGCCCAGGTGGATGGTGCAAACCGTTGGCAGCGTTTGATGCGAATTATGCTGCCCATGATGCGCGGCACGCTTGTCTTTCTACTGGTGGTGCTGGTACTCGGCGGACTCAACGCCTATGTTCCCTTCCAGTTGATCACTCGCGGTGCGCCGCAAGATATGACCCACTCCATACTCACACTGATGTATCGTGCCACCTTCTCGCGCATGGATTTTGGTAATGGTGCTGCCATCAGTTATCTATTAACCATCTTCGTGTTTGTGCTTAGTCTGGTGCAGTTAAAATTGCTGCGCAAACCGGCGGGAGAGTAAGATGAAAAAATCGCGTTTGACCATGAGAATTCTTTCCTATTTCATCCTGCTTCTCGGGCTGGGAGTGGTGGCAGTGCCCATCTGGTATATGGTTTCCACCGCCTTTAAACCTCAAACCATGGTTTTTGAGCTCCCTCCGCAGATTTGGCCGAATCCATCCACGCTGGATAATTTTGTTAAGGCGTTGACCACCGATCGCTTCGGTTTGTATTTTTGGAACAGCTTGAAAGTGACTCTGGCGACCACCACATTGACCGTTTTGGTGAGTTCAATGCTGGCTTATGCGTTTGCCCGCCTGAAGTTTCCGGGTAAGGAAATCCTGTTTTATATCTTGCTTCTGGGGATGATGGTTCCTCCGGTTATGTTGATCATCCCTCAGTTTATCGTGGCGCATAAACTTGATCTCTACAATAACCTGTGGGGACTGGTGCTGGTGTATGTGACCATGAATATTTCGATGCAGACCTTTTTGCTGCGCGGCGTGTTTGAAGATGTTCCCCGTGACCTTGAAGAAGCTGCTATGATCGACGGCGGGTCTCCGTTTACCATTTTTACTAAAATTGTGCTACCGCTTTCTGGTCCCGGGCTGGCCGTGGTCGTGATCAACTCCTTCCTTTACTCTTGGGAGGAATACACCTGGGCGAATGTCAATATCGGTGATTCGATCAACCGCACCCTGCCCATCGGTATCGCACTCTTTCAATCTGAACACCTGACCGAATGGGGACAGGTCTTTGCAGCTTCACTGATTGCGCTCATCCCTGTGGTGCTGGTCTTTATCCTCTTCCAACGTTATTTTGTGCAAGGTATTTCCACCACTGGGATTAAAGGTTAATTTATGACTGTTTCTTCCTTTTCAATAAAACTTAACGATTTTTATCCGATCCGCGGAATGTATAAACCCGGCGAGATGGTACGCTGCATTCTGGAATGTGATGCAGCCCATGCTTCAAACGTGGATTTCACGCTGACGTTCTTCCACGGACCGACCGCCATTAAGACGCGCAGCGAAACCCGCAGCCTGGACGTTGGACACAACCTGGTGGATTTCTCATGGCTGCCGCCTTTGGATGCTCCTGCTGGTTACGGGGTTGAAATCTCGTGTGAAGCTGAACTAACGACACCATCATCGATATATACGGCATTTGACGTTTTACCTGGTTGGACGTCTTTTCCACGTTACGGTTACCTGACCGATTTCTCGGCTTCCAGGCCTGATGAAAAGTCCACCATGCAAACACTGGCCAAGTTTCACATCAATGGACTGCAGTTTTACGATTGGCAGTATCGTCATGACCAGTTGGTCGCACCAACCAAAGAGTACCTTGATCCGCTCGGACGCCCGCTCTCATTGGAGGCTATATCACGGCTGATCAAAGCTGCTCATGAACATGGTATGGCAGCCATGCCTTACCTGGCGGTCTATGCGGCCTCTGCGGATTTTTGGCGGGCGCATCCCGACTGGCAGCTTTATGACCAGGATCACAATCCCATCCCCTTCGGCGAAGATTTTCTGGGCATTATGAACCCTGCGGAGGGCGGCCTATGGCAGAAACACTTGTTGGATCAATGCAATCAGGTGCTCAAAATGCTGCCATTTGATGGATTGCATATTGACCAGTACGGTGACCCAAAAACCGGTTTCGATGCCTCCTGCCAGCCAGTGGATATTGCCAAAGCCTTTGGCGATTTCATTCAAGCAGCAGCCAGACAGCACTCAGATTTGCCCTTGCTTTTTAACGCAGTTGGCAATTGGCCGATTGAAACGCTGGCGGCTGCTCCGGTGGCGTTTAACTACATTGAAATCTGGCCGCCTGATATCCATTATGCCGACCTCGCTCGCATTGTGCGAAATGCCCGCCAACTCTCGGGCGAAAAGCCAGTCGTCATCGCCCTTTATATGCCCGCAGAGCGCGAGGTGAATCATCTTCTAGCTGATGCGGTCATCCTGTCTGCCGGCGGAAACCGCATCGAGATTGGCGAAAATGCGCGCCTGCTGACGGACCCTTATTTCCCGAAGCACGAAGCTATTTCTGATTCCTTGATGGCATGCCTGCGCTCCTGCGCGGATTTTGCCGTCCGCTATGAAGAGTGGATCGGACCGCTGGTGCCTGAATCTGACGCTCCCGATCTCAAGTTGCCTGACGGGGTGGACGCTTTTTATCGCAAGGTGAATGGCGGTGCCTCTCTTAGTTTGATTAACTTGAAAAGTGCAGCACCGCTTTGTTGGAACGAGGAGAATACCAGACCGCTCGCATTGGAATCCTTTACACTCGAAATCCTGCTGGATTTTATCCCTGAAAAAGTCTGGCTGCTGGAACCCTATTCGTCTGCTGCACCACAACTTCTCATACATCACCTCAATGGGGATAAAGTCAGTGTTGTCGTGCCAAAACTCGACCTCTGGAACGTGCTCCTTTTTGAACACTAAACGTAATTATTTCTTTATTTGGAGTCTTGATCATGGATCTGTTTCAACACAGCATTAATGTTATTTTAAAAAACCAACATCCAGAAGGCGCTTACATCGCCAGCCCATCTTTTGAGACCTACCATTTTTGCTGGCTGAGGGACGGCAGTTTTATCGCTTATGCCATGGATCAGGTTGGACAATATGCATCCGCTGCGGCTTTTTACCGCTGGGTTGGACGGGTGATCACGCGCTACGCCGCCAAGGTGGATGTGCTCGAAGGTATGCTGGAGCGGGGCGCTAAACCCGATCATACAGCCATTTTGAACACACGTTTTACCCTCGAAGGTTATGAAGAGCCACGCAGCGACGATGGCGAATGGGGCAATTTTCAGGTGGATGGCTACGGCAGTTGGTTATGGGGGCTGGCTGAACATGTCAAGTTGACTGGCGATCAGGCGCTGCGGCTTGAACTGGTCGAACCAATCAAGGCTTCTGTGCGCTACCTGCAGTTGGTCTGGCAGCTTCCAAATTACGACTGCTGGGAGGAACATCCTGAATACCTGCATCCCTATTCTTTAGCCTCCATCTATGGCGGCTTGAAAGCTGTGGCCGCATGGTCTGACCTGCCACAGTTGGCTGAATGTGCCAAACTGGCGGGTGAATTGGCAGGCGAAGTCAAGCGCTTTTTGTCTGACTTTGCTATTCATGACGGACGTTTTATCAAGCATCTTCACCCAGCTCAAAAAGGGCAGCCCCCAAAACCGGTCTTGAAAAGCGGTGTGGATGCCAGTTTGCTGGGCCTGGCACTGCCTTACGCAGCATTTGATTTGAATGACCCGGCTATTTCTGCTACCATCCAGGCGATTGAAAAAGACTTGCATTTGCCGAACGGAGGCGTCTACCGATATAAAGAAGACGTCTATTATGGCGGCGGCGAGTGGATCTTGCTAACCGCCTGGTTGGGCTGGTATTACGTGCTCACCGGCAAGAAGGCACAAGCCCGTGAGATGCTGAAATGGATTGAAAGCACCGCGGCTGAAAACGGCGATCTGGCTGAACAGATCAGCGCTCACCAACTGGCGCCAGAGCACTTTACCCCCTGGGTCGAGAAGTGGGGGCAGGTGGCCAGCCCGCTGTTGTGGTCTCACGCCATGACGATCATCCTGCACAAGGCAATTGAGGATTAAAAATTAGGGGCGGGTGCAACACCCGCCCACCTTTTGTTTATCCGCCCGCAACGGGGGGAATGAAGTCGAGACAGTCTCCATCATTTAGTTTGGTGTTCAGCCCATCTGGCAGTGTGGCGGCGTCATCGCCATTCAAAAACACATGCACAAACACATGGGGCTGACCCTCATGATCCAGCCAGTGGGGTTTCAAGGCAGGCACCATTTCTAATACACGAAAGAACGCATCCAATACGGATTGGCCGTTTTCCATTTCAAGTGGCAGGGAGTTCTTCCCTGCCAGCATTTTAAAGGTGGCGATCAAGTTTACCGTAATGTTCAGCTTGCTTTCCTTTCAAATCACGATGATGGGCCTAATCTCTAGCCGCCATGGGCTGCCGAGATTGCCATCGCCTCGGGGAAGTCGATGCCCAGACGCTGCAAGGTTGCCTGGGTGGGAATACCGTTCTTCGTCCAGCCTCTGCGCAGGTAAACTGCATCCATCAATTGCTCATACTGGTTTTCGCGGTGCTGCCTGACCAGTCTGATCTTTTCTTCAACGCTCTTGCCATCAGGGTCAACGCCGATAATCTCGCGCAACTGTGTGTCATAGAGGTCTTTGCGGTTTTCATATTCTTCAACGGTGGCTGGCCCGATTAAGCGGTACGGCGGATAGTCGTGCTGGCGGGTGCCGAATCCCATTTTGACATTGAACAATCTTTGGAAGTTATACACTTTTTCAGACTGGGCCATCAGGTCTTCGGGACTGGTTTTCTTACCCGAGAGCCCTTCGTATAGCCAGCAGTAGTTCTCAACATGTTCGGGAACCTTGGCGGGTTCTTTGGCAGTTTTATTCGAGACGGGGATGATGTCGTTCCAGGGCAGTTTGCACAGACCGTGCAGGCTGAACCAGGTGCGCCACACCGGGAAGTAATGCAAGGCCTCCGCTTTGGCTTCAAAAGTAGGCAACTGCTTGTGCACCATATCCATAAAGATCAACCAGGCTTCATCGTGCTGCGGACCCTTGGAGGCCATGGCGTAGCCGCCTTGCTGTGCCAACGATTCGCGGGAGATGTATTCCGAGATCTCCATGCCTTTGATTTCCATGCCCATATCTTGCAGTTGCTGCGGATCGGCACCGTATTGCTCGGCAAACAAGGACTTCATCACTCTAACGCCCTGGCCAACGGTGACGCCGAACCCTTCGCCTCTGGCCATCTGGTGCAGCAGTTCATAAGCTGCTTCAGCATTGCCCCAGGTTAATTCAAGACCACCGGTTTTTTGTTGGTCGAGGATGCCTTTTTCATAACATTCATAGGCGAAGGCCATTGAATTGCCCGCCGAGATGGTGTCGATGCCGTAGGTGTCGCAATAAAAACACAATTCGAGCATGGCAGGCGGATCGAAGATACCCAGGTTGGAGCCCAAGGCACCCAGAGATTCATATTCAGGGCCATCCACAAAAACGGCCTCGCCTTTATAAGGGCCTGATTGCAGGTGATAGTGGGGGACGGCATGAGCGCATTGCAGCGAACAGCCGTACCAGCAGCCATCCGGTCCGCGGAAGTCAAACATGGACTTCCACACTTCGCCGTTGATCTTGCTGGCTTCAGGGTCTGAGCCGAAGCGGAAGTTCTGCACGGGCAGGATGTTAAATTTATTCATGATCTCCACCAGGTAGGGGGTGCCCAGGTGGCGCATGTCATTTTGCGAGGCATCGAAATCCGAGATTTCTTTATTAATGCGTTTACCTGCCGCGCGGATCAGCTCCATGTTGGCGGCGCCGTTGCTGTCGCCGCCGGTATCTGAATACTTCACCACAATGGCTTTAATACGTTTATTGCGCAGCACCGTGCCGGCGCCGCCGCGCGCTGCCTGCTTGATGCGGATCTCCTGACGGCGGGAATCCCAATAGCTGACGTTGACGCCGCACATGGGCACGTGCTCGGCAGCCTGACCGGCAGACATGACCGAGATCGCACGCTTGCCTTTATCAGTTTCACCGCCGTAAAGATCGGTGAGCTGTTTGCTCAAGAGATGGGTGTTCACTTCATCGAGGGGTGCGGCTTCAATGCTCACGGTGCCGTTGTCGCCATCAATAAAGATGACCACGTCCTCTTTGGCCTTGCCCTGCACCTCGAGGGCGTCGAAACCGCTGAATTTTAAATAAGGGCCAAAATAAGCGCCGCTGTTGCTGTCAATGATCGATTTGGTCAGGGGGGAGAGGGTCACCACGGTGCACTTGCCGCTGCCCGGATAAGCCGTGATGCCGCCAATCGGACCGCCGGCCACCACCAACTCATTTTGCGCATCATCCCATTTCGTGTCACTGTTTATGGCATTCCACAGCAGCCAGAGACAGAAGCCTTTGCCGCCGGTGAAGGTGTCTTTCATCTTTTGATCCACCGGTTTGATGGTAATGGTGTTGGAATCCAGATTGATATACAGCGTGCGGTTGGCGTAGCCGTGCACCACCGGTTGTACTGCGTATTTAAATTCTGTGAGAAGGCGATGAGATTCTTTGAGTTGGGTGATTGTGATCTGATCCATAATTCTCCATGGTTTGATAGGGTAATTGTGGTCATAAATTGTTGTGGTCGAAATTTCTTGTGTATTAACTATATCAAGTTTTTGGGTGCAGGGTGAGATGACTTAAGTAATTTGTTTTGTGAAGCGTGAATCGTCAAAACCAGTAATGAGAATCAGTAATCAGGAAGGGCAAGAACAAGTGATTAGTGATTTGGAAAACTGGTGAGTCTAAATTCCCGCATCCCATTCTGTGTAGGGGCGAGCTGCGGCTCGCCCTCGCACGAATCGGAACACCACTCGCATCCACCGGCCACCACGAAAATCTCTTGTAGGGGCTTGGCGTGCCAAGCCCACTCAAACACCGGAAAAACCCTCGAGGAAAATATTCGGTTTTCTTTAAGTTGATTCGTTCCTTTGTTTTGAACCCCTCTCGCCGCTTTGCGGCTCGGGGGCGCCAAGACCGCGAATCAAAAACGAATGAAAACGAATCCTTTTTTGATTTTGAATTCTTGCAATTTCATCCGATTCGTTTCTTTGTTTTTATGCACGAATCACAACCTGATTTTGTAAATTATTTAAGGTTGATATGCTGTGGCGAGTGGGTGGATGACAGAGTTAAAATAGCACAAATGTTCTGTTAAGTCAAGAGGGGGAATTGATATAGAATAATAATGAAATGAACGATCAGAAAAAAAAACCGCTTTTTCATCGCCGTTCAATCCGCTTGCCAGATTATGATTATTCTTCTTCTGGCAGTTATTTCATTACGTTGGTGTGTCACCAACGTGAACATCTCTTTGGTGAAATTGTTGAAGGCGAAATGCGGTTAAATGAGTATGGTCGTATCGCCAGGGAGGAATGGTTAAAAACACAAAAAATCCGACCAAATGTAGAGGTTTTGGAGGATGAATTTGTGGTGATGCCCAATCACTTTCATGGGATTGTGCATATTATTAACAGCGATAAGCAGAACGGTAGTTATAGTAGTGGCGACGAGCTTGTTGATGATTGTGTGGGTAAGGGTTCTAATAGTGGTGCCGAGCTTGTTGATGATTGTGCGGGTAAGGATTTTAATAGTGGTGACGAGCTTGTAAGGGCGTATAGGGTAAGGGCGTATGGACAAAGAAACCATAACAGCAGGACGAGTGAAATGAATCTGGGAGCCGGTAAGGGCTTGGCGCGCCAAGCCCTTACCACAGGCAGGTATGGTCACCCAATAGCGGGATCACTTGGAACGATTATTGGTGCTTATAAATCAGCCGTCACAAAAAAGATAAATCTGATGCGAAATACGCCAGGTGAAAAGGTCTGGCTGCGCAATTATTATGAGCACATAATTTCTACAGAAAAAGATTACGAAAACATTGTCAATTATATTTACTTGAACCCTCTAAATTGGGAACTCAATGATGAGTACAGTGATCGTAAGGGCGTATAGCTATACGCCCTTACGAGTGGATCGGATCTCTGGTTGTTAATAAAATCCCAAAAGTGTATAATTACTCCAACGCATTTCGCACCGGGGAGATCATATGCCAGCACCTGAAATCATCAAACAACTTGTCGCCCGTTTCACCGACCAGCGTGAAGATTACCGCTCTGGCAGATACAACGAAACCCAACTGCGCCGTGATTTCCTCGATCCCTTCTTTGACGCCCTTGGCTGGGATGTCTCGAATCGCAAGAACTACTCCGAGAAATTCCGCGAGGTGGTGCACGAAGTCTCTGTCGAAGTGGATGGTGCCGCCAAGGCCGCGGATTATGCCTTTCAAACAGGCGGGCATGTGCATTTCTTCATCGAAGCCAAGAAACCCGCCGTCAACATTGAATCCAATCCCGAACCCGCTTTCCAAATCCGCCGCTACGGATGGTCTGCCAAGCTCAACGTCAGCCTGCTGAGCGACTTCGAACAGTTGGCCGTTTACGACTGCCGCCAAAAACCCGTCCACGGCGACCCTGCCCACGTGGGGCGCGCCAACCTCTATTCGTTCACCGAATACATCGACAAATGGGATGAGATCGCCGGGCTGCTCTCATACGAGGCTGTGCATCAGGGCTCTCTCGACAAGTTCACCGATTCGCTCAAGGGCAAACGCGGCACCGCAGACGTGGATGATGCCTTTTTGGCCGAGATGGAGCACTGGCGAGAAGAACTGGCCCGCGTCATTGCCCTGCGCAACAACCTCTCCCAGCGCCAGATCAACACCGCCGTACAGCTTATTATTGACCGCATCATCTTCCTGCGCATCTGCGAAGACCGCGGCATCGAACCCGAGAATGGTTTGCGCGAAGCCACAGACGGCATCGACGTTTACGGCGACCTGATGGAACTCTTCAAAAAGGCCGACAAGAAATACAATTCCGGCCTCTTCCATTTTGAGGTTGAAAAAGGCCAATCCTCCCACCCCGACACCCTCACCCCGACCCTCAAAATTGACGACAAGGTCTTCAAAGACATCCTCGCCAACCTTTATCTGCCCAAAAGCCCCTACGCTTTTAACTATTTCTCTGCTGAAATTCTCGGCCAGGTTTATGAACGCTTTTTGGGCAAGGTCATTCGCCTCACCGCGGGCGGCCACGCCAAGGTGGAAGAAAAGCCCGAGGTGCGCAAGGCCGGCGGCGTCTATTACACCCCCGCCTACATCGTGGAATATATCGTCAAAAACACCGTCGGCGAACTGCTCAAAGACAAAACCCCCGCAGATCTACACGCCGACCCCATCCGCATCGTGGACCCCGCCTGCGGGTCGGGCTCCTTTTTGCTCGGCGCATACCAGTTTTTGCTCGACTGGACGCTCAACTGGTACATCGCCAACGACCCGGCCAAATGGGCCAAAGGCAAGAACCCGCCCATCTATGAGGGGGATAAAGCCTGGCAGTTGACCATGGAGAAGAAAAAGGAACTGCTCACCAGCCACATCTTCGGCGTGGATATCGACGCCCAGGCCGTGGAGGTGACCAAGCTTTCGCTCTTGCTCAAGGTGGTTGAGAACCCCGGCCAGCTTGACCTCTTCGGCGAGCGCATTTTGCCTGACCTGGGCGAGAACATCAAGTGCGGCAACTCGCTGATTGGGCCGGATTACTACGATAACCAGCAGCTCACCATGTTCGACTCGGAGGAGCAGTACCGAGTCAACGCCTTTGATTGGAAAAGCGAATTTAAGATTATTTTTCAAAAAGGTGGATTTGATGCTGTCATTGGCAATCCGCCTTATCGAAAAGAACGTGATAGCAAAGACCTATTAATCGATTTGTTAAAATCAGATTATGGAAAAAAATATTACCAAGGGAAGATGGATTTTTGGTATTTCTTTTTCCATTTAGCAATCGATTTAGCTAAAGACCATGGTTATATTTCGTTTATCACGCCGTCATATTGGCTATCAAGTTCAGGCGCATCGAGATTAATTGAAAGGCTTCAAGTAAATATTCAGTTCGTAAAAATGATTACTTTTGGAGAGAATAAGATTTTCGAAAACGTGTCAGGTAAGCACATGGTTTTTGTTTCTAAAAAGGATAATAAAAATCAAGATTTGATAATTCAAGAATTCATGGAGAAGAATTTACAACCAAGTGAAATTTCTACCGAATTGATTCACCCCACTCCCTTTTCAAAAAATTCTATTCAGACAAACGAATCAATTTATTCTTCTGACAAGAAGATAAATATTACAATCGGCAATAATTATTCTATATTTGATAAGATAGCCCTCATTTGTTTTCCATTACAAGACGATTCTCTTCGTTTTGAAGTGAGTCAAGGGATTGTAGAAGCTCCAGATATTGTAAGTAAATCAATAGCAATAAGAGTAAATGATATTTCCTGTTTGGGTCAAGGAGTATTTGTTATACCTAAAACTACGCTTGATGAATTTACCTTAACTGATAATGAAAAGCCCTTTGTAAAAAAGTATCTGCGTGGCATTGATGTTAAACGGTTTAGCGTTAAATTTGCAGATTATTATGTTTTCTATATAGGTAGTTTAGAAAACAGAAGTATTTCCTCGAATAGAAAAAAATATCCTAATATTGTTAAACACTTAGATAAATACAAAAAATATATCACTTCTTCAAATGCACCTTACGGTATACATAGAACACGAGAATCGAGATTTTTTACAGTTCCAAAAATAATTGGTCAAAACATGTTTGATAAACCCTCATTCACATATTGTGAGGATGAACTATATGTGAATTTTGCATTTAATGTAATTATTAATCATTCAAACGATTATTCTTTAAAATATCTATTGGGAATTCTAAATTCAAGTTTTAGTGCTTTTTGGTGTAATCTTCATGCGAAGAAAAGGGGTGTGAATAATGATTTAGGTGTTGGTGTACTAAGAACATTTCCAGTAAGAAAAATCAGTTTCTCCGATCCTGCGGATGTGGCGCGCCACGACCGCATGGTCGCCATGGTCGAATCCATGCTCAACCTGCACAAACAATCCGCGGCGGCGCGGCTTCCAGACGAAAAAGACCGCCTCGCCCGCCAGATCGAACAAACCGACCGGCAGATTGACAAACTCGTCTACGAACTCTACGACCTCACCCCCGACGAAATCAAAATTGTCGAGGGTGGGTGATTTGTCCATCATTCAACCGTAGGGGCACGGCGCGCCGTGCCCTAACTAACACAGGCGCGGCACAAAGTCCCAGCTTCATCGGGACAAGGTCACCCGCAGGGTGAATCCCCGCTAAGGTTTGCCCATTTCGGTATCAAGATTATTTGAATTCACAATCGCACTTTATTCAATCAAGGAGTACCGATGCCTACAGTCACCCATAAATTCGATGATCTTCTTAACCCCGTCATAAATGCCTTAAAAGCATTGGGTGGTTCAGGCACCCTACAAGAAATCAACGATAAAGTTGCCGAAATTGCTCAAATCCCTGCCGATCAATTGGATATTCTGCATGATCCCGAAAAGGGTGGTCTAACTGAAATTGAATACCGCCTCATGTGGACGAGAACCTATTTAAAATCCTTTGGCATCATTGATAATTCTGTTCGTGGGGTTTGGGCTTTCACCGAAAAAGGGGCTAGTATCGATAAAGTTGACGAAAAAGAAGTCGTCCGTTTCGTCCGCGCACAATCGAAAAAGGATAAACAGGAAACAACAGATATTGATGAAGAAAGTCCCAATGAAGTGGTTGAGTGGCAAGGCGAATTACTGGAGGTTATTCAAAACATATCCCCGGCAGCTTTTGAAAGACTCATCCAAAGATTACTTCGTGAATCAGGTTTTATTCAGGTTGAAGTCACTGGCCGTTCAGGAGATGAAGGCATCGATGGCCACGGCATTATGAAATTGGGAGATTTGCTGAGTTTTCATGTTGTTTTTCAAGCCAAACGTTGGAAAGGCTCAGTAGGTCCAGCTCAAGTTCGTGATTTTAGAGGAGCCATGGTTGGTAGAGCGGATAAAGGTCTATTAATTACTACCGGAACATTTACCAAAGATGCGCAAAGGGAATCAACACGTGATGGTGCACCTGCAATTGATTTAATTGATGGTGATCAGTTGGTTGAAAAACTGAAGAAATTATCATTGGGTGTTTCAATAAAAATTGTTGAAGTCGAACAAATAATTGTAGATAAAATTTGGTATATGAATTTATAAAGGAATTCAAGTTTCTGAAAGACATTTTGCGAATTATTTTTGCATAAGCAAAGGGTATTTTAATGAACCAACGCATAAAAAATGATATCAACACTCGTCACAGGTTTCTTGATGAAGCCGGAGACACATCATTTTATGGGCGATATGGCATGCCGATTATTGGTTCTAAAGAAGGTGCCTCCTTATGCTTTATGCTTGGCATGGTAAAGGTAAAAAGTGATCTGAACATTCTCCGTGATCAAATTCATTATTTGGAAGAACAAGTAATAAATGATTCCTATTTTAAAAATGTACCAAGCGTGCAAAAAAAAGCATCACACCCAGAAGGTTTTTATTTCCATGCTACTGATGACCCTCCTGAAATCCGAAAGGTATTCTTTGACTTCATTAAAAGCATAGATGTGAGTTTTGAAGCAGTTGTGGGAAGGAAATTACCTTCTTTATTCATCAAGAAGCATAATAAAAATGGTACAGAGTTTTATGCTGATTTGTTGTCACATTTGATTAAAAATAAATTGCATGCCGGGGGTGATTTGATCTTAAACATTGCTGAAAGAGGTAATACAACAAAAAACAGTAATCTTCAATTAGCCTTAAATAAAGCAACTGACCGTTATTTGAAAAAAAATAACTCAGGCTCTGTGAATACCAAAATTAACTTCAATGTTCAAACCCCAAGGAAAGAACCCATCTTATGCGTGACCGATTATTTATGTTGGGCTGTGCAAAGGGTTTTTGAGCGTGGCGAGCCGCGATACTATGAATATATATTAGACAAGATTTCATTGGTGGTTGATATTTATGATTCGACCAAGTATCATGAAAGCAAGAATTTTTACACTGATAAAAATCCACTCACTCCACTTAATAAGCTCAGCCCGCCATCGTACTAAGAAGGATACCCTTCAACGACATGAAGTCGGAATTCATACGACGCAGGCTAATTTAATTATACTCAAACCAATATTAAAGTCAAATGGTTTTACTAACTTCCGCCTGGAGGTGAACAATTTTCCTCCACTCTTTGTATTTCTAACAAAACTCTAATAAATCTCCCCCCTTCAAATACTTGACATGGGGTTTATAATTAAGAATATAGAACAAAAATTCCATCATCACAACCCCTCATCGAGTCGTTATAGTCGAATTGTTTTTTATTGTTTTTTTCGCGAACGACTCCGCCTTATCTCTTTTTCCTAATCCCTCATTACTCATTACTGGTTTTTCCTAATCACTAATCACCAATCACGATTCACTTTTTTCACCCAAGGGAGGTACTTATGTCAGACCAACAACCCCGAAAAGAAGGCGGACAGCCCGGCAACCGCAACGCCGCCAGACCCGCACCCCCGCCAGCTCCAAAAACAGAACCACCCAAAAAGCGGGGTGCCCCTTATGGCAACACCAATGCCATTACTTTCGGTTTTTACTCGCGTCGCTTGCCTCAGCAAATCCTTGAGGGGCTTGAAACCACCACCGAATTTTCACTCAAAGACGAAATTGACGTCATGCGCGTTTTTGTACGCAAGCTCGCAGAACTGGGTGCCAACATCAAAGACATGGATGATGCCAGGTCTCACCTTAATGCACTCTCCGCCGCTACCAACGCCATCAACCGGCTGGTCCGCACTCACACCCGCATCCCCGACCCTGCCAATGACCCCGGCCGTATGCTGCGCCAGGCGCTGCTTGAGCTTGAAGACGAATGGCCTGAATATCACGAAATGGTCAAAGACTATCCGCGTTATCTTCAAGACCCCACCCACCCCATGCATTCATCCCATAGCGTGCCCAGGGTAACGCCAAATCCAAATCAGGTGGTTGATCTTGATGATGCAGATGAAGGTGATTCTCCAGATCACAAGTGACCTAAATAGTAGGTCATATAACCTGCAAAATAGGTCGAAAAGTGATTCGCCAAATCATGAGAGGTTTTCTCGTCATTACGGGCAACGAGAAAGGCCGCACACAAAGGAATATACGTGGTGGTTGTTAGGGAGGGTGATTTTCTCCGCGAACTCGCGGTTTTTGCGCACCCGAGCGTTCTTTGCGAGTGGTGCCGCGGCTCCGCGAGAGAAAAGGGTTGATCCAAATGATGCATGGGCGAATGCCATTCGCCCCTACATGGAATTGACGTGGTGGTTTGTAGAGAAAAGGGTTGATCCAAACGCGAGAGGGCGACTACACCACTCATTTCGTTCGGGTGCGCAAAATTCGCGCCGGGCACCCCTACAAGAAATGGTTTTTACGGTTTAGTAGATTTTTTTGCTTTTCTTTTCGAAAGTTTGGTGTATTTTGTGGTTAAGAGGTTTTCAAAACTCATGACAATAAATAGCATATTGCAAGTATAATTATGACACGGGATATGTTATTATCGATTTGTAACCATTTATCCGTTTAGTAGACGAGGTCACAACATGAAAACAATCCCACAAAACAAACTTAATGAAGATCTCTTTATCGTTTTGAAGACCATCTTTCACTATGAGCGCATTTTCATCGAGCAGTTTGGACTCAAATTCGAAGAGATCTATATCCTTCAGCATCTACGCCGC
The DNA here is from genome assembly GCA_927443345.1 of uncultured Anaerolineaceae bacterium. Classification (GTDB taxonomy): domain Bacteria; phylum Chloroflexota; class Anaerolineae; order Anaerolineales; family Anaerolineaceae; genus UBA6107. The sequence goes on along the minus strand of CAKMKJ010000013.1, from coordinate 13,986 downwards.
AATCCAGTTGTGAGAGTGACTGATGTCTCACGGGAGCTTCAACTGCCCATGTTTACCATCAGCCGGCTGGTGTACCGCCTGACAGAGGGCGGCTACCTTACCAAAGAGCAGGCTTCTGAAGACAGACGCAACTACTTCCTACACCTTTCAGAAAAAGGCGAGAAGACCTTGAAAGACATTGAAAACAGCACCTACAATCGCATATCGGCCAACGTCACCGGTATGACAGAAACCCAAATCAACGAACTGCTTGACCTGGCCGGCCAGTTGCATGTCGTGCTCGGCGTAACCAAAGAGGTCGTTCACTAACACGTTCTTCAATATTCATCTTTAGCGGATTGGACGCATGAAATCTTACACTGGAAAAGTTTTATGGGTGGATCTCACCCGCGGCACCTGGCAGGAAGAAACGCTTTCAGATGATACATACAAGAAATACCTTGGCGGCATCGGGCTCGGTGCCGCTTTGCTCTATCGCGACATGCCAGCCAAAGCCGATCCGCTCGGACCGGACAACATCCTCGGCTTCATGACCGGCCTTCTCACCGGCGCCGGCAGCTTCTTCACCGGGCGCTGGATGGCCGTGGCCAAGTCTCCGCTCACAGGAACATGGGGCGACTCCAACTGCGGCGGCACACTGGCGCTGGCCATCAAGCAGTGCGGCTACGACGGCATCCTCTTTAAGGGTGCCAGCGACCATCCCGTTTACCTTTATATTGATTCGAAGGGTCCGCAGCTTCTGGATGCCTCGCCCTATTGGGGCAAAGACGCCGTGGAGACTGAAGACATGCTCACTGAAGCACACAGGGGCAAGAAGAAACCCGCTGTTGCCGCCATTGGCAGATCGGGCGAGAAGCTCTCGCTGATCTCGGGCATCGTCAACGACCGCGGTCGCATCGCCGGACGCTCCGGCCTGGGTGCGGTGATGGGCTCCAAAAAGCTCAAGGCGGTTGTGCTGGCGGGCTCGCAGCGTGTTGGAGCGCACGATCCCATTAAGACCAAATATCTTTCATTAAAGTGCAGCCGGGATGTGATGCTGCCGCTCAAACTGATGCCCTCCAGGCTGGTGTCGATGTTTGGCTCAATTATCGGCCATCTGCCCATGGGCATGTCTCAAAGCGGTATTTTAGTCGCGGGCATCATGCGCAAATGGGGATCCGTCGGCACGCTGCCGGCCTCCGTGGGTATGGGCGACACCCCCTTCAAGAATTGGGCCGGCACCAACCGTGATATGCCCGGTTTCAACCAGAAAGTCGATACTGACTTCATCCTCAAGACTGAAAAACGTAAATATCACTGCCGCGAGTGTCCTTTGGGCTGTGGCGGGATTGTGGAACTGGAAGGCAAGCTGGCCGAGAGCCACAAACTGGAGTATGAGACGGCGGCTTCGTTCTTGACCATGTTGATGAGCACCGACATTGAGTTGGCCTATGAAATGAACGAACTGCTCAACCGCGAGGGTATGGATACCATCTCGGCGGGCAGTTGCGTGGCTTTTGCCATGGAATGCTTTGAAAAAGGCTGGATCACTAAAGAAGACACGGGCGGTGTTGAGCTGACCTGGGGCAGCAGCGAGGCCATCCGCTTGGTGCTGAGCCAGATGGTGGTGCGCGAGGGTTTTGGCGCGCTGCTGACGGACGGCGTCAAACGGGCTGCCGAAAAACTGGTACCTGAGGCCGCAGACTCCGCCATCCACGCGGGCGGGCAGGAGGTGGCCTACCACGATCCGCGCCTTGACCCCGGCATGGGGCTGCATGCCAGTGTGGATCCAACCCCCGGGCGCCACACCACCGGTGCGCAGCTTTATTATGACCTTTACAAATTGTGGACGCGCGTGCCCGGGTTGAAACCCGCCGCGCTCTTTTACCCCAAAGACTCCAAGTTTGAGGCGGACGAGTATCGCATGAAGGGCGCCGCCGCGGTGAGCAACTTTACCCAGTTTTATAATGCCATGGGCATGTGTTACTTTGGCATGCTGATCGGGGTGGATCGTGTGCCTGTGTTCGAGTGGGCCAACTCCGTCACTGGCTGGAACATTAAACCCGAAGGCTATATGGAAATTGGGCGCCGGATTCAGACCCTGCGGCAGATGTTCAACATCCGCGAGGGCATTGATCCGCGCAAGATCAACGTCAGCAAACGTCTGTTGGGTGTGCCGCCGCAAACGGTTGGCCCGAACAAGGGCGTCAGCTACGACCTTGAAAAGCTCAAACAAGGTTACTGGAAGGAAATTGGCTGGGATTCCGAGACTGGTATTCCGACTGAAGAAACCATTGCCGCACTTGATTTGACCGACCTGGTTAAAGCGGGAGGTGTCTTGTGACCCATATCATCATCGAAGCCTGCACCGGCTGCACCGCCTGCGTCAAAATCTGCCCGGTGGCAGCCATCAGCGGTGAACGAAAAGAGCTGCATGTGATTGATGCGGCTGTCTGCATTGACTGCGGGGCTTGTGGCAAGATTTGTCCGAGTGCTGCGATCTTTAATGCAGAGGGTGAGCTTTGTCAAAGTCTCAAAAAGACGATGTGGTTGAAACCGGTGGTGCTGCAATCCAAATGTGTGGCTTGCGGCGCATGCATCCAGGTTTGCCCGACCAGCGTGCTTGAGTTTGACGAAGCCTCTGGCGAACATGTGATCCCCGCCCTGATCGACGAAAAAAACTGCATCGGCTGCTCTTTTTGTGAAGCGGCCTGCCCGACCCACGCCATTGAAATGCGCGTTCTTGTGACAACATAGACTTAGCTTTAAAGAGGATGACCCATGAGCATTGCCCCCAGCGTTGTGATGATCACCCAGGCCAAACTCCTGGATTTCACCAGGGATTTTGTCTGTCTGGCCAAAGAGTATGGCACAGCCGCTTATGATGCGCGAGAAGACATCCAGGCCATCAATGCGGCAGTCACCCAAAACCTCACCGACCTGGATGCACGTGTGCACTTTACCGAAAAGCTGCGCGGCAAGATGGTGGTCATCAAACCCAACCTGGTAACGGTTTTCCACAACCTGGGCATGGTGGGCAGCGACTATCCCGAGTCCACCGATCCGCGGGTGATTGATGCGGTGGTGGTCTTTCTAAAGCAGTACACCGACAAGATCGTCATCGTTGAATCTTCGGGCAAGGGCTTTCCGACCCCGACGGCTTTCAAGGCCACCGGGTTGGACCGGCTGGCGAAGCTCCGTAGCGTGGAATTGATGGTGCTCGAAATGCAGCCGGTGGATCGTTACCTGCTGCCCAAGGCCAAAGTCATGCGCGAGATCGTGGTGCCGCAGATTTTTAGTGAAGTGGCACGGCATGAAGCTTTTTATATCTCCATCCCCAAGATGAAAACCAACCTTTACACCGGGGTGACCCTCGGATTCAAAAACGCCATGGGCACCATCCCCTATAACCTGCGGCTGCGCAACCACAACCATGCCATCGACCAAAAGCTGGTGGATATGCTGCACCTCTTCAAGCCGGATCTGGTAGTGATTGACGGTCTGGTGGGCGGGGAGGGCAACTGCCCGGCGCCGGTGGAACCCGTGCAAAGCCGGGTGATCGTCAGCGGCAACCACGCGGTTGAAACGGACCGGGTGGCAACGCGCATGATGGGGTTTGACCCCAAAAGCATCGCTTTGATGCGCATAGCCGATGATAACGGATTCAATGATCCGCGGGTGGAGGTGGTGGGGGAGCAGGTGGTGACGCAATACAAACCGGCCGACCCTTCGCTGACCGGCGAGTGGATGCGCAGCAACTTCCCCAATGTGCGCGTGCTGGTGGGGCATCATAAAGGCCGCGAACCACAGCCTGCTGGTGATGGGTCGCTGCATCCAAGCCAGGTGTGCGATCTCGAAAACGTCTGCCGCGGCGGGTGTCTGGCCACCACGCGTGTGGCATTTGACTACATGTATTACGAGGGGCAGCCGCGTAGCAGCACCTTTACCTTGATCATTGGCGCCGGGCTTCAGTATGACGGCAAGGTGCTCTATTACGACGGAGATGGCAAGCCATACACACTTGAAGATATTGCCAACCTCAAAGGCAAGAAACTGGCCGTAGGCACTTGCACCGATAAACTCAAAAACATCGTGACCCGCATTATTGACGGCTGCATGCCGTTTCCGAATTCTCCGCACATGCTTGTGCATCAGATGACCAATACCTTCTGCAAAGTGATGACGCCTAAAAACCATTACCTCATCCCGGCGCTGCTGGATACTTTTGCAGTATGTGAAGGGCGCAAGAAGAACCTGCGCACGGGGCGGAGGATTGACATTCCGCTGGCGCATGCCGACCGGCTTTACGAGACCCGCGAACTCTCCGCAGATGAGAAAGAATTGGATTTCATCTTTGAGCCGTATCCCCAATTATCCAAAGCCGAGATCCGCAGCCTGTGCGCGGATGAGAACCGCAGCATTTTGGCTACATTTTTGCCATAAGGGGAGAGAATGAACAAAAAACTTGCCTTCTGGCTGTTGGTACAAGCGTCTACGATCTTGTTGTATATTCTGCTGATCGGGGGCGGATATGTACTGAATCAGCCCGCAATAGGGTGGGGCTTGTACGCGGCGCTCTTCGTGCTGCACCTCTTTGAACTGAAAACCGCGCTGAAAATTGGCCGCGAGAGGGGGCTTTCTACAATGCGAATAGTAGTGATGAACCTGATCTTTGGCTTCACCTGGTGGGTGCCGCTCAAGCGGGGGATAATAAAGAAATAGGTGAGATATTTTTTGACAATGATCAAACCGTAAAATTTTTCGGACATGTTGATGATTGCTAATTTTAATAAGATAAATTATTAAAAAGTACAAGAAGGAATAACAAAAGTAATACATACATTCATGCTTATATTGTGTATAATATAAGCATGAATGTAAAAAAAGAATTATCCCCAGTGGAACTAATTAGAGAGATAATCAAGAGTCAGAATGGTTGTCTATTTACTTCAAACTTATCAAAGTTGGGTATTCCACGGACCTATCTTTCAACCTTACTAAAAAGTGGTGAAATCCAAAAAATTTCACGTGGGGTTTACGCTTCCCCTGATTCCATTGTTGATGAAATGGCCAGTCTTCAAGCTAGATTCAAGGTCGCAATCTTTTCACATGAGACCGCGCTTTATCTTTTGGGATTAACAGATCGAACTCCTCTCTACTATTCTGTAACCGTCCCTTCGTCATACAATGCGACATCATTAAAAGCAAGTAGCGCAAAAGTCTATTTTATTAAAACTGAGTTGTATCAGTTGGGGGCAATCACTATGAGTTCATCTCATGGGAATGACTTACAAACCTTCAATCTCGAAAGAACAATTTGTGATGTCATACGAAACAGAAATAAAGTGGATGTTCAATTTGTCAATAACGCCCTGAAAAAATACATCCATCATAAAGACAGAAATATCGACCAGCTTTATCACTATGCCGAAAAATTCAGAGTGCAAAAAATTATTCGAAATACCATCGAGGTGCTTTTATGAGTAAATCAATGCAATTAAAAGCACTAGTCAATAAACTGGCAAAAGAGAATAAAATTCCTGCACAAGCAGTCTTGCAAAATTATATGTTGGAACGGCTGTTGGAGAGAATAGCACTTTCAAAATATCAAGACAAAGTGATTCTAAAGGGGGGAATGCTTATTGCTTCAATGGTTGGTATTGATAGTAGAACAACCATGGATATGGATGCAACCTTGAGAGGGTATCCACTTTCAGAGGAGTTAATTCGTACGGCCTTCACAGAAATATGTGACATTCAATTGGATGATGACGTCACAATTCTCATGGATCATATTGTTCCTATCCGTGATGACGATGAATACGGAGGTTATCGCATAGCGCTCATTTCCAGATTTGAATCAATTGTTACCCCATTGAAGATTGATCTCACAGCAGGGGATGTTATTACTCCAGAAGCAGTTCGCTTCACTTTTCATTCCAACTTTGATGATAAGAACATCGAGGTTTGGGCATATAACATTGAAACAGTCCTGGCGGAAAAAGTTGAGACTATTTTGCGCCGAAGTGTACTCAATACACGGACAAGGGATTTTTATGATGTATTTATCATCATGAAAACTCAAGCTGATGCAGTCCATAAAGACATATTTATAACTGCCTTGAAAGCCACCTCAGAAAAAAGATTTTCCAGTCAGGCAATAAATGAACACTTACAAATTTTGACGACCATTCAATCTGATCCTGTTATTAGACAACGTTGGGATCGATATAGCAAAGAGTATCACTATGCCAATGGAATCATTTTTAGTGAAGTTCTCGAGGTCATAAGAAAACTGTTCAAATAGTAATTATCAAAAAGCGTGAGTAAAATTTTTGTCTTTTACATCATTTAAACGAGCGGATAGACTTCTTGCAAGCCAGGTATCATTATTAGGAACACTGAAAAGACCTTGAAGGTAAACTATCTTCAAGGTCTTTTTTCGTGGTTTGTTTAGATATTTTTACTGATCATACTCGCCGTATTCGCAGCCGCCCAGGTCGCCGTCGAAATCGTCTACTTTGACATACTCGCCGCGGACCTTACGCCAGAGGGTGACGGTACCCGAAGCATAACCACCGTTCCATAAGGCATTGTGACGTTTATTGCCGTCGGGGTTTTCATAATTGACGTTGAGCATCGTCTCACGCGGACACTTGAAGTGGATTTCGATCTTGCCTTTGTTATTCCAGGCCGTCAGATTCCAGCCCACATATTCCTTGGTGATGGGGCAGTCGAAGACCTGATGCGGATTGGTCCAGATTTTGGAGAAGTTGAACTCAAACAGTTCACCTTCATGATAGAACGCGATGAGCATACGCCGGGGCAGACTGACGCCAAAAACTACCGGCTGCGCGCCACCGCAATCCAGGGCAGTCTTGGCCAGATTCTTGCCGGTGGAGCGGCTGGTAAAGTTGTTGCAGTTCAGCCACACCCACGGACTGGTGTAATCGCCGCCCCAGTTCTTGTCTTGATAACCGCAGCTTGTTTCGGGTTCAACATTGTAGAGTTCGCCATTAAAAGTGATGGTGCCGCTGTATCGGGTATACATTCCTGCGGCGTGCCAGTACATCTGGAAGGCATTGATATTGATAAAGAAGGGGGAGGTGCCGAAACCAACGCTATAGGGCAGTACTTTCTCGGCTTTCAGATCCCAGCTCATTTCGCCGGCGTCTGACATGTATTCCGGGTGGGCAGCGGCTTCTTCCTGGCTCAGTTTGACGGACCCCTTGAGGTGGGTTTCATTGGCGGTGTGAGTTCCGATGCTGACTTTCATTTTGGTGAAGTCGGCTTTGAAGGCTGTGATGGGATAGAGGTTGTGAATCTGGGTGGCCGGTTGGCCATCAGGGGTGCCCCAGCGGCCTGCCTTGAGCATCGCATAGGAGGGTTTGGTGCCTTTTGCCTTGTTTTCGGGAAGTTGCCCCGCAATGACTTTATCCCCCCCAAGGGCAGGATTAATCACATAGTACTCGATAAAGAAGGGCTGTTTTTGACCAGTTTTTGCATGTATGGCTACCAATGAATGCCACCACCAATCATAACCACGGCGTGCAAGCTTGCCCTTGAGCATATACCTGTTACGGTCGTCCATATGAGGCTCCTTGAGAATGAAGATTAAGTACGGATGAATTCATTGTATCAACAATAGTTGCGAAATGCAATTAACAAATATCACTTTGCAAGTAATACTTACAGTCAGTTGTTGAAGGTTAGGGGTTTTCGAAGGATGTATATAAAGTAGTAATAAACATATAACAATAAAAGATGTATAATAATGATGTATGAAAAAAGATCTTTTAGTTCGCACACAAGTACTTCTGGAACCTGAACAGCTTAAAGCGCTGACCCAACTGGCAGAGGAGCAGGGCAAGAGTGTCTCTGCATTGCTGCGTGAATGGGTATCTGCTGGTTTGCATTCCCAACGACAAAAAAAATTGGCCGAGGCAGCACTTTTGCTTTCTGAGGCTTATTATTCGGATGGCGACCTGGTCGGCTATTCCAAACTGGATGGCGAGGACTTCTTCATGCAGGGGCAGGGCTGATGTTCCGCGGCGAGGTGTGGCAAATGTCCATGGCGAAACCTCTGGTTTCTTCAGAGGGAGATACGCGGATGGTGGTGATCCTCTCGAGTGACGCGATGGGAGCATTGCCGCTTAAGGTTGTTGTGCCGCTCACTCCCTGGAAGGAGGGTTATGCCTCCGCACCGTGGATGGTTCGGCTTCCTCCTGTGCTGCACAGTGGGCTGGAATCCTCGATGGCAGCAGATGCACTGCAGGTGCGTTCAGTTTCAACGGTCAGGCTGATTAAGCGCATGGGGGAGCTGCCTGATGGGTTTATTACTCAAATCACCGGGGCTATTTCATTAGTTCTCGAGGGGAAAAATCAATAATGTGCAACATTTGTTTCTGGTTACTTTGGAATTTCACAAGGAGATAAGAAATGAAAACCCTTGTTTTTGCTCCCGAAACACTCAATATTGCAGAAACAACGCGTATGATTGAAATTGCAAAAGAAGCAAGGGATAGATTTCATTGCATATTTTTTGGTTATAGTGATGTTTATTCGAGTTTGATTGAACAAGCAGGTTTTGAATTTCGCCGAATGACGCCATGGTTATCTAAAGAAAAAGTAGAACACCTGTGGAAAGTCGACCGAATGGAAAGTTTTAAGGATCCATTCACAGAAACTGAATTAAAACAACGAGTTGAATGTGAAATAGCCTTATATCAAGAAGAAAAACCAGTAGCGATTGTTATTGGCTTTACGTTGAGTACTGTGATTTCAGCCAGGGTTTCCAAAATCCCATTAGTTTATGTTTTACCTTTCCCATTAACACGTCCATTTCTTGATGCAAATTTATCAACATTTCCTGATGAATTTGATTATCCGATCTTCAGGGTTTTTCCAAAGCGGTTATTAAATGGACTTACAAATCAGTGGCTAAAAAACACAAAACTATGGATAAAGCCATTTCAGCGGGTTGCTAAGTATTATGGTATTCCACCAATCAATAGATTAGTTGATATTTATGAAGGGGATTTTAACTTAGTAACAGATATTCCAGAATTAACAGGTTTAAAAGAGCTGCCTGAAAACTGGCATTATGTTGGACCAATTTTTGCTCATCTTGAAGGGGAAATCCCTTCTGATGTATTAAAAATCACTCATAATCAACCTGTGATATATTGCGCAATGGGCAGTTCTGCTAATCGAGATATTCTTAAAACGGTCATTGAAAGTTTTGAAAATACTTCTTATACTGTCATTGCCCCAATCAAGGCTCATCTACAAAATCTCATAATAAAAATCCCAAAAAATGTTCTGGTTTATGATTGGCTTCCTGCTCTAAAAGTTAATACTTTGGCTGATATCGCAGTAATCCATGGCGGACAAGGTACCGTCCAAACTGCTTGTGCTGCGGGAACACCTTTTGTCGGAATTGGGTTGCAACCAGAACAAGAAAGCAATATTGATGCTATTGTTCGACAAGGTTGTGCTATTAGAATTAGGAAGCGTAGGCTATCTCAAGATAGTCTTTTATCTGCCATTGAACAGTTGCTCAATGACTCGTCTGCACGACGGAAAGCAAGTGAGATACAAAAACTGTTTATGGAATGGAATGGAACAAAAAATACTGCTGCGTTTCTTAAACAAAAATTCAGTTAATATTTAATCCGGATTAGGAAAAACTTGCCGAATAAATGGGAATTTGGTCGACATTTTCAAGTATTTTTCTGCCTTCGAGTTTATAATTCTTTCAAGTTCGATTCATGCACACTTATTAAAAAATAATGCAAAACTAATCAAAAATGATTTGGAGTTATGAATGACCAAAACGGTAAAAAAAATTGTTATCATAATGATGCTGTTCGCGCTGTTAATAAGCGCTTGCACACAAAAAGCCGATTTACCCGCTGCAGCCATCGAAGCTTATTGGAAAGCTCTGGCCTCAAAAGACAACGCTGCGGTAAGCAGCCTTTCTTGCGCAGAGTATGAAGCTATTGCTGTTTCGACTATGGATTCTTTTCTTTCAGTTGATCTTGAACTTTCTGATCTTATTTGTTCTTCAACCAACAACACAGGCGATATAGCTGACGTCACTTGCACAGGTTCACTGACGGCGTCTTATGGCGCTGAGAAATTTGACTTTGATCTCTCCAATAAAATCTTCATAGCCACAAACTCCACCGGTGACTGGCTGATGTGCGGAGAGAAATAGTTTGCTGCGCCGCATCTTCTCCAAAGAGAACGTGTGGGCGCTGGTTTTGGCCATTGCCCTGGTGCTGTTGGTTATTGTGACTGCTGACAGTTCACCGTTGTGGATCTACCAGGGGTTTTAGATGTCGCTGACAAACATCCTCATTCTGGTCGGGTTCTCACTCGCCATTTTCATTTTTTCCAAGTTTGACCGTACACACAAATTACGAAACCCCTTGCTGCTGGTACTCAGCACAGGGGTGATCTTTTGGTTGCAGCCCGCTTTGCCCATCCGCGGACTTGATTTCTGGCTGCCTATTGCGACGCTTGCTCTTGTTGCTTTAGGCTGGGTGCTGACCTCCAAACCGGAAGAGCGAAACCCCCGTGCAAGTCTGATCACTGGAGCGTTGGTGATTGGCGCGGTGTTGGTGATTGCGCTCACGCGTTATTTAGACATGACCGGAATCATCACCCCTTCACGTCCGCCGCAGACGCTCAGTGTCATTGTTGTGCTGACGGCTGTTGCGATGGTCTTGTTCCTTTCATATATATTGTTGAAAGGCAAGTCATCTCTTCCTTATATTGTAGGAGTTACCATTCTCCTCGTCATTTTCGCAGCGCTCAAGCTGCCAGTTCTCGCCGAATGGTTAAGCGGCCTTCTGCGACTCTGGAGCGGACAATCCCGCGAGCTGGCCTCCGCACTGGATTTGCGCTGGCTGGGTTTCAGTTATATAGCCTTTCGCCTGATTCACACACTGCGAGACAGACAAAACGGACGTCTGCCAGCCATGGCGCTGGACGAATATTTCATTTACATGCTCTTTTTTCCGGCGATCAGCGCCGGACCGATTGATCGCAGTGAGCGCTTCATTAAAGACTTGCGCCAACCTTTCATCCCATCCGCAGAGGTTCTTGGTGCAGCCTCCAAACGATTGGTGATCGGCCTGCTGAAAAAATTCGTGATTGCCGATCTGCTGGCGATGATCGCTCTCAATGCGGTCAATGCAGGGCAAATCCATTCAACTGGTTGGGCGTGGGTGTTGGTGTATGCCTACGCTTTTCAGATATTTTTTGATTTCAGCGGTTATACCGATATAGCAATCAGCATGGGACTATTAATAGGGATTAAACTACCCGAAAACTTTAATGCCCCCTATTCGAAGCCCAATTTGACTCAATTCTGGAATAACTGGCACATGACGCTCACCCAATGGTTCAGGGCTTACTTCTTCAATCCGCTCACGCGTGCACTGCGTTCAAGCAAGAATCCTGTGCCGGTTTGGGCAGTTATTTTGATCACCCAATTGGCCACCATGACCTTGATCGGATTGTGGCACGGCATTACGATCAACTTTGTGCTTTGGGGGCTCTGGCATGGCCTCGGCGTCTTCATCCAGAACCGCTGGTCTGACTGGACCAAGCTGCTTTCGGCCCGCATTCAGCAGAAACCGTTCTTGAATAAGGTTGTGACCATCTTTACCACCCTGTTAACTTTTCAATTCGTGGCGCTGGGGTGGGTGTGGTTTGCCCTGCCTTCAACAGATCTCTCTTTACAGGTCTTTGGCCGCCTTTTAGGAATGGGAGCCTAAATGTTCACTCCCCGCTTCTTGCGTAATGTCTTGATCAAGGGGTTTCTGCTCTTTGCTATCTTTAACCTGGTCTGGGCAGCTTTCAACCCTTCTCTGGGTAAGCTCTCTTCATATAATATGCTTTTCGTGGGTCGTGACCGTCTGCCATTCGGCGAAGATTCTGCGCGTTCATACAACCTCAGTCTGTATGATCTGGATGCCATGTTCTCCTCACTAAAATTGGATGGAACTCCGAAACTTGATAGCGAATATCGCGTGTTTGTGATTGGCGATTCTTCTACCTGGGGAACGCTGCTTAAACCTGAAGAGACCCTGGCAGGGAAGCTGGATAATGCAGGGTTGAAGACTGCAAGCGGCAAAGAGGTGCATGTCTACAACCTGGGCTACCCGACCCTCTCCCTGACCAAGGATGTAATGATCCTTGAGTATGCCATGCAGTACCAGCCCGATTTGATCCTCTGGCCGGTGACGCTTGAGAGCTTTCCGCGTGAACGGCAGTTGTTATCGCCCATTGTGGCAAACAACACGCAGCGTGTAGCCAAATTAATCAAAGCGTATGATCTTGACCTGACCACTCCGGAAGATACAACTTCTTTTTGGGATAAAACCATCATAGGGCAGCGCCGGGCTCTGGCTGACCTGCTGCGCCTGCAGTTTTATGGGGTGATGTGGTCCGCGACGGGAGTGGATCAGACCTACCCGTCTGACTACGAACGTGCTGCCCGCGACCTCGAAGCGGATGAATCCTTCCACGATTGGGTGCCCCCAGTGATCCCTGAAGAGGGGCTGGCTTTTGATGTTATTCGGGCTGGTATTGATATCGCCGGCGAAGTACCTTTGATTCTTATCAACGAACCCATGTTAATCAGCACAGGTGAGAACAGCGACATTCGATACAACTTCTACTATCCACGCTGGGTTTATGACCAGTATCGCCAGGCTTTAGGTGAGAATTGTGCCATTAACGCCTGGGTCTGCCTCGACCTGTGGGATGTTGTAACCGAGGAACACTTCACCAATAGCGCCATCCACCTCGATCCGCAGGGCGAGGAGATGTTTGTGGAGAAGATCATTGAGTCGGGCATTTTTCAATACTAAACCTGCAACAAATGCTATTTATCGTATACTTCTGCCATCGAAGGTGAGATCGAACCAATTCTTTTCAAAAAAACCATTCGTATCCAGTGATTGTGATAAATTGTTTTGAAGAAAAGACTTTGTGATTTGACTTTTTCCAAAAAAGTATCCATAATTAGTTTTCAGATTTTAATTAAATCTTAATTAAATAGTAACCAAAGGAGAAAAGAGTGAAAAAAAATAGCCTGGTATTAATTGCTCTAATGCTTGTGATGGTCATGGTTCTTGCTGCTTGTTCGAAGCCCGCTTCGATCAAGATCGCCACTGATGCTACTTTTGCCCCTTTTGAATATACCAATGACGCTGGTGACCTGGTTGGATTTGATATTGACTTGATGAATGCAATAGCTGAAAAAGCAGGCTTTGAATTTGAATGGGTAAACGTTCCCTTTGATTCAGTTTTAGCAGGTCTTTCAGAATGCCAATATGATGCTGCAATCGCCGCCATCAGCATCAGTGACGAACGAAAACAAGCGATGTTATTCTCAGCACCCTATTTGGATGCCGGTCTTGTCGTAGTGGTGAACACCGCAACGACTGACATTGCTGGAATTGAAGATTTAAAAGGTAAAGTAGTGGCTGCGCAGCTTGGTACAACAGGTGAAATGACTGCCCAAGAAATTGAGGGAGTTACATACAAACCTTATGATTCTTATGAACTCGCTTTTCTTGAATTGGCCAACAAAGGCGTTGATGCAGTGATTGCTGACAATCCTTTGGCGATGGGTTATATCGCTGCCAATCCTGAAAAGATCAAGGCAGTAGGTGATATTCTGAATAATGAGCAATATGGTATTGCCATATGTAAGAATAATGCTGATCTTCAAACAAAAATTGATACCGCATTAAACGAATTAATCGAATCCGGGTTTGTCGCAGAATTGGCTGGAACATACATAAAATAAGAACAAGAAAATGATCTGCGGGGGATTTCCCCCGCAGATTTTTTGTGCGCCCAGCATGGGCGTTGATTAGTGGGTGAAAGTCCCATATGGAGGTTGGTCGCACCAACCATTAGCCAAAGGCACGGGCGTCACTGTGAAGTGGGGTCTGGAGGAAGCCGGAGGCAAACCTGCGACTTGAA
>CAKMKJ010000012.1 GCA_927443345.1 uncultured Anaerolineaceae bacterium | reverse complement strand
TGCCTTCAAGCCCTTTGAAAGTATCCGGTGAAAAGCCGCCAAGGATCACTTTAATTGGATGTGGCCCATTTTCTATTATTTTTTGGATGACCTGGGGCAGTGTTTCATCGTCTACGCCGTAAATATCCGTGCCAAGTCTTTGGCGGATGATTGTTTCGAGGCTGCAGATCATTTTATTCGCAGTTTCTTCCGAATCGGCTTTTGCGGTAATGCGTATATCCACTATGCCTGGGTGGGCCAACAGCCCAACGGTGGGATTGGTCATTTCTTCGAGGTCGGCAATCATTTCATCAATTTTAGATTCAGAAACGGCTGCAATGTGCAGCACTTTGGCTTTGATGGTTCCTGACATCGCATAATGGTCTTTAAGCCAGGGGATAACGGAAGCCTGCATCAAATATTCCATCTCACGAGGCACACCAGGCAGACAGACCAAAACGCTGCCATTATGGGGCATGATGAAAGATGGGGCAGTACCTACAGGGTTTTCAATCACCACCGCACCAGCCGGGATCATGGCTTGTTTGCGGTTGTTGTCAGAAATGTTCATGGCGCGTTTGAGAAATCGCTGCCTGATCTGTTCCCATAATTCGGGATGGAATTCATTGTATGTGTTGCAGGCCTGGGCTGCTGCCTCGCGGGTGGGATCATCCACTGTGGGACCGAGACCGCCTGTGGTGATGACAATATCCGCTCGGTTGAGGGCTTCTTGCATGAGTGATGTGATGCGCTGAAGGTTATCACCAACTGTCGTGCTGCGATAGAGATCAACTCCGTAATCTCTGAGTTGGCGGGCAAGATACTTTGTGTTGGTGTCGACGATCTCGCCAAGCAATAATTCGGTTCCGATGGCTATCAGTTCAGCAGTTGGCATTCTTTTTCCTGATTTTTCTCAATTCTAACAGGTATTGAGAAACTTGAATTAATCCAAACGTTTTTTATCTCCAATCTTAAGGTAGAATTTGAGCAGCCAAAATGGAGGTCTTGCGTGAAAGATCAGATGCACACAGGACATAATCAAATAATCGGCAAGTGGGGAGAAGACTGCGCTTTCGAATTTCTTGAAAGCAAGGGATTCAAAGTGTTAGCTAGAAATGTGCGCACACCTGAAGGCGAAATTGATCTAATCGCTCTCGATCACGACATAGTGGTCTTTGTTGAGGTCAAGACGCGTTCTCATCATAATGCCGGATATCCGGAAGAAGCTGTAACTGAGGAAAAAATGGAACACATGATTGATTCCGCAGAAAGCTGGCTGCTGAAACACCCTGAACATGAAGCTAACTGGCGGTTGGATGTGATTGCCGTGACTGGTGCTATTAATTCCCAAAATCCACAGATTGAGTGGTTTGAAAATGCCGTCTGAACTTAAGCAGAAAAAAATACTCGCCAATAAGCGTGTTTTGGTTCTGGTTGGCCCTACAGCGGTTGGCAAAACCGAATTGGCGATCAGGCTGGCTGAAAAATTGGAAGGCGAGATCGTTTCAGCGGATTCACGCCTTTTATATTGCGGCATGGATATCGGCACGGCAAAACCTACCAAAAATGAAATGGCCAGAGCACAGCATCATATGATTGACCTAGCTGAACCAAATGATATCTGGTCACTGGCGATTTTTCAACAGAAAATGTTGGCGACTATCGAAGATATTCAATCTCGCGGAAAACTACCCATCGTGGCGGGGGGCACCGGGCAGTATATTCGTTCATTGATGGAAGGTTGGATCATTCCGACGGTCTTGCCCGATCCGCGGCTGCGTGAAGTTCTTGAGCAATTTGGGCGTGAAATTGGAGCGGCTGAACTTCACCGGCGCTTGTCTCTGATTGACCCAAATGCTTCTGCAAAAATGGATGCCAATAATCTCAGGCGCTCCATTCGTGCGCTTGAAGTAATCTTTACCACTGGCGAATTGTTTTCAACACAAAAAGACAAACAACCGTCTGATTTCAATTTTAAGATTATCGGGTTGAGCCGTCCGCGCGAAGAACTTTATTCCAGGGTGGATTTACGCATCGAAGCTATGTTTGAGACGGGTTTTGTCGACGAAGTAAAGAATCTTTTAGATAAAGGATACAATCAAGACTTGCCGACGCTTTCAGCCATCGGTTATCGAGAAGTGATTCAATTTTTAAATGGGGATATTACACTTGAGGAGACCAAGGTACAAATGAGAAAAAAGACGCGTGAATTTATCAGGCGCCAGGCAAACTGGTTTAAACCCAACGATCCCAATATCGAATGGCATGCCATGACACCCGATCCTTTGGATGAGGTTATGCAATCTATTCTGAGGTGGCAGGCAGGTATAAAATGAGTGATCAACACCCCTGGTGTACCCATTATGATCCTGAAGTCCCCGCACATTTGGAATATCCGGATTTTACCATTCAGGATTTTCTTGAGAGGCAGGCGAAAGCAACGCCCGGCAGGATGGCATTAATTTGTGATGAAAAGGTTCTCAGTTACGCCGAGTTGTTTTCTTCAAGCCGAAATTTAGCCGAACACCTGGTGCAGTCGGGATTGAAACCCGGCGACCGGGTTGGAATATGTCTACCTAACACAATTGAATTTGTGATCAGTTTTTTTGGCACTTTGATGGCTGGCGGGGTTGTGGCCGCAATGAATCCCTACTATCCGCTGCCAGAATGGCAATACCAGACCAAAATCGTTAGCCCAAAAATATTGATTGGGTTATCAACCAGGGCGGATGAGCTTTTTGAACTTAAACAAAAATCCGGCAGTGATCAATTAATTTTGGTAGATGTCAAAACGGAGCAGCAGCTTTTCCCGAAGGCTTATGAAACTGTAGATTTTGTCACTTTTGAAAAATGTATCAGTAAATCTGAAACACAAATCAAATTGCCCTTGGTTAATTCTCTTAGCCCTGCAGTGCTTCAATTTAGCGGAGGTACCACCGGCCTGCCCAAAGCAGCGCTGGCGCTGCACTGCAATGTGGCGGCAAATATTCTTCAATTTACAAAATGGCTGACCACCTTAAAGCAAGGTGAAGAAGTGTTTCTAACGGTCATTCCACTTTATCATGTATACGGAATGGTGATTGGGTTGAATGTGGGTATTGCCATGGGGGCTGCCATAGTATTGGTGCCTGATGGAAAAAACCTTGAGAAAACGCTTCAACTTATTCAAGAGCACAAGGTCACCTTCTTACCGGGGGTGCCGTCGATCTATCAGGCCATCAATCGCCATCCGCGAGTGTTGGCTGGTGAAGTTAACCTCAGCACGATCAAAGCTTGCATTTCAGGTTCAGCGCCGCTACTACCCGAAACACGCGAACAATTTGAGAAACTGACCGGCGGTAAACTGGTCGAAGGTTACGGATTGTCAGAAGCGCCGACAGCCACTCATTGCAATCCCATTCAGGGCGAGAATCGCAATGGATCCATCGGTTTGCCGCTGCCCGATGTGGAATGTAAGATTGTCGACCTTGAAGATGATTCAAAAACCATGGCTGCTGGCGAATCCGGTCAGTTGCTCATCCGCAGCCCCCAAGTCATGCTGGGTTACTTTGGCTCTCCCAGCGAGACGGAGATGGTGATGAAAGAGGATTGGCTCTACACAGGTGATATCGCAAAAATGGATGCGGATGGCTATTTCTACATTCTTGGCCGGCTTAAAGAACTGATCAAGGTCAATGGACTGCAAGTATGGCCAACAGAAGTAGAAGCAGTGCTGGTCAAACATCACAAGATCAGTGAAGCGGCTGTAGCAGGGATTTATGATGATGTTACTGGAGAAGCAGTCAAAGCCTGGGTGGTGATGAGAGATTACGCACCGCTTGACCCTAAAGATGTGCAGCTATTTTGCAGATCATCACTGGCTGGTTACAAGATTCCAAAAGAGATAGTGGCGGTCGAAGCACTGCCTAAATCACCCATTGGCAAGGTGCTGCGCAGAGAATTGGTGAAATTGCATAACAAAGATTAAAGAAAATCGGGAGCCGAAAGGCTCCCGATAATTTTAGTCACGTGGTGTGGAATACACTGGTGTAGCATTTTTGTGTGGCACTGGCGGCGGGAAGATCTTTTCAAATTCATCCCTCGACAGGGTTTCCACTTCGAGCAGTTTCTGTGCCACTGCATTCAATTCAGTTTGATATTGCTTGAGGATTGCCTGGGCTTTTACATATGCGTCGTTGACTAATGAACGTACTTCTTTGTCGATCTTTTCAGCCACAGATTCTGAATAGTCGCGCTGTTCAGAAATTTCACGACCCAAGAAAATCATTTCTTCTTTTTGTCCATAAACCATGGGGCCTAATTCAGTGCTCATGCCAAGGCGGGTGACCATGGTCTTGGCCAATTGGGTGACTCTTTCAATGTCGTTTGAGGCGCCTGAAGTGATATCGTCAAAAATAAGTTCTTCAGCGGCGCGTCCGCCAAGCAGACCTACCATGTCAGCCAACATTTTCTTGCGGGGCATCAGGGTGCGGTCATCAATGGGCAGAGAAAGTGTGTAACCTGCGGCCATGCCTCTGGCAATGATTGAAACCTTTTGCACGGGGTCAGCTTCTGCAATGGCATTCATTACTACGGCGTGTCCGGCTTCATGATAAGCCACAATGCGTTTTTCTTCAACGC
The DNA here is from genome assembly GCA_927443345.1 of uncultured Anaerolineaceae bacterium. Lineage (GTDB taxonomy): Bacteria > Chloroflexota > Anaerolineae > Anaerolineales > Anaerolineaceae > UBA6107. The sequence goes on along the minus strand of CAKMKJ010000012.1, from coordinate 72,401 downwards.
TGATCAGACGGCTCTTTCGTTCAGGGCCGGCAATCACACGTTCAATGGATTCTTCAAATTCACTCTGGCCAATGCTCGTCTTGTTGCGGCGGGCAGATAAAATTGCGGCTTCATTGACCAGGTTTTCAATATCTGCTCCGACAAAGCCGGGGGTGGATTTGGCAACCACTGAGAGCTGAACTTCAGGATCAACCGGTTTGCCTTTGATATGAACCTTGAGGATTTCTTCACGACCATGAACATCAGGGCGATCAAGCACAACACGGCGGTCAAAACGACCCGGACGCAGCAAAGCTGGGTCAAGAATGTCAGGTCTGTTGGTAGCGGCTATGATGATGATATTGGTGTCGGTGTCGAAACCGTCCATTTCAACCAGCATTTGGTTGAGGGTCTGTTCACGTTCGTCATGGCTGCCGCCTAAACCGGCGCCGCGCTGTCGGCCAACGGCATCGATTTCGTCCACAAAGATGATACACGGCGAATTGCGTTTGGCTTGATCAAACAGGTCACGTACGCGGCTAGCGCCTACACCAACGAACATTTCAACAAATTCTGAACCAGAAATTGAGAAGAAAGGCACACCGGCTTCACCGGATACCGCTTTGGCTAATAAAGTTTTGCCAGTACCTGGAGGGCCAACCAGCAGTACCCCCTTGGGAATTCGAGCGCCAAGAGCCAGGAATTTCTGTGGTTCGCGCAAGAATTCAACAACTTCTTGAAGTTCATCTTTTGATTCATCAATACCTGCGACATCGGCAAATGTTACCGTAGGATGGTCACCCGTGAACATGCGTGCGCGTGATTTGCCAAAAGACATGGCAGCGTTATTGCTGCCCTGTGCCTGGCGGAAGATAAAGAAGAATGCGCCAGCCAGCAGCAGGAAAGGAAGAATGTAGAAGGCGGCGTTCAAAATGCCTGCCATCGCGCTGGGAGCTTTCACTTCAATTTTGATACCACTAGCAGGTGTTAATTGTTCTGAAGTAACGCCAAGGTGCAGCAACTGTTGGATAAGCGTTGCTTCATTTTCTTTAACAACCGTTTTCTCGGTTATTCCATCTGCATAATAGACAGTAATTTTGTTTTCTTCTTCGACTACACGGCTAATATTGCCTTTTTGAATTTGTTCTGCCAATTGGTTTATTGATAATACCGTATCAGCAGCATTTGTTTTGTTCAGGTTAAATACGATCAAAACAATGATCGCCACGAACAAAAGAACATAGATGACGTATGATTGACTACGTGGTTTCACTATACCTCCAACCTTTCGCAAACCTGTTTTCTGTTTGCATCTTGTAAAGATTATACCAATCTAAAAGGGGCGTTACCAGATAAAAGTCAAGAAATAGTAAAAAATTAATAAAGCTCTTATAAGCGGTCTGATTTGTCTTTGAACTCGGCATTGATTAATGCATAAACCTGCCGTATATGGTCTATATCATGAAGCGCGATGAATCGAACGAGTTCAAGCAATGTTGTTGGACCAAAGAATGAATGCCGTGCTGGAAGCATCCACTCATCATGACTCAAAGCTGCTAACTTAACAATCGAATTTTGTCTTTGAGCTTCAAAATCAGATAAAACCTGAGGACTGCGTGTGTTTTGATATTGACGTTCCACAATCCATGGATCGCTGTCGACGCCGGCGATAAATGGGTTTTCGCCCGATAAAACCAGCTCAATACGCGGAGCGTTGATTTCAGTTTCCACATCCATAAGATGGCTGAGCATTTCGAGCACAGACAAGCTTTGTGTATCTGATTTCTTTTTCCAATCAGTCTCAGTCAATTCTTCAGTTAAATATTGCAAAACGACCGGGGTTGCTCGCAACGTGCCAAGAATGCCCTGAACATCTTGTAAATCTATTTGTCCATCAGGGTCTGGCAAGCTTTCGAGCCATGGAATGACCTCATTCAAGCCACCAAACGGGATGTGCATTTTTCGGGCATCGTCTAACTTATCTATGTTGCCATCCACCCAAAACCCGGGGATTCCCAGTAAAGAAGATGGCAAAATGTCTTCTTTTAAGCTGTTGCCGACCATGCATATAGGTCCCCGCGGCCACCCCAGTCTGCCCAAAATCTCGGCGTAATAAGCTGGGTTGGGTTTTGAAAAATGCATCATCTCGTAGGATGTGACGAATCTAAACGGAAAATTATCATCAGTAAAACCAGCCCAGTTTAATCGTGAACGCATGGCGGTTTGCGGAAAGAGAGGATTGGTGGCAACTACAATGTTGTAATTGTTATCAGTCGCATATTTGATCAACTTGACCGCTTCGGGACGCAGGTTGGTTACTTTTTTGAGTTCATTGAATTCATTTTGATAAAAATCAATAATCAGCGGTGCTACATCGGATTTTTCAATACCAAGGACAGGATAAAAATTTTCATCAAACGTCTGTTCAAGGGTTTTTGCTGAGAAGGGGTTTTTGATCATGCAGTCAGTGGCCGCTAAAAGCTGGGGTACCATTTTTTCAGGCGAAATATGAGGAGACAACTTTTTGGAGAGCAGCTTAATATAAGCTGGCATGAAGCTTTCCAACGGGTTGATTAAAAGCGTATCATCGAGGTCAATCAGGAGGGTAATGCTCATGCGGATTCTGGATTATCCAATAAACCTAAATCTTGATGACAAAGTTCGCAGCCAACATGCGGTTCTTTTACTTCAGAATTAGATTTTGAACAATAAGCAGTGACATTGACTCGCCTGTTCTTCAAGACGCCTTTTTTGACAGATGCATAGAGCGTCATGTTTTCGCATGCATTAGAGCGCGTAATGCCCGGTATTGGACAGGTCTTGCACAAGGCAGGTTTCCATGGGCCATTATTGGGATTAGAACTGAGTAGACGGCATTCTTCTACGTTTCTGCCTCTAAAATAATCACCATAGAAATAAGGGCACTCGATTCCAGCTGGGGTTCTCATGTTTTCCTCTATAAAAAACTGTCCCCACCAGGGGACAGTTTGAACAAATCTATCTCACTAAACCCTGGTAACGTACTCGCCGGTTCGTGTATCCACCCTAATCGTGTCATTGGTGGAGACGAAATAAGGCGTCGCTACTTCAAGGCCGGTTTCGGTGGTGACTCTCTTGGTCACACCGGTGGCAGTATCACCGCGCACAGCTTGCTCGGCATAAGTGACTTTTAGGTCAACAGTGGTAGGCAGCTCAATGTCAATTGGTTCGGCATTAAAGAAAGTCAGTTTGCATTCCATCTCGGGTTTGAGATAGCCAATATAATCACCAATAACTGAACCAGGGATGGCAGGTTGTTCAAAAGTTTCCTGATCCATGAAATAATAAAGTTCGCCGTCAGTATATAAGAATTGGACATTGTGAAAATCAAGGCGCACATCTTGAATACGCTCACCTGAAGTGAAGGTTTTTTCAAGGGTATTGCCTTTGCGAAGATCGCGTGCTTTAATGCGGATGGTGGCATTGCCGCGACCAGGTTTGCTGAATGAATACTCAAGCACCTTGTAGAGATACCCTTCCATTTCAAAAACTACGCCTTTGCGAAGATCATTGACATCGATCATGAATATTAAACCTTTCCATTTCCTTAGATTAACGGCTGAATTATAGCGCAGCGGTCAAAGGCTGGCAAGGCGAGAAAACTTACAGGTTGGAGAAGTGTTCAGGATTGTTTTTTCTTTTTTCCGAGCAGCAGCGGACCCACCATATCGATGATGCCTGAGAAGAAAATCTCAAGCAGAGGAGAGATGAACAAATACCAGGGGATATAGACGATTTTGCGTGGCTGAGCGATCAGGCGGCAAATTCCGCGCGCAACCACCTCGGCCGGGATAGCCATCTTTTCTGCAGGTACATTGCCGCCGTTCTCATGGCTGCGGGCGGCGTCAAAGAATTCTGTTTGAATCGGTCCGAGGCGTGCCACTGATACTGTTACCGGGCTGCCGCGCAATTCTCGATAGAGCGAAGTGGTAAACGAATCCAAAAAGGCTTTAGAAGACGAGTAGAGTGCAATGCCCTGTTCAGGAAGTTTACCCGCCACTGAGCCCATATTGATGATATGTCCGTATCCTCTTTGCAGCATGCCGGGCAGAACCAGATGAGTCAAATGTGCTACCGCCTCTATGTTGATGCCAATGAGATTTTTACCAGTCTGCCAATTCATGGTCTCAAAGTGGCCGTACCAGCCAAACCCAGCGTTATTGATCAAGATATCTGGTTGAAGATTTACTCTCTGAAGTTTATCTATCAATTCTATTCGGGCTTGTTCATTGGATAAATCAGCTTCGAAATAATGAGCTCTTCCACCCTCGTCTTGGATGCGTTCAACGACGGCTGCCAATTTTTCTTTTCGACGAGCCACCAACAAAACGGTGAATCCCTTTGTTGCCAGGAATTCAGCCGTTATTGCTCCGATACCGCTTGATGCACCGGTGATGAGAACTGTTTTTGGGCTGAAGGATTTTTTGAGGGTCATATCCTCAATTATCGGCGTTTTTTCTTTAAAATATGAGGCACTTCTTGTTTCCACCAGGAAACAGTGTCGGCAAGTGAGTCACGCAGCGAACGGGGATGGTATCCAAGCATTGTGCGGGCTTTCTGATTGCTGATGACTGCGTTGGTGTGCAGCGTTTCAATGCTGTAAGTGGTAAAACGCGGTTTTGTGCGTGATATTTTATAATAAAATTGGGTAAATTTCGCCACAAAAGCAGCTAATTTTGTCGGGATGTTGATGAAAGATGATTTCCGCCAGGATACCAATTCTTTGACCAACCGCCACATGTCGGCAACCCTGATCAATTCACCTGACAAAATGTAGATTTGTCCAACTTTGCCTTTTTCTCTAGCAAGGATCATTCCCTGAACCACATCACGAACATCCACAAAATCATAGTTGCCTTCGATCAAGAAATTGACCTTGTGCATCATCCATTCCTGAATCAACACACCCATTTCTGACCCTTTATAGTCGTATGGGCCAATGACTCCGGTGGGGCATACCACCACGGCAGGCAGACCTTTTTTGGCAGCATCAATGACAGCCAGAGTGGCTTCTGCTTTGGATTGATCGTATGCAGCCACGGCTGTATCCGGGTCGATGGGCACATTTTCATCCACCAATACGCCGTGCGGAATGCGTTTGAACGCGTGAATAGAACTGGTATGGATAAATCTTTTTATGTGAGCGTTCTTGGCTGCTGCCAACATATTGATAGTACCATTCACATTAACATCATGGACAAAATCATCCTTGCCTGGCATGATCGAAATAATCCCGGCTAAATGAAAGACATAATCGATACCTGCGAATGCCGGCCCGAGACAACAATTATCGAGCACGTTTCCTTCCATGACTTCAATATCCAGACCGTTCAATGGGCTTAAATCTTCGTTAGGTAAAACCAGGACCCGTACTTTTTCTCCCCTTTTGACCAGTTCTTTAACCAAGACATTTCCAATGTGGCCTGTCGCTCCTGTAACCAGGTTCATGTTTTTGCTCTCCTTAAGTTTACAGTTCTATACAAATTTATTGTATTTGAAGCTGGCACAAGACACAGGTTACTTAAGATAGATTGAAAGTCATAAACAGGATAGATTAATCAAAAATGGCCGGGACAAAACCCGGCCATTGAGATACAAATGCAAAATACGCTTACCCGACTTTGGGCTCAATTAAACCCAGGTTGCCGTCACGGCGTTTATAAAGGACATTGATCGAATTGGTGTTGATGTTGAAGAAAATGAAGAAATCTTCATGTGCCACGAGCGCCATTTGTTCTACAGCCTCGTTTTCATCCATGGGGATGAGGGTAAAAGATTTTCTTCTAACAATGGCGGTCATTGCCCCAGTTTCAACTTCAGGCTCGGTGATATTCACTTCTGAAGCAGGAATGCCGTCTCCGCGTCCGCGTGCACGCTTGCCTTTGAAACGTTCAATCTGGCGTTGCATTTTATCGGTGGCGTTATCAATAGCAGTCAGCATATCAGAATTCCGCTCTTCTGTTCGTAAAACAAAGCCTTTGCCGGTCAGAGTGATTTGAGCTACCTCGCGATCAGATCGATTCCTGGCTGATTTTGAATAAGAAAGATCAAATTTCATTGAATCAATTGCTGGTAATAATCTTTCTAACCTGGGAACTTTCTTTTCGATATACTCATTGATTCGATCCGTTAATTCCATGTACTTTACTGTTACTTCTACTTTTTGGTCCATTGTTTCCTCCTCATAAAGATTGAAGTGCTGAATTGGAAGCTAAACCTTGGTGATGCTTTTCATGTCTCAAAATGGCACGCGCCACGGACAAACAATATATTTTTTCTGCACCCGCATTGAGGAGGGCTTTAGCACAATTCTGCATCGTCGCTCCCGTAGTGATCACATCGTCTATGATCAGTATGTTCCTCTTTGTTAGTGTAGCAGGATTTGCATAAAAAGCATCCAACAAATTCGTAAATCTTTTATTAACATCCATATCAATCTGGGTGGATGTGTCACGAACCCGCTTCACACAATTGGCGGAGTGTTGAATATACAAACTAGCTGCCAGGTAACTAGAGATTAGTGCCGCCTGGTTGTAACCTCTTGTTCTCATTCGGGTTTTGCTTAGCGGAATGGGTACCACCAGGTCAATTTTCCAACCAGATTTCTCGATGATATCAACCAGCGGCTGCGCCAGGATTCTTCCCATCGCAAGATTGCGTTTGTATTTGAGGGCATGGATCGCTTTTTGCGCCGGACCGGTATGAGAGGTCCACGAAAGCATCTGAGTATATGGGGGAGGTGATAAACGGCATTCTTCACAAAAACTACTTTTGCCAAAGATTGGATGTCCACACTTTTTGCAGAGGTTTCCGTTCAAAGGTTCAATTAGCTTAAAACATTCTTCGCATAAAACAAATCCCCAACGGTCGCAATTGCAGCAGCGCGGGGGATAGAGCCAGTCCATACTTTTCCAGAACAGACTGGTAAATTGTAGCAATAGTTTGTTGGTGAGGGTAATATCCGTCAAATTGACGTCGACCTCCCGTTACAAGATCATAAACCGCCTAAAACTCCTGATTGGATCACCGTCAATACAGCAGGAACAAACAATACGATTAACAAGGATGGAAAAATTAAAAACGCCATTGGAATTAACATTTTAATTGGGGCTTTATGAGCTTCTTCTTCGGCCAACTGACGTCGTTTGATACGCATTTGGTCAGCCTGAATTCTCAACACTTTTGCCATACTGACACCCAACTGCTCACTTTGGATCACAGCAGCCACAAAACTGGTCATTTCGGGGATACCGATGTTTTCAGCCATATCCCGCAAGGCTTCGCGGCGCAATTTTCCTAATTGGATTTCCTGGATAACGCGTTGGAATGACTTGGAAAGCTGCGTTTCCCATTTTTCGGTAACTTTATTCAAAGCTGCATCAAATCCAAGACCGGCTTCTACGCAAATGGTGAGAAGATCCAGCGCATCTGGCATGGCTCGGCGAATAGCTTTCTGCCTCTTGGTTATCTTGGTCGAGAGTTGGAACTGAGGCATGAAAAAGCCGATCAGAGTGATCACCACAACATAGAAGAAAACCTGACCAGCAGGGAAGGATGTTGCAATAACGGTCATAAAGAGCAACATGATGCCGCCAAATACAACAGCCATAATGAACTGAGTCGCCAGAAAGAGGGTTGGATCCATCTTTGAAGGACTGCCTGCTAATTCCAGTTTGCGAGCAATACTATTCAACCAGTTCTGAGGCGTAAATTTGATAGTAATTTCGCCCAATTTTCTAGCCAACGGATAAATTACGCGTTCAGTAAACGGTTGCGACATCTCCAGCTTTTCAAGATCAACTTGCTCACCCGTTCGGCTGAATTCTTCGAGGCGTTCTTCCAACAATCGGTCATTAACTGTTTGTGGATTACGCAAGCCAATAACAATCAAAGCCACGGCAATGATGATGATTAATCCAATTAAAACGAGAATCGGAATCATACTTCGATATTTCCCATTTTCTTGATTGTGAAATAACCTGAAACAATAAGAATTACTGCCAGTCCGATAGCAGTATAGCCGCAGGGGATTGGGCCAGAATTAGATTCTTCAGACCAGAGCAGTTCTATGTATTCTCTATTAATGATGTATAAGAAAACAATCACAGCGACGGGCAACACTGCGAGGATGGTTGCAGAAACATCCATCTGAGCGGTTAGTACTCTGATTTCACCTTTGAGACGGATACGTTCACGAATGGTATGTGAAATGGTATCCAGGATTTCGGCTAAATTGCCACCGACCTCGCGCTGAACGTTCATGGCTGTGATCACCAGATCCAGGTCATCGCTGGGGATGCGTCTGAGTAGGTTGTCAAGTGCTTTTTCGGTGGTGACACCTAATTGGATTTCTTGAACAACCCTGCGAAATTCATCACATATAGGGGAGGGTAGTTCGCGGCTGACAGATTCCATAGCCTGCATGACCGAATAGCCTGCACGCAGCCCGTTTACCATCAATCCAAGCATGTCACCCAGTTGATCGTTAAATTTAATTAACCGTTTCTTTTTAGCTGCACCAACATAAATTTTCGGTAAGAAAGCACCAACAATGGCACCCACGCCAGCTAGAATAATGCTCTGAGAACCAATAAACCACCCTACTAAGGCAACGATGAAAGCAAAAATCACCATTAAGGCAACAAATTCACCTGGTTTAAGCTTGAGATCAGCTTGAGCTAATTCTTTTCCTAGTTTATCGCCATAACTCGATTTTTCGACTCTTTTGGTTAACCATTCTGTTACCGGAGTGGAGGCTTCTCTCTTTGGCGCAAACGCTTCTTTCTCCGGCTCAACGTATTCTCCCAGACGTTCTTCTTCAGTGGATCGTCTGCTGCTTATAGATACAACAATACCTACCACAGTAAGGATAAGTACAAGTGCACCACCAGCCCAAAGAATTATGACAGGGTTCATAATCGATTCCTATTACCTGTGAGTTCCGATGCCAAAAACACTTGGCGGAAGATGGATACCGGAAGCTTCGATTTTTTCCATAAATTTAGGACGCAGTCCTGTAGGTCGCATACGGCCAATCACTTTATTATTCTCATAGCCTAATTGTTCGTAGACAAAGACGTCGGTCATGGTAATAACGTCGCCTTCCATGCCGGTGACTTCAGTGATATTGACCACTTTACGTGTTCCATCACGCATACGCTCTTGATGAACCACAAGATCAATAGCCGAACTTACCTGCTCGCGGATGGCGCGCATGGGGATATCCATGCCAGCCATCATGACCATGGTTTCAAGACGTGACAGCGTATCGCGTGGACTATTTGAGTGCAGTGTAGTCATGGAACCATCATGACCGGTGTTCATAGCCTGCAGCATGTCAATGGCGGCTTCATCGCGAATTTCGCCTACGATAATCCGGTCAGGGCGCATACGCAAAGCATTGACGACCAAATCGCGGATGGTAATCTCACCCTTACCTTCAATGTTTGGCGGGCGTGATTCAAGGGTAATGACATGTTCCTGCCTTAATTGCAGTTCAGCAGCATTTTCAATGGTTAGAATACGTTCATCAGTTGGAATGAAGCTGGAGAGCACATTCAGCAAGGTGGTCTTGCCAGAACCCGTGCCGCCAGAAATAACAATATTGATTCTGGATTTTACTGCAGCATCCAGGAATTGCAGGGCTTCTGTGGTCAACGATCCAAATTGGATCAACTGATCCACAGTAAAGGGGTTTTTGGAGAATTTACGAATTGTGAGAATTGGTCCGATCAACGAAATCGGAGGGATGACTGCATTCACACGAGAGCCATCTGGAAGGCGGGCATCTACATATGGACTGGATTCATCAATACGACGGCCAAGCGGAGCAACAATTCTTTCTATAATTCGCATGACGTGTTCATTGCTTTCAAAAGTTAACGGTACACGTTGCAGCTTGCCTCGACGTTCAACATAAATGTCTTTGGCACCGTTGACCATGATCTCAGTAATCGTGTCATCTTCTAGTAACGGCTGAAGTGGACCAAGACCCAGAATCTCGGCGACGATTTGATCAAACAATCTGGTTTTTTCAGTTCGTGATAATACAAAATTTTCTTCAACCAAAATTTGATCAAAAAGGTTCTGGATGGTTTTCCGAACTTCATTTATTTCGGTAACATCCACACTTGGATCAAGTTCAGACAATAATTTGCTCTGTACCCTGCCTTTAAGATCCTGGTACGTATCCATGGCGGATTGGCCGGGTGGGACAAGTGGTTTTCTCACTTGCATTGGTGAAGAAGGTGAAGAGGTAGACGAACTTCCAACTTGATTGGAAGCGTTTTGATTTTCACCGGATTGAATTCTTTTTAAGATTGACATTTACCTGGTCTCCTCAGACCTAATTAGAGCGAGGGGTTTTCTTGGTCTTTCTGAATTCTTGAGCGAATTACTTCTATGAGAGAAATAATCGCCTTACCTGCTGGAGCAGTTTTATTGTCGACCATAAATGGCACCCCTCTGTTCATGGCGCTGGTAATTATTCGTTCTTCAAATGGTATAGCGACCAGAACAGGTTGTTTTAAACTTTCACCAACGCGTTCAGGCGAAATGGCGATGCGTTTATCGTAACGATTCATTACAAAGAGGATTTTTTCCCTTGAGATACCTGATGCATCAGCCAAAGTCAGGAATTGGTTGGTGGTTTTAATGGAAGGAATATCTTGTGTTGTCAGTAAAACAATATAATCTGCACTATCGAGGCAGGCTTGAACAACTTCAGTCAGATATGATGTGGTATCGATAATGATATAGTTGAAAATTTGTCGTAGGTAGGATAAAACCTTTGAAACTGGTTCGCCTTTATGAACGTCGTTTAAGTCTGGGTCTTTTGGGGCAGGCATCATGTGAAGGCCGGTTAATTTATTTTCAACCATGACATCCTCAATAATTTCAGGGTCAAGGTCGTTAGCCCGATCAACCAAATCCAGAATGGAATTTTTTCCATGCTCATTCAAAAAGACAGCCACATTGCCATAAAGCAGGTTTGCATCCACAATGGCTACTTTATTGTCTAGTGTTTTTAGTCCAACACTCAGGTTGGTGGCAACAGTCGTACATCCAGCACCACCCTTGGGACTGTAGACGCAGATTATTTTCCCCATGGTCATCTGGGGCATACGCATCATCATCTGCGGTGATAAAGGTCCGGTCATTGCGTTCGGTTGAAAAATAGGTGTTTGTTTTAGTTTTTCTTCATGAGCCAGGTCACCAGCGCGCCGAATTGCTGCGGTTAACTCATCAATCATCGGTGGTTTGGTTAAAAAGTCGCGTGCGCCAGCCAGCATGGCTTTGCGCATGTAATTAGCATCATTTTGAACTGATAACACCACAATTTGAATATAAGGCACTTTTTTGCGAATTGCTTCGGTGGCTGTGATACCATCCATATCTGGCATGTTGATATCCATCACAATCACATCAGGCTTCAATTTCTGTGCGGATTCAATGGCTTCAATCCCGGTTCTTCCAGTGCCAACGACTTCAATGGATGAATCAAATTGAAGCATTCGCAAGATCATTTCTCGCGATTCATCAATATCATCAACCACCACAACGTTAATTTTTTCTTGCGATGCCATTACGACTCCGGTTATTCAATGATCAGCTTCCTGTGCTAAGGTTGAATTAAGATATAGTCATTAAAACCGGGGTAGACAAGCGTGTCAACTCTGGGTTCGACGTTATATGGAAGTTTCGCTGGTGAAATGATATTTTTCTGATCCATCACATATTGCAAGGTCACCGGATCTGTCACAATCACTCCTGCATCGCCTGCGCTACGCAATGCCAGTGAAAGCTTTGTGCCTGACAACAGTAAGTAATTAAGGATCAAGGTATCTTGAGGGGTTAAGATCAAAGTTACTGAACCTTCATAATCAGCATAGGAGGTTCCAACCACAGGGGTAGGCTCAACAGATTCTGGGATGGCGGTCGGAGCAGCGACTGGTTGAGTGGTCACGTCGCCAGTAAACATGCCAACTTTGAGAATAGGTGCGTCTTGAATGATGGTTTGGCAAACCAGACGCGGGCGCTGCGCTTCAGAGGCTGAAACATAGATGAATGTATTAGTGCTTGCATCCAGTTCATAGCGACCATAATAATTCAAAGAACCAGCGGCAATTGCTTCAACTGTTAGTGCATTTGTCATACCGTATTCAGTAATTACGGCTTTATCAGCAGTATAAGATGCGGAACCTGGAGGAGCAAAGGTGGAATTTGTATTGTTTGGCAAACGAGTCTGGTAATCTGGATCCAGGTCGGTCAATAACATGCAGCCTACCACCATCACATGGTCGCCTTTTTGAGGGGCGAAAGAGACACTGGTTTCTGGGCTAACGGGTATTGAAAAAGCTGTCATACCATCTGGAATATCGAAGGAAGCAAGCGAACCACCTTCTTCGGCCATAATCATGTTCAAAGTTAAAGGAACTGTGGGTTCGATATCGATCTTGGCTTTTTGGCCGACAACTTCATCAATGCTTCCGAAGAAAACACCTTCAGCCATTTGAGAACGAGGATATTTTATGGTGGTGATCATGTCACTGTTAATTAACGTTCCGCGTTGGATGGTTTGTGACGCGATTACGATGTCGACTAAATCAACGTAAGGTGTTGCAGTAGGTTCGGTTTGGTTGGCAGCAGGTGTTCCGCCTAATAACCCGGGGTTGTTAGTCAGTGCTAAGTACGCAAGGACTGCACCGACCGCTATGATCAAAATAATGATTATCAAAATGTTACTTCTACGTTTTTTGCCTGCAGCCATTGAATCCTCCTACTTATCCTTTATTCCTAATTAATATCATGTTAATTATACGGCTATTACATCTGCATTTACTAAATTTTTACTCAATTTTTGGGTGATTTATGGCTTACAAATAAGAAAGGCTCTGTTAACAGAGCCTTTCTGAATGCTTGTAATGGTGAAAAAACTAGACTGCTGACAAAGAGTTGTTGATTTTGCTGAAGACATTTCCGATTTGAGGTCCGAGCAAACGAAGGACAACAATTACAACTACAGCAATCAAAACAAGAATCAATGCGTATTCAATTAAACCTTGGCCTTTTTCTTTCGGGGCGAATAACATGTTATATCTCCTTTCATAATAATAAAAAACTATATTTTAATTATAGTATTATGAGACTCGTTTACAATCCTTTTTACATTACAGCTACTTAACAGATGATTGTGATCGTGACATTTTTAGTTTGGAGCGGCTGATAATGAATTGTTTATCTTGCTGAATACATCACCAATTTGAGGTCCAAGTAAGCGAAGGACAACAATAACAACCACTGCAATCAAAACGAGAATCAATGCGTATTCAATTAAACCTTGTCCTTTTTCTTTCGGTGCAAATAACATAGGGTCTCTCCTTTCGTTAAGTTTACTAATTATTAAGATTATATACATCGAAAATAGAAAATATCCTATCAATCACTTAACAAAAAACTTGCAGACTGAAATATTTTTCTTTCTAATAAAAGATTAATAAGAATTTCGAATCAATATATTTATTAAACCGTAAAATAAATTGTAAGAGATAAGAAAAAACACTATAATCATAAAGAATTGCTAATTATGTGCAAACGGAGGATACTGTGAGCGATTTGTTTGATCGGGTAACATCTCAACAAGATGTCATCAAGAAATTATTTGCCAAGATTCCAGGGTTCAAGGGATATATTGAGCGCGTGGATCGCAGAAATGCTGACAAGTTATTGCGTGAAACTATTTCTGATAAATTCCAGACCCAGTGGACAAGAATATCAAGCATCCAAAGAGATTTGGTCAACGCCGGTCAGCTTGATGTTCTGGATGAAATCGAGATTGCATCAACCAGACTGCGTCAATTCATCGATAGGGTACGTAATGCAGCTTATGGTTATTCCAGCTTTTTCGAATCTACAAAAATTAATGAAGCAGAGTTAGAAAAGATGTACCAATACGACCTGGCACTGGTAACTATGGGTGATGATATTGCCAATGCGATTGATAATCTTGAAGCCTCAATAGGAACTGATGGGTTGCCAGCTGCAATTCGTAATCTCAACCAAAAAGCTCAGGATTGTGTGGATGCTTTCAATCAGCGTTCTGAACTGCTGAAACTCGGGCAATAATCTAAATAATCTATTTTCTATGGGAGAGATCTGATGGCAAGAATTTTTGATGTAGTTGAATATCCTAACGAGATGAATGATGAATTGGTTCATCGTTTTCCTGAAACCGGTATATGTGATCTGCGTATTGGTTCTCAGGTAATTGTCCGCGAATCACAACGTGTTGTCTTTATGCGTGATGGTCAGGCTCTCGATTCTTTTGGCCCTGGCCGTCACACCATTGTTACCGCAAATATTCCGCTGTTGACCGATTTTATTGGCAAAGCTTTTAATGACCGAACACCCTTTACCGCGGAAGTTTATTTTGTTTCGACCAAAGAGTTCCCCGATCGCAAGTGGGGCACCGCTCAACCCATTATGGTCAAGAATGCCGGTGTTGGTTTGGGCGTTGCTCTATTGACTGGATATGGTACTTACAGCTTCAATATCTCTGATCCGCAGCAATTTGTGACCCAAATCATGGGTGCAAAGAGTTCTTACCAGCTTTCAGAAATTGAAGGACGCTTCAGAATCATGCTCCTCTCTAAACTTCAGGATATTCTTTCAACCACCGGTGAGAAAAAGAATGTCTTTGAATTAATTTCTTTAACTGAAGAGCTGGGTGCTGGCATCCGGGCCAAAGCGCAAGATGACTTCGCTGCTCTGGGATGTTTGCTCAAATCTTTCTATATTGGCAGTTTGAAACCCTCAGAGAAATCTGCAGAAGAGCTGCGTGCCATGGGTATGTTGGATATGGCTACTTACGCACAATTGCAAGCCTCCGATGCTATGCGCGAAGCAGCCAATAATCCTGGTGGTGGCGCTGGCTTAACTGCTGGTATTGGCGCAGGGCTTGGAATTGGCAATGTGCTCTCGCAATCCCTTGCAGGAATTGGGCAGAACCAGCCTCAAGTTGGGTCAGCTAACGTGGCTGCAGCCGCTGCCATCCCATCAGTGATGACCACTGCTGAAGCGGCTAATGTTCTTAAGGTTGCAGAAGCAGATGTCATTGCGGCCATCACCTCAGGTGGATTGAAAGCCAAGAAAATTGGTGAGTCTTACCGCATCAGCAAAGAAGCACTTGAAAACTTCCTGAAAGAATAACGAAGAGTGGACGTAAAATTGACAGCCCGGTTTTATATCCGGGCTGTTTTGATTTTTTGTGCGAGTGTATAATTCTTATGATAGTGAATATTGCTACAAAGGTGGCTTGATGAAACTTCAAGAATACCAATCGAAGATATTGTTCACAATGTATGGTATTCCCGTTCCCAATGGGAGAATCGCTGAATCGGTAGCCGAAATTAAACAAATCTGTGAAGAGCTAGGTGGCCGCGTGGTTATCAAGGCCCAGGTGCTTTCTGGAGGTAGAGGCAAGGCTGGGGGAGTGCGAGTTGCCAAAACCATCGAAGAAGCTGAGGCGTACGCTGGTCAAATTTTAGGAAAAGAGATCAACGGTTTACCCGTCCGCAAGGTATTAGTGGACGAAATGGTCTCAATTGACAAAGAAATATACTTAAGCATCGCCAATGACCGTAATTCTCAAAAACCATTACTAATGGCTTCCAGTTTTGGGGGTATGGATATCGAGGAAGTATCACGAGGTAATCCCGAAAAAATAGTCAAACGAGTGATTGATCCTTTGTTGGGGCTGCGCGATTATCAACTTCGTGATGTGGCAATCAATATTGATCTGGATCGGGCCTATTGGCAGGAATTTAGCACCATCATCAACCAGCTTTGGAAAGTATACGTGGATTGTGACGCTACACTTGTTGAGATAAACCCTTTGGTTATTACATCAGAAAAACGTTTATCTGCCCTGGATGCCAAGATAGTATTGGATGACAACGCGCTCTTCAGACACCCCAATCTCTCTGATTTTCGAGATATAAATGCCGAGCCCCCCACAGAAATTCAAGGCCGCAAGATTGGCGTTTCTTTTATAAAAATGGACGGCAACATCGGTTGTCTGGTAAATGGAGCTGGCCTGGCTATGGCAACCATGGATATCATCAAGGAACTAGGTGGTGAAGCTGCAAATTTCCTTGACATTGGCGGCGGCGCGAATGCCAAAAAAGTGGAAGATTCGCTGCGTTTAATCCTGGAGGATGAAAAAGTAAAAGCCATTCTAATTAATGTGTTTGGCGGAATTACCCGTTGTGATGAGGTAGCCAAAGGCATCTTGAGTGCCTTTAAAGAAATACACACCAAAATTCCAATTGTGGTTAGGCTGGTCGGAACGAACGACGAAGAGGGTTTGCGGCTGCTGCAAGGCACGGATCTGATCCCTGCCAAGAGTTTGCATGAAGCCGCCACTATCGCAGTGCGCAAAGCCGCGGAGGGAAATGCATGAGCATTTTAGTTAACAAAGAGACTCGCCTTTTGGTGCAAGGCATTACCGGAAACGAAGGTTTATTCCATACCGAGCAGATGTTGAACTACACAACCAATATTGTGGCAGGGGTCACCCCTGGTAAAGGCGGCGAATGGGTTTTAAACGGAAAAGTACCCGTATTTGATTCTGTACAGACCGCTGTTGAAGTTACTGGCGCTAACGCCAGCGTCATTTTTGTGCCTGCCCGGTTCGTCGGAGATGCGATTTTTGAAGCCGTCGACGCAGAAATTCCTTTGGTGGTGTGCATTACAGAAGGTGCGCCCATTCAAGATATGATGCGGGTGAAGCAGTATCTATCTTCTCGACGTACGCGTTTGATCGGACCGAATTGTCCGGGATTGCTTACGCCTGATGAAGCCAAAGTCGGCATTATTCCAGGCAGTATTGTCACTTCAGGAAACATTGGTGTGATTTCACGTTCTGGAACATTGACCTATGAAGTGCTTTATGCACTAAAACAAAGTGGCATGGGGGTCTCTACTTGTGTGGGCATTGGCGGTGATCCGGTCAAGGGTATGAATTTTGTAGATTGTCTGGAGCTTTTTGAAGCGGATGCCAGAACGGATGCCGTAGTGATGATTGGCGAAATCGGCGGCAATGATGAAGAAAAAGCAGCGTCATATATATCGTCAGATATGACTAAACCAGTGGTGGCGTTCATCGCGGGTATCTCGGCGCCTCCAGGCAAACGTATGGGGCATGCTGGTGCGCTGATCGAAGGCACATCCGGGACGGCACAAAGCAAGATTCAAGCACTTCAGACTATTGGCGTAAAAATAGCCCGATATCCTGAAGAGATTCCGGGCTTAATTACTTTTTAATACCATATTGAGGTGTAGAGAGCGCACCAGGAGACAAAAAATTATTTTTGGTGGCTGTCGATGTAGCTTACTGCGTCTGCAACTGTTTTAATATTTCTTGCATCTTCGTCATTGATGTTAATGTCAAATTTTTCGCAGAAACCGTCGATCAAAAAGAATTGATCCATGGAGTCAGCTTTTAAATCTTCGACGAATCGTGTCTCTTCCTTAACTTCCTTAGAGTCCACTTTCAAAACATCAACGATGACTTCTGTAACTTTTTTTAGTGTTTCACTCATCTTAAAAGCCTCCTGGCGGTAGTTGTGTTATTAGATTGGAAAATTGTAACAATCCTTATGTTTCTGTCAAGGACTGTTTTTTTACAAAATTTCATTCATATCTACAAAACACTTATTTTGTAGTTTAGGTGTGATTATAATCCCTATTTTTTGGTATTTTGGAAAAAGAATAAGCATTGTTTTGGTATACTCAAAGCAAGAAGTGAGGAATAATGGAAGATTATCCGCGGCTGACAAAAAGTCGAAAACAAGATCATATAGAAATAAGCCTGAATAAAAACGTACAATCTGGAATTGTAACGGGGTTTGATCATTTTCACTTTAACCATAATCCGCTGCCCGAAATTGATTTTCAATGCATTTCAACAGAAAGTGATTTTCTAGGCAAAACGGTGCAATCACCGATCCTCATATCTTCCATGACCGGTGGAACAGCTGATGGTTTAATAATTAACCGCAATCTGGCCAAAGCAGCTCAATTGCGCGGGATCGCATTAGCACTGGGTTCAGGCAGGGCGGGGTTGGATTCAATTGAAGCTGCTAAAACTTATCAATTAAGAAAATGGGCGCCATCCATTCCTGTTTATGCCAACCTCGGCGCGATTCAACTCAACTATGGCTTCGGGGTGGATGAATGTAAACGAGTGGTTGAGATGGCTGAAGCGGATGCTTTGATCCTGCACCTCAATTCACTACAAGAAGCGTTGCAGCCTGAAGGACAAACAAATTTTGCCGGTCTGTTAAAGAAAATTACTGAAATATGCAAGACTAGTAGTGTGCCTGTGATTGCCAAAGAAGTTGGATGGGGCATCAATGCACTAGCAGCGAGGCGGCTGGTGGATGCAGGCGTAAGCTGCATCGATATCGCTGGCGCTGGCGGCACCTCATGGTCTGAGGTCGAAAAACACCGAAATTCTTCTGAGGCACGCATCCGCATCAGTTCTCATTTTAATGATTGGGGCATGCCAACAGCTGAAGCTGTTAAAGAAGTTTGTCAAGCGCTACCAAACGTTCCAGTGATCGCTTCAGGTGGGCTGCGCAAGGGTCTGGATATCGCCAAAAGCCTGGCATTGGGTGCTTCTATGGGCGGGATTGCAGGCGGCTTTTTAAAAGCAGCAACGAAATCCAGCGAAGAAGTGGTTAATCTAATCGATGAATTAAATCTCGAACTACGTATAGCAATGTTCGCAGTGGGGGCAGGAACCATTGAGCAATTGAAGCAAACACCGATTATTAAGGCTCATTTGAATGACAGATAAGATCGATATTACAGAGTTGCAATCTGCAATTGACAGTGAACTGCATAACCGCTTAGACCAATTGCTAAAAGACTATCCAGCAGAATATACTTCAATGTTGCATTATCAACTTGGCTGGCAAGGGGATAAATGCGGTCCAGACGCACAGGGCAAACGCATTCGTCCGTTGCTGGTTTTATTGGCCTGTCATGCTTGCGGTGGTGATTGGCATAAAGCTTTGCCGGCTGCCGCAGCAGTAGAATTGGTGCACAATTTCTCACTCATCCACGATGATATTCAAGACCAGAGCGAGACCCGGCGTGGAAGACATACCGTGTGGGTCAAGTGGGGAAAAGCGCATGCTATCAATGCCGGTGATGCCATGCTGACCACTGCTCAACTCGCGCTATTTCGATTGCAGTCTGATTTAAAACCGGCGGTGATTATTCAGGCAATAAATTTGCTACAATCTGCCTGTCTGAAACTGACTCGCGGTCAATATCTGGATATCGCTTTCGAAGATCAAAATGATCTGCCCATCGAACTTTACTGGCAGATGGTTGAAGGAAAAACAGGGGCTTTGTTGGCTGCTTGTCTGGGGTTGGGCTCTTTGATTAGTTTGGCAGAAGCGTCACAATGGCTTGCACTCATGGATTTCGGCAATATGATAGGAGCCGCTTTTCAGGTACAGGATGACTGGCTTGGCATTTGGGGTAATGACCAACAGACTGGAAAATCCACGCTCACCGATCTGACTACAAAAAAGAAAACCTATCCGGTACTTTTAGGAATTCAAAATCAGAAAGAATTTTTTCTACAATGGAAATCATTATCATCAGTTTCAGAAATTGATGCTCTGAGATTAGCAAAACTGCTGGAGCAAGAAGGCTGCGCACAGAAAACCAGCCAGAAGTTCGAACAGCTTTATGCAGAAGCTTTTGAACAGCTTGACTCTTTAAATTTGAATCCAGTAAGAGTTGAACCGTTGAAACAAGTTATCAGGGGATTATTTGGTCGCAAGAAATAAAGTTTCTAAACAGGTGGAGCTAAATGTTTTAATTTTTTGGCCGTATTAAGCTTGATGTGTTCTTCTGCCAATTCAAGCAGTGTTTTATCAGTTTCAGGATCTATATAATCCGGCAGCAATTCTGCAAATGGCAGAATTAAATGTGCATAACGGTAGAGGTTGTAATCCAATACTTCACCATTAAAAACTATGATATCCAGATCAATCGTGCGGGGGGCATTTTTGTCTTTTTGCCTTACGCGTCCTAACTGTTCTTCAATATGGCAGAGGCATCGTTCTTTTAGGGTATAAGCATCCAGCTCCGTTTCAATCATGACGGCGGTGTTCAAGAAATCTGCGGCATCGCTGCCGACCGGTTTGGTCTGCCAGGTATGTGAAACATCGTAAACCAAAAAATTCTGCTCCAAATAAGAAAGCGCCAGAAGAATATTTTTCTCTGGTTCTATATTGGAACCAAGCAGCACATAAGCTTCGTTCATTTGTCTATTGCTTTCGGATAATTTCCACGCCAACCGACTGGGAGAAACGAACGGCACCGGGTTTTTCGACACGCACCAGAACGGACTGTACTTTTTTATCATCGAGGCAAAGTTTGGCAATGTCCTCAGCGAGGGCTTCTACGGTGTAGCGCTTGATCGTTTCGGTATGCGCCAGAACTTTCTTGGCGATGGTGCGGTAATTCACTGAATCTTCTACGTTATCCGATTTGCCAGCAGCGGATATATCAGCAGAGATTTCAATGTTGACGAGAATATCCTGGGGTTGTTCACGTTCTCGTTCAGAAATCCCGATCACGCCGCGAATCAGTAAATCTTTGATCAATATTTTATCCATCCAAACTCCCTATCCAATTAAACAAGATGTCGACCACCATCCAAATGGATGATCTCGCCGGTTATATACTCAGGTGCTGACAACAGCCAGATTATTAAATCTTCCAGTTCTTCGAGTTTAGACCAGCGCTGCATGGGCACATGCTTGATCAAAGACGGCGAAAAACCTTCATCACCGGGGGGTAAAATGGCCCCGAGCGCGATGCCGTTAACGATGATGCCTGGTGCCAATGAAAGCGCCATGGAACTGGTCATGGCGGCCAGTGCTGACTTGCTGATGGTGTACGGAAAATGATCCTTGCCGGGTCGCAGTGCACGCCAATCCAGCATATTGATGATTCTGCCCGCTTGCTTACCCTGATATTGTGCGGCAAAAGCCTGGCTGAGGAGAAACGGTGCAGTGAGATTGATTTGAAGATGCTCCGAAAAATCAGTAATTGAGGTGTGTGCAAAGTCTAAAGATTTAAATATGGCAGCATTATTGATTAAGGCGTTCAACGGTGCGAGAGAAAAAGCGGATTGCATCAATTTTTGGGTTGGTTCAATGTCATTGAGATCAGCTTCAAGAACCCAGGCTTTTCTTCCAAGGCTGCGAATTTGAGCAGCCACACCCTCCACGTCAGCAGGAGAGTGGGCATGATGCAAGATTACATCTGCACCGCTGCGGGCAGCCGCCAGCGCCATGACTTTGCCGAGGCGTCTCGCGCTGCCAGTAATGAGGATAGTTTGATTGGATAAAGGTAAATTATTTTTACTCATAACAGATATAGTATGTGGTTTTTTTGGGTACCTGTCAATATAAATCATGTAAAGGTTCATAATAGTAACTTGACAAATCGGACTCATATTGCTATATTATTAGTACCCCTCCCCATAGGGGGTGGGTTAAGGAGAACCATGAAGCATGAATCCAGTGTATTGAGATTGAAGACAATTGAAGGGCACATCAAAGGTGTGACTCGCATGGTTGAAAACGGGGAATATTGCATAGATGTGATCCGTCAAATTCAGGCTGTTCAGGCTGCATTAAACAAGGTGACCACCCAAATCCTGGATGAGCACTTGAATTCCTGCGTGATCACCGCCATCCGCGGTGACGACCCAAAGGAACGGGAACGTGTAATGAAAGAAATTGCAGAAATCTATGAACACGCCGGCAAATTATGATCAGGAGATGAAAATGACAACAGTAAAATATTCCGTACCAGGAATTAATTGCAGTCACTGTGTACACACCATCCAGAGCGAACTAAGCGAAATGGAAGGTGTCAATACTGTTTCAGCGGATGCTGCCACCAAAGAAGTAATCGTGGATTATGGCGCTCCCGCTACACCCGAATCCATTGAAGATTTATTGGCTGAAATTAATTATCCGGTAAAGAAATAACCTTCGTTCAAGAAAGCCAAAATGACTGAAATCAAGCAAGTGATCTTGCCGATCACCGGCATGACCTGTGCTAACTGTGTTGCCACGGTGGAGCGAAGCTTAAAAAAAGATAAAGCCGTTCAATCCGCACTAGTGAACCTTTCAAGCGAAAGAGCAACGGTGGAATATGATCCACTCGTTACAACATTGACGGACCTGGTGGCGCGTGTGCAACATGCAGGCTATGGTATTGCTGTAGGTGAAGCAGATTTATTAATCAAACGTATGAGTGATGATAATGATGCACGCCGCTTGGAAAAAGCACTTTCATCAATTGAAGGTGTGAGTGATGTGCATGTTAGTTTCACGACTGAGAAAGTCCAATTGCGTTATATCCCCACCTTGGTCAGTCAGACCGACCTGCGCCGAGCAATTTCTGCAGCAGGTTTTGAAGCTCTTTCATCAGGTGGCGATACAGAGGATGCAGAAGCCTTGGCACGGCAGAAAGAAATCGACCAACAGAAACGACTATTGACGATAGGATTGGTTTTCACCGTCCCTCTCTTCATTTTAGCGATGTCGGGGGATTTTGGCTTGCTTCCGATGCAAGTATCACACTCAACCTGGATCAAATGGGT
The DNA here is from genome assembly GCA_927443345.1 of uncultured Anaerolineaceae bacterium. GTDB lineage: Bacteria > Chloroflexota > Anaerolineae > Anaerolineales > Anaerolineaceae > UBA6107. The sequence continues at coordinate 49,681 of CAKMKJ010000012.1, read as the reverse complement.
CATGCTTGTTCTCGCGCTTCCGGTTCAGTTCTACGTTAGCTGGCAGTATTATGTTGGTGCTTACAAATCGCTGCGCAACGGATCAGCCAACATGGATGTGCTCGTGGCACTTGGTACTTCCGCTGCGTTTCTCTATTCACTACCTGTAACCTTTGGGCTTCTGTCTGGGCATGTATACTTCGAAACAGCCGCTGTGATAATTGTTTTAATCAAGTTAGGCAAGTTGTTGGAAGTGAAAGCCAAGGGACGCACCAGCGAAGCCATCAAAAAGCTTATGGGGTTGCGTGCAAAAAGTGCCCGCATTATCCGAGCAGGGCAAGAAATGGAAGTTCCTGTTGAGGATGTGCAGGTGGGTGATCTAATCATCGTGAGACCTGGAGAGAAGATCCCGGTGGATGGTGTGGTTGTTGAAGGGCGTTCTTCAGTAGATGAATCTATGTTAACCGGTGAATCCATGCCAGTTGAAAAAGGTCCTGGCGTGGCTGTCATAGGTGCAACCCTAAATAAACTGGGCATGATCAAATTTGAAGCCACAAAAATTGGTAAAGAAACTGCCCTGGCGCAGATTATCCGTCTGGTCGAAGAAGCCCAAGGGTCCAAGGCACCTATTCAAAAATTGGTGGATCGTATCTCAAACTATTTTGTGCCGGCAGTAATCGGTATAGCTTTATTGACATTTTTTGCCTGGATGTTATTCGGACCACCCCTGGCAATCAATTCTGATGTAAGTGTGTTTACACGCGCATTGATCGTAATGGTGGCTGTGCTTGTGATTGCTTGCCCTTGTGCCATGGGTTTGGCAACCCCCACAGCGGTAATGGTGGGGACTGGCCGAGGCGCAGAAATGGGTGTGCTGCTCAAAACTTCAGAAGCGCTTGAACGCGCCGGAAATGTGAAAATGGTCGTTCTGGATAAAACCGGAACCATAACCAAAGGTCAGCCATCGGTTACAGATATCATAGTCAAAAACAATCGATTTAATGAAAATGATATTTTACGTATGGCAGCTTCTGTAGAAAAAGGGTCAGAACATCCATTGGGTGAAGCCGTCGTCGCAGAAGCTGGAAACCGAGACCAGAAGCTCTCTGAGCCGCAGGGGTTTATTGCCACTGCTGGTCATGGGGTCGAAGCTCAGGTAGATGGTTTGCAGCTGTTGGTTGGCAGTCCTCGTATGATGTCAGAACGTAAGTTTGATACTAGTGCGTATGATTCAGATGTTTCACGGTTGCAAAGTGAAGGAAAAACCACTGTTTTAGTCGCCGTCAATAGTGAAGTCTCTGGAGCAATCGCCATTGCAGATACGGTTAAAGAAGGCTCTATCGAGGCGATTCAACAGTTTCATAAGATGGGCATTAAAGTGGCCATGTTGACCGGAGACAACCAGCAGACTGCCCAAGCCATTGCCAAGCAGGTTGGTATCGACCAGGTATTTGCAGAAGTGCTGCCAGGCGACAAGGCTGCTGAAGTCAAGAAACTTCAGGCGCAAGGATATGTGACCGCCATGGTTGGTGATGGTGTAAACGATGCGCCTGCTCTCGCTCAAGCGGATGTGGGTATTGCCATTGGCACCGGTGCAGATGTCGCTATGGCCTCAGCTCCAGTGGTGTTGATTAGCGGTGATCTTAGAGGTGCAGTAAGAGCTATTCAACTCTCTCGGGCTACCATGACCACCATCAAACAAAATCTATTCTGGGCGTTTATCTACAATATCATCCTAATCCCTGCAGCGGCATTAGGATATCTGGTGCCGGTCTTAGCAGCAGGTGCAATGGCATTCAGCAGCGTATTCGTGGTTACCAACAGCCTTCGGTTGCGAAAAAAGAAAATTTAGTCATTCATTAGATAATGGAGTTTACTAATGTTCAAATCAAAACGTACCAAGGTAATAATCTTTTCCATATTTGGTTTATCCATTTTATTGGCGGCTTGTAGTTCACAACCGCAGGGCACAGGCACCTTTGCACAAGTTCCAGCAGGATTAGCCTATGCCGAGGGTAAAGAGATTTACTTCACCCATACAGAAGCTTCTGACCCTGGGATCGCTGAAGCGTTGACCAATATGATGCAATCGCCGGTTATTTATGTGCCTTCATTGGCCGATGTACCTGAATCTGCTTTAGCAAATGTATACGTATTTGAAAATGGCGTTTCTGGCAAGGGACCATTGGGTTTTCAACCGGATGTATTCAATAATCCCCCTGGTACTGAAGGCTACACACCCCTACGCCAGATCATTTTGACTAAATGGGTAGATGGTGAAAAGGCAGTTGAATTCATGTCCGAGTCAGAAATTCTTCAAGCTGAAACGGATGGAAAACTAACCACGACCAAGTCAGGTGTGGTCGTAAATATGCCATTCATCGTTTGGGATGGTGGGAAGAGATAAACAAAAAAGGGCTGCCATAAAACAGCAGCCCTTTTTTGTATAGATCACAAAGTTAGTGTTTATGCTATAAAGGTTCAAATCGGGCAGTAAAATGTCTGAGCAATTCCGGGGCATAAGTAATCTTATATCCCTTTAATGTATTTGCCTTCTCAGCAATATTGATAATAATAGCGGCAACATAATCAAGGTGTGATTGCGTATAAACGCGCCGCGGAATCGCAAGTCGCACCATTTCCAACTTGGGATAATTGATCTCGCCGGTAACAGGGTTGGGAACTGCAAACATCACTGAACCAATTTCACAACCACGGATTCCACCTTGAAGATAGAGCTCGTTGGTCAAGGATTGGCCTGGAAATTCATGGTGTGGGATATGCGGTAACAATGATCCGGCATCAATGAAGATGGCATGTCCTCCGGGGGGTTCGATGATGGGAATGCCTGCATCCTTTAGCGTGTTGGCTAAATAGGCTGTTTGTCCAAGCCGGTAATGAAGATATTCTTCATCAAGGCCTTCAAAGAGCCCGACAGCCATGGCATCCAAATCACGACCAGCCAATCCGCCATATGTGGGAAAGCCTTCGCGTAAAATGAGCTCATTTTTAATTTTTTGAAAAATTAATTCATCTTTTGTCGCAAGCAATCCGCCTATGTTAACAATGGCATCTTTTTTTGCGCTCATACAAAAACCGTCGGCATAAGAGAACATTTCTCTGGCAATTTCCAATGTGGATTTATTTTCGTAGCCTGGTTCACGTAATTTTATAAAATAGCAGTTCTCGGCATACCTTGCCGCATCGATGTAAAACGGAATTCCAAAGGAGTGGTATGTCTCTGCAACTGCTTTTATGTTTTCCATTGAAACTGGTTGACCGCCACCGGCATTGTTTGTGACTGTAATCATTCCGAGGGGGATATTCTCAATACCCGTTTCAAGAATAAATGCCTTAAGCTTGGCTATATCCATATTCCCTTTGAAGGGATGAAGATTCTTCGGGTCAAAAGCATCGTTGATCACCAGATTGGTTGGCCGTCCGCCACGAGCACGGATATTTGCATCTGTGGTGTCAAAATGCATATTTGAGGGAACAAAATTGCCAGGTTTGACCAAAATAGCGCTTAGAATGTTTTCAGCTGCCCGGCCCTGATGTGTAGGGACAAATAGATGAAAACCAAATATTTTTTCAACCGTATCTGCTAATCTTATATAGGAATTCGCACCGGCATAGGATTCATCACCTTCCATGATTGCAGCCCATTGATGAGAGCTCATCGCTCCCGTGCCGGAGTCTGTCAGCAGATCGATGAAAACATGTTTAGCTTTTAATGCGAAAATGTTATATCCACTGTTCTGAAGGGCTTTCTTGCGTTCTTCGATAGGAATGAGCCGGATAGGTTCGATGACTTTAATGCGAAAGGGTTCAGGTGGGTATATAGCGGTCATAAATGGACTCCTGATATGAGAAAGGTGAATATCTGGTGTTAGAACTTGTTTGAGTAAGTACGAGATGCAAAAGGTGACTGGCTGGATCTCTTCTTTGTCCTGGCGCAAGGGATTAGAAGAAACAGGTTTCTACGACTTTTTTTGCCACACATAACACAAATCCGGTCTTGGTATGGCTTTAAAATTTTAACATGGATACTCACTTTGTGCATTTATTATTTTATCATTTGAAGTGTTTTGTGAGAGATGATCGTTTCAAATAAACATGCAAGTTCCGCGGTTTCCTCTTTGCTAATCCTTAAACATGTCGCTTTCAGTCGAATCGTGATTAACTGAACTCCACCGCTACCTAAATATCAAGAATTAATAAAAATTGATTGTCTAGACAAAAATTGGCAATACTTTTTCTATTTTAACAAGATGCAGGTGGTAAAATTAAAAAATCATTTTACGGAGGACAGCATGAACGACGATTTTCAAAATAAAGCCATTAATACGCTTCGATTTTTATCCGCGGACGGTGTACAGCAAGCCAATTCAGGCCATCCCGGGTTGCCCATGGGGGCTGCTGCGATAGCATTTACCATTTGGACGAAACATTTAAAGTTCGATCCGCAAAACCCTGATTGGGCTGACCGTGATCGTTTCATCCTTTCAGGCGGACACGGCTCAATGCTGCTTTACAGCATGCTTCATTTGACTGGCTATAAGGTTTCATTGGATGATCTCAAACACTTCCGCCAATGGGATTCCATAACACCTGGGCATCCTGAATACGGTTTCACTCCAGGTGTTGATACCACCACCGGTCCGTTGGGGCAGGGTCTCTCAAACGGCGTAGGCATGGCCATCGCTGAAGCCCACCTGGCTGCTGAATTCAACAAACCCGATGGAAAAATCGTTGACCATTTTGTTTACGGCATTGTGACTGACGGAGACCTGCAAGAGGGTGTGGCCAGTGAGGCTGCTTCTTTGGCCGGTCATTTAAAATTAGGTAAGATTATTTATTGCTATGATGACAACAAAATTTCAATCGATGGGTCGACTTCACTTTCTTTTACAGAAGACCGGGGCAAACGCTTTGAAGCTTATAACTGGCACGTCTCGTACGTCGCTGACGGTAATGATGTTGAAGAGATTGATAACGCCATTAATGCCGCCAAATTGGACCCACGGCCGTCGTTGATTGTCTGCCGCACCCATATCGGATTCGGCATGCCCAATCGTCAAGATACGGCTAAAGCTCACGGCGAACCGCCTGGCGATGATGAATTGAATGCTGCCAAGCGAAATCTAGGCTGGCCAGAAGAACCACGTTTCTTCGTGCCAGATGATGTCAAGGCGTTTTTCATCACAGCAGGTGAAAAGGGTGCTGCCAGCAAATTATCCTGGGAAACTGCACTGGATAAATACACCAAGGCTTATCCCGTTGAAGGCAAGGAATTCACACGCCGTATGAGCGGCAAATTACCTGCCGGATGGGAATCAGCCTTACCTGAATTCCCGGCAGACGCCAAGGGCATGGCCTCACGTGTGGCTTCAGGTCAAACACTGAATGCACTCGCGACTGTTTTACCAGAACTGATGGGCGGTTCTGCTGATTTGACACCATCCAACAATACCTGGCTGAAAGAATCCACCGCCTTCCAATCTGAAAATCCGATTGGGCGCTACCTGCACTTTGGTGTGCGCGAACATGGCATGGGCGCAGTGGTGAATGGAATTGCCTACCATAAAGGCTTGATTCCATTCGGAGCAACCTTTTTAGTCTTCACCGATTACATGCGCGGCGCAATGCGAGTGGGTGCATTTACTCATCTTCAGGCCATTTGGGTCATGACTCACGACAGCATCGGATTGGGCGAAGACGGCCCCACCCATCAACCGGTAGAACATCTGGCCGCTTTACGCGCCATCCCGAACCTGACCGTCCTGCGTCCTGCAGATGCAAATGAAACCGCTCAGGCCTGGCGGGCCGCTGTTGAGAATTCTCACGGACCCACATTGCTGGCATTATCCCGTCAAAACCTGTCCACCGTGGATCGCAGTGTAATGGGTTCAGCCAGCGGCACCTTGAAGGGTGCTTATGTGCTAGCTGATCTTGGCAAGGGCAAATCAGAAATCATCTTGATGGCTTCAGGCTCAGAAGTTGATTTGATCGTTAAAGCCGGTCAGGAACTCGCGGATGCCGGCCATTCAGTCAGGCTCGTTTCCTTCCCGAGTTGGGAATTGTTCGAGAAAACTGAACAATCCTACAAAGACAGCGTTTTGTTGCCTGATGTAAAAGCACGCCTGGTTGTGGAATGCGGTATTGCCCAGGGCTGGGAGAAATACGCTGGTTCAGATGGCAAGATCATTGCCATGACTGGTTATGGCGCTTCTGCACCCGCGCCGATTTTGATGGAAAAATTTGGTTTCACCGTGAAAAACGTGCTGGAAGTTGCCAAATCACTTTTGAAAGCGGAGAAATAGGATGCAAATCGCTGTTGCATGTGACCATGCGGGATTTCCATTAAAAGATGAAGTCATTGCTGCCCTTGAAGAGGCTGGATGTTCAACTATTGATCTGGGTACCTACAATCAAGAACCGGTGGATTATCCTGACTACGCTGAAAAAGCTGGCCGCGCCATCATCAACGGACAAGCTGAACGGGCAGTTTTGATTTGCGGTTCAGGTGTTGGCGCATGTATTGCTGCCAACAAGATTAAGGGTGTTTATGCCTGCAGTATCAGCGATGTTTATTCAGCCCGTCAGGGTGTAGAACACGATAATATGAACGTGCTTTGTTTAGGTGCTCGTGTGATCGGACCAGAAACCGCCAGAGAACTTGTCAAAGCTTTTGCTTCGGCAACTTTTTCCACCGAAGAACGTCACCGACGGCGTGTTGGCAAGATACTAAAACTTGAAGAGAACGGTAAAAAAGAATAGTTATTAATTAAGTTGTTAAGGAATCAGGTGACAAAGTGAACAATATCGATGCGCTTCATAAATTGGGACAATCCCTTTGGTATGACAATATTCAACGTTCTTTGCTTGATAACGGTGCGTTAAAAGGCATGATCGAAAGGGGAGAAATCAAAGGGGTAACTTCAAACCCCAGTATATTTAATAATGCAATTGCAAAATCAACAGATTACGATTCTGCGCTCCAACCGCTGGCATGGTCAGGGTTGAATGCAGAAGAAATCTTCTGGGAATTAGCTGTTAAAGATATTCAAGATGCAGCGGATTTGTTCGCCCCACTTTATGAAAGCACTGCTCATAAAGACGGTTATGTCAGTCTTGAAGTTAGCCCCTATCTGGCACGTGATACGCGCTCAACGGTACGTGAGGCTAAACGGTTGTGGCAGAAAGTCAACCGTCCCAACCTGATGATCAAGATTCCAGCAACCCTCGAAGGGCTGCCCGCCATCCGCGAAACGATCGCTGAGGGCATCAATGTCAATGTGACCTTGATCTTCTCGCTAGAACGATACCAGGCTGTGATTGAAGCCTTTCTTTCAGGCTTGGAAGACCGAGCTTTAAAGGGACTGAGGATTGAATCCATCGCATCGGTGGCCTCGTTCTTCATCTCCCGTGTGGATTCCAAGGTGGATGATCTGCTTGTCAAGAAATTTCCCGTTGAAGGTGCTGCGCTACTCGGCAAAGCCGCCATCGCCAATGCCAAACTGGCTTATGAGTTGTTTCTAAAAGAGTTTGCGACTGAACGGTTCGCAAAATTGGCACAAAAGGGCGCCCAGAAACAACGTCCGTTGTGGGCTTCTACCAGCACCAAGAACCCCAACTACCGCGATGTGATCTATATCGAAGAGTTAATCGGTGATGACACCGTCAATACAGTGCCACCGGCCACGTTGACCGCTTTTGGCGATCACGGCAAAGCCAACGTGACCATCGCATCTGATTTGGCTTCAAACAAAGAAGCTTTATCCCATTTGGATAAATTGGGTGTCTCAATGGCCGTAGTAACGCAAGAGTTGGAAGATGAAGGTGTGAAATCCTTTGCAGATGCGTTCACCTCTCTGTTGGAAAGTGTTGAAACACGCAGGCTCGAACAAATAGCTGGTATTGAAAAAATTACTGCATCGGTTCAAAAAAGACTTGCAAAACTTGAAAAACTAGATTTCGTGAAGCGCATGTATGCTCACGATCCTGAGTTGTGGACAAAAGATGTTAAAGGCCAAGACGAAATTCGCATCCGCATGGATTGGTTAAGCGCCCCCTGGGATTCTGAATCCCTGTTGCCGCAGTTGGAAACCTTATTGGCTGAATGCCGCAAAGCTGGCTTTACCCACGCATTGCTCCTGGGTATGGGCGGCTCATCGCTTGCCCCTGAAGTTTTGAAACTGATTAACGGACAGACTGAATTTCAAGGCAATCTCGGTCTGGATCTCAGTGTATTGGATTCCACCAATCCGGATGAAGTGCTGCTGGCCCGCCACCGTTCGCCACTCGAAAAAACACTTTATATCGTTGCCAGCAAATCTGGCACCACTGGTGAGATCAACGCCTTCTTTCAATACTTCTGGGATGAAGTTTCAAAGAAAATTGGGGATAAAGCCGGGGATCATTTCCTTGCGATCACCGACCCGGGCACCAAATTGGATGTGCTGGCCAGAGAACGGAAATTCTTTAAAGTGATCAATGCCAATCCACAGGTGGGCGGAAGAAACTCTGCATTGACGGCTTTTGGGCTGGTGCCTGCCGCTTTATTGGGCATTGATGTGAAAGATTTCTTGAAGAAAACGCAAGACTTGGCTAAACAATGCCAGTCTGAAAACAGTATTGTTGCCAATCCCGGTGTGGTTTTGGGTGCATTAATGGCTGAAGCGGCTTTTGACGGTCTTGATAAACTAACCGTGGTGACCGATTCAGTCTGGTCTGCCTTTGGTAATTGGTTTGAACAACTGTTAGCCGAAAGCAGCGGCAAAGAAGGCCGCGGTATCGTGCCTGTTGCCACCGAGCCAAACCTGCCAGTAGCAAAATATGGTAAAGACCGATTATTCCTCTACGTTGGCAGCAATGCCGCCAATAACGCCTTCTGCAAGGAATTACGTGAAGCCAATAAACCTTTGTTGGTGATGAAAGTAAATTCATCCATGGATTTGGGCAGCCAATTTTACTTGTGGGAAGTTGCCACAGCGGTGGCTTGCTCCATCCTTGGTGTGAATTCATTTGATCAGCCAGACGTGCAAGACGCCAAGACGCGTACCATGAACGGCATTGCTGCATTCAAAGAAAACGGTAAATTGGAATTTGGCACACCTGTGATTAAATTTGAGTCAGGCGAAGTGTATTCCAACCAGATAGTTGATTGGAAGAATGCACAATCGCTTACTGATGTGATTGATACTTACCTGAAAAAATTTGTTCACAAGGGTGACTACGTAGCCATTAATGCCTTCCTGCCGCGAACTGCTGAAATGGAAGCCGATTTACAGGTCTTGCGCAGACGCATCCTCGATAATTATGGCAACGCTGTGACCCTCGGTTTTGGTCCGCGTTTCTTGCACTCCACTGGCCAGCTTCACAAAGGGGGACCGGATATCGGAGTATTCATCGAATTTACATCAGAATCTGAAGCGGATATGGATATCCCCAATCAAGGGCTGACTTTTGGAACTATGGCTATGGCCCAGGCGCTGGGTGATTACCAGGCGCTTGAAGCCCGCGGACGCCGTCTTCTGCGTATTCATCTGCGCAAGCCGTCTTTGAAGGACTTATAAACCAATGGATCGGATCGACGATTTTCAAGCCTATCGCGAGAAGATGAATGCCAGGATACTCGATATTGAGCATCTTGGCATTAAACGTTTCTTCAACCTGGATACAAAAGCCTATGAAGAAGGGGCACTCGATCCGAAGACCAAAGAATTACTAGGGTTGGTAGCCTCCATGGTGCTGCGCTGCAATGACTGCATCGACTATCACATCCTCGCCTGCGTGGATGCCGGTTGGACGGATGCGGAACTGTATGATTCCTTCAACGTGGCTTTATTGGTGGGCGGCAGCATTGTCATTCCTCATTTACGGCACGCCGTCGAAACTTTGGATATTTACAGACAGAAAAAGTAGAACTTCTATCGTATGGGCAATTCACCAAAAAAGGCAACCTTGCCAAGGTTATTTTAAACCTTGGCAAGGTTGATCTTAAATATTAACAAAAATCTAATCGTTACTGTCTGCTCGAAAACACCTTCTTCAGCAACTTCATAAAACTGGTTGCCACGACCAATCCGAGGACTACTTCCATGGGGTGAGACAGCGTCCACAACACACCCTGGCCCACCTTTCTAATCAGTGATATACCCATGGCTGAGCGCTCAGGGGGAATGACCCGGGTGCTCCAATCTAAATCAAGCAGACGGTCCATGTAATTATTCATCACGCAGCCTTCAAGACTGAAGATGTAGATATTATCCACGGCTTTGCTGGCAAGCAAGAGGTCGCGTTTCAAGTCGATCCAGCGCATGGTTTTGAGCGGAGGAACGCCTTCAATCTCCACGCCGCCGCCGGTGCTGCCAACGCCAACCGCCTGGCATTGCCTTGCGTAACTCCACAATATGGAATCGCTAAAAGAAGGAAAAAAGCTGGTGTAGAGCATCAGCACTTCACGGTCTGCTGTAAGGGGAGGAATCCCCAATGACTTGGCTAACACATTAGATTTTGCCTTGCGCTCATCCACGACGGTGGGGAACTGGTAGGTTTCAACCGCAAAACCATCTGCACGAATGCTTTGGATTAGCGCTCTGGCTGTGGCTAATTTTTCAAAATAATTCTGATTTGAGATAAATCGCTTTGCCAGGATGGGTGCATGGTTCCAGGGGGTTTTGGACAGTGCCGAAACGGTGTTAAGCTCGGGCTCAATATCCAGGCCAATCGCGGCGAATTCAAGTTTGTGCTTGGCCTTCCAGACTTTAAACAGATTATATTGAATGGCAGTTTCTTCAATGGTATCCAGACTGGTCCAATAGCCCTGGTCTTTTTCCAAAAGAATCCAGGCCGTGACAGGGATTTTTGCCCGGTTAAGCTTTTTTACCACCTCAGCGCGTTCAGAAGAAAGGTCAAGCAAACCCAAACTTATGTTGGCATTAAGTTTTGATAACATATTGATTAGCTTATTGCCAGAAAACAATTCAGATAAAGGTGCCGATAGTAGTTCACAAAAAAAAGTAAGTGCTGGTTTTGACATATTAATCTCGTGTAAATTCCAAGAGGGTTACAGAAGCCGGTTTGAGCATCACCTGCCAACCATCATTTTGTTTTTTAGGTTTTGGACCATCCTGTATCTTCACTTTGTATGGCGTGTCAAGCGTGTTTGCATCCAGCGGATGTGAGGATGAGATTTCGAGTGAAGATTTAGGTGAGGCTGGCAGAATAAACACCACTTTCATGCGGTTTTCAGGCATACGGTTGACCAAAAGCAAAGTGATGCGTTTTTGATCTTCACTGATCGTGACCAACTGGTCTAGCCAGGGTACATTTTCGTGCGCTGTAATGTTGATGCCCATGGCCTGGCTATCAAAAGTAGGTGACTGGCAACTCGTAATCACCACTTTAGATTCCATCTGATTAAAGAGAAGAAAAGGAAAGAAAATCGATGTAGCAATGGCAGTTTCGGAATCTGTTTTGATTAAAGGGAGTACATTAACCAGTTGTGCCAGGTTGGCCATGCCTAATGTCTTGCTTTTCCGATAAAAAACAGCCAGTGTGGAGGCGGCATACAATGCGTCTCGCATGGTGTAGGTAACCTGGTGCATGCTGCTTTCACCTGGCAGTGGCGGCAGCCAGAGGTTCCACTCATCCAGGGCTTGCAGTACTCCCTTGTTAGGGGAGTATTGCTCAATTTCCTTTTCGATGGTGCTGCAAAATTGTTCGATATCCAGTGGTGCGGCACAAACAGATTTGAACAACTCATGTGGATCTGGCAAGTCTTGCCAGCCCTCGGTATCAGGTTGATAAATATGCCATGAAAGATAGTCAATTTGGTCACCGGCTTTGGTCAGCACTTCTTTGTTCCACAAGGCAGCAGGGTCGTTTTTCTCTGTGCTATGGGGATGGTTGCCGACAGCGACCAGCTTGATGCCCGGATCAACCGCCCGCATGGCCTTGATAAAACGAAGCAGCCTTTTCGTGTATTCATCAGCCGAAGTTGTACCGATCTGCCAGGCGCCCCATACTTCATTGCCAATTCCCCAATACTTGACATTATAGGGCTCGGCATGTCCATTTGCAGCGCGTCTTTTGCCTTGTTCAGTAGTAGCAGGGTCATTGCAATAAGCCACCCAGCGAGCGGCTTCTTCAGGGGTTCCTGAGCCATCATTAACACAAAATACGGGTTCGGTGCCAATCAGTTCGCAGAATGCCAGAAATTCATCCGTGCCAACTTGATTGATCTCTTCTGCCTGCCAGGCAGCGTCGTGGCGTGATGGACGTGCTGATTTGGGTCCGATGCCGTCTTCCCAGTGATAGCCGCTGGCGAAGTTGCCGCCAGGGTAGCGGATCATGGGTGGGTTGAGCTGTTTTATCAATTCAAGCGTATCTTGTCTGAGGCTCGCCCCATCATCCGTCCAAATACCGTCATAAACACAGCGTTCGAGGTGTTCCACGAACTGTCCCAACAAGAAAGGTGAGGCAGCCGTAGAGGATTTTGTCAGGTCAATCTTGATTCGTGCTTCGAGCGGGGTTGAGAAGCGCGTCAAAAGATAGGGTTTAATTTTTTTGAATTTCTTGGTTTCTTTCTTTTGAGCCAGCGAGAACATTATCTCTCCAACTTCTTTGGTATTGGCTTTGACGACTATGTTTTCGGTGAGATGTTGATTTTCAACAGAAACGAGAATCTCGATGCCAACCGGTGTGAGGATGGGGTTTTCTGGGGTAATTTCTGATGCTTTTTGTACCGGGGTGATGCTAGAAGAAAAAGCAACTGATTCGCCGGGAATTAGTGTATTGAAATTGAACAACTCGAACCGCGTTATGGTGGCAGGCGCAAAAGTATTATTGATAATAAATGAAAAGCCGCTGCCTTGCTTCTTCAAGCTGCCGGGGACGACCAATTTACGTAAAACGAATTCTGGAATTGCCATGGATATTACTCCTGTTCTTTGATCTCAAGTTTCTTTTGTTTACCGATGCGTAATAACGGAATGGCAGCCAACAGGGTGGCGATACCGCCTACCTGAAAGATTAACGATGTAGGCATAAAACCCGCCTTTCCGTCGATCACAGTCGGGATACCAAAAGTGGTGATCAACCAGCTTCCTAATAGCGGTCCTGGCACCATGGTTAGAGCGACTGAAAACAAAATGACATAACCGCCGAATTGTCCGCGTTTGTCTTCTGGGAAGAGGTCTTTGCTCCAGGCACCAGTGGCAATGGTCCATGCACTGATTGGCGCAAGCCAGAGAATGCCGGTGAGGATGAGAGCAGGTACCCCGCGTGCGAGCGAAAAAGCGATCAAGCCAACCATTTCAGCAATCACGGCTGTCAGAGCCACATTCCTGCGTCCCCAGCGGTCAGCCAACAGACCCAGCGGATAAGCGGTGGCAATGCCACCGAAAAGAATGGCACCGAAAATAACCAGCGAAGCTTGCATTGTCGGGATTTCCAAGTAGGTGTTTATGTAGATCATCAGGTAGGGAAAGAAGATATTCTGCGCCACACCCCAGAGGGTGATGGAGATTAAAAGCATAAGCAGGTCACGCTGTTTTTTCAAGGTTGCCCATTGGAATGTATCAGCGATTTGTGACCAATAGGTGCCTTTGGGTTTTTCGTAGGTAGGTTTGGGTTCTTGCAATAACAGAGAAGCGACCAAGCCTAAAACAAATACCAGACCGCCAACCATGTAGAAAAAGGCAAAATATCCCATTGCATCAATGACGATGCCCGCACCTCCGTAGACGATCAGCAGCGCGACCCATGTGAGGATTTGGAGTACTCCCATGACTTTACCGCGATTTTCTGTGGTGGTGATGTCTGCTATGTAAGCATGAAAAACTGAGTCATTGGCACTGGAACCAAAAAAGGTCATGATGCAGTCAAAGGTTATTGCCATAAAAATTGCAAGACCGATGGATTGGATCAGGGCAGCGGTTGGGAAGAGGGCAGTGGTTACACCCCATCCAATATAGCCAATGAGTAAAAAGGGTTTGCGACCAAACCGCGAGCGAATGCGGTCACTCAATGCACCCATAAATATGGATGCAAGCGTTGCAGTGATGGCGCTTGCAGCGACCATCCACGAAACAGGTCTGGGATCAGGTGTAATTGTATTGTATATAAAGGTATTGAAAAACTGGTTTTCAACACCCCAGGCGAGTGAACCCAAAAATCCAAGAATAATAATTGCGATCCAGGTGCGTTTTGTGAGCATAGTGACCTCCGTTATGTTTATTTGGATGATGCTGCAAGGGATGCAAGCGTGATGGCGCCTATGGAACCTGCACGGTCAGCTAATTGTGGTGACAGGATATAGGAGTCATTGACACTTTTTATCAACTCTGAATCCACATAACCATTCAATGAATCTCTGGCCACCAGGCGTATTTTTTCGAGCAGACCTGGTTTCTTCATCACGCCACCGCCAAGGATAATTCGTTTTGGCGAGAACGTTACCACCCAATTATGAACTGCTTGCCCAATATAAAGGGCTTCAAGGTCCCAGGCTGGATGGTCAGCCGCCATCTCATGCGTGGAAATACCCCAGCGTTCAGACATGGCTGGTCCGCTGGCCAGACCTTCAAGGCAGTCGCCATGGAAGGGGCAGCGTCCGGGGTATGGGTCTTTGACAAGATCATGTTTCATCAAAACATGGCCGAGTTCAGGGTGGATTAATCCATGCACGGGCAAGCCATTGCAGATTACGCCGCCGCCAATGCCTGTGCCAATGGTGACATAGAGGAAATCTCTCAATCCGCGACCGGCGCCCCATTGACCTTCGCCCATGGCTGCACCGTTAACATCCGTATCAAAGCCATAGGGAATGTCAAATGCATCCTTCAGTTGGGCAAGCAGAGGTGTGTTTTGCCATTGCACTTTTGGAGTGGATGTAATGCTGCCATATTGTGGATCATTCTGATCCAGGTTCACCGGACCAAAACAGGCGACTCCCATGGCTTCAAGGTGAATGCCGTGTTTGGCTTCACCTTCTTTGAAAAACCGAATCACTTCTGGAATTGTGATTTGGGGTGTTTCAGTTGGGATGGTACATTCAGCGAGAATATGTTCAGGATCCTGAGCGATAATGCAATTAAACTTGGTACCCCCGGCTTCAATTCCACCAAACCATTTCATTTATTTTTCCTTAATTAGAATAGGTTAATCATAGCATGACTCTTCTTTACAAGGGAAGAGGTGGGAGGCTTATTGAATATTAAAATTTTGATTGAGTCATAACCAACTTGATATATGAGTGTTAATGATTATGTTATTTTGGGCTAATTTTCAACCCCTATTATTTGGAGGAACACATGGATCTGTTTGAAAAGTGCAAGAATTTCACCACTGCAAAAGAGGCAAAAGCTTCAGGCATTTATCCTTATTTTATTGCTTTGAATGAAAACGAAGGAACCGAAGTCATTTTTCAGGGCAAGCGCCTGATCATGTGCGGTTCTAACAACTATCTAGGCTTAACCACTCACCCCAAAGTGCGTGAAGCAGCCATTGAAGCAATTAAGCGGTATGGCACAAGCTGTACGGGTTCAAGATTCTTGAATGGCACACTGTCATTGCATGAGCAACTTGAACGCGAACTGGCTGAATGGGTTGGCAAAGAAGCCTCACTGGTTTTTTCAACCGGCATGCAGACCAATTTAGGAACTGTCAGTGCTTTAATTGGACGTGATGATGTCGTGGTTCTTGATAAAGATGACCATGCTTCGATTGTAGATGGCGCTCGCCTGGGTTATGGAAAGATCGAACGTTATCGCCATAACGACATGGCACATCTTGAAAAAGTTTTAGCCTCCATCCCCGACACTGCCGGCAAATTGATTGTCGTAGACGGTATGTTTAGCATGGAAGGCGATTTAGCTCCGGTTGAGGCGATTTCCAAGTTGGCCAAGAAATACGGTGCCCGTTTGATGGTTGATGATGCTCATGGAATGGGTGTTTTGGGAGGCGGGCACGGCACTTGTGCGCAATTGGGTGTGACCGATAAAGTGGATTTGATCATGTCCACATTCAGTAAAGCCTTTGCTTCTTTGGGTGGTTTCATTGCAGGGGATGAAGACACCATCCACTACATTCAACATGCCGCGCGTGCCTTGATCTTTAGCGCCAGCATCCCGCCTTCAAATGCGGCTGCGGCATTGGCTTCACTGCAGGTAATGCGCGAAGAACCAGAGCGTGCTGCCCGGGTCATCGAAGTGGCAGATAAGATGCGCAAGGGTTTCACCAGTCTTGGTTTCGATATCGGAGATTCCACCACTCCCGTTGTGCCGATTATCATTGGCGATGATGCCAAGACATTCTTGTTCTGGAAGATGTTGTTCGACAACGGTGTGTTTGTAAATCCGGTGATCTCGCCAGCCGTCAACGCCGGTCACCAATTGCTCCGCACCAGCTACATGGCAACCCATACCGACGCTCAGATGGACAAAGTGTTGGAAATCTTTGAAAAAGTCGGCAAAGAAATCGGATTGATCTAAAATTAGGCACAAAAATGAACCCCGCTGAATTTTCAGCGGGGTTCTTACTTAAATAATTTGGTTGGAAACAGTATTCCGCCAAAATTATTGGAGTTGTCAGACCATTTATTAGCGATATCTTTTCAATTGTTTTCTTCTGGGCTTATATCGCAACAACTATCTGCAACGATCCTGACTATTTCAATTCCTCAATTGATTTTCTTTTATTAAAACCACTTTCGCCATCTGAAATAGATCAGCATAGCCACCCCGATCAATATCATCCCTGCGACACAAATATAGAAACCAAGCGGATGTGCGGCGGTGGGGATGTGGGTGAAATTCATGCCAAACACACCGGCAATGAATGAAAGGGGTAGGAATATTGTTGAGACGATAGTCAAAGCTTTCATGACTTCATTTAGTCGCAGGCTTGTAGAATTCAGGTAGATATCCATTGCGCCAGACACGATATCACGAATAGTATCTGAAAGGTCCTGGATCCTGACCAGATGGTCATAAATATCTCTGAAGTACAATCGGCTTTGTGGATCAATCAATTCAAATTCATCGCGCGTCAAACGGTTTATCATTTCGCGCTGCGGAGAGATTACACGACGTAATTCCATGATACTGTGTTTGAGCATCAACAATTTGTGAAGTGTCGCAGGTACAGGTTTTTCAAGCACACTATCTTCAAGGAGTTCAACCTCGGAATCCATTTGATCAATCAGCGGCATGTATTCATCCACAAGTGCGTCAAGTATGGTGTGACATAAGAAATCAGCGCCAAAATTTGAAAGACGAAAATCCTTATGGACTCTTTCCCATACTTTTTCGACAGGTGACATGTTGTCTTCAGTTGAGCAAGTGACCAAAAAATTTTGACCAATAAACAAGTCTAATTCAAGTGTAACAAGTTGATGAATATCTTCAGCAGGTTTTATCGCATGTGCAATAATTAACAGGTAGCTGATAAAATCATCCACTTTGGCAACCTGGTAGCCTGGGCTCAGACAATCTTCGATGGATAATGGATGAAAATTGAAAGTGTCTCTTAATATTAAGTTGACTTCGGCTTCGGTGGCAGATTCAAGACTAACCCAAAGAAACCCGGTTGTAGATCCCATCTTGGGTTTAATAGCATCTATAGAATTTAAGAATTGAACGGCTTGGTTGGGTTCAAAAAAAGCAGAGCGAATCATGGATTGATTTTAATCCAATTATCCAAAAAATACAGCCTGGATTAAAGTCTGTTAAACCAAAGTAGAAATGTCCTGGATTAAAGTCACATGCAGGCAAATAAATTAGAAAAGATTAAGGGATTTTTTAGAAAAGACCCCATTCACCGCCTAAGCCTTCTTCCATCATTCCAAAATCCCAATTTTCCATGCCAAAATCAATACCTACAGGTCGTTCAAGTACTTGTTCGGCTTTCTGGCGGGTGGATTCCAACATTGCGGGGCCATATGGACAGAATGGCGTGGTGAGGATCATTTTTACAATAGCGCTATCATCGGTGATTTTAATGTTGCGAACCAAACCCAATTGGATTATGTTAAGAGAAAGTTCGGGGTCGGTTACTTCACTGAGCCCCTTACGTAGTTGATCGCATAATTCGGGGTGGGTGGTTTCAGCTTCCCAAACTGGGCGGTTGGTTCCGGGGGTGCTGGTATCTGCCATGATTAAGCCTCCGCGATTGATTTGGCTGTTACGACATAGGTGCAGTGAACATCACCGCTTAAGACGCACTTGACTTTTGAAGCGGGAATTGAAAGCATGGTTGAAATCAGGGTTTGATCCATGATACAAACTTCAGGATGTGCTTGCCCGACGTGGTAAAATGGGCAGGCTTTTTCAATGATGTGATAATCTTCTCCGACTTTCTGCCACTCAATCATGAATCCTTCGTCGCCCAGAGTTTTACGAATGGCGTCCAATTTTTGTTCCAAAGGTAATTTCCTGATGCGGTCAAGGTGGTCTGACGCCAAAGATTTGGCCATACGAATAAATAGCTCATTGATCTCTTTTTGGGTGAGCGTGGATTTTAGTTGTTCCAAAAGACGGTTGGTGAGGGTCATGTAACGGGTGGGAAATTTCTCAAGCCCTGTGTCAGTGAGTGAATAGATTAAACGTGGACGGCCAACGCCATGCCTTTCTTCACTCGCCTGAATCAATCCTTCAGCTTGCAAATTAGTCAGGTGGTGTCTGACAGAAATTGTGTTGATATCCACGGCTTGCGCAAGTTCGGTTATTGTAGCCGTGGGGTTCGTGAGCAAGGTGTGTAAAATTCGGTCGCGAGTACTTTTCATAGATTCATCCTTCTCTAACTTACCTCTAATAAAAATAATATACCATATGCGTATAATAAGTGTCAATTATAAGATACTTATTATAAAAAACACAAGAAGAAATACTTAATAAACTAGATAAATATGGTAAATATTGACCCAGAAAACCAACCGTGATATAATTGTTTTGTTGTAGAAAATAAATAGAATTATATGATAAAAAACTAATATATTATCCGGCGCGAGCGCCACGGAGAGAAGCATGTCAGAACTTGATATTAAAGACTTAAAGGTAAGCATTGAAGGCAAGCAAATATTAAACGGCGTCAATTTGAATGTAAAGCAAGGGGAAGTTCACGCCATTATGGGACCCAACGGCACAGGCAAGTCAACCCTGGCTTATACCTTAATGGGACATCCGTCTTACATTGTAAATTCTGGCGAAGTGACCTTCAAAGGTCAAAATCTTCTTGATTTGGCTGTAGATGAACGATCAAGGTTGGGATTGTTTCTTGCTTTCCAATATCCTGTTTCCATCCCCGGTGTGACCGTCGCCAATTTCTTGCGCACCGCTGTGAATGCCAGGCGCAAAGCTTCAAACCCTGAAGACAAGGGTATTCCGATACCTGAGTTTCGCAAGCTGCTGATAGAAAAGATGGGCGTCTTAAAAATCGATTCCTCTTTTGCAGGCAGATATTTGAATGAAGGATTTTCAGGTGGAGAAAAAAAGCGCGCTGAAGTGCTTCAAATGGCTGTTCTGCAGCCTGAAATTGCCATCCTTGATGAGACAGATTCGGGGCTCGATATTGATGCCCTGAGAATTGTTTCTGAAGGTGTCAATCTCTTGAGAAGTCAAAATATTGGTGTGTTACTGATCACACATTATCAACGCATGTTGAATTATGTCAAACCGGATGCCGTACATATCATGATGGGCGGTGCTATCGTTGAATCCGGTGGGGCAGATCTTGCCCTGCATCTTGAAGAACATGGTTACGATTGGGTTCGTGAAAAATATGAGAATGGTGTTCCTTCTGCATCTTAGTTAGTAGAAGGGATTGGAGATTATTATGGGTAACGAACAGAATCCCGATTTCCTCGCAAAAATGGATGATTATCAATACGGATTCAGTGATCCCGATACTTCTGTATACAAATCAGAGCGCGGATTAAGCGTACAAGTTGTGCGCAACATCTCTTCCATGAAACAAGAACCTGATTGGATGCTCCAATTCAGGCTTAAAGCTTTGTCACACTATCAACAACGACCCATGCCGGCATGGGGTCCAGATATATCTGCCCTCGACCTTGATAACATTTTCTATTACGTACGGCCTTCAGAAGCCTCAAAGGGCAATTGGGATGATGTGCCCGATACGATCAAGAAAACATTTGATCGTCTGGGTATTCCTGATGCAGAACGCAAGTTCCTCGCAGGTGTCGGAGCGCAGTATGAATCCGAGATGGTCTATCACAGCATCCAGGAACAACTTTCCAAGGTGGGTGTGATCTTCTTGAGCATCGAAGATGGTCTCAAAGAGTACCCTGAGCTTTTCAGAGAATACTTTGCAACGGTCATTCCCATTGAAGATAACAAATTTGCCGCACTAAATTCCGCAGTTTGGTCTGGCGGTTCTTTCGTTTATGTGCCGAAGGGCGTTAAAGTGGAACTGCCTTTGCAGGCTTATTTCCGCCTTAATATCGCCAACATTGGGCAATTTGAACGTTCCTTGATCATTGCCGATGAAGGTGCCCAGGTGCATTACGTTGAGGGTTGTACCGCCCCTTCTTACACTACTGATTCCTTCCATAGCGGAGTGATTGAGATCATCGTCAAAAAAGGCGCACGCGTGCGGTATACAACCATCCAGAACTGGTCAACCAACGTATTCAATCTTGTGACACAGCGCTCCAGGGTGGAAGAAGACGGCACCATGGAATGGGTGGACTGTAACCTGGGGTCCAAGCTGACCATGAAATACCCTTCCTGCTACCTGGTGGGGAAACGGGCTCACGGAGAAATTCTTTCAGTTGCATTTGCCAGCACTGGCCAGCATCAAGATGCCGGCGGTAAGGTCGTGCATATGGCCCCCGACACCAGCTCACGTATCATTTCAAAATCCATCAGCAAGAACGGCGGTCGTTCTTCTTATCGCGGTCTGTTGAAGGTATACAAAGGTGCGACCAATGCCAAGTCAAATGTGGCTTGCGATGCGTTGATCCTTGATCCACAATCGCGTTCAGATACATATCCGACCATCGAAATTGACGAAGAAAACGTAACCATTGGTCACGAAGCCACTGTTTCAAAAGTTGGCGAAGAGCAGTTGTTTTACCTGATGAGTCGCGGTTTGAGCCAGGACGAAGCCACCACAATGGTCGTTTCAGGATTTATTGAACCGTTGGTCAAGGAACTGCCGATGGAATACGCAGTTGAAATGAACCGCCTGATCCAACTGCAAATGGAAGGTTCTGTGGGTTAACCCGCAGCCCAGGGATACATATAACATGACAGATAACGCAGTCTTAATTACACGCAGCAAAAAAATACTGGTCGATGAGCAGTTTAGCCTCGCCCCTGTGTTTTCAGAAACATCAGGTCAGTTTACCAAGTACCAGCAGCAGGCATGGGAAGTATTCAAAAAACTTCCTTTCCCGGATGACAGCCAGGAAGCCTGGAAGCGTACCAGTATCCGCGGAATGCGCCTGGGGCAGCTTCAACTTGCAGATTCAAGTATTGTCGAATCAAAAATTCCTGTTGAATTGACCAAACCACTAACCGACGATTTACACGGCGGAGAAATCCTATTTAACGGGTCACAGGTCACCCTCCAACTTGATGAGAAGCTTGCAAAGCAGGGCGTCATCTTTACTGATTTACGCCATGCACAAAGTGAACACGCTGAAATCTTTTCAAAGGTGCTTCAAGCCTCCACCACTTATGCCGAAGATAAGTTTGCCGCACTGGCTGCTGCGTTTGGCAGCAACGGTGTTTTACTGTACATCCCCAAAAATGTGACCGTTGAAAAACCTTTGCACAGCCTGCTGTGGACTGCTGGTGAAGGCACCCTGCATGCCTTTCAAGTGTTTGTCTATCTTGAAGAAAACGCTTCTGCAACTTACGTCCATGAAACTGCCTCTGCAGAAAACAAAAACGGACAAAACTTGCATGCTGCCTTGATGGATGTAAAGGTGGGGCCGAATTCCAACCTAAATTTTGTTGAACTTCAATCTTTGGGTTCACAAGACTGGAACTTCACCCACGAAAAGGTCAGCGTGGATCGTGACGCCGAAGTGGATTGGATATTTGGTGCCTTGGGCAGCCATTTGACCAAGAATTTCTCTGACCTAAATTTGGTGGGTCAGGGAAGCACCGGCAAAATGTCCGGTTTCTTTTTTGCCAATGGCCATCAGCATTTAGATCACGATACCCAGCAAAATCACATGGCGCCTAACACCACCAGTGACTTGTTATTTAAAGGTGCATTATTAGGAGAAAGCCGTTCTGTTTGGCAAGGAATGATCTATGTTGCCGAAAACGCATCCAAAACAGACGGTTATCAGGCGAATCGAAACCTGGTGTTGAGTGAAAAAGCCAGAGCGGACTCGATCCCCGGACTGGAAATCTTGACCGATGATGTGCGCTGCACACACGGCGCCACGGTTGGCAAACTGGATGCCGAGCAGGTTTTTTATCTCGAAAGCCGCGGTATTCCTCGAAAAGAAGCTGAAAAATTGATTGTTGAAGGATTCTTTGATCCGATCATGCAGCGTATTCCGTTT
The DNA here is from genome assembly GCA_927443345.1 of uncultured Anaerolineaceae bacterium. GTDB lineage: Bacteria > Chloroflexota > Anaerolineae > Anaerolineales > Anaerolineaceae > UBA6107. The sequence continues at coordinate 27,150 of CAKMKJ010000012.1, read as the reverse complement.
GAAGGTGTACGCAAGCGGTTTCAAAACGCCATTGAGCAAAAAATGAATGAATACTAATTAATCGGTGAAGTATTGTATTATAGAAAAACCGGTTAAATTCCTTACGACGAATGTGGAGACTACTATATGACACCTATACCTTTCATGAACCCCCCGGACCATGAGTTTGTTTATGAAGTTGGCGATTCGGTTGAGGTCTTTTGCGACCATGAGAAAAACTCAGAACGAATTCGTGGTTGGCAGAAGGGAATCGTTGTGCAGGTAGACCCCAAGATGGTTGCGGTTCAATTTCGCACCAATGTTTATTTAACTGATGGCTGGATGGTTCCTGATCATATTTTGTGGTTTCCTCAGATGTCTCCTCATATCCGTGTACCGGTCAAGAAAGCCGGAAAACCTGATTTAGCCAAGGTTGACTAAGAACCGGATAAAAATGACAATCTACAATGTTGAAAAAATTCGAGAAGATTTTCCGATCCTTGGGATTGAAATAAACCTGGGGATACCTTTGGTTTATTTAGATTCAACCGCCACTGCACAAAAGCCGGCCTCTGTGATTGAGGCCATGGATGACTATTACCGCAATTCAAACGGCAATATTCACCGCGGTGTACATTACCTGGCTGAACGCGCCACCGCAATGTATGAAGGCGCCCGAGCCAAAGTTGCTGCCTTTATTGGTGCTGATAAACCTAAAGAAGTCATTTTCACCCGAAATGCCACTGAATCCATAAACCTGGTGGCCAATACCTGGGGTAGGGCATTTCTCGAAAAGGGTGACCTCGTTATCCTGACCGAGATGGAGCATCACTCCAACCTGGTGCCTTGGCAGATGCTGGCAGAAGAAAAAGGACTCAGACTAGAGTTCATTCCTGTCACCGATGACGGCGACCTGGATCAAGCGGTTTTTGACCAATTGTTGGAACAAAACCCAAAGTTGGTAGCCTTTGTTCATATGTCCAATGTGTTGGGAACGATTAATCCAGCCAAAGCCATGATTGCCAAGGCCAAACGCGCTGGCGCGATCACCGTTGTGGATGGTGCCCAATCGGTTCCGCATTTTGCGGTATCAGTAAAAGACCTGGATGTAGATTTTATGGCTTTCTCGGCTCACAAGATGCTTGGTCCAACTGGTGTTGGCGCACTCTATGGACGGGAAGAATTGCTAGACAAAATGCCTCCATACATGGGCGGCGGGGATATGATTCGCAAGGTTTCTCTGCGCTCCTTTACGCCCAACGAACTTCCCTGGAAGTTTGAAGCTGGCACTTTCTGTATTGCTGAAGCCATTGGGTTCGGTGCGGCTGTGGATTATTTGAGTGCCATCGGCATGGATGACATTGCCGAATACGAACACAAACTGGTGCAATCTGCCATGGTCAAGATGAAAACTATTCCTGGTTTGGAGATCATGGGTGAAAAAGCTGCCCATCGCGGCGGCGTGATTTCATTCACACTTCCGGGCATTCATCCGCATGATGTGGCCCAAATTCTCGACCAGAACGGCATCGCCGTCCGTGCCGGACATCACTGTGCCATGCCTTTGCATGACCGCTTCCGAATTCCGGCTTCATCGCGCGCCAGTTTTTATCTTTACAATACTGAAGAAGAAATCAACCATTTGGTGGTTTCTTTGCAAAAAGTCGTCAAGATGTTTTCATAACAGGTGATTTACCGTGGATGATCTTTATCGTGAAGTAATTATTGAACATTACAAAAACCCGGGTTACCGGGGCAGCCTTGACCCTAATGACATTACCTTTGAGGATGAAAATCCTTTATGCGGAGATCACATAAAGATTGATTTGCGCGTAGGCGAAGATGGCAAAGTCACCGAAGCCGCCTTTGACGGACACGGTTGCGCTATTTCTCAAGCCTCTGCAGATCTTTTGCTTGAATCTATCATTGGTAAAGATGTCAATGAGATTAAACACTTGACCAAAACCGATGTGATGGATCTTTTAGGAATCGAACTTGGCCCAGTACGCTTGAAATGTGCTTTACTTCCGCTTAAAATACTAAAAGCAGGTGTTTATGGTCTGGGCGAAGCCACCGATGATCTTCTGGAGGATGGGCAAGCATGAGTGAAGAAATAATCTCTGATACAAAATATTTCAAGATCGCTAAAGCCGCGGATTTGCCAAACGGCGAACGTCTTTTTTTTGAGCTTGAGGGTAAACCCATTGTCCTTTTTTCGTTGAACGGAGAGTACCTGGCGATTGAAGACCAGTGCACCCATGATAGTGGTCCGGTCGGCGAAGGCGAGTTGGATGGCGAACAGATCATATGCCCGCGCCACGGCGCCCGCTTCGACATCCGCACCGGAAAAGTATTGTCTTTCCCCGCGGTGACTGATATCAAGGTTTACAAGGTGCGAATCAACGAAGAGTATCTCGAAGTGGGACTATAAGTCACCATTTAATTAAGACACCTTGACAAGGTTGTTAAAAACCCTTGTCAAGGTGTCTTTTTTGAAACACATCTAAACTCAGAACAAGAAATAAATTACAACACACACCCAAACGCGCCAATGATTCTCAAAATGTCAAAGCCTTCGGCGAAGTGGCGTTCGGCCAGCGCACCGTGGCGGATTAAAGTTGCACGGGTGACTGCCGGGTCAAAATAGTATTTATTGTCATAAGTGTGATATTCGGCCAACGCGGCGATCTTCTTTTCCACATCCGCTTTGGTAACCTCTACCAGAAAACTCGGGAAGAAGCCGTAGCTGCTGCGGATGACGTCAAACCCCATCACGGTAGTGCCTCTGAAGGCTCTCAGCGCCTCACCAGTGACCGTAGCGTGATCTTGATGGATGTCAGCCTTCGTATGCACAAACACGATCTCTGGATGGAAATCCTTGTTCAAATTAATCATGTATTCAAGAATTTCCTGGCGCTGTTCTGGAAAGCGCCGGGTTTCAAACTGGCCCACGATCACGTTCTCTTTGGGAACACCCAGAATCGCCATACTGTTGAAGTGTTCTTTAACAACGTTGGTTAGTGTCGGATTTTTTTGGTTATCAGAAAGGGTTATGCACCTTACTTCTGTTTGATTGGCAATGTGAGCAATCAATGCGCCGCAGCCGATTTCAATATCGTCTGGGTGTGCGCCAATGAAGCAAACTTTCTTGCCGAAAAAAGTCATATCGTGATTCATAAACACCTATTTTGTCGCCAGAATTCCACCAACCACTTTTGTCATTACCAGTTTGCCTTCTTTATCCAATCGGCGTTGAGCAACTTTGGCAATCGCCTGCATAACTTTCTCAAAATCATCCTTACCCTGAAAGAAGCTGCCCCATAGTTTGCGATCTTCAGACATGGAGGCGCGTGTGTAATCCATGTAGGGATCAATCGATTCAAAGGTGAGCGGATTTTCGAAAATGTGCAAATCTACCTTTGAATACAGTGATTTGATGGTGGAGAAGAACTCTGTTGAAAAGCGTGAACTGCCGGGCATCAAGGGGATTTGTTTACCGGTCGCTTCATGAAGGATATCGTAGAAAAGCTGCTTGTTTTGGGGCATGGGGCCGGTGGTGAAAAGCCTGCCACCTTTTTTTGTGACTCGATGCATCTCGTTGATGGTAAATGGTACGTTCTCAGCATAATAGATGGCAAAGCAGCAGGAGATAAAATCGAAAGTATCGCGCTCTAACGGAAATTCTTTGTTGAAATCGAGAATCATAAAGGTCATGCCCGAATTACGGCGTTTGTCTTCGGCGCGCGCTTCATTAAGCAAGTCATTCGAAACGTCGCCACCAGTAATCGCGGCTTTTCCATTCAATCGGTCATAGAACGAAAAGCATTGTTTTCCAGATCCGCAGCCCACATCCAAAATAGTATCATTGGGTTGAAGGTTGACCAGATCCAGCATCCATGTATCTATATTTTTTGCTCCAAATTTTGAATGGATGTCGATGCGCACAGCCAGATCTTTGGTGGTTTCTTGAAAGTCAATTTTCATTTTTCCTCTGTTAAATAGATTTAGTAATTCCCGGTAAGTAGTATTCTAACAGATTCGTGGCAAAATTTCACCCGCCATCACGTCTAAAACGCGGGTTGCGCCAATCTGTGTTTTCAAAAGCACACGTCCGGCAGGGGATTCAATTACTCGACCAATCCGACAAGCGTCTATGCCATAAGTGTTTTTTTTCATGATGGCAAGGGCGGCATCCGCCTCGTTTTCAGGCACGATTACGATTAGTTTGCCTTCATTGGCTACATACAGCGGATCAAACCCGAGCATTTCGCAGGCTGTTTGCACGGCAGGTTTTACCGGGATTGTTTTTTCATCAATGGTGATGTTGACCTGGCTTTGTTCTGCAATTTCGTTGAGTGTGGTCGCCAATCCGCCGCGGGTAGGGTCACGCAGCACATGCACATGCGGCGCTACCGCTAAAATTTGTTGAATCATGTGGTTTAAGGGTGCAACATCCGATTTAACCTGGGTTTCAAAAGCCAGGTCGCCGCGGGCAGTCAGAACAGCAATGCCGTGGTCACCCAACGTACCTGAAATCAACACAACATCCCCGGGTTTGGCTTCTGCACCGCCAATAGCGAAAATTTTAGGAAAGTGACCGATTCCAGCCGTTGAGATAAATAATCCATCTGCTTTGCCGCGTTCAACGACCTTGGTATCGCCGGCCACGATCGGCACACCCGCTTCAAGGGCAGATTCTGCCATTGATTTGACGATTTCAACAAGTGTTTGAGTCGATAAGCCTTCTTCGAGAATAAAGCTCGCTGTGAGCCCCAGGGGGACTGCACCTGACATGGCAACATCGTTTACCGTGCCGCATACCGCCAGCTTGCCTATATCACCGCCGGGGAAGATTAACGGCGACACTATATGAGCATCTGTGCTGACCGCAAGGGGACCATTGATGTTTGTGGAGAGGGTGGCATAGTCGTTTCCGGCATCTAAAGCAGGGTTTGAAAGATATGGGGCGAAACATTGCGTGATTAAGTCCTGGGTCATGCGTCCGCCTGAACCGTGGCCCATGACGATCTTGTCGTAATGTCTCAAGGGCATCGGGCAGACTGCTCCTTGGATGGACGCCGGTCTTTCTTCTGCGGTCATGACTTTTCCTTTTCATAGCGTGCAAAGCGATAGTAAGCCGCGCAAGCGCCTTCTGATGAGACCATGGTGGCACCCAGCGGTGCTTCAGGCGTGCATAGTGTACCAAAAGCCGGGCATTGGGGTGGTTTTTTGATGCCCTGCAAAATTTGGCCGGCAATGCAGATTTCTGACTCTTTGGTTTTGATGTTCTCAACTGAAAAGCGTGTTTCGGCATCAAATTCTACATATTCAGGCCGCAGGCACCATCCGCTCATGGGGATCATTCCAATACCGCGCCAGTTTCGGTCGCACTGCATGTAGACTTTCTTGATCAGTGCCTGGGCAGGCAAATTGCCTTCTTTTGAAACCACGCGGTTATAACCATTTTGGACTTCAAAAGTGCCAGCCTCAAGCTGCTCCACGGTCATTAGAATGCCGTTGAGGATATCCAAAGGTTCAAAACCGGTCACCACAATGGGGATGCGGTACTTTGCAGCAATCGGCAGATATTCGTGGTACCCCATGACCGAGCATACATGACCCGCGGCTAAAAATCCTTGCACGCGGTTCTCGGATGAGGCTAAAATGGCGTGCATGGCGGGTGGTACAGTGACCTGCGAGACCAGCACTGAAAAGTTTTTCAACCCCAGCGATTGTGCCTGGATTACGCTCATTAGATTTGCAGGGGCGGTGGTTTCAAACCCGACTGCGAAAAAGACGATTTCTTTATCCGGGTTAGCCTGGGCGATCTTCACCGCATCCAGAGGGGAATACACAATCTTAACCTGTCCGCCTGACGCGCGAATGGAAAACAAATCCTTGCCAGAACCAGGCACACGCAGCATGTCGCCATAAGAGCACATGATCACGTTAGGCAAACTGGCAATTGCCAATGCTTTATCCACCAGTTCAAGCGACGTTACGCAAACAGGGCAGCCGGGACCGTGCACCAGTTCAATCTCGGGGGGTAATAATTGATCAATGCCGTTTTGCATGATCGAGTGGGTTTGTCCGCCGCAGATTTCCATGATCACCCAGGGATGTTTGGTTACACGGTGAATCTTATCCAGCACGATCTTAACCAGGTCTGCGTCGCGGAATTCATCAAGGTATTTCATGAGACTTATCCTTGCTCAAGGTCGTTAGCCATCAGTTCCGCTTCAATGTCGCCCAGTTCACGCAGCGCATCCAGTGTTTCCTGGGCCTCGCGTTCACTCAATGTATTAAGCGCAAAACCGGCATGCACGATGACATAATTACCCAGTTCCGCTTCAGGAACGGCTTCAAGACACACTTCGCGGATGACGCCGCCGAAATCCACTTTACCCATTTTGGCAGCAGGGGTTTGGGTAATTTCGATTATTTTTCCGGGGACAGCGAGACACATGTTTCACCTCTAATTTGATTCATTGGCCGCTGCGGCGACCATTAATTGACCGAGTGCAATACCACCGTCATTGGCGGGGACTTGATGATGCTGTAACACTGAAAATCCACTGTCGCGCAGCAGCGAAGTTGTTTTATTCAACAAGGTAATATTTTGCCACACTCCGCCAGAGAGGGCAACCGTTTGCAATCCAGATTCACGTTGAATAGTCTGGCAGACATCCACACACATTTTGGCCAAGCCATTATGAAAACGAGCCGCGATAGTGTTGCTTGAAACGCCCATGCGCAGGTTTAACAAGATATGATCGAACAATTCTGCTGTTTCGATGATGTCTGAATTCAACTTGAAAGTGTAGGCATTTTCTTCTTCGGGATCGCAGGCATTTTCGAGTTCAATAGCTGCCTGACCTTCATAGGTGGCAACCTGTCGGATGCCAATCAAGGATGCCACAGCGTCAAACAAGCGGCCCATGCTGGTGGTCATCGGCGAGTTGATATGCTTAGCCAACTGCGATTTAATAATTTCCAGCTCCTGAGGGGTGAAGGCTTTCACAGGCGGCAGGTCATCCGTCCAGGGCAGGTCAGCCGAAAAAAGTTGCGATAAAGCTATTTTTGCCGGATTGCGTATAGCAGTGTCTCCGCCTGGAAGCTGCGTTTCTGCGAGATGGAAGCGGCGCTGAATGGAATCATAGCCTCCAACCAGAACTTCGCCGCCCCAGATTTTGCCATCCGTGCCGTAACCTGTGCCATCAAAGATCAAGCCAATCACATTCTGACCGAATGGCCAGAGGTTGTCAGCCAGGCATGCAGCCAGATGAGCATGATGATGCTGCACCTGAAGGAGTGGCAGTTCTTCTTTGCAAGCACGATCCACAGCATATTTCGTAGAGAGATATTCAGGGTGCAGATCAGCAATGATCTTTTTCGGCTTAATACGGAAGAGGTTTTGAAAATGAATGATGCCATTTTCAAATGAACTCAAGGTTTCGTAATTTTCGAGATCGCCGATATGGTGACTGAGAAAGGCATAGTGGCCGCGCGAAAGGCAGAAAGTGTTCTTTAATTCCGCACCGCAGGCCAGCATTTGATGTATCTCGTCATTCAACACGATTGGATCGGGTGCATACCCCCGTGAACGGCGCAAGAAATAGGGTTTTTGCTCAACCAATCGCACCACAGAATCATCCACGCGCATGTGGATGGGGCGGTTATGCACCAGAAAGCCGTCAGCGATTTCTGCCAGGCGTCCGCGGGCATCTTCATCCTCGTAGGCGATAGGCTCATCACTTAGATTGCCGCTTGTCATAACTAAAACCTCAGGGAAACCCTCATCCGATTCCAACAGTAGATAATGCAAAGGTGTGTAGGGGAGCATAAACCCCAAATGATTTTGAGTTGGAGCCAGGGCTTCGGGCAAACTGCAGTCGTCTTTTTTGGGTAGTAAAACAATGGGGTGCTGCGGTGAGCGCAAAATCGCAGTTTCTGCTTCATTCACTTCACAGAATTTGCGAATTGTTTCCAGGTCGAAACCCATTAAGGCAAATGGGCGGTCTGAACGTTTTTTGCGTTCTCGTAATTTTTGAACAGCCTCATCATTCGAGGCATCGCACGCCAGGTGATATCCGCCCAGACCTTTTATGGCAATGATTTTGCCGTCCTCGATGAATTGGCGCGCAGTAGTGATTGCGCCTTCAAATTTGCCAATGATCTCACCTTGAACGATAAATTGCACTCTCGGACCGCACTCCGCGCAGGCCACGGGTTGGGCGTGAAAGCGTCTGTCAAGCGGATTGTCGTATTCCGCCTGGCAAGATGGGCATAACTTGAATTTTGCCATAGTGGTCAGCGGACGGTCATAAGGGATATTTTTGATGATTGAGAAGCGGGGACCGCAGTTGGTGCAGTTAATAAACGGATAGCGATATCGGCGGTTTTTGGTGTCAAACAATTCCTGCAGGCAATCCGAACAAATGCTCATATCAGGTGAAACGGGCAAAAATTGACCCTCTTCAGCCTGGCTGTCTTTTATTGAAAAACCGGAAAGCTCTTGGTGTGGGATCGTGTTGGTTTCGATATGGTCTATCCGTGCCAAAATCGGAAGCTGCGTCTTGAGATCAGTCAAAAATTGATCAAGTTGATGCTGGTGTCCGAACAACTCGATTTCAACCCCTTTTGAACTGTTCCAAACGCTGCCAGTGAGCTGCAAGCGGGTGGCAGTGGCATATACAAAGGGTCTGAAGCCAACGCCCTGTACAATGCCGCTGACGCTGATCTTTAACCCGGTTGGAACAGAGTTCATGCGTTCTTCTTGAATTCGATGATTTTCTTTGAAAGCCAGTCAATCCAGGCATCCATGCCTTCATCGGTGCGGCAAGAAACTGGAAACGTGATCAGCCCCGGGTTGAGCATCTCAACACCCTGGCGGAAGTAATCCATTTTGAATTCCACATAAGGCTGGAGATCAACCTTGTTAATGATCAGAATCTCAAGTCCACGGTAGATGTTGGGATATTTATAAGGCTTGTCATCCCCTTCGGGCACGCTGGCCACCAGCAGATTGAAATGTGTACCCAGATCCCAGGCTGCGGGGCAGATCAGGTTGCCAACATTTTCAACAATGACAAGATCAAGTTCATCCAGCGGCAGCGAAGCCAGACCGTCGCCCATCATTGAAGCATCCAGATGGCAGTCGCCGCCAGTGTTAATCTGAACAGCCGGCATGCCAGCAGAAATGATCTTGTCTGCGTCAATAGTGACCGGCGCCGTATCCCCTTCGATGACGCCAATGCGGAACTGGTTTTGAAGGCGCTTGATAGTCGCCAGAATAAAGCTGGTTTTACCAGCGCCGGGTGAAGCCATTAAATTGATGGCTAAAACCTTTTTATTCGTTAAATTTTGACGGTTTTGGTTGGCAATTTTGTCATTGGTACTGAAGATCTTTTCCACCACAGGCACCCTGATGGCACTCATGAGATTTTCTCCGCTTCTTTTTCAATTTCAATGCTGTCGAGGAAAAACTCCTCGCCACTGATGATGGTGGTTCGCATGCCCCCGCATTTCGGGCAGGGGGTTAGATCATGTTCAATGGTGTAATCTGTGGAACAATCTGCACAGTGCAGCACAGCTGGTCGGCGGTCAAAATTGAGTTTCGCACCGGCGCAAATGCTGTCTTCTGCTACAAAATCCCAATAAAACTGGACTGAATCATCCACTATACTTGATAATCTGCCCACCACAATGTTGATGGCAGTTACTTTTGTGGCATTTGCCTGGTTGGCATGAGAGAGAGCCAGGTTCAACAGGCTCTCGGTGACAGATAATTCGTGCATAATATTGAAATTATACTCTTAATCCGACTGAATTGGGGTGATTTGAGGTAGATGGGAAAAGCTTATTTAGTAATCGCTTTACTTTCTTCAATAACGATGTTCATGAATTGCAAACGGGTGGTCAACCAACTGCGCGCAGCGACATTGGCGATGCGTCTGAAAATAAAATAGCCAATATCATGGTCTTCTTCGCACATTTTGTAGAGCTGTTTGCCATGAATGCGAACTAGTTTGCAGTGGGTCAAGGCGGTGGTGGTGCCGGTACGCTGTCTTACCACCGGCGTCATTGAGGACCAGCCTAGAATATCCAGTGGACCCAGGCGAGCAGTTTCTAGTTGTCCTCGGGTGGGAATATAAACTTCAACCTTGATTTCGCCATCCATCAAGACATATAGATAATCGAGTTGAGCGCCTTCAAGGATGGGTGTGTCCCCCGGGTCAAGCTCTATCACATCCGATATTTCGCTTATTTTTTTCAACTGTTCAGAGTTGAAATCCAGAAATAGCGGAATGATTTTTAGTGCTTCGATGATTGCTGGATTATTAAACATTATTAACCTGTCTGAACAAATTCCTTCTTAATAAAAGATAACATCAACTTCATAACCCCGAAAGTGTTTTCCGTCATACAGCAATGAGTAGCCTGTCATCAATAATATGACGCTTTTAGGTAACTAACACCTTTAATATTTTCGGTAGGACCACAAGTAAAGAATACCTACAAAAAAGCTACCCCCAATAATATTTCCCAGAGTTACTGGCAATAGATTACGCAAGATAAATAAGGGCCAGGTTAATTGCGTAAGATCAAGTGTCAAAGATGAAACAAATTGAGGGTCAAATGTTTTTAACAAAAGCCCCATCGGTATGATGAACATATTCGCTACACTGTGCTCAAACCCGGCGGCAATGAAAAAGGTAATCGGGAAAATAATCGCAAGAATCTTATCAGTGGTTGTCCGGCCATTATAAGTGAGCCAGATCGCCAGACAGACCATGATATTGCACATTATACCCAGCAGAAGCGCTTCACTGAAGCCATATTGTACTTTCGCAATCGCAGTAGATACTAATAAATTCCCCAGGGCACCTTTTGACGCCAGGTATGATTTGCTTAAAATAATCATCAATACGACAGCGACTGAACCGATAAAATTGCCAATATAGACGATCAACCAGTTATGAATCAATCTCAAACGGCCAATCTTTTTTTGTGCCAAGGCAATCACCATTAACATATTACCGGTAAAAAGTTCACCACCACCAATGACGACCAGTATCAAACCCATAGAGAAGGCTAACCCTTGCAGCAATTTGATAATCCCATAAGGCCACACATCAGGCATGCCAGTGGCGACCACTGATGCAAAAACAGCCCCAAAAGCGATATACGTACCACCCAAAAATGATAGTGGTAGCAAGTTTAGAAAGGGTAAAGCTGCTTTATTAACGGCTATACTTCCAGCTTTATCAACCATTTCCTCGGGGGTTAACGCATCATGTTTTATTTGTGAATCCATTAGTATCCCCAGATTTTCTTCAATGTTCTTCTTCAAGCCATTTGATAATAATATCAGCAGCTTGTCTAGTCAAGGAAGATGTGGCAGCAGACAAAGATTGTGCAAAACCAAATTCGTAGCCTCTGACAGAAACGAGGATTGTTTCTGGTACTTTGTGATGCAGAGTGTCTGCAATCGAAAGCAAAGAGGCAGCCGTAAGATGATGTGTGAGGGGCGATTTTTGAAAATTAGCAGTTACTTTCTCCAAATGGATTTCTTCGGGAACCGCCCCCGTGTGTGCATCAATAAAACAGACCCTGTCATAAACATCCAGATCATCTGCGATTTCAGGTGTGAGTTGAAGCTGGAAATCGTAATCCATTTGACGTTGTTCATCGTGGAAGTCAACATCCAAATCGTCAGACACAGGCAAACCGTAATGCTTCATGATTTCATGCAGCACATGCCAGGCAACGCCGTCGTCTTGTCGGTCTGGATTTCCATAGCCATAGAGTAGTGTTTTCAAAGTTTACCTTTTAGAAAAAACGCGATGTGCAGGTTTTCTGCAGCATCGCGTTTAGTTTTTATCTTCCGGTTTCTGCTAATTCCTGGTGATGGTCTTGACCAATTGGTCTGATGAATCTCGAACTTCCAGGATAATGGGCATTTGACCCACTGCATGTGTTGAGCAAGAGAGGCAGGGATCATGGGCACGGATGGCGGCTTCAACCCGGTTCAACATGCCTTCAGTAACATGTTCGGCATCAGGTATATAGGTTTTGGCAACGCTGTCAACAGCTTCACTCATGGCCCAGTTGTTGTGACCGGTTGAGACGATCAAGTTGACTCTTTCAATCTGTTGGTTCTGGTTCATCCAATAGTGATGGATGAGGGTGCCTCGAGGGGCTTCAATCACACCCACACCGGAGGGTTTCGGGTCGCGGCAGGTATTGAGAATGTCGTTGCTCAGGATATCAGCATCTTCCAGCAAGACTTTTACATTCTCAATCGCGTAAACTGTCTCAATCAACCGCGCTGTGTGATAATGCAAGGTGTTCTCAACGGGTTTTCCGCCGTTTAATTGTTTGAATTTCTTGAGTTCTGCATCCGCAAGCGGAGTGGCCATTCGATCTGAATTATTCAATCGTCCAAGAGGACCAACACGGTAGACACCACCGGGATAACCGAGTTTCTTGTAATACGGGAATTTCAAGTAAGACCAGTTTTCGACATGCTCAGAAATGTAATCCAGGTAATTGCGCGGATCAAACTTTTCGAGTTCCTTGCCGGTTGAGCTGGTCAACCGAATATCGCCATCATACAACTCAAGTGTATTAGCGTCTTTTACTAGACCGAGATAACCAGTAGAGAAGACACCAAATTTATTAATATCTTCCATATTAGCTTCAGCCCAGCCTTGCATGATGCCGATGGCTGCCATGGTTGTAGCTAAAGCATCATCATATCCCGCAAGGATGGTATCACGTTCGTCTTGGGTGAGGGCTTTGTTGACACCACCTGGGACGGCGAAGTTGGGGTGAATACGGCGTCCACCAAGAATTCGGATGATTTCCTGTCCCCATTTGCGAAGTTGAACGGCTTTAACTGTGAGATCAGGGTTGGCCTGAAGCAGCCCTACAACGTTGCGAAGGGCAGGATCAGAATCAAATCCAAGCAATAAATCGGGTCCGGCCAGTTCGAAGAAATGCATGCCGTGACTTTGAACGATCTGACCCATGTGCATTAATTCGCGCAAAAGGTTGGCAGGGCGCGGAGGTGGAGCACCCAAGACATCATCGCCAGCTTTGGCCGCAGCCAAATGGTGGCTGACAGGACAGATGCCGCAAATACGAGGTGTGATGAGGGGCATTTCAAAGACCATGCGACCTTCACAGAATTTTTCAAAACCGCGGAATTCGTTAACATGCAAATAGGCATGATCAACTTTGCCGCCTGCATTCATACGAATAGTGACTTTGGCATGGCCTTCGATCCGGGTTACGGGTTCAATCGTTATTTTTTGAGCTACCATTTAATGACTCCTCATCTAATTCCAGTGCAGGGTGTCGCCCTTGAGTTCAGGGACTCTACCCTGACCGAGTTCACTCAAGACATGGAAAATTGCATCTGCACTCGGGGGGCAACCTGGAAGGAACACATCCACCTTAACAAAATCTTGAATTGCATGAACCTTCATTGGTACTGCCAATTCAGGATCGTTGGGAATATGTCCACTTTCATCGGTGCTTTCAGTTTCGATATATGCGCGGCGCAGTGTTTCTTCAAGGGTGAAGAAATTGCGCATAGCAGGAACACCACCAAACACGGCACAATCGCCAAAAGCGACAAGAATTTTGCAGTGAGAGCGCATATTGACTGCGACTTCTTCGTTATATGAGTTGTTAATGCCGCCTTCAAGAATGCCTACATCCACACCACTTTCATCCGGGTGTTTGAGATCTGTAATCGGGGTGGAACGCAGATCGACCAGGTTGATGACATCCACAATGCGTTCGTCCATATCCAACAAAGACATGTGGCAGCCAGCGCAGCCTGCCAGCCAATCTGATGAGACTTTTGGTTTAGCCATAATCTCTCCTTCTCTTACTTATTATGAGATTTCAACGACGGAGACACGTTCATGCATCTCTTTCGTCCAATCAGCGGTTAATTTGACGCTCAGTTTTTCTGCTAAAGCGTTCAACGTCTGGACCGTGGTCCAAGATTCTTCAGCCGGGGTAATGGCTATTTTTGCCCATTGTGTTTTACCTTCAAGGTTAATATAGTGGCCTTCTTGTTCCAACCAATTGGTTGAGGGCAAAACGACGTCAGCAACACCGGTCAGAGCAGATGCATAAGTGGCCAAAACAACTTTGAAGGGTGCTTTTTCAAATTCCTTGACGGATTTCTGTGAAGCCTCGCCATCGCCAATCGCAAAGAAAGCTGCTTTATGACCATTGATCTTGAAGGTTTTGTCAAGGTGTAGTTGTGAGGCAGCCAGGCTGTTCGATCCACCTTTGAGGCTGAGTAATTGGCCTTCTACAACATCAACTAATTCTTTTAACACGGCCAGGTCTGATCCGTTCTCATAAACGAAAACGGGTTTTTCAGCGGAGGTAAGAACGAAAGCGGCATCAAGGTAATCATCTGTTTTCAAACCGGTGGCAGCAGCAAAACCATCTAAATCGGTGGCTTTGATGGCAGTCTTGCCTTTGGCAAGTCCCAATTTGACGACTGCGGCGATTAAGCCCTTGAAAATATCTGCATTTGATCCTTTGCCTGCTTTGAGAACTTTGTTGGCAAATGGATTCAAACCATTTTCTTTTTTATCAACAACCAGCAGGTTGGTACCGGCAGAAAGTTTTCGTTTGATGAAGAAACCAGCAACCTGGTGATCTTTCACGAGATCTGCATCCACAACCATGACTGCTCCGGCAGTCTGTAAGGCTTTAAGATCGGTTTCGAAAGCTTTATTAACCGTATCAGCATATACCGCACTATCAGCAGTAAATTCGCCTTCTTCTGTTGTGGTTACCATACCGCTGCCCAATTGGTCAGCAAAGAGTTCTTTGAATAGAGAAATGGCTTCGATGGGCTGGCGGGTAGAGATTAAAGCAGCCACACCATCAGCGGATTTTCCAGAAAGGGGTTTCAATTGGGATGCAATAGTGCTTAGCGCTTCATCCCAGGTGGCGGCTTTAAGGGCGCCGTTCTTGCGGATCATAGGTGTGGCGATGCGTTCGCAATCCACTTTCATAGGATCAAAACGACCGAGTTCGCATAGCAGCCCTTCATTGACTGCACCTTCCCAATCGCCTTCGATGCGGACGAGGCTGTTGTTGCGAGTCAGTACGTTGACTTTACAGCCAACAGAGCAGGCAACACAGACCGTATTGGTAATATCAACCTGTGTTTCGCGGCCGCGATAAGCGCTCCAGCGGTCAATCAAAGCGCCAGTGGGGCAAACTTGCACACAAGCACCACAAGAGATACAAGTACTTTCGCCCAGGGGAACACCGGTATCCGCAACGAGGATGCTGTTGGCACCGCGTTCTTCGAAACCCAAAGTGTAATTACCGACCAAATCTCCACAAGCACGGACGCAGCGGCGGCAGAGGATGCAGCGGTTGGCTTCCATGATGATGTGGGGATGTGATGCATCCATGGGGAAGGTTGTGTAGTTTGGAGAGAGCGGCCAATGGGTCATTCCCTCGTTGTAGGCTGCGTTCTGCAGTTCGCAATCTCCTCCGCTGACCTGGCAATACGGGCAGAAATGGTTGCGTTCGCTAAAGATCAGGGTAAGAACAAATTTACGTGCATCAAGCACCTTCTTTGTATCGGTCTTGACCACCATGTTGTTGCTCACGGGCAAGGTGCAAGACGGCTGTAAGGTGCGGGCACCTTCCACCTCGACCAGGCACAAACGGCAGCCGCCGTAAGGGGTCAGATGGGGGTGATCACACAGGGTGGGAATTTCAATTCCGTTGGCCTGAGCAGCTCGTAAAACAGTCATCCCATCGGGGACTTCCAGTTTATTGCCGTTAATTGTAATCGTCGCCATTATTATTATGCTCCTGTCAAAATGCAAAAATTCTAAATCTTCTTACCGCTCATCGGGCAGATACCCGTTGGGCATACTTTCAATCGAATATGGGCTTCTACCTCTGCGCGATAGTGATTCAAAATATCACGAATCGGTGCACCCGCGGTCTGACCAAGACCGCAATTGGATAACTGGTAAAGGTTATCGCTTAAATTCATCAGGTCCGTTAGGTCATTCAATGTGCCTGTTCCTTCAGAAATGTTGGTTAATATTTCAAAAGCTCTTTGATTGCCGATGCGGCAAGGGTTGCATTTACCACATGACTCTTTGCGGAAAAAATTCAACAACGTTTTCGCGAGGTCAACCACACAGGTGTCTTCATCGCAAATTAATAATGCGCCTGAGCCTAATGCCACACCTGCATTGCTGAAAGAGTCAAAGTCCATGGGGGTATCTTGCAAAATCGCAGGGACGATTGATCCCGATGAACCACCGGTTTGAGCCAGTTTAAAGGTCTTGTCGTTCTTCATTCCTTTGCCATAAATTGCAATAACTTCTCGCAGCGTAATGCCCATGGGCACTTCGATCAATCCGGTAACATTCAGGTTTCCCAGGATGGTGTAAACCTTGGTGCCCGGGCTGTTTTTTGGTCCGAAGCTGCGATACCAATCAGCACCGTTTCGCAAAATAGGTGCAACATTAGCCATGGTTTCGACATTATTTACCAGGGTAGGTTTGCCCCACAAGCCATTGGTGGTCGGATAAGGCGGACGTGGACGAGGTTCTCCGCGTTTGCCTTCGATGGATTCAATCAGGGCAGTTTCTTCACCGCAGATATAAGCACCTGCGCCTGCATGCACATGCAGCTCCAGGTTAAAATCAGTGCCGAAGATGTTCTTGCCCAAAAAGCCCATTTCTTTGGCTTGTTCAATGGCTTTGCGAACGCGTTCTTGTGCCAGCACATATTCGCCGCGGATGTAGAAATAACCTTCATCTGCACCCACCGCGTATGCCGCGATGGCCATGGCTTCGATGATAGAGTGAGGATCGCCTTCAAGGATCAAACGATCTTTGAACGTGCCAGGTTCGCTTTCATCAGCATTGCAAACCACATACTTCTTGTCGTTCTTCGCACGGTTAACGAACCGCCATTTGGTGCCAGTTGGAAAGCCCGCACCTCCGCGTCCGCGTAAACCGGAGGCTTCTAAAATGTCAAATATCTGATCAGGCGTCATATCGGTCAATGCTTTGGCCAGCGCCTGATATCCATCATGAATGATGTAATCATCAATGGAATATGGGTCGATGACACCCGCTCTTTCAAGGACAATACGCTGTTCTGCGGGTAACGTGCCCTTACGCGCTGACAACCAGGCGATTTTGCCTGAAAGTTCACGCACCGGAGCTTGCATGGATGCTGCGATACGCCCTTTGTAAAGATGTTCTTCCACGATGTAATGAACATCCTCTTGTTTTACCGGGCCGTAAATAGTAGCTTCAGGGTAAATGATCACAAGTGGTGAGGCATCGTGTCGGCCAACATCGCCAACCATGGTCAAGGAAATTTCATTTTCAAGACCAAAAGCGGCGATTTCGCGTTGAAGCGCTTGATAAACCTCTTTAGCGCCATTTGCAATGCTCTGGGCATCACTGGAGACTAAAACCATGGAACGAATCGCTTTCATGTCAGCCTCCTTCTATTGATACTTGGCGAGGATGTCCGGGACCTGAGCGGGGTCCACGTTTCCGATTACGTCGTCATCAATCATCATTACAGGGCCTACGCCGCAAACACCAAGACAACTGGTTGTAATTAAAGTCCATTTACCATCAGGCGTGGTTTCGTTCTCTTCGATTTTCAGAACCTCTTTAACTGCCAGCCATACTTCACGGCCGCCAGCTACATGACAAGGGGCACTTTCGCAAAACTGAAGCACATGTTTTCCACGCGGCTTGGTTGAAAGCATGCGATAAAAACTTGCCACAGAGAAAAGCTGGCTTTTCGGAACTTTCAGCAAACGGCTGAGTTCATCCAGTGCTTCACCGGGCAGATAACCAATTTCACGGTTGACGTCGTTCAAAATCGGTATCAATTCATCTTGCGACGCGCCATAACGCGTGACAGCAGATTGCACTGCTTCCAGCACAACCTTACTGTCTTTCGTTTCAATTGTCATGTTTCTCCTCCTCGGCTCTGATGGTTTAATCAAGTTGAAGGAAGAACGTCGTACTCCGCTTCAACAAAACTAATTGATGACAATTGCATTAAAGTTGCAAACTTGCATACAAATACCGCAGCGCACACAAACATCAGGATCGATTACATGGGTTTGTCTGCGTTCACCGGTGATGCAATTGACCGGGCAGTTGCGCGCGCAAACTGTACATCCGGTGCATGGACCATCAACGATATCGTAGCGGATTAATGGTTTACAAACTTTAGCCGGGCAGCGTTTTTCTTTGATGTGTGCTTCATATTCTGAACGGAAATGCTTCAGTGTGCTGACCACCGGGTTTGGAGCACCTTGTCCGAGACCGCACAAGCTGTCTTCTTGAATTTGTTCGCAGAGCATTTCAAGCGTGTCAAGATCACTTTCTTTGCCACGGCCTTCACATATGCCTTCGAGAATTTCAAGAATTCTGCGTGTACCAACACGACAGGGGGTGCATTTGCCACAGGATTCATCCTGAACAAAGTCCATGAAAAAGCGGGCGATATCCACCATGCAGGTGTCTTCGTCCATTACCACAAGACCGCCTGATCCCATGATGGAACCGGCTTTAGCGAGTTCCTGGTAATCCACGGGCAGGTCAAGGAATTCAGCCGGCAAACAACCGCCCATTGGGCCGCCGGTTTGGATGGCTTTAAATGCTTTGCCGTCTTTGATACCGCCGCCTACGTCAAAAATGATTTCACGCAGTGTTAAGCCAAAAGGAACTTCAATTAAACCGGTATGTTGAACATCGCCGGCCAAAGCAAAGGTTTTGGTTCCTTTGGATTTTTCGGTGCCATAAGAGGCATACCATTCAGGTCCATTGATGATAATCTGGGGAACATTGGCATAGGTTTCAACATTGTTGACGTTGGAGGGTTTGCCAAACAAGCCCTTGACCGCCGGGAAGGGAGGTCTTGGGCGGGGTTCACCGCGTTTACCTTCGATGGACGCCATCAAAGCTGTTTCTTCACCACAGACGAATGCACCGGCACCCATGCGCACTTCAAGGTCAAAGTCGAAACCGGATCCAAGAATGTCTTTGCCCAATAAGCCAAGCGCGTGGGCCTGGTCAATGGCGATATTCAGGGTCTTGATTGCAAGGGGGTATTCAGCCCGACAGTAGATGTATCCCTGGCTTGATCCGACAGCATAAGCGCCGATGATCATACCTTCGATAACCGCATGAGGATCGCCTTCAAGCACACGGCGGTTCATAAACGCACCAGGATCACCTTCATCCGCGTTGCAGATCATATATTTTGGCCATTCCTGCGTGGCACGGCAGAATTGCCATTTTTTACCAGTTGGGAAGCCTGCGCCTCCGCGGCCGCCTAAACCCGAACGAAGCACAATATCAATCGTTTCTTCAGGAGTGTAGCTGGTTAATACTTTGCCAAGTCCTTCGTAGCCGCCTTCGGCCAGGTATTCTTCAATATTCCCAGGATCGATAATGCCGCAATTCTTTAAGACAATGCGAACTTCTTTGGAGGTAGGCGCGCTCAACTCTTCATCAATAAATGTTTTTTCTTTCAGGACGAATTTTTCAGCGGTGCGCCCTTTGAGAAAATGTTCTTCCACCAGGTAAGGAACATCATCTGGTGAAATACCGACATAATGTACGCCTTCCGGGTAAACCATAATCTCAGGTCCATTGTCACAACCGCCAATTCTGGAGGTTTCCAATACCTGGATTTCGTCAATCAATCCTTTTGTCACTAATTCGTCCTGAAGCGCATCCATAATATCATGGGCGCCTTTTTTAAGGCATTCAGGATCCACACAAACTAAAACATGAGAACGAAAAATCGCCATTGTTACACCTTATAAAAAAATGGAGTGCACGACCCGGTTACAACGTTAAATGTTTAAGACGTGGTCTGAAACAACTTTGCCATTACCGACGTGCTCTAATAAGATCGTTTTTGCAACTTCCGGAGTTACTTTTCCATAAGTAACTTTAGCTGCTTCACCGATTACAACCTGAACGATTGGTTCTTTTTCACATAAACCGATGCAGCCTGTTTGAGTCACGATGACGCCATTGATCGAGTCTTTTTCAATGGTGTCGAGGATTGATTTCATCGTATCACGTGCACCAGCAGCAATGCCGCATGTGCCCATACCAACGATGACTTGTACCGCACCCGAGGTTGCTTTCAGTTCGCGTTTTTTTAAAGCTTCTTCACGCGCATTCTTTAAGTCTTCAAGGCTTTTAATAGTTGACATTTTTTCCTCTCCTGCAGACTTTATTAAGGTTATGATACGTTGAGTGCCCTGGCACCATCAATGCCTGATTTGAGCATTTCACGTAAACAATTCAAAATTGAAGGTTCTGATAACGGTAAATCTTGTATTTCAGCTTTTACAGGTTCATCATCAAACAAAAATTCATTATCATTGAAACGATATTTGAAGACCCAATGTACAGATGGGTTTGCCACCAACAGGTGAAGGAGTGTGGTGGTGATATCACCCAGCGGCATTCGATCAATATGACTGTGTTGAAATTTCACCACGATTTTTGTTCCAACACCTACTTCAGAGGTCAATTCGAAGCTTCCATTACACATTTCTGCTGCTTCTTTGAGTAAAGGAATTCCCAAACCGACTTTTCGGGTTGTGCGCGTGGTTACAAAGGGATCAATGACCCGGGCAGCCATTTCAGGTGGCATACCGCAGCCGTTATCATGAACACTCAGTTGTAAAAGATCAATTCGCAAATCTTCAATCACTTCAATGATGATGTCATTTGCCTTGGCCGAAATGCTGTTCTCAGCGATATCTAAAAGGTGAAGTGAAAGCTCTCTCAAGGGTTACTCGGCAATTTCCTGAATGGGTTTGAGAACTTGCGGCATTTTGTTGGGTTTTACTCTTCCAATCACGTCTTCATCAACCAAAATCACAGGAGCCTGTGAGCATGCACCAACACAGCGGCAAATTTCGACTGTTATATTGCCGTCTGGAGTGGTATTTCCGGGTTCAATGCCAAGAATCTGCTTGGTTTTTTCAATCAATGCTGGTGTTCCACCTACATAACAGGCTGTTCCCATACAAAATTTGACTGTGTGAGTGCCGCGGGCATTCGTTGTAAAGAAGGAATAGAAAGAAACGACACCGTGGACGCGCGAGGCTGGCACCTGAAGCCTGTGAGCAATATAATCCTGCATTTCTGTGGTTATAAAGCCAATGGCAGATTGAACCTCGTTCAAAACAACCATAAT
This sequence comes from uncultured Anaerolineaceae bacterium, assembly GCA_927443345.1. Classification (GTDB taxonomy): domain Bacteria; phylum Chloroflexota; class Anaerolineae; order Anaerolineales; family Anaerolineaceae; genus UBA6107. Next base: position 5,895 of record CAKMKJ010000012.1, on the reverse strand, counting down.
GGCACCGGGTCGATCTTTGTTTTGATCGACAATTTGATCAATTAACTGTTTCCTTACTGGATCTGTTAAAGGATTGTTCTTTTGTACTGTTGCAGTGGTCGCCGACATTAAGAAGACTCCAATCTTATATAATCAGACAAATTGTGTGCTTTTACACTAATTGCCTTTTATAGTTTACTTGTTCAAGTTGCGTGCAACAATGACTGAATGTCATTATATCTGCTGTTGGATATCCAGACTTCACTCATTCACTACCTATTGCTAACCATGTTTCAAAATAAATTGTTTTGTATCACCGAAATAATATTCTACTCGATTTTCTCATAAAAAAATTAGGAAAATCCTATCAATCTATTGTTTTTGCTATGAATTGCCATGCGGATTTCATCAATGGATGGTTTTTCAAGAAATAGAGTCATTCTGCCATTAAATTCATCCAGACGATGTACATCACCATCCTGAATTAACGGATACCCCTTAATTTGAGGAAATTGTTTGACAGCGTCTGCGGGATTAAGGTGTTTAGAAATTTCCAGTGCTTCAATCTGAATATCTGTTGGTACCAATCCAAGGGTTTCGAGCAACCCAAAAGCTTTACGGTTCACATGCGCGGGGATGAACAATCCACCCAGTTCGTTAACAACTTTCCAGGCATCGTTAAGCGATAAACTTGAACTGACCAACAGCAGTTGTTCTTCACGGCGAATAAAGTCACCAGTTTCATCCACCACAAATTGTTCTCCGAAATGCTCAGCTTCATTCTTAATAGGGGGTAGTGTTTCGGTGACGAGTTTCTGAAGCTGCATGATTTGATCAAGGGTGTCAAACAGGCACAGTGAATGAACTTCTTCGCGCGTTTGAATCTCCATACCGGGGAGGATGTGCAGCGGGGTATTACTGGCGGCCTTTTGAACTGCCACAATATTTGCTGAGGCATTATGGTCTGTAATGGCAATCAGGTTAATACCAAGATCGAGGGCATATTCAACTATTAATGGGGGAATCATCTCCACTTCAGCACAAGGGGAGAGCACTGTATGTACATGAAGATCAGATTTAAAAGGTTTTATCAAAATAACCAGGAATAAGAATTAAAAGATCTTGCGGCCTAGCAATGAAAACCCATTTCCCAAAGTTTTCCAATCACATTGAAAGTAGGTTTTTCAGTGCTCAAGATAATTACGCCTTCTTCATTTGCTTTGGCAAGCATTGCTGGTTCAGGCATGGCCCCTTCTGTGATGACGATTGCAGAAAGCTCTAGCAAGGTGGCAACCGCAATTATGTTGGAGTGGGCCTGAAGTGTGACCCACACGGATTTATGTGGTGCTCCGGCCATGACGCAGCTTAATAAATCAGAAGAATAACCGCAAGAGGGTTCAATCGCGGAAAAATCCTTGAGGTCTGTCAGAACTTTTAGATCCAGGTTGGTGATTATTTCTTGTAAATTCATTTATGTCTCCTTATTTGAGCCGGATGCTTCACCGACTGTTTCTTCACTCTGAAGAAATATTTTCAATCGCAAATTAGTGCCTTTGCCAAATACAGATTCCAGGCGCATCGAATCTACACAGCGTTTGATGTTTACCAGCCCCATGCCAGCGCCAAACCCCAGTTCGCGGACGGTTTCAGTTGCCGTGGAATACCCGGGCCTCATTGCCAATTCTATATCTTCAATACCGGGGCCGTCATCAGAAATATTGATCGATATTTGATGGGGTTCAATCTCGACGCGGATGACGCCGCCGTTGGTTGAATGGATGATCAAATTCATTTCTGCTTCATAAACGGCTATGCCGGTGCGGCGTGCCATTTGAGGGGTTGCGCCTAATCGCAGCAAAGCTGACTTGATGGCCGAAGAAGCTGATCCGCCGTGGATGAAGTCGCCTTGTTTAATGTTGTAGCGCAGGATCAAACTGGAGCGATCTGAATTTATATCTTCAAACAAATGACTGGCGCGATATCGCTTGATTTCTTCGGCGTGATAATCTTTTTGCAAGGCTTTGAGAATACCGCTGGTGATATCACCTTTGGTAATAATGCCTATAAGTTGATTATCCTGGTCAAGTACGGGTAAACGACCTTTGTGTGAATTGACAAACAACTTTAAAGCTTCAATGACCGGATCACTACCGTGAATCGTTAAAATGGTCGAACTCATGTATTTCGACACTGGTGAGGATAAATCGTTTTCTTGAAGACTGCGAATTAGATCTTCAATACTGATAATGCCAAGTAATTCATGATTATTAACAACTGGAGCGCCTGATATTCTTATTTGGCGAAAAAGGTTGAGCGTTTCTAGCATTGAGGTTTCAGGTGTCACAGTCGATGGTTCTTTGGTCATGACTGCTTCCACTTTTAATTCATATGCAAGCTCTTCAACGCGGGTTATGTTCTCTGCATCTTGATCTGTAACAGGTCGTTTTTGAATTCGAGAGATGTCGCCCATTTTACTCCGATTACGCCTTATTCATCACAAGAGCAGGGTTCGTCTCCGACTGCACGTTCGAGGCTGGGCAACCCGGCGCGATGCAGCCTGCCGCAAAGTTCAAACATGCCAAAAGGTGAAGAGATCAAGGCTAACTCTTCCTGGGATGCCAGATCAATGGTTTCTTTGGGAGGGGTTTTCCCGCGAACGATAATCACTGCCGCCACATCCGCCATCATCGAAGTTCTAATGACCTGGGGATTGCATAAACCGGTCAAAAGTACTGCTTCAGGTTGGATAGAAGCCAGAACATCGCTCATTAAATCAGCTCCGCATCCGCCTTTGACTTCACGATCAAGATTCGCTGATGGATTGTAAAGATGACCGTCAATTAGTGTAATTAAGTCTTTAACATTCATAAAAGCAACCTGCCTATGCATTCAAAACTATTTATCTATGTCGATATGATACTTTATTCAGGTCATTATTGACAAGAGAAAACACTGAACGAATATGCAAAGCAGAGTGCCAACTATGTTAAAATCAGTCAACCACCAAAGAAAGCGAAGGAATTCCCATGAAAACGATGATTCAGTCTGTAAAAGGTACCAGAGAGTTTTATCCCCGGCAGATGGAATTAAGGCGCTGGTTGTATGCCAAGATTGAAGCCACTGCCACTCAATTTGGTTATGAAGAATGGGATGGTCCTTTTCTTGAAAAAATCGATTTATATGCTGCCAAATCCGGTGAAGAATTGGTTAAAGAGCAATCATTCGTTTTTCCAGACCGGGGCGGGGACTTAATCACACTTCGACCTGAATTAACGCCTTCACTTGCTCGCATGGTAGCTCAAAAACAAAATGAGCTGACTTATCCGCTGCGTTGGTGGTCTTTCGGTCCTTTCTGGCGCTACGAACGCCCGCAAAAAGGACGCTCCCGTGAATTCTTCCAATGGAATATCGACATGATCGGCGTGGAATCAGCAGAAGCGGATGCCGAGTTGGTGGGCATTTGCGTTAAATTTCTCAAATCGGTAAATGTTACGCCTGACCAGGTGAAGGTATTGGTGAATCACCGCGAATTAATCGATGTTGAACTTGGCAAATTGGGCGTGGTTAGTGATTTAAAGAAAGCGGTATTCAAACTGATTGACCGTAAAGACAAATTACCATTTGACAAATGGGAAGCCACCGCTCTGGAAGCCGGTTTAACTCAAAATCAACTTGAAGGTGTTGTCACTTTGCTTGAAAACAAGGAACTTTGGCGCGAATCAGAATACCTTAGCAAAGTTTTCTCAATCCTTGAGAAAATGGGGGTTGCGGACTATGTTGAGTATGACCCAAAAATCATCCGCGGATTGGATTACTACACCGGTCTGGTGTTTGAAGCCTGGGATGTTGGCGGCGATGGTCGTTCTGTGTTGGGTGGCGGTCACTATTCCAACCTGATTGGTGATGTCGGTGGTTCACCGCTGGGCGGCGTCGGTTTCGCTATGGGCGACATGATGATGACCGTAATTCTCGAAAAATACGGTTTGCTGCCGCAGTTCGGAGCTTTTGAAAAAACGGTGCTGGTAACCGTGTTTGATCAATCGCTGATGCTGAGTTCGGTTGGGTTTGCCTCCGAATTGAGATCAAACGGGGTTAAAACCATTTGCTACCCGGAAATTTCAAAATTGCAGAAGCAGTTTAAATATGCCGATCGAATGGGAATTGAACTGGCGGTCGTAATCGGCCCGGATGAAGACGTAGAAGGAAAAGTAACATTAAAAGACTTGAAAAGTGGTTCACAAGAAACCATTAAGCGAGAAGACGCCGCAGCTAAGATTCAGCAAATGCTTGTATAACCCTTCAGCCTGTGATAAAATCCTGTCGCTCATGGTGGCTATAGCTCAATGGCAGAGCATCGCACTGTGGATGCGAGGGTTGTGGGTTCGACCCCCATTAGCCACCCCTGATAAAAACAGACTTCACTATTGAAGTCTGTTTTTGTTCTTCTGAAACCTGCCTTTCTCAGGTAAAAAATGCACAATCTTGAAAAAAATATTTACTAATGACAAAATGCTCCTGATGGACCCCAGGCACAGCCATTCAATATGCAAGAACTAGAGTCTTTAAAATCAGAGCAATTTTTAGATGGTGGAATAAATGTTGGTGTTGGTGATGGTGTACGGGTAGGGCAATAGGCTATTTTGACCTGTCTTGTTTCACATTCAGGCGGGAACAAATCTGGCAAATCACAAAAGAGTTGGTTGGTAACAGGATCTTCTTGAACCCCAAAGCCAACCGGACAAACTGCTCGTAACTTTGTGGGGAGAGAACAGCAATTGTTAGCTGAAACATAAGTTTGACCACTTGGACATACTGGCTGGTCACAAGGTTCAGTTGCGTTCGGCAACAAACAATCATTCAATGGAAGACACAGCTCTTTAACAGTAGTAGGACCGGTGATCTCCAAGAAATAATAAAAACCAACCGGACATCCTTGATAAACGCCTACATCTGGTAGACACTGTCCGTCTTCCTCAACATAGCCAATTGGGCAAGGCGGTTCTGGCAGCCAAGGTCCTGTTGAAGGAAAGCAGAATTCAGAACTGCTGTCATAAATATAACCAGACGGGCATTTTGGCGACATCAATTGATAATAGAACTTGTGACAAAAAGAAAGATCAACTGATGAGCCTTGAATCATATTCATGCCATTACAGGTATAAGTTTTTGAATTTCCAACAAGATTTGGTCCGATGCAATTCAGGTTTAATATTTTTGTTGATGAAAAATCTTTAAGGTTGTTACTCTGGCAGTTGGATTGTTGGATGTAGATCGAAGTGATTGGACCTCCAGAACTTGTAAGATAACAGTTTCCTGCTATGTAGGGTGAATCGCATGGAAAGGGTGTCCAGGTGGGTTGTGTTTCGGGTTGTTCCTGTGAGACTGGCAATACTTCACAAGGTCTGGGAACCTGACTGTTTGAGTTGCTATCTGAATAGGTGCCTTTCAAAACACAACGAAAACCCAGGTCGGCAGAGTGTTGGACGGGCTCAGTAAAGAACCGACTGGTAGTTGCAACATCTTGTTCATCAGAAAGATAACCTCCGCCACGGTAAACCTTAAAGATTTTTCATCAACAAAAATATTAAACCTGAATTGCATCGGACCAAATCTTGTTGGAAATTCAAAATGAGATTGTGGAACGAAGTGGCTCGAAAAAAACGGCTGATCCAGTGGTATCCCAAGGAGCGTAGCAAGTGACAAACCGTATTATCGTGACCGGCGGCACTAATCCTTCTCTTGTCGAAGCATTGGGGGCAGGTTTGAAATGGCCTAATGACGTTCTTGTTGGGTCGAAGAAGATTTCGGGCATTCTTCTTGAATTGGTAGGGGATCCCGCCGAGGCCAACGACTGGATTCGAGCCTTGATATCCAGACTGATCAGACGCTGCTCAAGGAACTGGGCTTGCTCCTGGC
>CAKMKJ010000011.1 GCA_927443345.1 uncultured Anaerolineaceae bacterium | reverse complement strand
CTTAGTGATTTTATTTCAGTAAATTCTGAAAATTTTTCAACTCCTTTTGTAAAAGAATTCCATCAATTTAGTTCAGAAATTAACAAACTGCCGTTGTGACCTTAATCATATTAGCCCCTCATCAAAATGCTAATTTGGGCGTTGTAATATAGAATCCGCGAAACAACTTGCCATTATTTTAAAAGGTGCTAAAATTTTTTTTAATATAGTTGCTCCCCGGCAAGCAACGAAAACATGGTCGGGCTTAGACTGGGGGTTGCTACCCGATATGCAACTAAAACAAGGTCGGGGTACAAATTATTGTAGGAAACTCCATCAAAATTTCGGTGGAGTTTTTGTATTTGATGGATGATACGTGAAGGCGTTTTTCTAATAAATCATTCTGTCTTGCGAATAATTGGCTAGATTAAGTCAATTGGCGACATAAATTATCTTAACTTCAGCAATGACACCTTCGTTTTAATAAGGGAGCCTTCTTTAATAATTATGTGTGACCAAAATAAAAAATGGACTGCATAAATCAGTCCATTTTTTGTGCTAATTTTTCTGTTGTCCGCCAACTGGTGTAGACCATAATGTTCTACATGAATATTGGGTTTTTCTGTTGCCCACCAACGGGTGCAAGCCATAAAATCTTGCGCGAATATCGGATTTTTTCGGTGTTAGCACACCGTACTCTTTAAATATTATAAGGTAAAACAAGTCAAAATTTCAAGAACCTTTCTTATATCAAAAATATTTCTAATATTACCTAGTAGATTATTTGATGTGTATATATTTTATTGCTAGCATTGTTTTGAAGGCTCTGTTCCATTAAAATATTTTTTGTGTGCAAAGATAACTACAATAACTGGCAAATTCGGCTGTAAGAAAAAAACGTTTATTGTTTGGATTTATTCCAAGCTCTCGATTTATTATCAGTGAATTTTCATCCTTGAATTTCTAAACCGAGGTCTACGGGGATATTCTGGCCTTCATGTAATCGCCTATTCAAGTCTAATGAAAGCTGGCTTTTATGTGTAAATAATCCGAGACCTTATATTTGTGTCTTTCTTAAGTGAAAAAATCTGACCGAGGCAATCTTTCATTTTTAAGTATTTTCATATACACCGTTAGGGTTATCAATTATTGGAATAGGATAATGTTCGGTCTCGTATGCTTCTACTAACGCTACTAGCATTTCTATTCGTTTCCCTTCGAGCGTATTATACGGAGAGTACCAAAGTAATTCTATTTCCTTCAAAGTTTTTTTATATTCTTCTTCATTACGAATGGGTTTGTTTTCCATGATTTAACCCTTAAACTGAATGGATGAAGCGTCTATTTTTTCATATTCTTCGTGTTTAACCACAGACTGGAAAATGAAATTTTGACGCTAATAATCTTCAGCTACCACTATTTGGATTCCTTATACCAAATATGACTTTTCCAAATATATCATCCGTAAAATTGCTTCTATCCGTCAAGTTATTAAACGCCAGACGGAAGGCGTTTCAATCTATCTGCTAGTTTATTTTGAACGCCAGACAGCAGGCGTTTCCAGCCAAGCCGGTTATTTATCACGTCACTCGGCAGACGTATTCTTCCTGTTTTCAAAAATCATCATAAACTACAATTTTCAATCGAGTGGATAAAGTCAAAGAAAATGTAAAAATATTACATCAAAATTTTTGCGATTTTATTCTATTCATTAGGATAAAAAAGCATAACTTGTTGTATTTTTTCAATCTCAATTTCATCAATAAATGGTTTTCCGGTTTGCGAGATATATTCGAGACACTCTCGACACCAATATAGAACCCTACGCGGACTCCCTTTTGTAACTTCAAATATTCTTTCAATCGCCCTTTCAGTGAATAATTGGGGTGAACCGCAAATAAAGAGACGATACTCAATCATTTTGCGAGTTTCATAAAAATCGAATGGTTCAAGTCTGAAATTTGGTAATGGGTACCCAATATTCTTAGGGTCTTCTTTTGTTGTCATAAAAAGCATTATTTGCAAAAGTCTTTTCCCATTGTTTTCCCAACTATCAAGGTCAATAAGTGACTTTCTTACCTCACGGTTCAATAATTCAGCATCATCAATAATTAAGTCAAAGTTAACAGTTTCCGTATTTGCATTAAGAAAATCCAATAGAGTTTTCTTATTATTCTCTAGTTTCTCGCTAATTTCTAAATTAAAATACTTTATTAACATTTTCCAAAATTTACCGTTATCAAGATTTCTTTCTATATTTATGATTAAAGGATAATGGTGCCGACAAAGACTTAGTTTGAATTCAATCCGTCTTGCTAACGAAGTCTTTCCTGAACCACTTTCGCCCCAGATAATAAAGGTACTAACATCCTTGGATTCAATTATTTTCATAATCTTGAACAGAATATTGAATTGTTTCGTAGGTAAATATTGAAAACGATAATCAGGATTAATTTCAAACGGTTTTTCATATATTCCCAGTTTTTCAAAGGCTGTCGTATCTAAATTTTCATAATATTTCACCATAATAATTCCCTTGGTATATAATTATTATATTAATCACCATTTATAACTAATTTTCACCATGCTTAACTGTTTTGGAGGAAACGATGGCTCGTCCAAAAAACGAACAAACTGGGGAATTTATTACTTTGAGTATTAGAATTCCCAAAGAATTGCATAACGACCTTAAACAAATTTCTATCAGTGAAGAACGTTCTTTGAATTGGGTGATTTCTCGGATTTTACGTCTTGGGTTGAACCGTTCATTGATTGAGAAAAATGACGCTGGCAATAATCAGACAACACTTTAACTATCATTTCTTCAGTGTCTAATCCTTCTTCTTTTGCTAATCGTTCGATTTCTCCAAACCATGAAGTTGGTAACGTAATTTTTGTAATCACAAAGACTTCCTTTTTATTGTTTGACCTAACATTCAATTCTTCATTTATTATTAATTGGTGATATTCGGTTATTAGTGGTGATAATAATTAGTATAGAACGATTAATCAGGAAAATCAAGACATAATAAAAGAATCTTTCAAAAAAAGAAACAATATCGAATATTAATAATTGGGATTACAAAACCTATCAAAGAGAGTTGAAAAATAATGTCCAACAATAATCACAACACTGATAAATCACTTGAACAATGGCTCTGGGACGCGGCATGCTCGATACGTGGAGTAAAAGAAGCACCAAAATACAAAGATTACATATTACCTCTTGTTTTTACAAAAAGATTATGCGATGTTTTTGATGATGAGATAAACCGTATTGCAAAAGAGGTGGGAGGTAGAGCAAAAGCATTTGAAATAGTAAAGCACGATAAAAAACTTGTTAGGTTCTATATTCCTCTTGAACCTGCCAATCTGGATGAACCGGTATGGTCAGTTATCCGAAAATTATCAGATAAAATTGGTGAGGAACTAACTTCCTACCTTCTGGAAATTGCAAAACATAATCCCAAATTAATTAATATTATTGATAGAATGGATTTTAATTCCACGACTCATGGTCAACGTGAAATTTCTGATGACCGACTAAGTGCATTAATAGAACAAATTAGTTTGAAGCGATTAGGATTAAACGATGTTGAAGCCGACATAATTGGGCGAAGTTATGAATATTTAATCCGTAAGTTTGCTGAAGGAAGTGGTCAAAGTGCGGGGGAATTTTATACACCAAAAGAAGTGGGAATATTAATGGCTCGTGTTCTTGAGCCAATACCCGGCATGGAAGTATATGACCCTTGTTGTGGTTCTGCTGGATTACTAATTAAATGCCAAACTGTTCTAGACGAAAAAATGAAGCACCAATCCACTAATGTTTTCACCCCTTTAAAAATGTTTGGACAAGAATTTACCCCTGATACTTGGGCAATGGCGAACATGAACATGTTTATTCACGATATGGAGGGCGAAATTGAGATTGGTGATACTTTTAAAAATCCAAAATTTCTTACAAAAAATGGATTAAGAACTTTTGACCTTGTAGTAGCAAATCCAATGTGGAATCAGCCTTGGTATACAGAAAAAGATTTTGAGAACGATGAATATAACCGGCTTTTTGCAGGAAGCCCACCAGCAAACAATGCTGATTGGGCTTGGGTTCAACATATTTTTGCTTCACTTACATTAACTGGTAAAGCTGCCATAGTATTAGATACAAATTCATTGTCACGAGGAAGTAATACAGAGAATGGAAATCGCGAAAAACTGATACGAAAGAATTTTGTAGATAACGGTTATATATTTGCTGTGGTTCTTTTACCAGAGAATTTGTTCTACAACACAGGTGCTCCAGGCATACTAATGTTTTTGTCAAAGACAAGACACAAGGATGTCTTACTTATTAATGCCTCTCGCGAATTTAAAAAAGGAAAACCAAAAAATTACATACACGATGAGGGAATTGATAAGATTGTTAATACTATCTTATCAAGGACAGAAATTGATGGTTTTTCTGTTTTACTTGATATTCAATCATTAAAAGATATTGATTATGATTTAAGCCCCCAACGTCATATTCCCATCGACCCCGACATGGGTGAATTAGAATATGATTTATTAACAACCCAATTAAGTAGTATTGAAAATCAATTAATTAATAAGTGCCAAAATCGAGTTTCTATTGTCTCAACTTTAGTTCCAAATCCCTCCAAAAATGATGAATTACCAGATTCGTGGAAATCCGATAAACTTTCCAATATCATTGTTGAGGAATTTAGTGGCGATTGGGGAGAAGAAACGCTAATTAAAGATGATTATATGAAATGTGCAATTATTCGAGGAACTGATTTTCCTAATATTAGATTTGGAAAATTAACCACCTGCCCTTACCGGTTTGTAAAAGAAAATAGGTATTTGTCAAAAAAACCAAGAGAGGGGGATTTAATAGTTGAAATATCAGGTGGCGGCAAGTATCAAAATACAGGCAGACTAATATATTTTGAAAAAGAATTTGAGGACTCTGAACCTCCGTTATTGTTTTCAAATTTTACGAAACTCCTACGAGTCGACTCGGAAAAAGTGCTTCCACTTTATGTTTATTATTATTGGGATTTCTTGTATTTACTAGGTCGGACTGCGCGATACGAAAAACAACCTACAAATATAAAAAATTTTAAACTACAAGATTTTCTTCAAAGTGAAACTATTCTTTATCCAATTAGCAAAGATGAACAAGCAAGAATTGCAAATGTCTTGCGGGGTATGAATGAGGAAATTACACTAGCTAATGAATTATCAAAAATTCTTGATGGTATAAAACTTACCTTATCAAGAGAACTTCTTGAAGGTCTTTCTTTGCTTCCAAAAGAAGAATAAGTTTTAGTTAATTTCAGGAGGTATATGCCTAAACCCGGTGAGCATAAGACTGTTCAAGCGCGTATCTTGAAATACGCACAAGAAATTGGTTGGAATTATGTATCAAGGAATGATGCTGAAAATCAACGAAAAAATGACACCTTGGAATTATCATCATCGGAGAAATCTCGGCAAGCGTCCTTCTATTTCGTCGACTTACTTTATCAAAAAGTTAAGGACTTCAATCCTGTTTACAATGAGAATTCGGATTATTTAATTGGTCAGTTGCAACGTCTTAGAGCAACCATTTATGGCAATCAAGATTTTTTCAATATTATTCGTAACAAAGGAAAATATTTCGATGCACGTGAGAAACGAGAATTAGATTTATACCTTATTGATTACCAAGACTGTAAACGCAATCCATCAGATTATCAAAATACATATTCAGTGACAGAAGAATTTTATTGGCACAATGGACGATATGGTAATCGAGAGGATATTGTATTTCTTATCAATGGTATTCCAGTGGTAGTTGTCGAATGTAAAAATGCTGATAAAGATGAGGGCATTGCCTTAGGAATTGACCAAATTCGTCGTTACCATAATGAGACACCCGAATTTTTCATTCCAGAAATGGTATTTACTGCTACTGATTCTCTCGGTTTTGACTACGGAGCAACTTGGAATACAGTTCGAAGAAATATTTTCCATTGGAAAAATGAACAAGTCGGACAATTGGAAGCCAAAGTTAAGAGTTACTTCGATATTCCCAGATTGCTTACCATGATTAAGGATTACATAATTTTTGTAGAGAAAGACGAAGAACTTCAAAAGTTTATCCTTCAGCAACATCAAACCGCAGCGATTGAAAAAGTAATCCAACGTGCACACGACCCCATGAAACATCGTGGTTTAGTTTGGCATACACAGGGTAGCGGTAAGACCTTTACAATGCTCAAGATTGCTCAATTATTGTTCAAATCTCCACAATCAGAAAAACCTACTATCCTTTTATTGATTGACCGCAATGAATTACAAGACCAATTGCTAAAGAACATAGCTTCTTTAGGTATGGACACGGTTGAACACGCCCATAGCATTGCAAGACTAAACCAGCTTCTTAAACAGGATTTGCGTGGAATTATCGTTTCGACAATTCATAAATTCCGAGACATGCCTGCTAATTTGAACCTACGCCAAAATATATATGTACTTGTTGATGAGGCTCATCGTACTACCGGTGGTGAGTTGGGTAACTTCCTTATGGCAGGATTACCAAACGCGACCTATATTGGCTTTACAGGAACACCCATAGACCGTACAGTTTACGGACAAGGTACGTTTAAAACCTTTGGTGTGGATGATGAACCACAAGGGTATCTGCATAAGTATTCCATTCAAGAAAGCATAACGGACGGCACAACGTTGCCGTTGTTTTATAACCTGGCCCCGAATGGTATGCTTGTTCCCATTGAGATTCTGGACAAAGAATTTCTTTCTTTAGCAGAAACCGAAGGAATTGCTGACATTGAAGAATTGAACAAAATTCTGGAACGAGCTGTCAACTTGAAGAATTTCCTCAAAGGGAAAGCTCGTATCAAGAAGGTCGCAAAATATATTGCTGACCATTATCGTGAAAACGTTGAACCTTTAGGATATAAAGCATTCCTCGTGGCAGTAGACCGGGAAGCCTGCGCTCTATATAAAAAAGCTCTGGATGAGATTCTTCCGCCGGAGTATTCTGAAGTCGTTTACACAGGGAATAACAACGACAGCATCCTACTTAAAGAATTTCATATTGATGAGAAAAAAGAAAAAGAAATCCGTAAGAACTTTATCAAGTACGGTCAATTCCCAAAAATATTGATTGTTACCGAGAAACTACTTACAGGATTTGACGCTCCAATTTTATATGCCATGTATCTTGATAAACCGATGCGTGACCACACGCTGCTTCAAGCGATTGCAAGAGTTAATCGTCCTTATGAAAATGAAGCGCAGGAAATGGTGAAACCGCATGGGTTTGTACTTGATTTTGTGGGAATCTTCGACAAGCTGGAAAAAGCACTCGCTTTTGATAGTGATGAGGTCAATGCAGTCATCAAAGATTTAGCTCTACTTAAATCACTATTCAATACCAAGATGACTACAAAAGTTCCAAATTACCTTTTACTCATTACCCGCAACTTTAATGATAAAGATGTCGATTCCTTGGTCGAACATTTCCGCGACAAAGAAAGGCGCAAGGAATTCTTCAAAGAATATAAAGAAATCGAAATGCTTTATGAAATCATATCTCCAGATGCTTTCATGCGACCCTTTTTGGAAGATTACGCTACCTTATCTGCAATTTATGTAGTTGTCCGCAAAGCATATACTAAGCAAGTGCAAGCCGACCGAGAGTTCCAGAGGAAAACCAGTGAATTGGTTCAGCAGTATATTGATACAGAGCGCATTAAACAAGTAACTCAAATAGTGGAAATTAACCATGAAACCATAAAACTAATTAAAGAAAAAGGGGATGGGTATAACACTAAAGTCATCAATTTGATTAAGAGTATCGAAAAGATTGCAGAAGAAAGTTCCGACGACCCATATTTGATTGGGATGGCAGAACGGGCCAAAGCGGTTCAGGAAAGCTATGAAGATAGGCAGACTAGCACGACTGAAGCATTGGATAGTCTAACCAAAGAAATTGAAAAAAATGAGCAGCGTAAACACGAACAAGCCGAAAAAGGATTTGATGGAATAACCTACTTTGTTTATTCCACCTTGCTGGATGCTGGGATAACTGAACCTGAAGAAATTAGCACGAAAATCAAAGCTGCTTTTGTTGAATATCCCAATTGGGTGAGTAGTGAAAAAGAGTACAGAGAAGTACGGCAGAAAGCCACTTTTGCTTTGTATTCTCAACTGGATGATTTGGATAAGGTAGCCTCAATTGTTGACCAATTGTTTACTTTACTGGCGAAAGCGCAGAATATATAAATGGGCCAGGATAAAGAAGCATTCAAAACTCGTGTTCACAAGTGGGCAGAAAAACTGAATGTTCAAGTTCAGGTAATTTCTATTCGTTCAATGAAGAATAAGTGGGCATCATATACTCCAAAAAGTGGATTGTTGATTTTTAACATTGAATTGTTAGAAATGGATGATGATGTTTGTAATTACGTGATTGTGCATGAACTATTACATAATCAAGCTCCGAATCATGGCAAGTTATGGAAAAGTCTTATGACTGCTCATCTTGGGGATTATAAAGAGATTGAATCAAAACTGAAACATCCTTCATAATATTTCAGTTAATGTGCTTCGGAACATAATTAAAAGATTGATTAACAAAGGATGGAAATTATGCCACTTTATCGCGTTCAAGACCAACTAGCCACATTTCTAAAACCTACAAAATTCGCAAATGAAAGACAGATGCAAAGATTGGTGGAATTCAACCTGCCAATAATCTTTAACGCTAAACTCATTGCTACCGAATTTGTGGTCAATGTGGATGGTTTACAAGGAGGACGGATTGACTCTCTTGCATTGGATAATGAAAATTTCCCTATCATAATCGAATACAAAAAAACACAGAGTGAATCTGTCATAAATCAAGGTCTTTTCTACCTTGAATGGTTATTAACTCATAAAGGCGATTTTGAAATAGCTGTCCAAAAAAAACTAGGTAAAGACTCAATAGTGAACTGGGAAAGTCCGCGGGTACTTGTAATTGCAGAAATGTTCAATCCATATGATGTTTTTGGTGTACGAAGGATGGGCGCAAATGTTGAGCTTTGGGCTTGCCATTATTATAATGATGAGATTTTATTGTTAGAAAATGTTTTTATGCCGGGAGTTGGATTAAAAGT
The DNA here is from genome assembly GCA_927443345.1 of uncultured Anaerolineaceae bacterium. Lineage (GTDB taxonomy): Bacteria > Chloroflexota > Anaerolineae > Anaerolineales > Anaerolineaceae > UBA6107. The sequence continues at coordinate 79,587 of CAKMKJ010000011.1, read as the reverse complement.
TGGCAAAATAGTTGGGAAACAAGATATTGTTAGTGTTCAAGAGAAACAAGAACAAGAAGAAACTAGCACAAAAATGACTTACGACCTTGAATATCATGTGCGAAATAAATCGTCAAAAATAAAAGAGGTTTTGGATACCCTCCGTGAAAGAATAATGGAATTACAGTCGGTTGATGGAGAAATAATTGAGTTTTATAGAAAAATGTATATTGGTTATAAACGAGGGAAGAATTTTTGTGAAATTCATGTTTATAACAATGATTTAGTGTTGTGGTTGGATATTCCATATAATGATTTAATCGACACTAAGAAAATTGGGAAGGATATTAGCTCTATCGGACATTGGGGAACTGGTAATGTTGAAGTTCGATTATCGATTATAGAATCCGTTGATGATGTTATGGATTTAGTAAAACAGGCATTCGAATACAATAATTAATTAAGATAATTGAAAATATTTTAAATCAAGAGGTTTGATTAAAAAATCAAACAATATATTTTGCTATTTTTTTGTAGCAGAATATATTATTCCTCGAAGTGGACGGTGGGTAAGTACCGGTGTTTATGTGACCTAATAAGGGGATGATGTTTTTTCGAAGAGGAAATAACTCATCAGCTTGCAGCGGGGATAGTTTAAGCAAACCTGACGATTTTTATTTCGATTGAATAATTGCCATTATTTTGGTCTTTTCATTTGAGTCCAATCCATCCCATTTATCAATAATATCTTGTAAATCAGCTTCCGGTATTGATTTTCCTAATTGTTTGTAAACTTCATTCCCATATTTTTTTGCAAGAGCAGTTACTACTTGCCGAGTTGGTTTTCGGTGGTGGTGGATATATTGCGAAAACATCGCCCTAGAAATTTCTAAATACAGACAATAACCTCCAATATTGGGTTTATATGATTTAAGTGATTTATCTATTCCTTCAGATTGGTCAGAAAGCCATTGAAGGTATTGTTTATATAACCAATTTCCAAATGTAACATTTATTTCATCCATAAAATCCTCTCTAATAATTCGCAATAATTATAAATATTATACAACATTTTCCAATTTTATAATATTTATATATTGTTATTATTTTTATTCATTTATAAATAATGTTGTTTGATATGTATTGTATTTGTAAAAGAAATGATTTATAATTTCAATTATTGAAAAATGGTGTCTATATGAAAAATACGTGTGTAATCGACATTATTAGCCAGAAAGGTGGAGTAGGAAAGACCACCCTTGCAATTTCGCTTGCTACCTATTTGGCTTCATACCTCCATTTACGAACCTTAATTCTTGACCTAGACCCTCAAGGGCATATTGCAGTCGGTTTTGGTAAAAATCGAGATGATGGAATGTATAGGTGGATTGTAAAAGGCCAATCAATAGAATCTGTCTCCCAAGAAATTTCTGAATATTTATATATTGTTTCAAACGACCAATCTAATCTTTATATCGAAGAACATATAAATAGAGCTTCATTCCGCGAATACATTCTCAATGACCTTATACAACAAATAAGCGGATTCGATATTATCATCCTCGATAATTCACCATCTTCCACCAGTGTAATGCACATTATGGGGCTGGTTGCAAGTACCCATATTTTGATTCCAGTGACAATGGATTATTTATCACTTGATGGAATGGTTCATGTTTTAAAAACCGTTCGCACACTAGCAAATTACCCCAACATTGTTGCTCCAACAATATTGGGATGCGTTCCATTTATGTTCGAAAGAAAAACTTCTGAAACGCTAATTAATCTAGTGGAACTTCAAAAGTTGGTTGGCCCAAGTCTAATAATGCCTTTTGTTCCCAGAGACACACATGTTAGAGAAGCGTCATCTAGGGGAATGACCATTTGGGATTATTGTCCAAATTCACCTGCTGTTATTGGAGTCATCGGCAAATCAACCGTGATAAATAGCCGGGGGCGAATAGGTGGATTACTTCATGTTGGTGAACAAGTTGTCGAAAAATTACATCTCGAAAGGAAATAATGAAATGGCGGTCATAGGGAAACCAAAAAATGCACGTATGTCGCTAATTGATGAGGATGTTGAAGTTCTTGTAAAAAACAATCCAATATATCGCGGTTATGCCGAAGCAAAAACAATGACAGCAGCCATGAGGAAAAAAAAATTACGTGAAGAAGAAAGAATTAAGGCAACCTATGATTTACCTCCTATGACAACCAAATTTATAAAAAAAATTGCCAAAGACGAAAGTATTACACAATCCCAAATTGCTAATTGTCTCTTAGTTTATGCGATTAATAATTATCTACAGGGAAATGTTCATTTTGAAAAAGAAGTATTAAAACATTCGCCTCGTTATGACTATAAAATCGTGCCGCCAATGATAAAAACACTTAAGGAGGATGTATGAATGCCTATTCAATTTTTAAAAGGTTCAGAAGCCTTCTGGAACGATTGAATGCTGGCATGTGGGGCTGGTTATGTAAAAAATGGGGCTGGAATGTGGGGCTGGTTATGGGGCTGGTTGTGGGGCTGGCATCAATTAGAAAAATAACAAATTTTCAGTCTTTGATTATTGCTGATTGAGTGAGAAGGATATGAAAAAAATTTCGAGCAACCATGAAAAATGCAATATAACGAAGAAACCAAAAACATCGAAAAGAAAATATGCAAGAGACATAATCCAAAATGGGATTGATTTAGAAATTCTTGCATTGGACTTAATAGAACAAGTTAAGAAAAATAAACAAGAGCTTCACATTAATGGTTTACCTACTAATCTTGGACATCCACATTGCATGACCGAATATTATTGTAGACCTTACCCATTCGAAGGAGTTAATGATGAGAAAACTGATTAACCGACTGCGAATAAGTAGGAGTTATCGGAAAGTCAAGAAGATGCCTCTGAATTATTGCAAAAGAGTCGGGAAATTTCAACCATATTCGTTTTGTATCAATTGCGAATTATTTAAACCTGATTTTTAAAGCGGTAAGTTCTTTTCTTCTAACTTGTCAACAAATGTCGAAAAAAATTAGTTGTGAAGTTCTGAATTAGAAGTCAAAAACACAAAGTAAAAGTGTCCAATATTTCAAGGATTAATTCAGATGTCTTCTATCGAAAAATATAGCTTCATAAAAGTAAACGAACAAATTGAACCGGGAGTTTTCGAAAAGAAATATTATTGTAAAGACCCTCAAGGCTTGCCATTTATTGTAGGCAATGAGTTTATGTCCAAGATAAATGGGGGATTAAGGGTTGAACAAACTGCAATCAATTATTTATCCGATACACTTTTACTTCTAACCTGTTTTATACATCAAACTCCTGTGGTGTCATACCTTTCACCAACAAAAGAGTTGCAAAAAGAAATACGGAAAATTATCCAAGATGATTTCGGATGGCACGTCCGGGATAATAGATATGGAAATTTAATAATTGAACACCCTGAATTTGATAAAAATACAGGTGTTGATTTATCTACAATCAAAATTAAAACCCTTCAGAATAGAATCATTTCTTGGAAAGTATTTTACGATTTTTTGATTGACGAAAAATATTATCAATATTTGAATCCATTTAGTTGGACGATAAACAAGACAAAAGGAACAAATACTTATACTCCAATGATGCCTCCAAGGTCAGGGATGACCCTTCCTCAAAAAAGGAGACATTGGGAGACTAATACCTATTTTTGTATTAAGGAAACAGAGTGGGAATTAAAGTTCATAGATGACCCATCACTGGATAGTATTATTTTGTCTAATGCTCAAGGTAAAGGTGTTCATTTGGCGATTCGAATTATTCTCCGAATTCTCTTTGAAGGCGGGCCAAGAATACATGAAGTGGTAACTATAACAATAGGAGATTGGCGCAGTATTAAAGGTTCTAACATCGGAGCGAAAGGAATAAATAAAGGGGATAGAAATGCTAGGGTAAAAATAATTCATTGGAACGTGATTACTGAACGGATGATACATAATTATATAAACCATGAACGCATGGAATTTGATACATTTCATCGTTCCCTAGATGAATTGCCTGATAAAGAACCATTATTTATAAATAAATTTGGAAGACCAATAACATGCAATGGGTTTTATAAACACTTTCGAGCAATTTGTAAAAGGGCGAATGTCGCACTAACCGTACATCAAATCCGTCATTGGTTTGTTACTTCAAGACTTCGACATATTTATGAACTGGTTGAACCATCGAGGATTGGAGCTTACAAAACAAAATTTCAGAAATATATGTGTTGGAAATCTGCTGAAACAATGAAAATTTACGACCATTATTTAGGTCGGGTAAGCGACGAAGAACTTTTTGATGTTTTTGACCGCGAATATTCCCCAAAAACTTCACATATTAATCAGGAAAAAGGAATATCGAATCTAACCCCTGAAGCAATTGCGCGTAACCTCGAATTTCAAAAGTTCTTAGACCAGAGTTTTGATGAATAATTCAATAATTATCTCTGATTTCTCAAAAGAAATAAAAACTGATTATTCAACTGGCAAAAACCAGAATGGGTGGCAGGAACTATTACCATACCTTTCACCAGAATTAATCAATAATATTGAAAATTTTCAAGATATTGCTGGTGAAATTTCCCCAAAAATTATATTTTGGATGAAAAACCATGCACAAGATTGTTTGTGGTTCAATCAATTATTCCTTGCTGCAATTTTTATCACACCTATAGAATTAGCGTCACCATACCATATTATTACATCCATAAACGCTTTCTATAAATATTTAATTCCGAACAAATTTGCAATTATCGAAAATGTAAATCCAGCGAAAGCAATAAAGAACGTTTTTATTGAAGTTTCACTTTCTCGAGGGAATAATTGGTTAACTTGCTTATCACAATACGAGTTACATAAAAACAATTATATAAAAAATCGCTCTTCAGAAACCAAGGAAAGTCTTAATAGATTTTTGTTACCAAGATTAATTGTGGATAAAGAAATATCCCAATTGCGAACAAAAGGTCAAGAGGAGACAAGGAGACAACGGAAAAAAAGAGTTGAAGGGATTCTAAACGAATGGGATTCAATAAAACAAAAAGTCCCAATTAGATATAAGTGGATGAAAGTTTTTGAAAGCAAATACCAAGAAGTTTTGAAAAGTGTGGCGGAACACTTAATTGAGTTACCACAAGAGATTACTATGGTGGGTTTTGATGGAATTACTGGAAATTTGAAGTTCAAAGTATGGAATCAACATAGTTGGGTCACAGCACATAAGGAAAAATTTCCACAAAAAACAGTTTATAAATTGAGGTATAAAGACAAATTTTCAACTGACGCATTTGTTCAATTTATTGGGAGTATTCCAGTACCTGAATGCGATTGGTTTCTTGAAGCAATCCATTTAGGAATAATTCAGGGCGGAAATCAATTAAGTAATGATGCTACTAATTATTTAACCATAAACGGGTTAACGCGGACAACTTTTAGAAATGACTGTATCCTGCGATGTAATAGTAATACTATCTCAAATTATGTTTGTCATGCAAAAAGAACTTGCAGTGGAAATGAGAAAGATTCTAACATTATTTTTTCAATAGAACCCTTACTTCTGGGCGCAACACTTGGAACATTCTGTTTTGAAACATTTGTAAAAACCACCATAAGAGTAGGTGAAATACTTCAAGTCAGTATGGATAAAGAATGCCTAGATGGACTCTATCTCGCTACTTTTAATGATAAAAACCAAACTTATGAGAAGTGTAACAAACCTAATTATTTTTGGAAGTTGTATCCCAAAGGGAAAACAAATAAACGAGAAGTATATGAAGTTGATGAAATTATCAATGGTATGTTGTTGGACTGGTTAAATCTTCATAAACGTTATCTTGGTTATCCAATCCAAGCGATTACACCAAATCCTGATTTTACCCACCTTAGAAAATATCCGGGCAAATATAAGTTTGTTGTTCAATGGAATCAAGCTCAACTTTCTGGATGTGGTGTAAATGCTGTTATAGCATTCATGATGTTAAACCATGGAAGTAAAGACGTAAATGGTGAACCAGTAAATATTACATCGCATGATATTAGACATTGTGTTGTAACTTCGGAAAACAAAAATGGTGCAACCTTAGAAAAGTTGATGAAACTTCTTCACCATATCAATCCTCCGACCACAGAATATTATTCTGAACTACCCTTTGAAGATTTAATAAGGGAGTTATTGCCAATATTGGAGGTGATGAATGACGAAATTCAGATAGACCCAACAAGTTTAAGGAATATTGATGATGTAAAAAAGACAATATTTGAAATGCTAAAAAAATTCGGTGCTTTAAGAAATATTCCCGGTGGTAAATGTTCTTCTTATAAATCGTGCAAAAGATTATTTCTCTGTGCACGTTGTATTAATTTCATTCCCGGAATTTCAGAAGCTGATATTAATGAAATATTAGAAGTAATAAATGTTTTGGAAAAAGGGGCGCAAATATTTGAACGAGAAAAACTTTCAGCGAGACAAGAGCGACAACATATAGAAGAATGGAAACTTGTACTCGCTGAAATTGAATCGTGGCGAAGGACTTTAGATTTACCAATACCAGAAGGGTTTCCATTTTCAGAGTTGTCAGAAGGAAAAAATGAAACGGGATTTTTATTTGAATAAGTGGGATTTATTATGAACTTTATTTCACGGAGGTTTCTAATATGAGCGACATTTCTAAAGCAGAGAGTAGTGGAAAGAAAGTAGCTTCTGAAGAATATAATGAGCTTGAACTAATAATTGATAAAAAAATCAAATTAACTATCCCGGAATTTTATGACCGCTTTTATGAGCTTCCAAAAAGGGTTGTAAAATTACTTTTAAAGACCATCTCAAAGACCCCATGGTTAAATCGATTTGTTGTATATGCAATTATGATGAACGAGGAAGGAGAATCTGCTAGCTTATATAATAGACTTAGCAACCTAAATTCTTTGTTCAGGTGGGCTACCGAGCAACAATACACAATTGATAGCAGCCTTGATATAAAAAAAATCTTTCTTGAATACAAAAAATGCGGTTTTGTTATCGGTAATAAATTAGTTTCCTACAATTCATTTTTAACCCACAGCCACAGATTTCTTGATGATTATTCTTCCGATTTACAATCTCAATTACAAGAGTATTTGTTACCTGAATTCAATTCGGATATTAGCGACCTCTATAGAATTCGTGTAACTGAAAACGAAAAAACACAACAAAAAAAACAGAAACAGACTGCCCCTTTAAAGAAAAACATAACTAACCTAGTAGCAATAGCCAGAACTAGGTGTGAATGGATGTTATTACTTCATTCAAAAATAAATACAATAAAACAGCAATTGGAAACGAACCAATTACAACTTCCATGTGAAATAGAAATGCCAAATTTTGATAGAATCGGAAGTCTATCATTTCGTGTGTGGAACAAAGCTCAATGGGTAATACATCATTCCGGTAAGTATTCAAAGGCTACATATGATTTTTGGGTAAATGAAAGTGGATTGAAATCTACAGAAATATTCATTCAATTTATTGGTGAACCAAGGTCTCCATTTTTCTTTTTAAGAGCTTTGCAATTTGGTTTTCTCCACGCAGGAGCTAATAATCGGAATCAAGCAACAGTAGATTTTTCAATAGAACAAAATATCCCTCTTGGAAGTTTTCGAGATGGTTTAAATTCAGGAATTCTTATACCTGACAGAAAGATTGGCGAGTTTTTGTTTATGGCAAAAAAACGGGCGATTATGGATGAAAATGAATCATCCATTTTATTTCAAGCAGAACCATTAATTTCAGGAGCAATTATTGGGTATCTTGCAGTATTGATAATTTCGTTAACTGGAATGAGGATTAGCGAAATTCAACAACTCTGTTTAGAAAAAAGTATTAAATATATTCAGCTTCCCCAGTTTAATCAGGAAGAAAATGCGTTCGAAACCGAATCTATATGGGCATATGTTTTTGAGATTTATACAAAAGGGAAGATTGGATTACAAAAAACATACGCGCCTGAAGTAATTATTGATGCGATGAAAATGTTTATGAAATTTCATTTAGAAGTGCATGGAAGAAAATTACAACCAATCAAATGTAATTCAGTTGACAAACAATTTTCTTTAGAGCGTTTTTTTATGGATAAGGAATATACCTTTTTATTCCAATGGAGAGGAGTTCATCTTACGAATCAAACAATCAACAAATGCATCTACTTTATTTTATTAGAGCATAACTTGATTGATGAAGATGGTAATGTAATAAGCCTTTCTTCACATACTTATCGACATGGTTTTGCTGGATATTTGAAACAAAAAGGTGTTCCACTGGAAAGAATTGCTAAACTTTTACACCATGTTAACTCATTAGTTACAGATTATTATTCACATGAACCTGATGAAGTGATTTTGGAACAGTTGTATTCGTTGATTAATGAAATTGGAGGGGAGCTTCGAATAGAACCCGGTGTAATTCGAAGTATCGATGATATTCAACGGTTTGAACAAGAATGCTTAAAACGTTTTGGAGCTTTGCGAAAAGTAATTGGGGGAAAGTGTGGTGTTTACTGCTCATGTGAAGCAGATTTTATGTGCGCTCGCTGTAATTCCTTTATACCCCAATCGGAAAAACGACATGAAATAATATCGAAAATTGAAGGTTGCGATAAAGTAGCTGATTTTTATGAAAAGAGCGACCAGCATGTAATGGCGGAACGCCTACGAATTAATTCTCGGAATTGGAAAATTTCATTAGCCGAGCTAGATAGCTGGAGCAATATACTTGAGTTCGAAAAACATGAGGATTCAAATGAATTGTTTGGCGAAATTGAAAATAACCCAGAACTAGGACTCGACATTAATCCATTGCTTCCTCCAAAAAGTCAGGAACCAGAGACTCCCTCTCTAGACGAGGAAAACGATGATTAATGATAAATTGAGGGATAAAAGTATTCCACCTGAATTTCATCAAAATAACAATGCAAAAGCGAAACGTTCGATAAATTTAGCAGAACGAGCAAAAAAATGGATAAATGAAAACAACATTGAAGTTAATGAAGTTACTGAAGCTACCTTTTTAGAAGCCACAAGGAAAGTGGAAAAGGATGGGAAAGGAATTTCTCACTCAACACTATATAAGAATAAAAGTGTAAAAGAAATTTTCCATAGTTTAAATCCTAAATTCCTCAATTCAAAAAAGGAAAAAAAGAATAAAGCAAGTAAATCAAAAAGGTCGCTTGACAGTATATTTCGAGAACGGTATAACCATATTTCAAAATTAGATGTTATTAAATCCTTGGAAGAATTGAAACAAGAAATTAAAATTCAAGAAAAGAAAAATCGAGAATTATTATTGGAACGTGATGAATTAAAAAGGCAGAATGACAATCAACTAGTCCATTTAACCCGTTTACAAGAAAATGAACAACTAAAAAATCCCCAATAATCAACATTTTTCGATTACTCTTAAAACATCTAAAAAAAAACACTAACCATTGTTAATGAATGGTTGAATATCGCGTTACTTACAGCGCGACCGCCGTTCAAAGCCGGTGGTTTGTTTGTTAATAGGGTTGATAAAAAAGACACAGGTAGTTCATTAAAAAATTTCAGGGTTGATACTATCAACAAATAATTAATTCCAACAAACTATCGTATGCCACCAGGTATCGGTCGGCAGTTTGCCGATGGCTGCTTTTTCGGGTCCGACCAAGCCGGGGGCCATGTAGGGGATGCGCTCAATTTCATCCACGTTAAAGATATAATTTTCAGGGTCCTTGGCATACCAGAGGATGTTATCGTGTTTGGGTGGCCACTTCTTTTTGGTGCGTGCGCCGTAGTCGTAAGCCCAGATGATCTCATTCAAGAAACTTGAACGTCCAAAAATCTGGTCGAGAAGAATTTTGCAGTAATGCACTTCACGGTAATCAATGTGAAAGTAGAGGCTGCCATTGGGTTTGAGAATGCGCCTGGCTTCTATCAGACGCGGTTCAAGAAAATTCAGAAAGTCGTCAAAAGTATCGCTGTAGGCTTGAGAGCCGATCTTAACAGTGTTATAGCGCTGACCGGCGAAACCAGTGCGGTCACCATCGTCAGATTTCTCAATCTTGATTTGTGTGCGGGCCTGGGTTTTACCGGTGTTAAAGGGGGGGTCGATATAAATAAGGCTTACTGATTCAGAGGGCAAAGACTGTAAAATACCGAGATTATCGGCAAAGTAAATTTTGTGACCCATAAAGATTGATTCCTGACCAAGATAAGATAAGTAGCTAATTATAGCAAATGGTTGGGCTTTTAGAAGATTAGTGTTTTGGCGTGCTATTTCGAGATGAGAGTCCTTAATTCTTAATACGTTCTTTGAGCAGTGCTACAAGCCGATTTGGATCGTACTCCAGGGTGGTGGCGGTGATCAAGATGGGAGAACCGGTTTGGCGAAACTGAACCTGGCGGCTGGCGCTCATCTTTGGCGTTTTATTGATGTATGCACCGGGGTTTTTGAGCTCAACCACAATTAATTTGTGCTTAAAGCTTCCGTCGATTTCTTTGAATCCGGTGATGTCTCTCCAGGGGATGAACTCGGTGCTGGTGATATTGGTGCGGTTGGTGATGCCCTCTGAATCAATGATTAAACCTGGTTTTTTTCTGGAGGAGTGTCTGATGACGATGAAGATTGTCCAGATGACGATGGCAAAAATAGACACCACCGCCGTGACCTTTAGGTTAAAGAATCCACCTAGTTTTGGGTAGATGTAGTTGAAGAGCAAATAAAGCGCGCCACCGCCCACCAGCAAAAGAAAGAGCGAAATTAAGAGAACAGGTTGTTTTTTGTTGAAGAGTTCGATTCTATGGTTCATCATTTATACCTGTTGGCTGCTTCAGTTGGCAGTTGAAGCGTTTTTATAAAATCTTGCACCGGTTGGGTGATCCATTCGCCGTTGGTGTAGGTGACGCCGAGAGAATATTCAAGCGACCATCTTTTGTTATTTGAATATGTCAACTGATAATACTCACTTCCGCCGCCATCCGGTTGGTCAACGGGTTCGATGCGGTCAATTTTGGTCAAATCGACATTTTCAAGGGTTTCATAGAGGTTTAGTAAAGCTTCTGAATCGAAAGGCACCGGCCAACTGCCGGCGTTTACTTCGCTCGCGCCTGCAATGCCTGAACGCGTAAAGGTGATTAAACTTTGTTGAATGACGAATTTTTCATGCCATTGCAGTTCAGGCAAGATGGTGCCTGATTCAGAAACATAAGCGATTTGTGAAATCTTTTGCATTTTTTCCGCCTTTTGACAGCCAGAAAGTGCCATTAATAGAAGCAGGATACTGGTTGACATTATCTTGTGGAACATAGAACGACCTCCTCTTGACTTCAGAGCCAAGTTCAAGCTGATGTGGCATTCACCATAATAAAGGTTCGCAGCCTTTTTTATCTCTGCTTTTCCAACCTTAGGTGTGTTTGGCGATTCGAGCCCCAATATGCTGGCGGTGCACCGCGGTGGCGGCCAATGACATGAATATGGATGTGCGGAATGCCAACCAAGACCATCAAGGAGTACATAAGATCCACGGCGAGGGTGTTGAAAAGGGTGTTTAAACCTCGTTTGATAGTGAGCTCGATGCGCTAGACTTCTTCATCAGTCAGGTCTGCGTATTTTGCCATATGCCTTTTGGTCTCAATAAAGATGAGGCCAAAGAGATCCATTTTCTTCATGGCAACAGAATTTAAAGAGCATAGGGTAATTATATGAGATTTATACTAAAAAGATTGACACAAAAAGTTACCCTGATTTTGATTTTTACCTCATGGGTGTGCCTTGACAATAGCATCGTTTCGCCTGACAATTACGTCTCGAAAATAATACTAGATATAAAAGAAGGAAAACGATCATGAAATTAAAAATTAGCAGGGGGGGAATCGCTGCCCTCGTCCTCACCACCTTATTACTTTCGGCATGTGCTGCAGCAACACCCACCGAAGACCCGGCAGTCAAAATTACGCAAATTGCTGCCACCATCCAGGCTGAGTTTACCCAAAATGCGGCGCTTACGCCATCAGCCACGCCGACCTCCGAACCTACCGCTACGCCAACCATGGAACCACCGACACCAACAGTAGCTGTGGTTGATGTGACTCCTACTGCCACGGTTCGTGTTGATCCGCAGGGATCGGTGGAAGACAAAGCCGTCTACGTATCTGATGTCACTATCCCTGACGGCACGATTGTCAAAGCGGGCTCCAACGTGATAAAAGTTTGGGCCATCAAGAATATTGGTGAAACCACCTGGAAGACCTCCTATCGCCTTGCGTATCTGGAGGGGGTGAAAGATGCCAAAGAGATGCTCTATGTATACCTTCCCAATGATGTAAAGCCAGGCAGTTCTGTTCAGGTCACGGTTATTTTTACCGCGCCCTCCTCAACTGGCACACATTACAGCTATTGGCGATTAGTGAACGGTGATGGGCACTTGTTTGGAGAAGAATTGAGCATGAAGATCGTGGTTGGAAACCCATAATCGTAAAAATAGAAAATGTGAGAGCCGGGCAGAAATCGCCCGGTTCTTTATTTGGGATAGTGAAGAAATGCAGGTTTTCTGATGAAGTCAATCGGTTCGAAAACGAAATGACAGGCAACAATAACCCATGATTCTGTAAAAATTTGACAGGTTAACCGTTTAACCTTGTAAATTGACTGGGTAAGTTGTCTAAATCCTATTGACTTCGGTAATTGAATTTGCTATTATGTTCGTGAGCGCTCACGTGAGCGCTCACGAATTCCACTCCCTAAACATTTTTGAGGAACCTTTGGCTGATAAAAATAAGACAACAATTTATGATGTTGCCGCAAAAGCCGGGGTTTCAAGGCAGACTGTTTCTCGTGTGTTAAATAATCGTCAAGATGTTGCAGACGAAACCCGTTCGCGTGTTAAAAAGATCATGGTTGAGATGAGCTACCACCCCAGTGCGATCGCTCAAAGTCTGAGCCGTCAAAAGAGTTATCTCTTTGGTGTGGTGATATCAGGGCTCAAATACATCGGTCCCTCAAGAACTTTAAACGGTATTACGAATAAGGCTCAAGAATTAGGCTATGGATTACTCCTCAAAGAAATAGAAAGCGCTGATAATGTCCAACCTGTTTTTCAATGGTTTGGTTCTCACCAGGTGGATGGCATCATTTGGGCAGTGTCTGAAATAGGTGACAATCGAAGTTGGCTGATTGATCTTCTTCCAAAGATCAATATTCCCATCATCTTCTTAACCATGGGAAATCGAGAAAATGTAAATTTTGTTTCGGTGGATAATTATCTTGGCGCAAAAATGGCTACTGAACATTTAGTGAGCCTGGGAAAGAAAAAAATCGGACACATTTCTGGCCCCCTTGAATGGTGGGAAGCTCGCCAACGAAAGCTGGGTTGGCAGGATGCCCTGATTTCCGCAGGCTTTGATCCGAAAGAAGAGCATTGCAGGGAAGGTAATTGGTCATCTGCAAGTGGAGAGCAGGCAATTTTCCAGCTTTTTGATTCCTACCCTCAAATGGATGCGGTTTTTGTCGGAAACGACCAGATGGCACAGAGCGCACTCAGAGTTGCTTTGAAGCGAGGTTTAAAAATACCTGAAGATTTGGCGGTTATTGGTTTTGATAATTTATTAGAGTCCGCTTATTTATACCCTTCATTATCAACGATTTTTCAAGATCTTCAATTATCTGGTGCTTTAGCGGTTCAAAAAATGGCAGAAATGATTCAAGCCAGACTGGAAAACAAATCACTACAGCTCACACCAACAATAATCAAACCGATTCTCGTAATTCGCGAAAGTACTGTGCGAAATACATAACCATTTTTTACTTCAATCTTTCTTAATGTGAGGTAATGTAAAGGAGGTGAGGAACACAACACAAGATACAGTAACAAGGTCGAAGACGGTGTTTTCAAAAAAAAACAGTAATATTTGAAATAACGTCAACAAAACCAAATTTTTCATTCAAGGAGAAGGAAATGTCCAAAAGTATTCTTTACAAGTTAGTTGCATTGGTAATTCTTTTAAGCTTTGTGCTTGCTGCTTGCGGTGCACCCGCAGCGGAATCTGATGTTAAGATGGTTGGTATTTCTATGCCTACCAAAACTTCAACCCGTTGGATTTCTGACGGCGAGAGCATGGTCAAAGCCTTTGAAGCATTGGGCTACCAGGCTGATTTACAATTTGCTGACAACGACATCCAAAATCAATTGTCACAAATCGAAAACATGGTCACCAAGGGTGCCGATGTTCTCGTGATCGCGGCTGTTGATGGCTCAACCATGTCTGATGTGCTCCAAAAAGCCAGTGATGCTGGTGTTTTGGTTATCTCCTACGATCGTTTGATCACCAAGACCGAGAATGTGGATTACTACGCCACCTTCGATAATTTCGGTGTGGGTGTCATCCAGGGTACCCAGCTCCTCACGGGTCTCGGTGTATTAGATGGCGCCACTGGCCCATTCAATATTGAGCTCTTCGGTGGTTCACCTGACGATACCAACGCTTTCTATTTCTATGATGGCGCCATGTCTGTAATTCAACCCTACATCGATAGTGGTGTATTGGTTGTTCAGAGTGGTCAAATGGGTATGGACAAAGTTGGAACCTTACGCTGGCTTGCCGCAACTGCCCAGTCTCGTATGGACAACCTCCTGAGCGCCTTTTACACCGATGAAAAAATCGATGGCGTTTTATCCCCCTATGATGGTCTTTCCATCGGTATCCTCTCTTCATTGAAGGGTGTTGGCTACTGCACACCCGAATTGAAATGCCCGGTTGTCACTGGACAGGATGCAGAAGTTGCTTCAATCAAATCAATGATTGCTGGCGAACAGACCTACACCGTCTTCAAAGACACTCGTGTACTTGCTGCCCAGACTGCCAAGATGGTTGATCAAGCCCTCAAGGGTGAGACAGTTGAAATTAATGACACTGAAACCTATGACAATGAAGTTAAAATTGTCCCCTCTTATCTCTTGATCCCGATCAGCATTGACATCAGCAACTACGAAAAAGAACTTGTTGACAGCGGATACATCAGCGCTGACGACTTGAAGTAGACTTTTTGACCATCATGAAGCAGAGGGTTATCCCTCTGCTTCATGAAATTTCTGATTGTGTTAATTAGAAGTTCTGCACTATAATTTCTAAAAATATATTTTATTAAGGACAATTCAACCATGGCTGATGTCATTTTGGAAATGCGCAACATAACCAAGACATTTCCCGGAGTGAAGGCACTTGATAATGTAAACTTCAGCGTTACCGAAGGTGAGATTCATGCCTTGGTCGGAGAAAATGGCGCTGGCAAGTCTACCTTGATGAAAGTGTTGAGTGGTGTTTATCCGCATGGTACTTATGAAGGTGAAATTTACTTTCAGGGCAATGAATGTCGGTTTAAAGACATCAGTCATTCTGAAGAGATAGGGCTTGTGATTATTCATCAAGAACTTGCTTTGATACCTACAATGTCGATTGTAGAAAACCTGTTTCTAGGAAATGAACAAAGTAAAAGAGGTGTGATAAATTGGAACGCCTCAGTATCAAAAAGCATTGAACTATTAAAGAAAGTGGGGTTGCACGAAAACCCCAATACGATCGTCTCAACCATGGGTGTTGGAAAACAGCAACTGGTTGAAATTGCCAAGGCGTTGGCAAAAAAAGTTAAGCTTTTGATTTTGGATGAGCCAACTGCATCATTAAATGAAACAGACAGTGATAAGCTGCTTGATTTACTCCTTCAATTAAAATCTCACGGAATATCTTCCATTCTGATTTCTCATAAACTTGACGAAATATCAAAGGTTGCTGATTCCATCACAATATTGCGAGATGGAGCAACTGTTGAAACATTAGATTGCAAAACTGACAAAATCACAGAGGATCGTATTATTCGCGGCATGGTGGGACGCGATATTACACATCGGTTTCCTCCACGCGAGCATGAAATTGGAGAAGTGATTTTTGAAGTTAAAGATTGGAATGTTTTTCATCCTATTCATTCAGACCTAAAAGTGAGTTCTAATGTAAACATCAATGTTCGCAAAGGAGAAGTTGTTGGCCTTGCGGGTTTGATGGGTGCAGGAAGAACTGAATTAGCCATGAGCATTTTCGGCCGTTCTTACGGTAAACATATTTCTGGGTTTGCATACAAATCAGGCAAAGAAATAGACATTAGTTCAATTGATAAAGCAATTGAAAATGGTATCGCATATGCAACAGAAGACCGAAAAGCATATGGTTTGGTGCTGATTCAGGATATTAAAGAAAATATCACGCTGGCAAATTTAAAAGCCATATCCAATGGAATTGTGATTAATCAGCCCAAAGAAATGTCAGTCACAAGTGATTATCGCGAGAAATTAAATATTAAATGCTCCAGTTTGCAGCAACTCACTGTCAACCTGTCTGGTGGAAACCAACAGAAGGTAGTGTTAAGTAAGTGGTTGTTTGCCACCCCGGATGTTTTAATCCTGGATGAACCTACCAGAGGTATTGATGTTGGTGCAAAATATGAAATCTATACCATCATTAATCGGCTTGCCAGCGAAGGTAAAGGGATTATCTTGATTTCTTCAGAATTATCTGAAGTCTTGGGTATCTGCGATCGCGTTTATATTGTCCGCGAGGGGAAGATTGTTGGTGAGATGCCTGCAAAAGAAGCTACCCCAGAAATTGTAATGAAACACATCATGACTCAAGAGGTGACTGAATTATGAAAAGTTTAACTTCCTTTTTGAAAAACAATATTCGTGACTACGCCATGCTAATTGCGCTTGTCGTAATCATGATTTTATTCCAAATTATGACAAAAGGAATTTTATTTAAACCTGTCAACATTACCAATTTGGTGCTTCAAAACAGTTACATCATTGCCATGGCTTTAGGCATGTTGTTGATTATCATCTCTGGTTGGATTGATCTATCAGTAGGCTCTATAGTGGCAGTCATCGGAGCCGTTGCATCTGTTCTCATTGTAAAGATGGATGTCAACTGGATGCTCACTGTAGGTATTTGTTTGATTTTGGGGGCAGTAGTTGGCGCGTGGCAAGGGTATTGGGTTGCATATGTCAAGATTCCGGCTTTTATTGTTACATTGGCTGGTATGTTAATTTTCCGCGGCTTGACCTTTGTTATTCTTCAAGGCGAGTCGATTGGGCCATTTCCAACCGGATTCCAAAAAATTAGTACGGGATTTATCACCGACTTTTTCAACGTTCCTGGAATTCATCTAACAACGATCATCATTGGAGCAATCCTATCTTTGGCATTGGTATTTTTAGACTATCGAACAAGATTAAATGAGCGAAAATATGGATTTGAGGTTCTTCCGATTTTCATATTTGTGCTAAAAAATGTAATTGTTTCAGCAGCCATAATGGGACTGTGTTACATTCTGGCATCGTATAGAGGATTGCCAAATGTACTTGTTTTGCTTTTTGTTTTGATCACCTTTTATTCTTTTGTCAGCAGTCAAACTGTGATTGGCCGGCGTATCTATGCATTAGGCGGTAATGAAAAAGCCGCCAGGCTATCTGGTGTAAATACGCCACGATTATTGTTTTATACCTTTGTAAATATGGGTGTGCTGTCTGCTTTAGCAGGTCTGATCGTTACTGCCCGGCTTAATAGTGCCACACCAAACGCTGGTGATGGCATGGAGCTGGACGTTATCGCAGCCTGTTTTATCGGCGGCGCTTCTGCTAGTGGTGGTATTGGCAAGGTAATCGGTGCGGTTGTTGGTGCTTTTATAATCGGTGTGATGAATAATGGTATGTCGATTATTGGCCTGGGAATTGATTGGCAAAATGTCGTCAAAGGTTTGGTGCTTTTAGTTGCAGTATTATTTGATGTCTACCAAAAGAACAAGAGCTAATACTCGATAATCTGCGCATATTATGATCAACAAAACCACCCGTCAACAAACAGGGTGGTTTTGTTTTATCGAAGCCTTGATTCTGTTGCGAGCGGCTGGAGACAAGAAACCGTCAATAGTAAAGCATAATGAAACACTTCCGCAGACCTTTTTTGGATACATTAAAAAATTTTAATATAATCGGACATTAAATGTCAGATTGCCTTAAACCTATTGACTTCGATAAATGAATTTGCTATTATGTTCGTGACCGGTAACGTTAGCGGTCACGGTACCGATAACGCTTACAAAACGCCCCCTAACTGAGGAAACCTTGACCGACAAAATCAAAACCACCATCTATGATGTTGCTAAAATGGCAGGGGTTTCTAAACAGACTGTCTCTCGGGTCATTAACAACCGACAAGATGTTTCAAACGAGACACGCAAGCGGGTAAAAAATATTATGGATGAGTTGAACTATCATCCCAGTGCCATTGCACAAAGCTTGAGCCGCCAGAAAAGTTACCTCTTCGGAGTGGTCACTGCCGGATTGCGTTTCATTGGACCTTCACGAACATTGAGCGGCATCACCAGCATGGCAGAAGAACTGGGTTATGGTCTTTTACTCAAGGAATTGGCAAGTTTTAATTCGAATAATGTTAAACCGTTGTTGCAGTGGTTCAAATCTCACCAGGTGGATGGCATCATTTGGGCTGCCCCTGAAATTGAAGATAACCGTTACTGGTTAAAAGACATGATGCCTGACCTTGATATCCCTGTACTCTTTATCACTATGGAAGAACAGAATCAGGTCACCGTCGTCACCACAGATAACTTTAGCGGTGCCAAAGCAGCCACTGAACATCTCATCCAAATTGGACGCAAGCACATAGGGCACATCGCAGGTCCGTTAGATTGGTGGGAAGCAAGGCAGCGTAAACTGGGTTGGGAAACCGCACTAAAAGAAGCAGGTATGCAGGTATCTGAACAAATGTGTACTCTGGGCAACTGGTCTCCTAAAAGTGGTCGTTCTGCGTTCTTGGAATTGTTAGAGAAGTTCCCCGAGATGGACGGCGTGTTTGTAGGCAATGATCAAATGGCTTTGAGTGTGCTTCAAGCATCGCTTGAAATTGGCAAGGATATACCACGTGATCTATCAGTGGTTGGGTTTGACGGTATTGCTGATTCTGAATTTTACTGTCCACCTTTGACCACTGTTTATCAAAATCAGGACGAATTGGGTAGGGTTGCTGTTGCTGAGTTGGCTTCACAAATTGAACACAAGATCAATGAAAACATCTTCGTTGAGCCAAAGTACATAACGATACCGTCAGAACTGATTATTCGTCAAAGTTCATAGACGATAAAGGAGCTGATTTTCTTCAAGCCAAAGATTTTTTAAAAATGAAATGCTTTAATTGATTGAGTACCAGCATGAGTTTTCTCTGTTCGGCTTAAACCTTCATCCATTCATTTAAAAAGTTGTTCAAGTGGCCTGGTTGAAAAAATGTAATTAAAAAATTGAATTCACCTTGAACCTGAAGGTAGCGAGTCTATGTTTACTGAATTGGGCAAGAGATTTACTGCACGACCCTAACAAATACATGAATATGTTACACATCTTGTCATTGATAAGGCTTCATAATTGGAGAAATATATGAACATCATAGAAACAATAAATACCGGCAAAACCGTTCTCGGCATTGAATTCGGATCGACCCGCATTAAAGCAGTGCTGATTGGCGAGGATCATACCCCCATAGCATCTGGCAGTCATGAATGGGAAAACCGATATGAAAATGGTGTCTGGACCTATAGCCTGGATGATATTTGGAATGGCTTGCAGGATTGCTACCGAAATCTTGGTGAAGACGTCCTCACTAAATACAACACTCCGCTGACCACGATTGGCGCCATTGGTTTTAGCGCCATGATGCACGGATACATGGCTTTCGATAAAGATGAAACCCTTCTGGTGCCTTTCCGCACTTGGCGCAATACCATGACTGCTGAAGCTTCAAGAGCCTTAACTGAACTGTTCGAGTTCAACATTCCGCAGCGCTGGAGCATCGCCCATCTTTACCAGGCGATCTTGAATAAAGAAGCGCATGTCAGTGAGATAAGCTGTCTTTCAACCCTGGCGGGTTACGTGCATTGGAAGTTAACCGGCCAGAAAGTGCTGGGCGTGGGTGAAGCCTCCGGCATGTTCCCAATTGACAGCACCACCAATAATTACGATTCAGACAGGGTAAAGCTGTTTGACGAAAAAATCAAAGCGCATAACTTCATCTGGAAACTTGAGAATATCTTACCAAAAGTGCTTGCAGCAGGTGAGTCGGCTGGAGTACTTACTGAAGCCGGCGCAAGATTGCTTGATCCGTCAGGCAGGCTGAAAGCCGGTATTCCGCTCTGTCCGCCAGAAGGCGATGCTGGTACAGGCATGGTGGCCACCAACAGTGTGGCCGAACGCACAGGCAATGTGTCTGCGGGAACATCCGTTTTTGCCATGATTGTGCTTGAAAAGGCTTTGACTAAACTCTACCCGGAAATCGATATGGTGACCACCCCGACCGGCAAACCGGTGGCCATGGTACATTGCAACAACTGCACCTCAGACCTTAATGCCTGGATCGGGCTGTTTCAAGAATTTACCACAGTACTTGGCGTCGAGATTGACCAGAACAAATTGTTTGAGCTGCTTTATCAAAAAGCGCTTCAAGGTGACGCGGATGGCGGCAATTTGCTGGCCTACAATTACCTTTCAGGTGAGCATATCACCCACTTTGAAGAGGGGCGTCCGCTGTTTGTGCGCACACCCGAAAGTCGTTTCAACCTTGCGAATTTCATGCGCGTGCATCTGTTTTCTTCATTAGGCGCGTTGAAAGTTGGATTGAACATCCTGTTTGAGCAAGAAAAAGTAAAAGTTGACCAGATATTGGGTCATGGGGGATTTTTCAAAACGAAGGACGTGGGACAACGGATCATGGCTGCGGCAATGAATGTGCCTGTAGCTGTGATGGAGACAGCAGGCGAGGGGGGCGCCTGGGGCATCGCTTTGCTGGCTTCATATGTGGTGAACAAAGACCTCGGTGAACCATTAGAAGCTTATCTTTCTAAAAAGGTATTTGCTGATCAAAATGGCACAACCATATCACCTGATGCAAAAGACGTTGAAGGCTTTGCAGTTTTCATGGAACGTTATATAAATGGACTTGCAATTGAACGAGCCGCGGTTGACTCGATGAAATCATGACCGTAAAAATAAGACGGTAATTTAGTTTAGGAGTAACGAATGCTGAAAAAACTTAAAGAAGAATTGGTTGAACTGAATCGTGAACTGCCAAAAAACAACCTGGTAGCCTGGACGAGCGGCAACGTCAGCGCCCGAGACACGAAATCTGGCATGATGGTGATCAAGCCCAGCGGGGTTCCGTTTGATAAGCTGCGCGCTGAAGATATGGTTGTGCTTGATATGGAAGGCAAAGTGGTCGAGGGGGAACGTAAACCCTCCTCTGACACCTGGAGTCATTTATACATTTATCAACATCGCCCTGATGTAAACGGCATTGTGCATACCCATTCACGCTACGCCACGGCCTTTGCAGCTGTCGGCAAACCTATTCCGTGTGTGTTGACCGCCATTGCAGACGAGTTCGGCGGCCCCATCCCCTGCGGCGGATTCGCTCTGATCGGCGATGAGGCCATTGGCAAAGTGGTGCTCGAAAGCATCGGACGTTCACCCGCAGTATTACTCAAGAATCACGGTGTCTTTACCATTGGCAAAGATGCCGTTTCTGCCGTCAAAGCAGCCATAATGACCGAAGATGTAGCTGCCACCGTTTGGATGGCGCTGCAAATCGGCAAGCCGGATGTAATCCCGACGGAACAAATTGAATCTCTTCACCAGCGATATACAGGGGTTTACGGCCAATAACTGCCGTAGGTCTATATTACTTATTTTAATTAAGGAGTTTAAAGTGATTGATCTAAAACAAAATGAAATCTGGTTTGTCACCGGCAGTCAGCATCTCTATGGCCCGGAGACTTTGCTCCAGGTGGCTGATCATTCTAAAGAAATTGCTGCCGCTCTGGATGCCAGCAGCAGCATCCCGGTGAAAGTTGTTTTCAAATCAGTAGTGAAGACCCCTGAAGAGATTTTCGCCTTATGCCTCGAAGCCAACAACGCCCATCAGTGTATAGGATTACTCACCTGGATGCACACCTTCTCTCCCGCGCGAATGTGGATTGCAGGTCTCACTCAATTGAAGAAACCCATGGTCCATTTGCACACCCAGTACAACAGCGAGATTCCCTGGGCTGAAATGGATATGGACTTTATGAACCTCAACCAGGCGGCTCACGGTGACCGCGAATTCGGTTTCATTGGCAGTCGTCTGCGCATGGAACGCAAAGTGGTGGTTGGCCATTGGAAGGACCCCGAAGTGCAAGCCAGCCTTGGTGTTTGGTCTCGCGTGGCTTCAGGTTGGGCTGATTGGCAAGGTGCCAAGCTGGCCCGTTTTGGCGATAACATGCGCAATGTGGCTGTCACTGAAGGCGACAAGGTAGAAGCACAGATCAAGTTTGGCTATGCAGTCCATGGATACGGTGTTGGTGAATTGGTCAACTGTGTCAATGAAGCCAGCGATGCAGATATCAAAAAGCTGGTGCAAACCTATCAGGATGAATATATCGTCGCCCCGGCCTTGCTGCCTGGCGGCAACGCTCACCAATCATTAATTGAATCAGCGCGCATTGAAATTGGGATGCGCAGCTTTCTTGAAGCTGGCGGTTTCAAGGCTTTCACCACTAATTTTGAAGATTTATTCGGGCTGAACCAACTGCCCGGCCTGGCTGTACAGCGTTTGATGCGTGACGGCTATGGCTTTGGTGCTGAAGGCGATTGGAAGACCTCTGCCCTGGTGCGCGCCATGAAGGTCATGGGTGCTGGTCTGCCCAAGGGTACGAGCTTTATGGAAGATTACACCTATCACTTCCATCCCTCTGGTGACAAGATTCTTGGCGCTCACATGCTTGAAGTGGATGAATCCATTGCAGACGGTAAACCCAAAATTGACATTTTGCCGCTTTCAATCGGCGGCAAGGCAGACCCGGTACGCGCCATCTTTGACTCCAAGACCGGCCCGGCGGTTGCCGCTTCGATCATGGATATGGGCAATCGATTCAGAATGGTCGTCAGCGTGGTGGATGTGGTGCCGACAGAGCATCCGCTGCCCAAACTTCCGGTCGCGCGCGCTTTATGGCTGCCGCGTCCGAATCTCAAAGTTGCTGCCGCAGCCTGGATTTATGCCGGCGGAGCGCATCATACCAGCTTCAGTTTAGATTTGACTTCAGAACATATGCAAGACTTTGCAGAAATGGCTGGCATTGAACTGCTGATGATTGATGAGAACACCAAACTGACCGACTTCAAGAAAGAGATTCACTGGAACGAAGCCTACTATCACATGCGCGGTAACCACTAATAACTAATTTACCAACATCCGTTCCCTGATGGGACATTTCTCTCCTTTTACATGCATAATTCCGGCTGAGCGGCAGCCGGAATTATGCTTTAAAAAAATAATGGAGTTTCCAATTATTGGTGACTTGCCATTTATCCCTACACCGGGATTCAAAATCTGGTGATTTGGCAGTTTATTACTTCTATTGATTGGAAAAATCGAATTGTTGAAGTAACTAAAAATCAAACGCTAATATCCGATAACCGGCGATAAATCCGGCTTTTTCCAGACAGCGCCTTGATCCGATATTATCCACGCCACAGCCTGCGATAGGACGCCATCCATTTTTAATGCAATAGTCCGCCATGTAGCCAACAATGAATTGTCCAGCACCTTGGCCGCGGAAGTCTTTTACGACCAGCATACCAATGTCAAAATCAGGTTTGCCCTCAATGACTCTCGAAAAAATGCCAAAACCAATAAGAGCACTATCTTTTTCAAAGAGCAATAACTGTTTCTTATTAATATATTCGAGCACTTCATAATCGTGGTCAAAGACCTCTTCGTTGATTTCAATGATATGCATTTCATCATCACTCGTGGCTAGTCTGACTGTGACATCTGAAAATTTGGCAATGGCGGGTGACGGATGATACTCTCTAAAGTGAATCCCCATCACACTGGTTTTGCTTTGTTTACCCACGCAGCATGATAGCAGCAAATGATCAAAAGATTTGCATAAGGCTTTGCGAATTGCGAAATCTTGAATGATTTTTGCGAAAATTTCATCCGCGAGATCAATATTTTTTTGAGTGATGTAATATTCCACAAGAGCACCCGCTTCACCCAGGAGGAAATAGCCAATCCTGATGTCATTCAGTATGACCGCATAAGCATCTGCGTTGCGTACCATAAGCTCCAGGTAGAGTTCTTGTGGTTCGATCAATCCGTCAAGATATTGGTTCCTCAAATCATCGATATCTTTAAGTGATGAACATTTTTTAAACAGATATTGATTCGGTTTTTTACTCGTCATTTAAAATCTCCAAATGAACATTAATTTATTAGCTGTTGTCGTCTCATGGAGTGTTTTGTAATTCGGTGGATTAATTGTTCATAACTCAATCCATGAATTGATTCTGCTGCCTCTGGTAAAAAGCTGTATGGCCCTAGCCCTGGCATGACGTTGATCTCCAGGACATAATACCCTTTTGCGTTCATGCGGATGTCCACCCGGCTGTAATCATTGGCGCCAATAGCGTTGAAGGTTTCTTGGGTTAACTTAATCAGTGACTCTTTTACATCCAAATCATCGATGAGCTTAATTTTTTCGATGTCTTCTTCAGCACTTTCAAAACTGAGGATTCTTGACTCTGTAGGCATGGCCTCAAAATCAATCTCGACAGGTGTGTATATATTGGGTTCACCGCAGAGGATGCCGATGCTGAATTCACGCATCTCTGCATCATCAATATATTCTTCAACCAATGCAGGGTATTGATACAGTTGAATAATTTTTACAATTTCAGAATGTAACTGTTCTGCATGGTGAACGATGGAATGATCGCCAATGCCAATATGGCCACCTTCATTGAGAGGTTTTACAAAAAGCGGATAACCAATCTTCTCAGCCTGAGTGCAATAATCAGACTCGATGGTTTCAGCGATAAAAAATTGCGGGGTTGGAATCCCCTTGTTTTTTAGCAGGGTTTTGGTTTTCGCCTTATCCATCGCCAACAAAATGCTCTCAGCAGTCGAGCCAAGATGCGGTATTTTCCATTGATCCAAAAAGCCGGGGATGAAGCCTTGTTTATTGTTTTCATCTAAATACTCACCGATATTGAAAACAAACACTTTTTCATTAGTTTGCCCGATGGTATTTTCAATGAATTGTTCCAACGCTTTGGGGTCTTGCGTTTCGATTGATTGCACCCTCCAATATTGAGCCAGGCTTGCTTCTATGCGTTGGTAGGTCTCAGGGCTGCGCCAGGGCTTGTTGGAGAACGACTTAATTAAAACAATATTCACTTAAAACTCCTTTTTGGATTGCTTTGCTCCCCCAATCGTTTTCTTACATTGCGTTTGATTCTCTTATTGTAACATGCTGAGATTTTGCTCCGCGGACCGCAAAAGAGACGGGCATCCCGGCCGCGTGCTCAATCGCTTTCAATATTTCAGATTCTTGTGAGGCAAATGACTCATAGTCTGGTTTGGCTGCCATTAACTCGCGTGTCATGTTTTCTTTTTGAGCCAAAGACAGTGAAGGGTAGGATAAGAGGTTGGTTGCCAAATCGCTGTCTGATGAATAGTGCCGGCATATTTTCCATACCTCCAGCTTATGCAATAAATCCAGGTGGGTGACGGCCAGCAGGTCAACGCCCTTGACTACCTTCAACGCATAATTGAAGAGTACCTGATCAAACCAGCCATAGCGGACGCTGCCCTGCCAGGCATTATTTTGATTATGCTCCATGATGAGGCCATCAAACTCATGCGTTTCAGTCGGCAGTGGACCGGGCCCATGGCGGACGGTGTAGCACCGTGAAACGCCAACCTTAATGATCTCACTGCCTGGCGCATGGTCATGCACAAGCGTAATCGCGTTATCCGGGCTGCAGTTTGTCCAACTGTTGTAAGGGTAAAAGCCTGCCTTGGCATCCAGCAAAACGCCTTGCGCACCTTCAAAAACCATTGCCTCGCTGCTTTTTGCCCATTCGGTCAGTATGTCTGAATCATCCACCAGGTTAAGAGCAACCATCCTGCCAATGGAGTCCATCCAGCGCAGCGCCAGATCATCCTGTAGAAAAACCTGCCATTCAGCGGCTGTGGATGCCGAAGACAGATCATTGCCAAACAAGTCTGATAATGCCTTTTGCTTTCGCTCTCTGATGGATGCCATTTTTTGCAGCAACAAGTTTGGCTTCGCCAGGTCGCCTGCGCGGATGCAATCTTCGCAACCGGCCAAATTATCTTCAACTGTTTCGCCCACACCGACACCGCATGAGCCGTGGCGTCCATCTTCACGCGCCAATTCCTTAATTCGGTTGGCTGCCTGATGGTAAGGGGTGATGATCAGGGCTTGCGGGTTGATTTTGATTCTTGAAAAAATATCACTGAGCCCTTTTTTGACCAGCACATCCCCTTCGACCAGCAGCGCGCCAGGGTGCACCACCATGCCTTTCGAGAGGTAAGTTTTGACCCCCGCGACGAAGCTTCCTGAGCCAAATTGTGCAAAGGTGTGATGCATGCCTTCAGGCATCACCACGTTGTGGCCGGCCTGCGCTCCGCCGTTATAACGCACAACGACGCCAGCACGGGTCTGACGGACGAGGAAGTCCGTGATCAGACCTTTACCGGCGTCGCCAAATCCGAGGTCAATAACAATATAGGCGCGCAATTTTGAATACTATCGAAGGTTAAGCACTACTTCAGCATAAGGTGTCAACGTGGCAACCACTTTTGGTTTTCGATCATTGGTCAGGCCGGCATCAGTGAGGAATTTCACCACTTCATCCATATTTTTGGCACGGCCTTCACTGAGCAGCATGGCACCCGCGGCAACATAGCAGACATCTTCGGGGGCATCCATCACCAACACATTGTCACCCAATAAATCCCGCCAGCGCCGTTCACAGCGGTTGGCCCGCGCATAATCAGGGATGATGAAAAATGGATTGTAGGATTTTTGAAGTTCAGCTACGATCTCTTCAACTTTAAGGTCTTCATCCAAACGGTCGCCGATCACTGTTTCAATCACATTTTTCGGTAACACGGCATAAGGATATTCATCCCCGGTCATAAAGAGATAACCGCGTTTCTTTCGCTTCACCATGCAATCCATCTCGGTGTGGGCAGCCAAAAAATACATGCCTAGTTCATAAGATTCTTCACCGCTGCCGCCGCCACCGCCTTCGATGAACGACCATGTGAGCCACTGATCCATCAACTCTGCCGTGGATTCAAATTGTCCCACTTGCAAAGGGGAACTGTCGCTGTAGGCATCACCAATAGCCATGAACATCAACTGCGGGTCAGGGATTTCACATGCCATTAGTACTTTCATGAATACAGGCAGTTGTTTTGTGGCAAGCAACCTGGGAATATCTCCCATCGATCCGGTCACATCCAACGCGAAGACAATACTCAGCGATTGGGGATGATCTGCGCCATCCCGGCTTTCTCGCAGTTTCACACCATGCGGATTCATGAGCGGGTGGCATTGCGATTGCTTAAAGACCTGTTGGGCAGGGATGTTGGTTCTGCCTTTCAGAAGGGCATCATGTGCTGCTTGACTGTAATTACCGTATCCCATGTCTCTCCTTATTTTCTAATCATTAATAAATTGGTGTCAGGGTTTGTGCGGCATTTCAATTGGAATAAATGCCGGCGATCCATAAACCGAGTCAGCGATCCGTCCCAATTCTTGGTGTATCGACCAGGCATTCAGGGTGGATGGATATTTTGCATCAAGCTGTGCGTATTTTTTGATCAGGTCGGCCAGCCTGGTTGGCACGGTGGTTGGCGATGTGTTGGTTTCTGGGTCGCCGCCAAGCATTTTGATGATGCATTTGGCGCTCATCACAATATCAAGCTGCGGAGAAAGCACTTTCCAATCTTTTGCTGGTGTGGGGCAGTAGGGGCGAAGCAGCTCTCGCTCTGCATCCAAAGGATTGTTAATTCGGCCAGAGCGGCCGTATCCAATCAGGCGCACACCGTGTTCGTTTTGCTGAACCAAAAGATGGGCAGGCACCACCGCACCATGCACATAACCTGAATCATGCAAAAAGGTAAGGATTTCGAGAATTCTTCGCCACACCCAGATAGAGGCTCTGGCGGGGATTCCCTCAGGGTAATGGCGACAGACTTCATCGAATGTGTAATGAAAGCCGCTCTCCCGGCGCAAAATCAAGGTTTTTGAACCAGAAAACGCACCACCGGTCGCTTTGCCATATACGACTGGCTGCGGAATCATTCTGGAGAACACATCGGCACCTGTGGCATGACTGCGTAAAAGCTGATGCAGCGTTTCCCATTCGTTATCAAGGTAGTGTTCGTTTTCAACTTTGCGCAGAATTTTGATCACGGCCAATTCAGTCGGCCAACGCGCAAGTCTGCCCGTATAAACATCAGTGCTTTCACCCTGGGCAATCTTTTTTTCGAGTACCCAATTCCGATTGCCGAGTGTTATCCACGAGGTGAGGGCATAACTTTCGGGCGCATTCCAAAATCGCAAAGCTTCATGAAATTGCGCGGAAGATATATTTGTATCCTCAAGAAAAACGGTGGTGCCGCAAAAGCTGCAGATTGCAGATTTTGCAAAGCGATGGGCGGTGAGGGGGGCTTTACATTGAGGGCAGATTAACGCGTGTTCCGGCATAATTATCCCTTTTTCAGGTTGACCAATAATAACTAATGATACTAGAAACCTGGTATGAAAACCACTTTTTTATTTTAGTGTTTTTCGTGTATTTCGTGGTTAAAAAGAACTACTCTCCAATCACTTTTACCAGCACGCGTTTCTTCCTGCCGCCATCGAACTCACCGTAAAAGATCTGTTCCCACGGACCGAAGTCCAGCCGGCCGTTGGTGATGGCCACCACAACTTCGCGCCCCATCACCTGGCGTTTCATGTGTGCATCCGCGTTGTCTTCACCCGTGCGGTTGTGCCAGTAGCCCGAGACGGGATCGTGAGGCGCGAGTTTTTCGAGCCATTCTTCATAGTCATGATGCAGCCCGCCTTCATCATCATTGATAAACACACTGGCGGTAATGTGCATGGCGTTGACCAGCACCAACCCTTCGCGGATGCCGCTCTCGCGCACACAAGCATCCACCTGGTCGGTGATGTTGACGTAGCCGCGCCGGGCGGGGATGAGAAACCATAACTCCTTGCGGAAACTCTTCATGACAACCTCCATTATTCACCATTTTAGCCGATTATCAAACAAAAAGCCCCATTGCTGAGGCCTTTTGTTATCCGTAATTGGTTTATTCAAAAAAGTACTTCTTTGCGTTCTCGCGACCTTGGCGCACCCGAACGAAGTGAGCGGTGTTGCGATCTCGCTCTGCGCACTAGCGCGTCTCACGCACTATGTGTTGCGAGAGATATGATTTATTCCGAGTTTATTTAGGGTTTTCCCAATATTTCATCTCATCCAGCTTGGCGGTGTAATTTGAATCGCCGCCCGAACGGACGAAGGCGCCAAAGAAGCCGGCAGAATAAGAGGAGTCAGAGACTGAGCCCAATTCGACACCGTTCATGTAGATGGTAATCTTTTTATCCACGACTTTTACGCCCAGGCGATTGGTTTGATTCGCTCCCTGAATGATCTTGTCGCTTTGCTTCCAATTGAGCAGGCTGACAGCCAGACCCTTGTCTCCAACCTTGCCGTCCCATTTCCACAGGCGGTAGTAGCCGTCGCAGGTGACCTGGTAGAGATAACCCTGATCGGGTGATTTCAAGACCGGCACTCTAAAGATAATGCCGTATGAATCTTTGCCTGAGCAGGAGCCGGAATTAGCGGTTAATTCGATGTAGCTATCCACCTGTTGGCCGATCAGGGGCAGACGCCAGCCGGCAGCAACATCGCTCAGATTGGTCATCAGCATGAAGCCGTCTTTAAACTGGACGTCAATATAATCATCCGCGCCGGTTGGCCATGCCCATTTACTGTTAACGTCCATAGTATCGGTTCCGCTGGGTGTGCCCAGAGAATTGATCGGATCGGTGGCGGGGACGTTCAGCGTGGCAGTTGGGCTGGCTTGCAGGGTTACTGCCAGGGTGGGGGTGGATTCAAGCGTGGGCAGCACGATCATCGCTGTGGAGGTGGGCAGTTCGCCTCCCACTTCAACCACCGGGGTGGAGGTTGCCAGTATCACCATGTTGGGAGTGACCGTTGGCGCAGTGGTCGGTAAACCCATGGTAGGGGTTGGGGGAAAGTCGATTTCTGAGGTCGGTGTGGTCATGGTTGAAAGCAATTGCGCTACACGCGTTGCCATCTCGGCATCAGTAAGCGGCTGCTCTGACTTCAAATCTGAAAACAGGCTGCAGCTCGTCATTAATAATGACAGAATGATCACAATCGGGATGATTTTGTATTTCATGAGTACTCCTCCATCAAGGCGCTCAGGCCTTGTAACCAATCTTGCGTAAGAAATCTTTGCGCCAAACCACGTCTTCTTCTGTTTCGAATCCTTTGGGCTTTTCGCCATCAAAGACACCCAACACGGCGCGCCCCTTGCCGTTGTCAGCAATTACAACATCCACAGCGTTGGCGGTTGCACAGAAAATCTCGCAGACTTCGGGGATGTGCTTGAGCGTATTCAGCACATTTATCGGATAATATCCTTCTCCCAAAAAGACAATGAAGATGTGCCCTGCTGCAATGGATGAGGCGTTTTTGCGTGCCAGGTCAATCATGGCTTCGTCAGTACCGGAGCTTCGAATCAGGCAGGGACCAGAAGCTTCACAAAAAGCCAGGCCAAACTTGATGCCAGGCACGGTGGTTACCAGGGCTTCGTGGATGTCTTCTACAGTTTTGATGAAGTGTGATTGACCCAGGATAAAGTTAATATCCTCCGGCTTCTCGATCTTAATGGAAAGCAGGTTCATAGCATCGCTCCTGAAAAAATGTCGAATTTCATGCCTTTTTCTGCACACTGTCTAGATTGCAAGGTTCATGCCACAACTTCATAATTTGGATTCCAAACAAGTTAGGGTAAAATAGAAAGGACATTCTGAAAGGACTTCGCCCCTTGTTTGAGATCACTTTCCTCGGCACTTCAGCCTCTGCACCCTCTCCAAAACGCAGCCTGCCATCCTATATGGTTCAACACGACGAATTCCGCTTTCTGGTGGATTGCGGCGAGGGCACGCAGCGGCAAATCCTTCAATCCGGGGTCGGATTCAAGCGGCTGAACCGCATTCTCATCACCCATGGACACTTGGACCACATCCTCGGCCTGGGCGGGTTGCTCTCCACTTTCATGCGTTGGGAATCAATAGAAAATCTTGAAATTTACGGTGGTGCCGGCGCATTGGCTCGCATCCACGATCTGCTTTATGGCGTGGTCTTGCGCGGAAACACCGCCCCCATGCCCATCGAACTCATCCCCATTAAGAAGGGTGTCTTCTTTGAGGGTGATGATTTCACCGTCAGCGCTTTCCCCGTTCAGCACCGCGGACCGGACTGCCTGGGTTATCTGTTTGAAGAAAAATCACGCCGACCATTTTTGCCTGAAAAAGCCGCTGAATTAGGCGTCCCAAACGGGCCGTTGAACGGCAAACTGGTGGCTGGCGAATCTGTCACCCTTGAAGATGGCAGCATCATCACCCCTGAAATGGTGATGGGCGAACTGCGCCGCGGCACGCGCCTGGCTGCGCTGGGTGACCTCGGTGAAACCGAAAGCCTTGTTGAAATATTAAAAGATGTAGATGGGTTGGTGATCGAATCGACCTATGTTGAGGAAGATGCCGATATGGCCAAACAATTCTCGCACCTCACCGCCAGGCAAGCCGCCGCTTTTGCCAAAAAGATCAACGCTGGCAAAATGATGATTACTCACCTCAGCCGCCGCTACCGCGATAAAGACGTGCTGGCTGAAGCGCAAAGCGTCTACCCCCGGGCGGTAGTGGTCAGAGACTTTGACACTTTCATCATCAAGCGCGAAGAATAAACCGGAAATTGAGAATCGAGAGAAATGAATCGAAATTCCTGTTTTTTTGATCTCTATTTTCTGGATTGATTTTTTTGCATCTGGTCGCGCTCTCATAAACAAATTTATAACCCGCTATTTATTCAACCTTAATCAAGATTTTACTTGTGCCTGTAAGGGTTTCAAGTACTATAAGTATCCATTTTTATGGTGGTGCAGGATATTAAGACTATTTGAAAAAACTTGCATATCTTGATGCAATGGAGTGTTGATGAAATTTAATATACGCACGAAACTTATCTTGCTTGGTGTCAGCAGTGTTATCGTCACCGCTTTGGTTTTGGCCATTGTCGGAATCTGGCAATCCAAAATCGCCGAGGAAAAATCAACCCTCCAGGCGAATGCTTTTATCCAAAAAGAAATCAACCAGATCACAACCGATACCTACAACCTTATCCAATCACAGGATGAAGCCATCTCGCTGCAAGTTAAAGGCGGATTAAATGTCTTAATCAAATTGATCGAGGCAGAGGGTGGATTGAGTGTTAATGATCAAAATGTTGTTTGGGCTGTGATCAATCAATTGACCAAAAAATCACAAGGGGTGATATTGCCTCAATTAGTTTTAGGTGAGAAGTGGCTCGGAAAAGTAAGCAACGCTGATGTCGCCATCCCTGCCATTGATGAGATGCAGCAATTGCTTAACTCGAAAGCCACTATATATCAACCCATGCCAGACAACGCTGGCTTGTTGAGGGTGGCTACCAATGTGATCAACGCTGACGGCAACCGCGCCCTCGGCACCTACATCCCCGCCAAAAATGCGGATGGCAGCGATAATCTTGTCTACACCAAAGTAATGGGTGGTGAGGATTATATCGGCATCTCATATGAGGTAGACGCCTGGTATATCACGGCTTTCCATCCTGTCACTAATGACAGAGGGGAGATCATTGCCGTTCTCTCGGTGGGGGTGAAACAAGAAAGCGTGGCCACCTTGCGCAACGCCATCCAGCAGACCAAAGTGGGCTCCACCGGTTTTATATCCATTTTGGGCGGCAAAAATGACCAACAAGGCCAATACATCATTTCACAGGGCAGCGCCCTTGACGGGCAATTCGCTTGGGAAGAGCAAGACAGTGATGGCAACTTCATCATCCAGCAGATCATCGAGGCTGCAGTTTCGCTGCCTGCCGGTGAAACCACCAGTTTTCAATACACTTCAATAACCGGCAGTACACATCAATTGGTTGAGGTTGCTTATTACACCCCCTGGGATTGGGTAATCCTCGTCAATGCCAATGTCTCTGATTATCAAAGCTTTTTCGATGACCTTCAAAAGACCCAGGCGCAGATGATGTGGATGTTTATTCTCTTTGGTCTGGGCCTGGCTGCGCTTTGTTCTGTGATCGTCTTTTTCCTGGCATCCAAAATTGCGAATCCGCTGGCGTCGTTGACCACCACGGCCAAACAATTGGCAGAAGGTGATATCTATCACGAGATTACCTTTACCTCCAAAGACGAGATCGGCAGCCTGGCGGATGCTTTCAGGCAGCTCGTGAAATACATTCAAAACATTGCCGGTGCAGCAGATTCCATCTCCAAGGGAGACCTCACCACTGAGGTAAAACCCATCAACGATAAAGATGTGCTGGGTACAGAATTTCAAGCCATGTTGGTCAACCTGCGTGACACAATCTCCACATTGAAGCACGGTGTAGACATCCTCGATGACGAATCAGCGCAACTGGCCGACGGCTCAACACAGGTCAACCAGGCGACATCGCAAATCGCCGCCACCATTCAAGAAATTGCCAGCGGAGCCTCTCAACAGGCTGCCAGTGTCACAAAAACCACCGCCATCATTGAACAATTGAGCAGCTCCATCCAACGCGTGGAGAAAGTGTCTCAAGAACAGGCGTTGGTGGTGATCG
Source organism: uncultured Anaerolineaceae bacterium (assembly GCA_927443345.1). Lineage (GTDB taxonomy): Bacteria > Chloroflexota > Anaerolineae > Anaerolineales > Anaerolineaceae > UBA6107. The sequence continues at coordinate 45,684 of CAKMKJ010000011.1, read as the reverse complement.
AGGTTTCAGAGAAATCCAACCAGATTAATACTGCCATCCAGGAGGTTGAAGATCATACCCAGTCGGTGCAGCAGCAGGCCCAGTCCGCCGCAGAATCCGCTTCACAAGGCGTGATGACCGTGGATGCCACTCTGGAGGGTATGAAAAAGATCCAGGTTAAAGTCAATAATTCGGTTGAAAAAGTACATGAGATGGGGCAGCGCTCTGAAGAGATCGGACGCATCGTTGAAACCATTGATGACATTGCTTCTCAGACTAATTTGTTGGCGCTCAACGCTGCTATTGAAGCCGCCAGAGCCGGTGAACATGGCAAGGGCTTTGCTGTGGTCGCAGATGAAGTCAGAAAGCTCTCCGAACGCTCCACCACCTCGACCAAAGAGATCAGCGACCTTGTGCATCGCATTCAATTGACTGTGCGCGAAGCCGTTCTAGCCATGGAAGAGAGCTCAACTGAAGTCGAATCTGGTGTAGGCAAGGCTGAAAAATCGGGCGAATCTTTGCGGAAGATTCTTGAAAGCGCCGAGATGGTCACAGCCCAGGCTGCCAGCGCGGCAGAAGTCGCCAACAAAATCGGCGTTTCTGCCAGCGAGCTTGAAATAGCAATGCAGAAAATGGCAGAAATTGTTGACACCAACCGTTCTGAGGCTGCAGAAATGGCCGCCAACTCACTGATTGCCAATGAAGCTATTGAAAATATCGCCTCCATCAGCCAGGAGAGCAGCGCCGCCATTGAAGAAACCTCTGCATCCACTGAAGAAGTGACTGCCCAGGTATCTGAATTCAAGCATTCCATCGACCATTTGGTTGAAATGATGCAGCAGCTTCGCCAGGCTTCCAACAATTTTAAGCTTGAGTAAATGCCTGTTTATACAAAAGTGAACCAATCGGGGTGGGTTTTTACCCCACCCCGCGAAAAAGCTGTATAATCAGCAGAATATTTCATTAGTTGTCTAGATAACCCAATTAATGGTCGTGACAAACAATCTGCTTTCAGGTTTGCCGCTGCATTTCCTTTGCTTTTATGATCAGTCAACTGATCATTTCCCTCCTTTTTACAGCCCCTCTTCCCTGGTCAAGAAGGGGGGCCACGTTTTAATCCGTCATTGCGAACGAGCGAAGCGAGTGTGGCAATCCCCACCAAGGTTTGCCCAGTAACAATATACGAAACTAAGAATTTGTTAAAGAGAAATGCTTATGAGTTTTCCCATTTGGATTTAGAATTAAGTATGGAATTCGCCTGTCACGTTTATATCCTCACCAATGATTACAACACCGTTCTTTATACCGGTGTTACCAGTGACCTCTACCACCGCATCATTGAGCATCGAGACAAAGTCTATCCGGGTTTTACGTCTAAATACAATGTGCACAAGTTGGTATATTACGAAGAATTTGAAGATATCAGTGAGGCCATTGCCAGAGAAAAACAGATCAAGGCTGGCTCGCGTCAAAAGAAACTTGACTTGGTCAATAAAATGAATCCAAAGTGGGAAGATTTGTGGAAAAAGAAATACAAATATTTCGTGGAGTAATGTTTTTGTGGACTGGTTTTCGTAAGGAGCAAACAGGTAAACCTGGTGGGGATTGCTTCGTCCTTTCAGGACTCGCAACACTTGCACCTGCTGCAAGTGCAGGTGTGACGGTTCGTGTTTTTTGTTGCTTCACAGCACAAGCAGCGTCTCGCAATACTTGCACCTGCTGCATATGCAGGTGAGACAGCCTTTAAGTGTTGTACAATTAACTATCTTATTCTTGGAGGTATCGTGATGAACCATTTACCCATTGATCACAGTGACGTGCCCATTCGGCTGTTCAAGTCGAACTTCATGGAATTCTTTTCACACATCAGCCCGGTGGCTGTCACCATCCTCTGGCTGCCATTGGCTCTCTTTTTCCTTTTCCGCTCCATTGCCGTAGCACCCTTGGGCGGATTCCCCTTCTACATCCCCGTCGGCATGCTGATCGGCTTCTTTGTCTGGACCATTTCTGAGTATCTTTTACACCGTTTCGTCTTCCACTTTGCCGCCAAAACCGAACGCGGCCAACGCATCGCTTTTCTCTTCCACGGCGTCCATCATGCCCAGCCGCAGTGCAAAACCCGCCTGGTCATGCCGCCGATTCTCGCCATCCCGCTCGCGGCTGTATTCTACGGATTGTTCCGCCTCGTCGTGGTGACCCTCTTAAATGCACCCCTTTGGTTTGACCCTATTTTCTCTGCTTTCATTCTGGGCTATCTGACCTACGACCTGACCCATTACGCCACCCATCACTTCCCCATGCGCAGCGGATATGCCAAATTTATCAAACGCTACCATATGCAGCATCACTATAAGACCCCCAACGCGCGTTACGGCGTCAGCTCTCCCATCTGGGATTACGTATTCAAGACGAAACCGACTGAATAATTAATCAGATTTAGGTTTAGCAACAGGGGATAGGTTTACATTCTTTGAGAATTGAATCGCGCATGGCAGGATGCAAGGCATCTTGAGTGACTAAATCCACTTTGCATCCTGTCAAATCTTCAAGGAATTTTTTCAATCTTATGAACTCAAATAATCCGACAGGGCGAACGAACTCCACCAACATATCCAAATCGCTGGATTCTGTAGCCTCCCCGCGTGCAACAGAACCAAAAACAGCCAATGACTTGACGCCGTGACGATTCAGTTCAGTCCGGTTTTGTGATAGTAGTTGATTGACCTGTTTGAGTTCCATAAAAATATTAAACAGTGATTCTAAATGAAGATGCAAAAAATTTTTCAATGTACAATTAACCCATGAATAACATTTTGCTCACAGTTGGCATAATTCTTTTCATTTTCCTGGTGACCTGCCTGGTCTTGTCTGTGCCGTTAACCAAAAGGCACAACCTCAAAGACTTCCGCTCTCCTGCGGATCTCGGCCTGGACTTCAAGCCGGTACACTTCCCCTCCATGGATGGCATCACCCTCTCGGGCTGGTGGATCCCGGCCGAAGGCTCGCCCAACACCATTATCTTTTTGCACGGTTTTGCCGGCACTATGGATCCCGACCTCAAGTACGTGCCCGCCTTCATCCAGGCAGGCTACAACGTCTTGATGTTTGACTTCCGCGCCCACGGACGCAGCCGCGGCAATCGCACCAGCCTTGGCGCACTTGAAGTCAACGACGTCATCGGCGCCATCCATTTCGCCAAATCCTGCAACAGTTGGGCAATCGGTTTGATGGGCTTCTCAATGGGCGGCAGAGCCGCACTGTTGGCCGCTGCGCAGCATCCGGGCATTCAGGCCGTCATCTCTGACGGCGGTCCGCTGCGCCTCAGCACCGCGGTCAGTATGGATTTACGTCGACGCAAAGTGCCTGATAATCTATCGCCTCTCTTGTCTTTCATGATACTTCTGGGTGCTTCTTTCAGGTTATTTACCAATCTCTTTTACCACGATCCGCTGGTGCTGGGTGGCAAAATCGCGCCGACCCCGGCGCTGCTCATCCACGGCGACAGAGACCCCTACACCCGCAATCACGAATTGATTAAAATGGTGGCTAAATCCAAAGGCAATTTGAGTTTATGGCGTGTAGCCGGTGCCCGCCACCGCGAAGTGGATCTGGCCGACCCGGAACTCTATTTGCAAACAGTGATCAATTTTTTCGACCAGCACCTCAAAACTAAATAACCCATCGCAGGAGATCATCATGAAACGTGTCAGCGGCTGGTATATCTTTGTGCTCAACGCCTACTGGATCGGTCTATCCTTCATGTGGAACAGCCTCCACGTCACCATCCTTCCGGCTGTCTTGCTTAAATACATCCCTGAGACACAAAAGAATACCTGGCTCGGATTGCTGACCTTCTTCGGTTTGATCCTCGCCATGCTCATTCAGCCGCTATCGGGTGCCATCAGTGACCGTTGGCAATCCAAATTGGGTAAGCGCCGCCCCTTTATGTGGCTCGGCACCGGTGGGGATCTGATCTTTCTGGCGATCATGGGCTTTATCGGCGGGCTGCCCGCACTTTTCATCGGCTATATTGGTTTGCAGACAAGCTCCAACATCGCACACGGCCCCGCTCAAGGGTTGCTGCCTGACGAAGTGCCTGCCTCGCAGTTGGGCATGGCCAGCGGCATCAAAACGACTATGGATATGGCAGGCATAATCCTTTCGTCGCTGCTGATGGGCTTTCTGATCTCCGCCAAGGACCCTGACCCGACCCTCTCAACCATTGTCATTATCGGATTTCTAATTCTCTTTAGCTTGATCACGCTTCTTGGTTCACGCGAAAAATCCACCTACGCACCGCAGCGCATCCGTGTCGATTGGAAAGCCTTATGGAAATCGGTCTTCTATTTCAAAGCGGAAGGTGACAAAAATTACTGGCGCTTGATTTTCAGCCGCTTTCTCTATCTGGTGGGCATTTATGGTTTTCAATCTTTTGCACAGTATTTCATCCGTGACAAGTTCAGCGGTCAAGATCCCATCCAGTTTACCCAATTCGTGATGGGTTCCTTTGTGATTGTGTTGATCATCTTCTCGCTGTTTTCTGGCCGTTGGAGCGATAAAATCGGACGCAAGCGGCTTCAGATTGTGTCATCATATGTAGGCGCGTTGGGTTCCATTCTGATCATCTTTGCCACGACGCCATTTCAACTGATCCTCTTCGGCAGTATCCTTGGGGCAGGGTTGGGCATCTTCCTCGCCACCAACTGGGCGCTGGCCAATCAAATGGCGCCTGCTGGTGATGTGGGCAAGTATATCGGTCTCACCAACCTGGCCACCGCCGGTTCAGCCGCCGTTGCCCGCCTCGAAGGCCCCATGACGGATGTGCTTAATAACGCTGCACCGGGGCAATGGTGGGGCTGGACGGCCCTCTTCGCGATCTCCGCTGTGCTCATGCTGGGCTCTGCTTTAGCCATGCGCAAGGTGCCCGAGTTTAAAGGTGTGGAAGAGGTAAAAGAGTCTGGATAAGACTATATATAATCGAAAAGGATTTTTACCTGCAATTCATATAAGAAAAAGTTAGTAATTTGCACCTCACCCCAAACCCCTCTCCATCCTTGGATGGAGAGGGGCAGGGGAGAGGCCGGAGTCAAAGAATGGAATATTTACTCATAAATGATGTATAAATCTTAATATCCAGTAGCTTGCTATGTGGAGGATTTAATTCCAAAGCGGTTTTCTCCTCTCTGCGATTGTTGCACCCCCGAGCATCGCGGGTTTTGCGAGCGAGAGGGGCAAACTTGTTGGAGAGGGGCGCAGGGGTGAGGTTTATATTGACTAAAAACCTCACCAAACTCGATTCCCATAAATCTCCTTTATAATCAGAGTATGTCTAGTGAAAAATCCTTACCCGAACGATTACAGGTGAAACCGGGCCGCTCGCTGCGGTTGATCAATGCGCCTGATGGTTTCCTCACGATTTTAGGGCCGCTGCCCGAACGCTCCAAAATGGCTACCAAATTTGACAAAGCAGATGTAGTGCTGTTTTTTGTGAAAAATATGGAATGGCTCAAAACCGGGCTCTCGGCAGCAGCAAATGCTCTGGCTCCCGGCGGCATCCTGTGGGTGATTTATCCCAAGCTGACCTCGGCATTGCGCTCAGATGCCAGCCGTGACACCATCTGGAAATATGCAGAAACCATCGGCTGGACGGGTGTGGCAATGGTCTCCGTGGATGAAACCTGGTCCGCTTTTCGCATGAAGCGCTTATGAAAACCAGACTGCTCAAGTTAACCCAGGGTGAGGTACGCTCGCCCATCTATCTACCAGATGCCACTTTTGGTGTGGTGCGTTCGGTGGATTCAGAAGACCTGCTCTCGATTGGCATTGAAGCGCTGGTGATGAACACTTTTCACCTGATGCAAAAACCCGGCTCATCGACCATCCAGTCTTTGGGCGGGCTGCATAAAATGGCCAACTGGAAGCGCAACATTGTCACCGATTCAGGTGGTTTTCAGGCCTACTCGCTTATCCGCCAGAACCCCAAGTTTGGCAGTATTCACGAGAAGGGCATCAGCTTTCAGCCTGAGGGCAGCTCACGTAAGTTTCAACTCACCCCCGAAAAAACAGTACAGCTTCAGATCGGCTACGATTCTGATGTGGTCATCTGCCTTGATGATTGCACCAACGTGGATGAAAACCTTGCTGCTCAGAAGGAATCCGTAGAACGCACGATTTCCTGGGCGAAGAAGAGCAAGAAAGAATTCAACCGTATCATAGAGCAGAAAAAATTGACCGAAGAAACCCGTCCGCGATTATTCGCGGTGGTGCAGGGCGGGGGCTACCCCGAATTGCGCCTGCGCTGCGCCGAAGCGCTGCTCGAAATTGGCTTTGACGGCTACGGCTTTGGTGGCTGGCCGCTGGATAAAAACAACCATTTGCTGGCCGAGATCATCGGCTACACCCGAAGCATCATCCCCGCGGAGTACCCTATGCATGCACTTGGCATCGGTCACCCCCAAAACGTGCTGGCCTGCTTTGAGCTGGGATACGATATCTTTGATTGCGCCATGCCCACCCGAGACGCCCGCCATGGACGTTTGTTCACCTTTCGCCAGCCTGCGAATGAGCCTGATTTCGGGTTGACCGGAGACTGGTTCGGCTTTAAGTATGTCAACGATGAAGAACACATAAAGGCAGACCGCCCCATCAGCGAGGATTGCGACTGTCCATGCTGCAAGCACTACTCCATCGGTTATCTGCATCACCTCTTCAAAATGGGCGATACCCTCTTCTTCCGTCTGGCCACCCTGCACAACCTGCGCTTTATGGTGCAATTGTGCGATCGCATTCAACGAAAGTATGCCTGATGGCGACGCCTAATGAGCAACTCGAAGAATTATTCAGCCTGGTTACGGCCTCGGATAAGTATGCCTCCATTTCCCCAGACCTGATCCGTGAGATTGGCGCAAAGGAACTCGCCAAACGCCGCAATCTCAAGGAAGCAGTCAAAGAAACGCGCAACAAACTGCATCAGGTGGGTTCTGCCTATCAAGAAAAGCCCATCCCATATGCTGCCTGGCGGGATGAGTTGGCAAAGCTGCCTTCTGATCTGCACAATGAACAGGTGATGGCGGCGCTCAAACACCAGATGAGGATGCATGCATCTACCGCAGAAAGGTTGTCCATTCTGCCGCACCTATTCAGTGATGCACTGGGTTCCATTGGGCCGCTGCATTCCATCCTCGACCTGGCCTGCGGACTCAATCCGCTCTGCCTGCCGTGGATGCCCGTTGCCGCGGATGCGGAGTACACGGCCTGTGATATTTACGCTGATATGACCGATTATCTCAATAACTATTTTGAGCATTTCAAAATCAATGGATCAGCCTTCGTGTGCGACCTGACCCAATCTATTCCGCAAACATCTGTGCAGGTGGCGTTGCTGCTCAAGACCATTCCCTGCCTGGATCAGGTGGATAAGTTCGCTGCCAAACGCTTGTTATCAGAGATTAAGGCGAAGTATATTCTGGTTTCCTTCCCGGCGCACAGCCTGGGTGGAAAATCCAAGGGTATGCTGCAAAATTATGAAACCCGATTTAATCAATTGACCGCAGGCGAAAGCTGGAAGATCACCAAAATGGAATTCACCGGTGAACTGGCTTTTTTGATCGAAAAGTGAGCCCCGTTGAAGCGTAAAAAGAAATCCACACAGAAGACTATTTTGATTATCCCCACAAAGGCTGAGCAGTTAGCCGCCTTCCAACCCCTGCTCAGCGCGGATGAGTTTGCCGAGCTGCAAATCGAGGTTGAAAAAGCGCTGCCGCCTGCCATTCGCATCAATCCGCTCAAGGCACCGCCTGATTTGGCGCAAGCCCTTTCAGCCCGCTACGGCTGGACGCTGGCGCCCATCCCATTCTGCGAAGAAGGATTCCGTGTGCAGGTGAATGATGGTCTGGCGGTTAGTGCTGCCCTGGAGCACCGTACCGGGCAGTATTACATTCAGGAGGCGGCATCCATGCTGCCGGTGGCGTTGTTTGACATCCACGCCGGGGATGAGGGCTTGACCCTCGACCTAGCCGCTTCACCCGGCGGCAAGACCACGCACATCGTGGCGCGCCAGAACGACCGCGGTTTGGTTCTGGCCAATGATTCCAGCCAGGGGCGCATTCAAGCGCTTAAGGTGGTCTTGCAGCATTGGGGTGCCACCAACACCGCCGTGACGCGCTTTGCAGGTGAGAAATTCGGGGTCTGGTTCCCCACCACCTTTGACCGTGCTTTGATCGACGCCCCCTGTTCCATGCAGGGGCTGCGCACAGCCGAATCACATGATGAACGTCCTGTCACTGACAAAGAAAGCTGTGCCTTGGCACAGCGCCAGACTGCCTTGCTTGTCAGTGCGCTGCAAGCCGTGAAAGTTGGCGGTCAGGTGGTCTATTCCACCTGCACGCTGCTGCCCGGCGAGAATGAAGGTGTGGTTGAAGCGGTACTTGGCAAATTTGGGCACTCAGTTGAACTGGTCGATGTAACCCCTAAACTGCCGCATCCCGCCCCCGGCATTCAGGAACTCGATGGGAAAGTCTACCAGGCTGACATGAGCAGGGTGGTCCGCTTGTGGCCGCATCGTTATCAGACCGCGGGTTTTTTCGCCTGTCTGCTGCAAAAGACCGCTAATCTCGATCTCAAAACCAGTGATGCGCCGACCCATTCCATGGAAGGCGCCGGTTTCTATGAGTTTTCCTATTCAGAAACAGAAAAATTCACGCGAGACTTCATTAGCTGGTCAGGGTATTACCTTGCAGCTTATCTTCAAGAGCATCAAAGAACGCTGGTAAAAAGAGATGCGCGCGTCTTTCTATTTCCGCGGCTGCTGTTGGAACAGTTCCGCAGCCTGCCGGTGCAATCCGCAGGTATGCTATTAGGTGAGTGGGAAGGCGAAACCTTCATCCCCTCGCACGAATGGGTGCTGCGTTTCGGTGCGCAGTGTGTTGATTGTCTGGTTACGCTGGAGGATGAACAATTTGCGATATTCAGCCGCGGAGATGATCTGATGGGCTATGAAGACAGCATGCAATCCGCTGCTGTTATTCGCGTGGTGATGGATCGTCAGGGCAGGCTGGCCGGCCGTGGACGGATCATGTTGGACAGGTTAAAGAATTTATCGTCGAGGCACCTTCGGTAGGGACATGGCGCGCCATGTCCTTATAAATCGGAACGGACACGTTGCGCGGTCTTTGAGCCCCCAAGTATTTTTGCGAGAGGGGCAACGTACCCCACCGATTAACCCAACTCGTACAACACAACCCCCGCAGCGTGGATGGCTGCGGTTTCCATGCGCAGGATGCGCTTGCCCAGGCTGACAGGGATATAGCCACTGACTTTGGCGAGTTCAACTTCCTCGGCGGAAAGTCCGCCTTCAGGGCCGATGATCAGGCTGACTTGTTTACCCTTGAATGCTCTCAATTGCTGCTTGATCGAAAGGTTCGCTTCATCCTCCCAGAGGATTAACTTGAGCGCATCATCCGTTTTGGATTGTGCCAGAGCGTCGGCATATTTGAGCGCGGGTGCCAACAAGGGTATGCGTCCGCGGTGGCTTTGTTCGGCGGCTTCCTGAATGATCTTCTTCCAGCGTGGTAATTTGTCATCTGCATCACTGGTTTTCTGACTCAATGTGCGTGTAGTGATAATTGGGATAAATGTGGTCACACCAATTTCTGTACATTTTTGCAGAATTAGCTCAAATTTTTCGCGCTGGGTTAAGCCAATCAACAAGGTTATTTGTGTGGCAGGTTCACCCGGTGAAGGTTGTTTGGATAGAACAGAGACCATGCATTGCGCCTCATTGACTTCAGTCAGGCGTGAAGCATACTCATACCCCAGGTCATCCAGCAGCAGGATCTCTGAACCTGTTTTAAGACGCAATACACGGCAAATCTGCTGCGAAATTTCTCGCGGCAGGCTGATTTCAGCGGTTTGAAAGCGTTCGGAAGAGATAAAGAATCGATGCATGGCATTCCTCCAATTCGATTATACTAGGTGCATCTTTTAGCGCATAAGGAATTATTAGATTGAACGTACAAAAAACAGAACAACCTCGAGTTTACCGCTACTTTGATCTGGTCATGGCTGCTTTCGTGACTGTGTTGATCGTCAGCAACATTGCTTCCTCCGCCAAGATTGTCGATTGGGGCGTTTCACTGTTTAGCCTCCCCCTTGCGTTTGATGCCGGTACGATCTTGTTCCCGATTAGTTATATATTTGGGGATGTGTTGACCGAAGTCTATGGTTTTCGTAGGTCGCGGCGTGTGATTTGGACGGGTTTTGCCTGTCTGGCGCTTGCGGCTGTGGTGCTCTGGCTGGTACGCATCATGCCTGGAGAAGCCACCTGGATGGAAAGCACCGGGCAAGCCGCTTTCAATAACGTGTTGGGAGGCATCAGCACTGGCGGCATTGTGTTAGCCAGCCTTGCAGCATATTTGATGGGTGCATTTACCAATTCAGTTATTCTTGCCAGACTGAAAGTTGCCACCAAAGGCCGATGGCTGTGGATGCGCACCATCGGCAGCACGTTGGTGGGTGAGGGCGTGGATTCGATTATCTTTGTGGCTGTAGCTTGTTTGGTGGGTGTTTTTCCATGGAGTCTGTTCTTGACCTTGGTGGTGACCAATTACATCTTTAAAAGTTTAATTGAAGTGTTAATGACTCCAGTCACTTATTGGGTGGTGGGCAAATTGAAACGCGCAGAGAATGAAGATTACTTTGACACTAAAACGCGCTTTTCACTCATTGGAAAATGAAGTAGTGACCAGGGCATAATCTGCACTGGCAATGACCACTGCGAATTCGCCTTTCAAATCCGTCTTTTCCATTTCGGTAATCAATTCACTCAGGGATCCTCGAAAGAGGGTCTCAAATTTTTTGGTCAGGTCGTTGGCAATTACTGCCGAACGATCTCCGTAAACTTCAAGTGCGTCGCGCAAGAAGGCAACAAGACGATGCGGGCTTTCATAGAAAATCAATGTGTGCGGAGATTTCTGATCGATCTCCATCCAACGTTTACGTGGTCCGCTTTTTCGTGGCGGAAATCCGCGGAAGGTGAAGCTGTGCACTGGCAAGCCTGAAAGGATGACTGCCATGATCAGCGCGGTTGGGCCTGGAACTGCGCTTACTTCAATACCGGTAGCAATCGCACTGCGTACTAAAATAAAACCAGGATCCGAGATGGAGGGGGTGCCAGCATCGGTGACCAGGGCAACGTTTTTACCGGATGTAAGAATATCCATAATTTTGGGTAAAACGCGTTGTTCATTGTCTTCTCGAAACGAAATTTGGGGCTTTTTAATGCTAAAGTGAGTCAGCAAAAAGCCTGTTTTACGAGTATCTTCACTGACCACTACATCCGCAGATTCAAGTGCTGCGAGCGCGCGTTGTGAAATATCTCCCAGGTTACCAATCGGTGTAGCTACTAAAACGAGCATAGGTGGCATCCTTTCGGAGAAAAGTATATCATGGCGTAAAAAGATAAGAGGATAACCATTTTTTTACTTGAATTCCAAAATTATACTGTTATAATACTAATAGATTACTGTAAAAGTTACTTTTGTGGTTGTAAATATAGTAACAAACATCTAATCAATCAGACATAGTAATGTTTGGGTAAAACTGATGTCTGCGCAATTCTTAGGAGTGCCATGATAGCCAATACCTTAAAAACCGCTGATAACAATGCAACGCCTTTTGGAAGCGGGGTAGATCTTGACGAGTTGGAACCTGTAAATCGGCGGCGTATTCTTGTCGTGGACGACGAACCCGATACCATTACCCTTTTAAAACATATTTTCATTAATGACGGCTTCAATGTTGCAGGTGCATTAAGCGGCAAAGAAGCCATAAAAAAGATTAACGATATCAATCCATCAATTGTAATTCTTGACCTGCTCATGCCTGATATGGATGGCAGTCAGACGCTCGATGCGATCCGCAAGATTAATGACATTCCCGTCATTGTTTTATCTGCAGTCAACCAAAAAGAAGAGATTGTTAATCTGCTGCAACGCGGAGTGGATGATTACATCACCAAGCCCTTTAACAGTGCTGAAGTAACTGCACGTGTGCACGCCGTACTTCGTCGTGCCGAAAAGCCCATGATTCTGAATGTACTTTCCTTCCCGGGCGTGGACTTGATTATTGATCTTGAAACTTACGAAGTGACTTATAGAGGCAGCACCATCCAACTCACTGGCAAGATGTTTGAAGTGCTTGCTTTATTGGGTAAATCCGCCCCCAAGGTAGTCAACTATCAAGAATTAACAGAAAAAGTTTGGGGAGAGAATTCGGCTTCTGTTCGCAATCGATTAAAATATCTTGTTTATTTACTGCGCCAAGAATTCTTAAAGATCGATGATAAAGTTGAACTCATAGAAAACATTGACCGCTTGGGCTATAAATTGATCACTGGCGAATAAACTGACTGTTTGTTATATATTGATTTATTGCTACAATGAGGATGATAGAATATCATTCTCATTTTGTAAATGAAGCTTTGGTTAAAAATACCAATTTTATAGATTGTCTTAAACGGTGTGCCGAAAAGGGAGAAAAAAAGGCTGTTTATGTCTACACATACCTTAACCATGAAAGAAGGGGTTGACCTGGATCAAAGAATTCCAGGTGAGCATCCGCGAATACTTCTTATTGATGATGAACCTGATAATATCACCTTACTTAAGCTTATGTTTCAAGCGAAAGGCTTTGATGTCAGCGGGGCATGCAGCGGCAAGGAAGCACTTAAAAAAATTCATGAAGTCAAGCCGAATCTAATTATTCTCGATCTCATGATGCCTGAGATGGATGGTTGGCAAACTTATCAGCAACTGCGAATGGTAACAGAATTGCCAGTAATTGTGGTCTCTGCTGCCCGACAAACTGAAAATGTTGTTAAAGCACTTCAGATGGGGATGGATGATTACATCACAAAGCCGTTTGACCAGGCCGAAGTTGTCGCCAGGGTAAATAGTGTGCTGCGTAGGAGCGTTAAAAAACAAAAGCTCAATCGATTGGGCTTTTCAATGATTGAGTTGATCCTTGATCTAGATTCACAAGAAATCGTTTATAAGGGTGAAAGGGTGCAGCTCACTGGCAGGATGTTTGAAGTTCTTTTGGTGTTGGCGAAGAATGCCCCACGGGTTCTGCCTTATGATGAGATCACCAACGAAATTTGGGGCGAAACAACCCTTTCAGCTCACAACCGTTTAAAATACCTGGTCTATTTGCTTCGACAAGAGTTCCTAAGGATTGATGGCGGTAACCCGGTGATTAAGAATGTAGACCGTGTGGGTTACAAATTGATGACTGAGAATTGACATTTGTAAGTTTTGATAGTCGCTCCTGGCAGGTTATAATTCTGCCAGGAGTTTTTTTATTATGGCACAAGTCCCGACCCGAGACCGGTTTGACAGCGAACACAGCACTCCCAGGCCGCCGCGCAGGCCTGAGTGGATTAAGGTGCAAGCGCCAAATGGTGAGTCCTATACCAAACTGCAGGCGCTTATGCGCAGCAAGGAACTTCACACGGTTTGTGAAGAGGCGGCCTGTCCGAACATGGGAGAATGTTGGGGCAGCGGCACCGCGACCTTCCTGATCATGGGTAATGTTTGCACGCGTGCATGTCGTTTTTGCGATATCAAACACGGCCGTCCTGGCGAGATAGATTGGGAAGAACCCGAAAGAGTAGCCCAGGCTGTCAAGGCCATGAACTTGAAACATGCCGTGATCACTTCGGTAAATCGAGACGAACGTGAAGATGGCGGCGCACCGATCTTTGCGGCCATCATTCGCCGAATCCGTGAGTTGATTCCAACTTGCTCGGTGGAAGTGTTAATCCCGGATTTCAAAGCCAGCCTGTCCGCGTTAAAAATCGTCATGGATGAGAGACCGGAAATTCTCAATCATAATGTTGAGACTGTGCCCTCATTGTTCAAGAAAGTTCAGCCTCAAGACCGTTATGAATGGTCTGAGGCAGTGCTAAAAAATGCCAAAATGCTTGACCCTGACGTTTTGACCAAATCTGGTATCATGTTGGGCCTCGGTGAAACCATTGCCGAGGTTAAAGAAGTAATGCAAGACTTGCGTGATTGGGATGTGGATATTTTAACTATCGGGCAATACTTGCAGCCCAGTCGCAAGCATATGCCAATTGAACGTTATTACACACTTGAAGAGTTTGCCGAGCTTAAAGCGTATGGGTTGGCAATCGGATTCAAATGGGTTGAAAGTGCGCCGTTGGTGCGTTCTTCATACCATGCGGTTGATCAGGTTAGGGCATTAAGCAAGGTTCATAAATCATTACATGAAAAATAGTATTGGGTATCGATAAAAAAAAACGGGAGTTCACACAACTTTTTGTAACTCCCGTTTTTTGTTTAGAGGTTGAGTACAGCTTTTGTTGCAATCTCAAACATCAGGCGGCGGTCATCACCGCGTTTATTCCATTCTCGCCCATCCCACCCTTCGGGGATGACCAGATCGCCGCCGTAGACCACCTGTCCCAGTGTGATCTCGCGGAATTGCGCCACGGCAAAAAAGGCGGCGGCTTCCATTTCGACCACATCGCACCCGTCAGCCATGCGCGTATTTCGTTTGCCTTTGGTTTCACGATAAATGGCATCAGTTGTCCAGGTTTTTCCGGTGTGATATTCTAAACCTGATTCATTGAACGCTTTTTCGAGCGCAGCCACACCTTTGAGATTTGCTTTCACTTCTCTGGCGGGTGGCAGATAATGGTAAGAAGTGCCTTCATCGCGGATCGCAGCGGTGAGGATGATTGGATGACCTGCATCAATTTCATGGTTGAGTACTCCGCAGCCACCGCAAACGATGTATTTTGTAACCCCCACCGCAATCAATTCTTCGAGAAAACCGGCTGCCAGTGGTGCACCCACACCCGGGTGAAAGACTAAAATTGGTTTTCCATCAACAAGATAGGAATAAACCGGGTGGTCGCCAATTTCTGAATGCAGGTCACCTAATTTAGTCAGTTTGCCTTCAGCCAGCAAGGTGTCGAACACGTCTTTGAAAAAACAAAATACAGCTCTTGCCGGAATCGGTCCGTTTTTTGAAAAGCGGTACGGATCCGGCATAAGGATGGCTGAACGGTCATCATCAAATTCGAGGATGGGCGAATTGTGTGTCATAAATTCCTAGTCGTTTGCCAGAACCACAATTTTATCGCTGGCCGTAAAAATAATTTTCTCAAGTTTATCGGGATTGAGATGGATGCCATAGGCTTGTGAAGAATTTCTGGCATCAGCCAGCAGACGGTATCCAATCGCTGTTTCATTCTTCTGTCTGGCAGATTCAAGCACAGTGTAAAAATTCACAGGTTTGCCTGTTTCGACGTATTCGGACATTGGTTTGAGGTAAATCTCAGAGCCGTCAGTATCAAATATATCCTGGAAGACTGAGTTTAAGGCTTTGTTTTCTGAAACCTGTGCCATCATTAAACTGATTAATTTATCGCTGACAATGAAATCATCTGCCTGAGAAACTTCGGCCAGGTTGCGGTTGCGAATGTCAAGCATTTCACTGACGATCGAGAAGTCTTGGCCGGTCTTTTCTGAAATATCACGCAAGTGAAGCAGGGTAATCATGGTGCGGGCATCGGCCTTTTGCACAGCTAAATCGTCAGAATAGCATAATAGGATAATGTGACCAAATGTCTCAAGCTCGAGGGATTCAAGATTCTTGCGATCGGTGATATCGCCTTCACGGAAGATTAATTTTTGGTTTTTCAATTCCTTTGACAGCTCGTCCAGTTTATCTTGAATGCCGTCGGCAGTCGCTACAATGGTAATGGCTGACCCTTTGGGGACGTAGTTATCCAGCTCACGGATGATGGAGGGCGCTTTCCAGTTCCATCCCATGAGCAGGGTCTTCTCAGGTTTGGTGTTGTCGCTTTTCGATGATTTTATGAATTCAGTTTGAACGGCTGATTTTCCATCAATAAATATTTTGTCATCATCTTCTGCGACCACAACTAAATTGTGATCAGAGGTAATAACTGTTTCCATGGGGGGATTCAACTGTGCAGGGTTCCCCGCAGTTCGGATGCCCATGACGCAATTCTTATTGAATAAGGGAAGGATCTCGCCGTACGTTTTTCCGACGAGTTCCGGGAAAGGTTTGATGTAGATTTCGTCGCCGCCAAAATCCATCAGTTCGGTATAAACCACTGACAAACCGGATTGACGGCAGGTTTGGGCGATAATGCGGGCGACGATCTCACCGGTCTGAATGGTTTCGAGTTCGTCTTTACCCACGATCTTGGCAATTTCAGAATTGCGAGGATTTCTTATCTCGGCAATGATGTGATAAGGTTCCTGGCGGCGATCCGGGTGGTTGGTGATCGCCAGAATAATTTTGATTACTTCTGAATCAGGGTCTTCGCTATCTTCAGGAGATAAGATGATAATTGAACGAGCAGAATTGATCGAAACAATGCTGAGGTCATTGATATCCATGGGGCTGCCTGTGCGGCAAACAATGTGTGTGGCACCTGTTTTGCCGACGCGCCCTTGCAATGATTCTTCCATTTCTACTTTATCATGATCGCTCATGATGGCGATGCAAGAAGATTTAAGATTTTCATTGGCTGAAACAATCTCAGGAATAATTGTATAGACTTGTTCTGTCCAGCCCAAAATGACGGTATGGTTTTCTTCGAGGAGTCGTGAATGACCTTTGCGTAAGTCATCCAGTTTACCTTCAATGGCTGAAGACAAGATACCAATCAAAGTGCTGATGACAAACACACCCCCGATCGTTACAACGAGCATGGCAATACGGAATCCCCAACCGGCGTCGCCGCCCATGGTGCCTGCATCGAGTGTGCGCATCAAGTTTCGCCAGAAAGCTTCCCAAAAACTTAATGGGGCTTCACCATCAGGTGAAATTTTAAATACAGTTACAACTACAGCCATTAAGCCAATAATTACAACCGAAGAAATGGCCAGCCACAAAATCAATGCGCCTGAACCTTTTGAAAAAGTGTTATCGATTACATATTTGAGTCGGTCTTTAAATTTCACATCAGATTTCATCAGTACCTCCAAAAATTTTGATAAATTCTCTAAGTGCATCCTTTGCGATCCAACGTGCAGAGAGTGAATCCTGACTCAATACACGATTTGCGCAAGCTATTGCTTCTGACCTAAGTGAGGGTTTCCACTTGCCAATGTTGCGTAGCGCCCAATTTACTGCTTTTTTAACGAAATTGCGGTTATCATTCGCGGCAGCTTCAATTAGCGAGAAATAAGACCTTATTATATCGTCAGACACATCTTTGCGGTGAACCACTATGGCAGCGATCATGGCAAAAGCTGCCCGTTTAACATATTCTTCTTCACGAACAGCCCATTGAGGGATCACTTCGAGCATAACAGGTGAGTGGATAAAAAGTTCATCGGTGACGATATCACATATATCCCAGGAATCAAAATCAACAACCCATTCTTCCAATTGGGCAAGTGTCACTTGAGCCGGATCATCCACCATGGCTGCGACTATGCGGGCTTCATGAATTCCCGTTTGCCATAATTCAAGGGCGAGAGTGTGATTTTGAATGCCTTTTGCAATCCGACGCAAGTCGTAAATGGAAACCCCCAACCTTTCATGACCCACTATCCCAAACCTTGTTTGAGAGGCAAGTGTTTCAGTGTTTGAAAGGGTTCGAAGCTGATCGAGCAAGTCGTTTGCAGAGGGGGAAGCTGTCATTTTGGACCTATTTTGACGAGAGGTATTGTTCAATTTTATATCACCCCGCGATTAATGGATACAATTCAGGCTTAATAATTCTGAATCACCAGGGATTTGCCAAGTTTCTAAAAATAGCTGATTGGGTTTTGATTTTATAGAACCCAACCAACTTTTTGATTCGGAATATGAGGGTTGACCACAAACGATTGGAATGCCTAATTGACTGCTTTTATCGTGATCAAGTGACGATCAAGGTTTCCGGGAGTGTAATACAAGATTTGGTTTATTTCATCGACAGTCACGCTGCCATCCGAAACCGTAATTTCTGCCCCTTTGCCATAGTGAAAAAGGGGATAAAAAACTTCGGAAGGTGCATCAATGGAGTTATCTCCAACAAACTCTAGTTGGTAGGTTATGGTAAATGGGTCAAAACATGACTTAACCGGTTCGCCTGCAAGCGCGATTGGGAAGGGACGGATGACCGCCTGAAGCGCCCGCCCACCTGAGTTGGGGTCTGATTTGTCAGTTTGCTGGTCGCGGCAGAAAATGGATAAGTCCTCGTCGTTCCACAGGTCACCGCGTTCGTTGGAATTATCGGAGGTGTAGTTCCAAAGGGTGTAATTGAGCAGGTTGGCTTCGAGTGTGCTCATGCTGCGATCCATGGCTTTGACATGGTTGCGGTAATCACCGCTGCGGAAGGCTTTCTTTTTATCCAAATCAAATGGAATGCCAAATTCGCCTATTAGCAGGGGGATGTTCCCCAATCTTTCTTTATTGAGGCGTTTGACTTCGGCAAGTTGAGCGACGTAGGATTCATCCACTTTCTTTTTGCCGAAGATGATCTGTTGAGTGATTTCGTTGAAACCAAGAAAAGAGACGTATTTCTTGAAATATAGCAGCGGTCCGTCATACCAGTGGGGCACATTGACCAAATTCAATTCCGCGGCTTCCTCCCAAAATGGCGGGTGGTTATTGACTTCGCTCTCCATGAATCCAATCCAACCGGCTTTCACCGTGCGGATGTTGGCTGTCATTTTCTGAATGAATGGCTTCATGTAATCTTGCACAAAATTGACTTCACGTCCGTTGATTTTGTGAAAATGGTCCGGTTTTAGCAGCACAGGCTTGCCATCGGCATCCACATCCCAAACACCATTTTGTTTCCACACACATTCACGGCCTTGCAGCCAGGCGGATTTCTTGTCTGCATTTAAAGTGACCAAGCCCTTTTGGAAAGTGCCCATCACGTTACGGACTAAATGTTTTACTTTTTGGGTATATCCAGCGCCTAGAAGGATGGATTGCCATGGGGTGGGGACGATGCCGATATCCATGTATCCATAAAGTGTCGTTAAATCTTTCACACCAACATATCCGCGCTGAGGTTCATTGAGGGTGTCAAAGCCCATCACACAATCCAAATCTTTGAGCTTTTGGGCAACCTTTTTCATGGCTGTGAAATAGTGTTCCTGCAAGTAATCTTGAATATGCTTTCCTTCAACCATAGTTTTAGGAGCGAAATCGTTTCCGGCAAAGAAAAGGGCGAACATGGTCGCTGCCGCCAGTTTATAGGCGTTAGTCGGCCAGATCATCCGTGGAAAGGGGTCTCCATGTGTCTGATGGACGATGGCGGCTCCGGTTTCTTTAAAATTGCGCATATCAAACCCGGCAGCTTCAAGCGTCCACCCCGGAGCGCCATCACCGCCAGAAAAGCGTGAATAGACGTCTTGATGCGGATCGATGAAGACATGCAGACCGTATTCGCCAGCTTTCTTAACTACAGCATGCAAATAATCCAGATATTCCTCATCATAAATTCCCGGTCCAGCGTGTTCGACAGCTTCCCAGGTGATCAAGAAACGCAGGCAGTTGAATCCCCATTGACGCAGGCGGGAGTAGTGTTCATCAGCTTCAGCAAGCGGAAAGGGTCTGTCCACAAAAGAAACATTACGATGGTCAAAAAAACCTTCCGGGTTCCAGGTGGCGCCATTGGGTTTGGTGGGCACTTTAGTGCTTCCTCCGAGGTTGACACCCCGCAGCATGATAGTGCGTCCAATCTCATCGATCAGCCAGGGACCTTTTGTTTTAATCATCTCTTTCTCCGTCTATATTATTTTTTAAATCTTCTATTAATGCTGTTAATTCCTGCAGTAAGGCCGGCAAGAATGGGGGTTAAAGCACTAATAACCAAAATTTGAATCAGACCAATTAATGCCAGGAAACTGGTGAAGTAATCTGGCAAAGTCCAGGTGACGATAGGGCCGTTTAAGAAAAAGCTGGCGAGGACAGGCAGCCCTGCTATGAAGATCACTGTGAATCCAAGCCAGAGGGTTTTCAAGCCGTTTTCATTTGGAGAATTATTAAAGCTTTTGTTGTAGAAGCTAACCACCAGCCAGACTAATAATAAAGAAACTGCGGTCGTGGTTGCGACATAAAGAATTAAATCCATTTCACTGATAATGGAACTCAACGAATAGACTTTACGGTCAATAATGAGGTACCTCAAATTAAATAAAGCAACAAACAAGATGCCGCCAAGCACCCATGTGAACGAGTGATTTTTGCGTTGACGGATTAAGAGAGTAATGGCCACCGCCAGCAGGATACCAGTGGGGATGGCTCGAATTAAACGGTCAGTAAACAGTTTTTGTGAGCGCAGCTCCTGAATGACAGCTTGTGTGTCAACCACTGTATTGGATTTTAAAAGCTTCAGTGCTTTGGTTTCTTTGCCAAGCGCAGTTGCGTAGGCGTTGAGTAAGCCTGATTGCTGATCTCCAGTTGCGCCGGGCAGGGCAAAGATTACATCCTGTGGTAACGAAAGCATAACTGTTTGTACTTCACCCTGTGTAGAGGCAGGCAGATTAATCCCAAGTAAGGCTGAAAGCGTAGGGGCAATATCCACCATTTGGATGTCGGGATACTGGCCGGGGATGACTCCGGCACCCACCATGACGAAAGGTTCAAGCAAGCAATCGGCATCCTGGCCGCCATGGCCGCCAGCGTCAATTTGTCCATGGTCGCTAAAGACTACCAGCGTGTCTTTGGAGAAATCGAGCGTTGAGACGACTTCAGTCAACATGTTATCGGTTCGCGTCGCGGCCGCGTCCCAGTTTGGTGATTGCGGACCGCCTTCATGATGGCCTGCGTAATCCACCTGATCAAGATGGATAAGCACCACTTGAGCCTCATTGTTTTGCAGCCAGGGGATGGCAGCTTTCATGACTTCAATATCCGCAGCATTATCCTCGCCGGGGGTATAAAAACTGAAATCAACATCAGATTGCGGGATTAATTTTTCAAACCAGTAATAACCGCTGACAGCAGTCTTCCATCCATAGCGGTGGGCGCTGCTGAATAGGTTATCTTGTGTGAAAGTCGGGATGTCTTCGTATTCGACGTTGAAGGCTGGGCCGTCATTAAGTTCGGGCCAGGCGCCTGTGAGGATGGTGGAGTAGCCAGGTTGCGAGAAGGATGGCGGCTGGCTGTGCATCAAGGCGGAAGCGCCTTCTGAGCGTAATTGGGCCAGGGTTGGCATTACATCCGTTTTTAGTGAGGTATCGTAACGTAAGGCGTCAATCAACACAATCACCAGACGCTCAGTGGAAGGTGTGCCGAGTGCGGCTCCGGGCTGCGGAGGATCATCTTTGATTTGGGAGCGATAATTGAAGTTTGAGGCAATCTGGGCGGTAGCCCAAAAATAAGCACCGGCAGCAATTCCGAATAGCAGGAGTATTGAGACGATCCATTTCAGTGTGTTTTTCATGACACTCCTATTTGCACCAAAGTTTTTGTTGTCCATTGCGAAAATATCCTGACCCCAATAGTGAGTTTATTTTATAACAATATTCATTGAATATGTATGTTTTTCAAAATATAAACTCCCCTCTTCCATGTTTGAGGGAGAGGGGAGCGGAAAGAAAGCAATTATTTGGAAGATTTTTTACTCAACCACTTCTTTCATCTCACGACTGGATTGGATGTTGATGCCGGTGTCCAAAACATTTTCTAGAATCACCTGGTCAAGGCTGACTGGTGTTTTTACTTCCACCTGTCGAAGCACAGATAATAGTTCGGGGATCCTCGGTTTGGGAAAAGGTGCAGAGGTATACACTGGCAGAAGGGGATGCAAGCCGCCCTTGAGTCGCACCGAGCTGGCCACCATGCGGCGTGGATCAGTGAGTTCTTGCTGCGCATAATCTTTTCCGCGTTTGCAGCCGTTTTCGACATCTATCACGGTCTGACCATCGCGGGTGACGATCAGGGTGCAGCCCTTGGGGCAGGTGACGCAGATGACATTCTCTGAGATTTTTGCCATGGTTTTCTACCTTTTCACGATCGCTACAGTTAATTCACCGGCTGCCTTGACTTCATCCATCAGCGCAGGTTTAAGCGGAATGGTGACCATTTCGCCGGGACGGGCATAGGGTTCACCTTTGCGGTGAAGCAGCTTTTCGCCGCTGCGCACTTCGACCCACACCGGCGCTTCAATCGGTTGGCGCACGCGCATTTGAATGCGGATTTCTCCATCCGCCAGATGGTCAGGGTTGAGCGTGTGCGGTACCACATAGCGCACGTTCTCACCGGCTTTAACCGCAATGGTCTTGGCGTCAGGCTGAGGTCCGTTTTGAACCAGTCTGGCAGCGGATTTGCCGGCAATTAATCCGGCTTCGGTGACCCAATCCACCAAATCGTAGACATGCACCACGTTGCCGGCTGAATAAATGCCCGGGATGTTGGTTTGAAACCCGTCATCCACAAACGGGCCGGCAGTAACAGGGTCGATCAAAACGCCTGCCTGGCGGGAGAGTTCGTTTTCAGGAATCAGACCGACCGAGAGCAGCAGTGTATCACAGGGGATAATCTCTTCCGTGCCGGGGATGTAGTTCCATTTATCATCTACCGCCACGGCTTCAATGGCTTCAACACGTTTCTTACCGATGATGTTCTTGACCGTGTGTTTAAGTTGCAATTCAATATCAAAATCCATCAGACATTGCACATAATTGCGGGTTAGGCCAGAAAGATAGGGCATCACTTCGAGCACACGCTCCACTTTTGCACCTTCAAAGGTCAGGCGGCGAGCCATGATCATGCCAATATCGCCGGAACCTAAAATAACGAAGTTCTTTCCGGGCATATAACCTTCAACATTTACCCAGCGTTGGGCAGTGCCGGCGGTGTAGACCCCCGCGGGGCGGGTGCCGGGCAGGCGTACCTGGGCGCGTGTGCGCTCGCGGCAGCCCATGGCCAGCACAACCGCTTTCGCCTGGATGGTGAGAAATCCGTAACGCTTGCTGGTGGCGGTAATACGGTGGTCGCGGGTGATCTCAAGCACCATGGTGTCGAGCAAAAAATCGACCCCTACTTGATAGGCTTCGTTGATGAAACGCTGCGCGTAAGAAGGGCCAGGTAAATCCTGTTTGAAGACCTCCACGCCAAAACCGTTGTGGATGCACTGCAGCAGGATGCCGCCGGGCTCTATATCACGTTCGATGATCAGCACATCTTGAGCGCCGTTCTTCTTGGCTGAAATGGCTGCAGCTAATCCGCCGGGGCCAGAGCCGATGACGACCACGTCATAATGTTCTTTGATGGTCATTTCAGGCCTCCACTTCTTTGGTTTGGCGCAGCAAGAATTCAGAGCCGGCGCCTTTTTTCCTGATGGCGGTAACGGGTAGGTTTAATTCGTGGGCTAGGATATCAACTACTCGGGGCATGTCAAAAGAACCGAGGCAGCGGCCAGTGCCCAGCCATGTGCGTCGTTTGATGGCATCATAAGTTCGGGCAGGCAAGGGGGCATGGATTTCGGCTACGATTTCGCCCTCGGTGATCATTTCACAGCGGCAGACGATGCGTCCGTAGCGCGGATCTTGGGCGACCAGTGCGGCTTGTTCTTCGCGGGTCAGGTGGTTGAAGCGCGGTCTTGCCGGTCGAATGGGATTCCAGCCTGGTTTTTCGGTCAGTTTCTCACCACCCTCTTTGAGCAGTTCTGTCACGCGTTGGGCGATGGCAGGTGCAGCGGTTAAACCCGGGCTTTCAATGCCAGCCAGATTGATTAAGCCATCCACTTCACCAGCGCGTTCAATCACAAAATCATTGTGATAATTTACACCGGGGGTTTGGCATTCAGCGTTACCAGTGGCGCGCAGACCGGCAAACACGGCAATCACTGATCGTGGCGTGATGGAAGGCACCAATTTTTGAGCGCCCTGCCAGATTTCGGCGAGCCCTTCAGGGGTGACGGCTTTATTTTCTTTGTAATCCGTGGTTTGAGAGTTTGGCCCCACCAACACGTTACCGTGGGTGCTGCCCAAGACCAGAATGCCCTTGCTGACCTTGCTCGGCACCGGGAAGAGAATATTGTTGATTTCAATTTCGGCTTTGTCGAGCAGGTAATACTCTCCGCGGCGGGGCGTGATTTTAAAATCCTGGCGGGTCTCTGCGGCGTGCATGACTTCATCTGAATAAGTGCCAGCGGCATTAACCACCCAGCGGCATGCAAAATCTCCCTGGCTGGTGTGGATTCCAATTATCTTTTTGCCTTCCATGATAAAACCGGTAAATGCGGTGTCGGTGAGCACTTCAACACCGTTTTGGATGGCGTTCTCGATGGAGGCTACACAAGCGGCAAACGGATCCACCATGCCAGCGGTGGGAGTGAAAAGGGCACCACTGGTAGCAGGGTTGACCAGCGGTTCACGCTTGAGCATCTCATCCGCATTGAAGATCTCGGTTAGAACGCCGTTCTTCTCGGCACGTTCCTTAAGGGCAGCCAGGCATCCGAACTCATCTTCTCCAATAGCGACGATATACGCGCCGCTGCGTTTGAAGGGGATGCCCAAATCTGCACTGACCTGGTCCCACATGGGATTTGCCAGGCGGTTCATCTCGGCTTTGAGTGAACCGGGCATTGGGTCGTGGCCAGCATGGATGATGGCAGAATTGGCTGAGCTGGCGCCCATGCCGATATCCGATTCGCGTTCGATCAGCAGTACTTTCAAATCAAATCGAGAAAGCGCTCGGGCAGTCATGCATCCGATCACGCCTCCGCCAATAATAATGATGTCATATTTTTTCATGTTATATCCGCCATCAGCAAGAATAAGGTACTTAAACCTATCAACATTATAGTGAGCTTAAATAATCATAAGTGAGAATTGCACAGATGTGCAATATGCAAAATTTTATAAAATGTTGGTTTAGCACGAAAACCCAGAAGGACTGCACGTTCGTTCAATGAAGATATAATCGGTATTAAAACAAAATGTAAATGAGGTGATGCATGGAAGATCAGGAAAAGAGCAGTGAGGCATTAAAAGTTGCGCGTATGTATTACTATCAAAACTTGACCACGGATGCCATCGCACTTGAACTTCATGTGTCCAGGTCAACGGTGTCAAGGCTGCTGACTTACGCAAAATCACAAGGGCTGATCAGCATTTCAATCCTTGATCCCAATGAGCATCCGCATTATCTTGAAAAAAAGATCGTTGAGTATTTTAAGATCAAAAAGGTGCATGTAGTACCCGTGCCCAGTGTCGCTGGCGAAGCGGAGTGGCTTTCACGCGTGGTGCAATATGCCGCAAAATATCTGAATTCTCTTTTCAATTCAAACATGATCATGGGTATTGCCTGGGGTACGACTATTAGCGGCATCTCCAAGTATTTGCTGCCCAAAACGACGCACAATTCACAGATCATTCAGTTGAACGGTGCAGGCAACACGCAATCCATGGGGATTGAATATGCCAGTGAGATCATTGTGCGATTTGCGCAAAACTATCAAGCTGTTGCCAACTTATTCCCCGTTCCTGCGTTTTTCGATTATTCTGCCACCAAGCAAGCCTTGTGGAAGGAACGCAGCATCCAACGTCTTCTTGACCTGCAAAGCCGGGCTGATATTTTACTTTTTAGTATCGGTGCGGTGGATGCCGGGGTGCCCAGCCATGTTTACAATGCCGGTTATCTTGAAAAAGTGGATTATATTGAGTTTGAGAAGCAAAAGCTGGCGGGGGATATTGCGACAGTGTTTTTCAGGGATGACGGCAGTTATCACAATATTCCCATAAACGACCGCACCAGCGGACCTGATCTGGCTTTGATTCAAAAGAAGTATGGCATTTGCGTAGTATCGGGTTTCGCCAAAGTTAAGGGGTTGGCTGCTGCCCTTAAAGGTGGGTTGATCACTGAATTAATTGTGGATGAACCAACTGCCAGAAATTTGGTGGAAAATCATATAGTGGTTTAGATTGAGAATAATTATTAAAAAGGCTCAAATGAAGGAAAGTATTGATATTGAATCAAAAAAACAGGATGGCATTAATATATGTTATAACCGATATTTTACTTGACAATAGTACGCCTTTGGCGTATAATAAGCATATGGACATTGAGGAAACATCTTTTTTTACAAAACATCTCTACGAATATCTTTCGGATGATGAGTACGGTGAACTTCAAATGGCATTGTACAAAACCCCTGAATTGGGGAGAACAATGCCCGGAACGAATGGAATCCGAAAACTTAGGTGGGGTGCAAACAACAAAGGTAAAAGGGGCGGATGTAGAATTATTTATTATTGGTTTAATTTGAAAGATAAATTATTGATGATGTATATTTATCCAAAAAATGAACAAAAAGATTTGTCACCGGAACAGTTGAAAGTTCTTAGTATTATTGTTGAAGAAGAAAAAGGTAGGAGTAAATAAAAATGGACAATGACATGTTTGAAGAATTAGTAGAAAGTGTGCGTGAGGGAATGGCAATTATGCGAGGCGAAAAAAAACCATCTCGTTCTTTCCACTTTGAACCAAATGATGTTCAAGCGATTCGTAGAAAATTTGGATTTTCTCAATCAGAATTTGCATCATTGATGGGAATTAGCATTAATACATTGCAAAATTGGGAACAAGGACGGAGAAAACCAACTGGTTCAGCAAAAATATTGCTTAGAATTGCTGAAAAAAATCCAGAGGTATTGTTGAACGCCACAAATAATGCTTTAGTTTAAACATTGATAAAGAAGTTTTTTCCAATATAAAAAAATGCACCTAAATGATTTAGGTGCATTTTTTACACTGCAAAAGAATTTAAAATTTTCATAAATGCTAAATAAAAACCAATATTATTCTTCATTTGAGCCATTAAAAAAAGGAACTGATGCATGTATCTTTTGGGCATCAGTTCCTTTTGCTATTCCAGTTAATTCTTGGGCGGATAACCCGTTATGTTACGAATATCTTCATAAAGCGGTTTGAGCCGGTTATACATCTTGAGATAAACCCTGTTGTAAAGTTCATCATAGATTTTTTGGTTTTCGGCAATCGGTTCAAAAGTGGAACCAGTGCGGGTCATTTCTTTGACTGCAACAGTGAAATCCGGGTGAAGTTTAAGACCGACGGCTATATCCATGGCAGCGCCAAGGCCGCTGGCTTCATAGACGTGCGGATTCGTGGTGGGCAATCCGAAGATGTCAGCGGTAAGCTGCATGGCAGCCTTGCTTTGACTGCCTCCGCCTGCCACACGGATTTCCTTGATGGGGATGTGGCTGCGCTTTGTGGTGCGTTCAGCCCCTTCACGCAGTGCGTAAGCCAGACCTTCAAGCATGGAGCGATACATGTGTGCACGGGTGTGAACGTCTCCAAAACCGACGATGGCACCTTTGGCTTCAGGACCGGGCACTTTGAGACCTGGTGACCAGTAAGGCTGCAGCATCAACCCCTGTGAACCGGCGGGTACAGAATTGACCAGGTCGTCGAAGAGTTCTTCTGTCTCTACTCCGCGCTGGGTCGCCAGCCTTTCTTCGCTTTGTCCAAATTCGCGTTTAAACCATGAAACCATCCAGTATCCGCGGAAGATTTGAATTTCGAGCGAATAGGCATTGGGCACGGCAGAGGGATAAGGCGGAATCAGTGGAATGACTTCAACATACTTGGTGTGCGTGGTATTGATGGTGGCAGTTGTACCGTAAGACAGACAGGCAATGGAAGGATCCACACAACCTGCGCCAATGACCTCACACGCTTTATCGGCCGCAGCTGCAATCACAGGCAATCCTTCAGGGATGCCTGTGTGGGCTGCGGCTTCAGCAGTAACCTCTCCCAGTCTGCCGGTCGGAGGCACCAGATCAGTTAGCATGGCTGGGTCAACCGGCACAGCCTGCCACTTCCAATCGGATTTGCCGCACCAGGCCAAAGCCTTGTAATCAAATGGAATGTAGCCTACTTGTGAACCTACTGAATCGTTGTAATTGCCGGTCATGCGGTAGTTCAAATAACCCGAAAGGAAAAGATATTTATTCGTCTTTTTCCAGATTTCCGGTTCGAATTTTTGCAGCCAATTGGAATCCGCTTCAGCTTGAAGATAAGCAACGGTTTCAGTCATACCAGCAAGGCCAAACAGTGCCCCCCACAAGCCTCCCACGGGTTTTAATCCAGGCGTTCGGCGTTGGTCCAGCCAATGGATGGCAGGGCGCAAGGGTTGGCCGTTCTTGTCGAGGTTGATCATGGTAGAGCGCTGGGAGGTTAAGGCGACACCCGCGATAGCTTTCTTTTCGACACCCGGCATAGACCAGAGTTTCTGGCATGCTTCTCCGATGGCATCCCAATACACGTGAGGGTGCTGCTCAGCCAGCCCGGGGGCGGTGGAGAAGTAAGGTTCAATCACCACACGGCTTTTGGCGATCAAATTGCCTTGCAGATCGAATATCAAGGCACGTACAGATTGTGTTCCAGTATCGATTGCCAGCAATTGTTCTGATGCCATAATTAATCCTCCAGGTCTTTGCTCCAGCGTCGAGCACGCTGATCAGCGGACATATCCAAACCAAGGGTGCCGCCGGGGTTCATGATGTTGTGCGGATCAAAGTGTTGTTTCAAACAACGGATGACATCCATTTGCGGGGTGCCAATCTGGTCTTCAAGCCAGGGTGAGGATTGTTTGCCAACACCATGATGATGGCTGAGGGCAGCACCGCTTTTTTGAATCGCATCCAGTACTCCATATTGTAAGTCAAGGTACTCCTTAATGGAATTACTTTTGACAATGAAAATGAAATACAGGTTGCCCCCTTGCGGGTAGGCGTGTGATAGGTGAGTCATACACACTGTTTGCGGACGATTCTTAATGAATGCTCTCACCTGCTTGTGCACATTTTCCATTTGAGACCAGGTCACCGAACATTCCAGTGTGTCAATAAGGATGCCAAAATCTTGCAGGTCTTCACGCATGTAAGGGTCTCTGAAGCGGCCGTGCTCCCAGTTTTTGGTCACACCGGCAAAACTCAACTCAAAGGCGCCGTATTTTCGGCAGATACGTCGGATTTTGCGGTCTACGTTTGCTGAGAATCCGCGCTCGCCGTCAGTGTGTCCGAGCAGCAGGCATTTCTGCATTGGTTGGTAACCCAGTACCTTGAGCACGGAATCAGCGATGGTGCCTTCGATGTGATACAGCTTCATGGCCACGTCAGTTTCTTCGGGGTCAGAAAGCCTGAAGACGGAAGGGAGGCCAAATTCTGCCTGCATGATTTCACGGCAGGCTTCGCGGGCATCCTGCCAGTTCTTAAACATGTAGCTATAGCGTTTGCGGTTCTCAGGCTGCCAGCGGAAGACTTTGAGGGTTACATTGGTCAGTACCCCAAAAGCGCCTTCAGAACCCATCATGATCTGGTCGAAATCAGGGCCGTTGGCGCTGCGGGGATGTTCAAATGTCTTGAAAACTCCGCGCGGGGTAACGTATTCCTGGGCGATGACAATGTCTTCGATTTTGCCGTAATAGGTAGAGTTCTGACCGGCACCGCGGGTGACCACCCAACCGCCCACGCTGGAATATTCAAAAGACTGGGGGAAATGTCCGCAGGTGTAGGCGCGTTTGGCATTCAATTTGGTCTGAGCGTGGTTCAAAATATCTTCCAACTGCGGACCGGTCATGCCTGCCTGCACGGTGATGGTTTGATCGATTTCGTTGAAATTGACCACCTTGTTCATGTGTTTGCTCATATCCAGTGCGATGCCGCCTTTGACGGCTTCCAAACCGCGGGTGACGGTCGAACCTGCGCCGTAAATATAAACAGGAATGGCTTCATGGTCGCAATAATTAATAATCTCTTCAATTTCTGCCTGTGAACGGGGAGCCACCACCGCTTCAGAGATGTTTTCGATGATATGGCGGCGAAGTCGCAGGGCATCTAACATACCACCGCCGTATGATTTGGCGGTGCGCTCAAGCGTGTCAGTGCGCACGTTTTCTATGCCGCAGATGCGCTGGAACTCTTGAAGGTGTTTTTCTGGCAGTTTGGAGGGCATGTTATCTGGGATGGAATCCAGCGCAAAATCAAGAGGTTCTTGAAAATCTTCGCATTTCATATTGAAGGTATCAAGCATCAACTTTACCAGACCACTGTTGGGGTGCTTGAAACCAGCAGGATCGCCCCATTTGAAGAGCGAACGATAAGTACCTGCAGGAGTGGGGTCTTCGTACCAGGCGGGGGTGCACTTTTGTTTGGCCATTTTCTCTCTCCAATCGTGTT
Source organism: uncultured Anaerolineaceae bacterium (assembly GCA_927443345.1). Lineage (GTDB taxonomy): Bacteria > Chloroflexota > Anaerolineae > Anaerolineales > Anaerolineaceae > UBA6107. The sequence goes on along the minus strand of CAKMKJ010000011.1, from coordinate 15,490 downwards.
ATGTGATTAATCAGCAAATCCCGTCGGGGATGGGCTGTAAGAATGTTCGAAAATCTCGCGGTATCGTTTTTCTTCAAGCTGCCATTTGGCGTCATCCCATCCGAGTTCGGGTTGGGCAATCGCGCGGATGCGGTTCATAAGTGCGCTTGCGCCGTCTGGCAGCAGCATACCCAAACGCACTCGCCGCAGTAATAAGTCATCCAGGTGCTCCACGCCGCCGGTGCGAGCCGTCCAGCGGATCTCAGACCACAAGTTGGGCAGGTTGCCAATGGGTTGATTCTCGCCCTCTTTGGCGCAATTGAGCAGGTCATCCGTCTCACTGCCGTAGCGACCGAGCAGGTAAGCAAACTCGGATGAAAGCACTCTGCCTTGAGACAGGGTCTCTGGTAAGGGATCGAAATATCGTTTTCGAACATTCAAATCGATGGGGTGAGGCAATTTCGCAGATGCCTTTAATAAAGCCTCTTCAGCCATAATGCGGAAAGTGGTTAGCTTACCGCCGGTGACAGTGATCAATCCGTCTTCTTCCCAGACCACATGGGCGCGGGATTCCTTGGAGGGATCGGATGCGCCAGTGTTGATTACTGGGCGAAGGCCGGCAAAACTAGATAGAATATCCTGCCGCTTTAGGGATGCGGACGGGAAAGTGGCGTTGCCGGCCTCCAGGATGTAATCAATCTCCTGCTGGGTGGTAAAAGGTTCCCCTTTTGACAATGGCGCCGAATGATCCAGATCAGTGGTGCCGATCATAGTGGTGCCTTCCCAGGGGATGCCGAACATGGCGCGTCCATCGCGGGGATGGAGCAGGGTGACGGCGAAAGGCAGTGGCAATTTCTCGCGCGGGAAGATCAAGTGTGAACCGCGCAAGCGGCGCAGCCGGGCAGGTGCGTTCACATGGGCGCGCACTTCATCGCTCCACGGACCGGTGGCATTGATCACCACCGCTGACTTGATTTCGAGCTCGCCTAGCTCAGAGGAACCCTGATCATTAATTTGCACACCGCAGACACTACCGCTTTGGTCTCGGAGCAGCTTTTCGACCTTGCAATAATTGATGGCGGTGCCACCGGCTGCCACACCTTCGCGGATGATGTGGTTGACCAGCCTGGCATCATCCATTTCGGCGTCATAATATAGGAATGCGCCTTTCAAATCTGGTTTGTCGATTTGGGGGCAGATGCGCAGTACCTTGCGTTTGGTAAAAAACGAATGCTGCCATTTAGGCGCCAATAAATCATAGATCACAACACCGATGGCAAATTGACTTGAAACCTTGAATTTGTCAGGGCAGGGCATGATGAATCCCAGTGGTGTGACCAGGTTTTTGGCTTCCTTGAGCATCCATTCGCGTTCGCGCACCGATTCGCGAGTGACATCGAATTGCTTGTTGCGCAGATAGCGGAATCCGCCGTGTACCAGTTTTGAAGATCGACTTGAAGTGCCAAAGGAGAAATCTGTGGCTTCAACGAGCAGGGTTTTATACCCTTCTGCGACTGCACGCCGAAATACCCCTGCGCCGGTGATGCCGCCGCCAATTACGATCACATCCCAATTGCCGCCCAGTTCTTTCCAGACTGATTGCCTCCAACCTTTTTCCCACATCGTTAAGCTCCTTTAGATACGCCTATTGAAATAATTGCTTTCTGCATCAATTGGATGCTGTCTTGCATCACTTGCCTGGTCACTTCTTCAACTTTATAAAAATCGTTTGAAAGTACGGCTGATAATAATTTTTTGTAGAATGAACGGGAATGGGCTCTGGATTCGGGGTTGCTGAAATAAAGGTTCCCCATTTTGTTGTAGGGATCTCCAAAACCGTTGAGAATCAGGGTAAAAATGGGGTTCTTGGATAGGATGGTGAGTTGTTTGTGAAGATCGAGGTCACGATGAGTGAATTCTTCAGCGGTATCTTCAATGTTTTGCAGAGATTCTAAAAGATGAATCACTTCATTAAGCGAGTTTTGCATGGCCATGCGCGTATAGGCAGGTGCTAAGAGCAGCCGAATTTGCAACAGGTTGGTGACGAAATCAGTAGGGACTTTATCCTGATGTTGGGCAATGGCGGTGAGGATGAGCAAATTGCCTTCACACCAATAATCCTTTACCCTCGTGGCGCGGCCGTGGTGAATCTCAATCCAGCCGTCGCGAGAGAGACGCTGCAACGCTTCACGTAGGGTGGGGCGAGTGACCCCCAGACTTTCGGCCAATTCGCGTTCGGGAGGCAGGTTTGAATTGATCGGGAAGGTGCCATCCAGTATGGCGTCGACCAGGCGGTTTTCAGCCAGTTCAGCAGGTTTTGGTTGGATATCCCAGGTGGCCATAGAGAGGTTGCTCCATTCAATTTGAAATTGGTAAGAGGTCATACCAGTTATGAATATTGTAGCAATATTTTTTGATTATTCAATATGCAGTTTTCTTTATAATCGTAAGAGATAGAGATTTATCCACACTGATATACGCAATAAATACTTATATGTGGCGCTAGTGTTTTAACAACCCCCCATATATGGTGTATGCGCTACGTAAACACTAAGGATATAATGAACAGATGGATGTGAAACGCAGATCGATCACTCCGAGTGTTGCCAGAGTGCTGATTGGAATAGTTACATTTTTCAATCTTCAATGTGCATTCTTTTTCCTGTTTCGGCCTGCTGATTTCGCCCCCGGGTTTGAATTGACTGGTGTGCCTGGTGCGGCCAACATCCAGGGGATGGGGCTGCTTTTTGTGATGTGGAACGTCCCCTATCTGTTTGCTCTGGTCAATCCGCTGAAGTACACCGTCTCTCTGATCGAAGCTGTCATCATGCAGGCAGTGGGGATGTTTGGAGAAACCATTCTTCTGTTGCTCTTAAAAGGCGAACACCCGCTGATTAAGGCGAGTGTTCTGCGTTTTATTGTTTTCGACGGGGCTGGTTTGGTACTGTTGTTGATTGCCCTGTTGCTGATTTTGACCTTTAAACGCTCTCGAACCAAATAATATCTATTTGAACAATTCATCAATCAACGGATTTATTATCGTCCAGTTGGGACCCAGTACCTGAGCACCATCATCAGTAACCCACGGCGTGACCATACTTCTATCCAGAGTGTGAGAGTCAAATCCCTTCACTGCAGAAAAGATCATTGCATAGGCTGTACGCGGCCAGAGCCATATTGGTAGGTCAGTGTCAATATTGGCTGCAGCCACGGCCAACACCGCAGGGATACGCGGCCATTTGAGTGGATTGAGAACTTCTTTGATGGCAGAGGCAATGAAAAGCTGCCCGCGCTCTTGTCTGAAGAAATCATCGCCAGATTTGCGATCTCGCACGAATGCAAGTGCTTGTTTGCCATCAAGGTGATTAGGGCCTGCTTCCAAGCCTGACATGGCTTCGGGCAAGTTTACCGTCACGCCTCCAAAGGCATCCACGATATCGATAAAACCGGAAAATTTTACGCGGACAGCATAGTCAACATTGATGCCAAAATTGGCTCCAACCGCTTCTTTAGCCGCTTGCATGCCACTGCCTGGTGTTGTGAGTTCGGCAAAATAATGCGCAGTGTTGATGCGATTCTCATAATGGTTGGGGATGGTGAGCCAAAGGTCGCGCGGGATGGAGAGCATGGATACCTGCGGCAGTGCGGGGGGCATGGTTGTCAGAATCATCGTGTCACTGCGCCCCAGCCAGGGGCTGGCAGACGGACGCCAGTCGATTCCCAACACGAGGGTGGTTACTCGAACAGGGGTGAAAAAGAAGATAAATATCAAGATTAAACACAGCATGACCAGCCAAAACCCTGGTTTTTTCTGGTTATTCTTTTGCCGGGGTGCTTTATAAATTATTGATTCACCTGAAACTGCTGTTTGTATTGCACTAATTTCAGGTTCAAAGACAGCCGGGATGGGTTCTGCATATACTGGCAAAACGGGTTTGACCGCTTCAGGCTGTGGATCCATCCAGGATTCGAAGACGGGAGGGGACTGCGGCTGAGCAATGGAGGAACCCGGTTTAATGATGGTGTTAAAGCGGGATTCGCTGCCGTCTGGTTCTTGATTTTCATTCAGGTTATCGTTCATGCTTTGATTCTAATCTATGAATTAAACAAACGTAGGGGCAATTCATGAATTGCCCCTACACGATTCGTGACTGAGAATAATTTACCTAAACAAACAAAGTCTGAGCGCCGTCGGCCATTTCAATAAATTCCATGGCGCCTAACACTTTGGCTCCGTCGACCAGGTCTTTTTCGGTTAATTTCATCATGTCCATAGACATTTTGCAGCCGTAAACATTTGTGCCGGCATCCATAACAAGTTGGACGAATTCACCAACCGGGGGGAAATCCAATTTGTCTATTTCTTTACGCATCATGGCAGAGGCCATTGCAGACATGCCGGGGATGATGCCCAGCAGGGTTGGGATGTGGAACCAGGGGTGCATGCTGGGGTTGCCAACCACAGCTACATTCAATTTATTCATTTTCTTCTTGGTGATGATATCCAAACCCCAGAAGGTGAAGAACAGGTCCACTTCAACGCCAGACATGCGGGCTGCATTCGCCAGGATCAATGGAGGATATGCCATATCCAGTGAGCCTTTGGAGGCAATTATTGCCAATTTACGTGGTTTTGTTTCTGCCATTTGAGTTCTCCTTATTTCTAAATGAATGGATTAGATGCAACCGGTGGGTTTGTGCAACCCGGATACTTTTGCAGCCAGCTTGCCAGGTCCGCCGGGGAACAGGCTGTAGAGTTCCTTTGTGTCAACATCGGTATTCTTGGTGATGGCGCGCAGGGTAGGAGCTTCGCCCTTGGTTTCAAATTCTTTACGGGAATAGTTGATCACCACCCATGAGCGTTCAGTCAGGGTAACACCTTCGCGTTTGGCGATGGCTTCGGCGATTTCTTTGGTCCATACTTTCGGATCTTCCAAATAACCATCAGCGTCGAACTTCACACTATCTAATACAGACATTTTTATCTCCTATATATAATTTTTATGCGACACGCTGTTTACCAGCGATTGAATATTCAGGTGGTAATGGGAAGGGTATCCCTTTCAACATAATGTTCCAATATACCCATTTGAAGGCGAGTTTACCCAAATAATTGAAGGTGCTTTCTTTGAGCAGGGGGAATGGACCAACCACCGGGAAGGGGTAAAGACCAGGCAGAGGTTCTGTTTCATAGCTAAAATCAATCAGCAAACTCTTGTTGTTGCCAGAGACAATATGGCAGGTGGAATGACCATCGAATTTCGCTTCGAGTTCTTTGCCTTCAACTGCGGATATTACATTCTCAATGAGTGTTTCTGCCGAATAATGAACTACTGACCCGGCCTTTGAAGCAGGAATATTGGTGGCATCACCAATGACCCAAACATTCTGATGTTTGTCAGATTGGAGGGTGAATTTATTGGTCGGGACGAAATTAAGGTCATCACCCATGCCTGAACGTCCGATGACTTCTGCTCCCATGTTCGTGGGGATGGTAACCAACAGGTCATATTTGATTTCGCGTCCATCATAAGAACTGATGGTGTTCTTGCCGGAATCCACACCACTGACTGCAAAATCTGCCTCGGTATGGATGCCTTTTTTGGTCATCACATCGCCCAAAAGTTTTGCCGACACAGGTTTGGTAAAAGCACCAGACAGGGGAGTCGTGAAAACGAGATCAACCTTGTTGCGAATGCCGCGTTGTTTGAAATAATAGTCTGCCAGGTACATGAATTCGAGCGGGGCTACCGGGCATTTAATCGGCATCTCGGCAATATTGAGCACAACTCTTCCGCCATTGAAATTTTTCAGAAAGCCTCTGAGCGCCATTGCACCTTCAAAGGTGTAGAAGTCAAAGATGTTCTTGCGCCAGCCGCCTTCATTCATCCCTTCGATTTCTTCAGGATGTATATCGGTTCCAGTGGCTAACAGAAGTTGATCATAATGAATGACTTGTTTGTCTTTTGTCAGGGTGACCTTGTTGGCATCAGGTTCGATCAATTCGATATCAGAGAGAATGAATTCAACGCCTGATGGAACAAATTTACGCTTGGGTTGATAAACTTTTTCGGGTGCATAGTACTCAAAGGGTAAAAACAGGAAGCCCGGTTGATAATAATGTGTCTCATCACGGTCTACTAAAACGATTTTCCATTCTTGTCTGTCAAGTCGCTTGGAGAGTTTGTTTGCCATCATGGTACCGCCGGTACCTGCACCTAAAATCAAAAACGTCTTCATAAATTCAGTCTCCCTTTACCCGATTAAATTTTGATTTGCTTGTCTTGCCAATAAAACCTGATCATTTAATTGGTCGGCCAGAGTTGCACGTAAAAGATCAAGCGCTTGAATAATTCGATGATCAGATAAACGATAATTTATGGTTTGCCCATCCCGGTCGGCCCTTACAATGCCGCGGTCGCGTAGAATTTTCAAATGCCTTGATACCGTGGGTTGGGATAATTCCATTTTGTTGGCAATGTCATTCACATTGCGCGGACCATCAGTGAGGGAATAGATGATCAAGATGCGGTTCGGATCAGCAAGGCCGCTGCAAACTTGGGCATGCAATCTCACCACTTCTTCCCGTAAATTATCAACCATCGTCTGGTCCTCCAACATACCGTATCATATATTCATATATGCGTTTATGCATATATATTACTATATTACTAATCATATTGCATATCCTGACAAATGTCACTTTTGAAAAATTACATGCAAGGGGGGATTTTTACTTGTGCAAAACGCTCTTGCTGTTATTGTGAACCCCAACATACTTAACGGGGGTAGCGCTCGCAAGTTCGAGAGGGCTGAGGTTTTTGCGGGCGAGATCTCTAAGGTTATTCACTCCGGCAAAAAACTCTCGCATCATCACCACAGACATATATTGACCGCGGCGGGTAAGTTGATTGCGTTTTCCGGGTTTGAAAGCGCCTGTCAGTTCCATGAAGAGCATTTCCATCGCCAGGCCAAGCCAGATGGGAGTGCCAAAACGCTGCTTAAAATCCTGCCGGTTGAAATCCATGCCAAACAAGTTCATCATGAACCAATAGCGCATCTGCGACAAACGATCATACTTTTTGTGGGCACTCACACCAAGTTTGCCAGAATGGACGGACGTTGAATATTGATTAATAGAAAAATGGTTAACAAAAAGTGTGCCATTCAAATAACTGAATGACCCTGAACCAATGCCGACATATTCTTCGCTGTCCACAATATATTCATCTATCATTCCGGCAGCTTTACGTACAAAGGTCCATGCAGAAAGCTGCTTGAATTCGCCTGAAAGACGATCATTGATCAAGTTAAAAAACTGCCATTCGCGTTTGTGCGAGGGTTTACCCACAGAATTCGCCATGGATTTTTCAACTGATGTTGCGCTCATCAATGGATAAAAGGTAACCTGCTGGGCACCTGAAGTGAGTATGATGTCGAGATCGACTTTCAACATCTCAAGGGTCTGGTTTGGAAAGTTGAAGATCATATCCACGTTAAGCGATTCAAAAAAAGGTGCTGCATAGCGGATGCGTTCAAGAATTAATTCGCCGTCGCCAAATTTTTCAAGGCGGTTCATCTGCTGCAACAAATCTGTATCAAAGCTTTGCACACCTACTGAGAGACGCTGCACCCTGTCTTTGAGCTGTTCTACATATTCAGGTACCAGGTGGTTGGGGTTTGTCTCACACGAGACCTCATGAATATTAAAGAGTTCTCTGGCGAGGTCAATGGTCTTAACCAATTCTTCAATGTTGATCGTGGGGGTGCCGCCGCCGATATAAAGCGTCTTAAAATCGTAACCCATGTCGGCAACCATACGCATTTCTTCGCGTAGCGCGGTGAAATAATCCACAGCCTTCTTGCCTTCGTACAGGAAGCGGTTGAATGAGCAGTAAGGGCAGAGACTTTCACAGAAAGGCACATGCATGTAAAGTGTATAGCTGTGTCCTGCCACAGGGTGGGGCAGGGTGAGATCTTCGTCGGCATTGGAGGTTAAGACGAGGCGAGTCTGGGTGCGCAATACAGCCGTCAACGCTCTTTCTGAAAGATGAACGATTGTGTTTTCAAACCAGTTCGAATTTGTGGCTGCTGTATTATTTTTCATTTGCCCGTGATGACTCGCTTTGAATAGGAAATGAGGGTCTGGTCAAATTATCATTATATAAATCGGACTGATTTTATCACATTTGGAATGTTTAAATAGAATAGAAAATTATTCCTGGGTTGTTTGAATCCCAGAACCCAGGAGAGACCCATCTTGCGGATCTTTTGTGAGCGGGGTCTTGAGCAGGTGATTGAGAGATAAGATCAGCATCTCGCGTTTGGTGTAGCGATTGGTGACAACATGAGACACCATGCTTTCTTGTATCAAGTGGACGAAGCCATGCACAAAACCCCAGACGGTGACTGCCGCCAGGTCAGGTTCGCCGTTGTCAATCAAATCCGCTTCTTGGCAGCGGATGATCAACTGGCGCAACGTGTCAAAAGTTTTACCGGTCATCTCTACCAGAGCAGGGTATTCACGTTCGCGTTCTACAGAACCAGAAAAAGTGATTTTGAAGTGATCAGGTTCGTCGAAGCCAAAAGAGACATATACCCAGGCGGTTTCGATAAATTGTCTTAACGGTTCGTTTGGAAATTGTTCAACCACCGCATTGATCCGCTCGTAGACTTTGCGATAACCATCTGTAGAGATGGCAGCGATCATGGCTTGTTTGTCGGCAAAATGAGCATAGGGCGCAGAATGCGTGACACCGGCTTCACGCGCGACTTTGCGCAAACTGAACCCCTCAATCCCTTCTTCGGCGAGCATTTTGATGCCAACCTGGATGAGTGTGTTTTTTAGGTCGCCATGATGGTATGATTTTTCTGACATGCAATGATTCTAAATCATCCTGTTGACAAAGTCAAAAATTAATCATACAATCTAGACATTGTAAAGATTAATCAGAGGAGCCATGAGCAAATATCAAGTTCAAAAACAGGCAATTGTTGACGCTGCCCAAGACATGACAAGAAAAGGATTCTTAATGGCTACTGGCGGCAACCTTTCTCTGCGTATTATTGGCGAGGAAGTTTTTGCAGTCACACCGTCTGATGTAGATTACATGAAGATGACAGCAGACGATATTTGTATTTTAGATTTTGAACTTAACCAACTTGAAGGAACCTTAAAACCATCCGTTGAAGCGTCTATGCACTGTGCCATCTATCAGGTGCGTGCGGATGTCACGGCTGTTGTTCATACGCATCAGGTTCATGCCAGTGCGCTGACACTGATCAATAAACCTATCCCCGGGTTGTTTGATGAGCAGGCTCGCTTTCTGGGTCGCAGTGTGGATATCATCCCATATGCACCATCTGGCACGGGCATGCTGCGCAATACGATTGCCAAAAATGTCAAAAATCATCACAATGCTTATCTGATGAAGAACCACGGTGCTCTATTGTTTGGTACGGATCTCGAACGCGCCTGTCATAATGTCGAAATTCTTGAAAAATGTTCCCTGGCGTATTTGCTTACTCTGTGCACTGAGGAAAAAGCATCCAAAGTACCGTTGGCTGTTCGTGAAATCGCTTTTGCCAAGCTGCGTAAAGACCAGAGGCGAGTTGAGAGCGGAAAATTCGCACTCGGCGGCGAATAACACTTCTATCATAAATCTTGTTGGAGGATCCATGACTGAACAAAAGTATGCCATAAGTGAATACCCTGATACTGAAAAAGTTTATGCGGGATTAAAAGCCCTGGTCAATCAACCCATGCGCCCCATCCGGGCAGACAAGATGCAAGAGGTGATGGGTTATTTTGACCAGAAATGTAAACGTTCAAAAGAGATCACCGACGAAGCCAAGAAATTCATCCCTGGCGGTGTGCAGCATAACCTGGCGTTTAATTATCCATTCCCGATCGCGGTTGAAAAAGCCCACGGCGCTCACATGTGGGATGTGGATGGCAATCAATACATCGATTTCTTACAAGCCGGCGGCCCGACCATTCTGGGCAGCAACTACGAACCAGTTCGCGAAAAAGTCATCGAAATGCTTCAATCTTGCGGCCCGGTGACTGGTCTTTTCCACGAATACGAGCTGAAGCTGGCTGAGTTGATCAACCGTTTCATGCCCGCAGTTGAAATGTTCCGCATGTTGGGCACCGGCACTGAAAGTGTCATGGCTGCCATTCGTGCCGCCAGAGCCTATACGGGCAAGAAAAAAATAATTAAATCCGGTGGCGCTTATCACGGTTGGAGCGATTCCATGGTTTACGGGCTGCACATCCCTGGTACCGGCAGATTAGAAGCCAAAGGTATTCCCTTTGGCGCAACGGCCAACACTCAAGAATTCTTCCCAAGCGATTTGGGATCATTGAAACGACAATTGATTGTTAACCGTTTGTTGGGCGGAACCGCAGCCGTAATTCTTGAGCCGGTCGGTCCTGAATCTGGCACACGCCCTGTCGCTTTTGATTTCAATCAGAAGGTTCGCGAACTCTGTGACGAATTCGGGGCTTTGCTGATCTTTGACGAAGTGGTCACCGGTTTCCGCCTTGGATTGGGTGGCGCGCAGGGATACTTCGGTGTCAAACCTGATCTAACCATTTTTGGCAAATGCGTCACCGGCGGATTCCCCATGGCTGGTGGCGTCGGCGGCCGCGCGGATGTGATCGCCCGATTTGCGGCTGGCATCGGCGGCACCGGCGAACGCGCTTACATTGGCGGAACCCTGTCCGCGAATCCGCTGTCTTGTGTGGCCGGTTATCACGCTCTGCTTGAAATGGAGCGTACCAATGCGGCTGTGATTGCCGGAAAAGCTGGTGATCGTTTGACCAAAGGTCTAAATGTTCTGATAGAAAAATACGGCTTGCCCTTTGTAGCCTTCAACCAAGGTTCCATTGTTCACCTTGAAACTTCTGGTGTGATGCTGCTTGATTTGCATAATCCGGTCAAACTGTGGAAAGAATTAAAACCTCGCAAGCACATGATTGAACAGATGGGGGCCGCTTACATGGCCAATGGGCTGATTACTTTGGCTGGCAGCCGCATGTATACCAGCATGGCTGATACAGATGAAATAATTGATGAAGCACTTCGTCGTTTTGATATTGTTTTATCAAGCGTTGAAGGACTTTAAGCTACAATAATCTGTGTCAGACCAGGAGACAGCATGAGTGATGAAAGCGTAATTCTTGCGATGGACCTCGGTACCTCCGGCATGAAAGTAGCGCTGATTACGGTTGGCGGCAAGGTGCTTGGCTGGGATTCTGAACCGGTAAAACTGATCCTCACCCAGGATGGCGGTGCAGAGCAAGACCCGCAAGAGTGGTGGCAGGCTTTCCTAATAGCAGCCGGAAGATTGGTAGCCAGAGGTTTGACGCCTCTTGATAACATTAAAGCGGTGTGTTGTTCCACACAAGGGGAAGGCACCATCCCCGTGGACCAAAATGGAAACGCCCTGATGAATTGTGTCTTATGGATGGACATGCGCGGGGAGAAGTTTCTCAAGCAGCAGTTCAAGGGATTGATCAATGTGACTGGCGCAGGGATAAACAATACCCTGCGCTGGATTCGTCTTACCGGCGGTATGCCCTCCATGACCGGTAAAGACCCCGCAGCCCACATGCTTTTGATCCGCGAAGCATACCCTGAAGTCTATGCCAGGACCTATAAGTTTCTCAACGTGCTGGATTTCTTGAATCTCAAACTTACCGGCCGTTTCACTGCCACTTTTGATTCCATACTCACCTCTTGGGTAACTGATAACCGTGACCCTGATCGAATTCATTACGATACCGACCTGGTTAAGCGAAGCGGCATAGACCGCGACAAACTACCCGAAATTGTAAAATGTACCGATATTATCGGCGAATTAAAATGCGAAGTGGCAGACGCATTGGGGCTTAAACCCGGTGTAAAGGTTGTTGCTGGTGCCATTGACAACACAGCCGCAGCAATCGGCGCCGGTACAGTAGGCGATTTTGATACTCACCTTTATATCGGCACCTCCTCATGGATGGCTGCCCACGTGCCCTTCAAAAAAACGGATATCGTTTCATCCATGGCATCTGTTCCATGCGCAGTTCCGGGCAGGTATTTACTCACCGCATTGCAAGCCACTGCGGGCGGCAACCTCACCTTTTTGCGCGATAACATCATCTATCACAAAGACGAACTGCTGCAAGAAGCGGATGTGCCTGATATATTCAAGGTGCTTGATCAGATCACGGAGCGCACACCAGCCGGCAGCAACGGTGTGATTTACACCCCCTGGATTTGGGGTGAACGCGCGCCGGTTGAAGACAGAACCTTGCGGGCTGGTATCTACAACCTATCACTTAACAATCATCGTGAAGACATCATCCGCGCCTTTTTGGAAGGCATCGCCATGAATACCCGCTGGCTGATGAATCCCTTCGAGAAATTCATGGGACGCAAGCTAGAGCGTATCAACATTGTTGGCGGCGGCGCACAATCGAATGTGTGGTGCCAGATTTTCGCGGATGTGCTCAATGTTGAAATCCGGCAGGTCAGCGATCCGGTGCAGGCCAACGCCCGCGGTGCAGCCTGGATTGGTGCGGTTGGGCTGGGCGAGATCAAGTTTGGCGACCTTCAAGCGCTAACCCAAATCAATAGAACCTACACGCCGAATGCCGCCAATCGCGTCTTGTATGATGAGCGCTTCGACATTTTCAAAAAGATCTACAAACAAATGAACGGTATCTACCGAAAACTGAATTCTTAATTCTTCAACACCTAAGGAGTGCGCCATGGCTGAAAAGAATTTCCGCTTGTATCCTTACCGCTGGGTGGTTTTGGCTGTTTTTATGTTTATCAATCTCACCATTCAAATGCTATGGATTACCTATGCCCCGATCACCGGAGATGCGGCAGCCTTTTATGGCGTAACCGACCAGCAAATCGGGTTTTTAGCTATGGCCTTCATGATCGCCTTCATTCCGTTATCGATCCCGGTCTCATGGGCCATTGATACCTGGGGCTTCAGGCTAACCGTTAGCATCGGAGCGGTGTTGATGGGTGTGTTTGGCGTGGTGCGCGGCCTCATCGGAGCAGATTACACCATGGTGCTGATCAGTACTATCGGCATCGCCATCGCCCAGCCCTTTTTGCTCAATGCCTGGACGAAAGTGCCAGCACAATGGTTCAGCATCGAAGAACGTGCCACCGCAGTGGGGTTGGTGACACTCTCAAACCTCGTGGGGACGGCACTGGGCATGGTTTTAACGCCCCTGCTTACCGAAACCATGAGCATCCCCAACGTTCAACTGCTCTATGGCAGCATCGCCGCAGTGTCAGCAGTTTTGTTCCTGATCTTTGCCCGCGAAAAACCGGCCACCCCGCCATGTGAAGCCGGTCAGGAAGTACGCGCCCTGATGCTGGATGGACTCAAACATGCTCTTAAGATTAAATCCTTCTGGCTTTACTTGTTCGTCTCGTTTATCGGCATGGGCATCTTCAATGGCATCACCACCTGGGTCGAGCCCATCATCCGTCCGCGCGGATTTACGACCTCTGAAGCCGGCACATTGGGGGCGCTGATGCTGGTAGGCGGCGTCTTGGGGGCGGTGATCATCCCGCCATTTTCTGATAAATCACACAAACGCAAAATCTTTCTGCTATTGGGGTTTGCTGCCGCTGTGCCTGGTTTGATTGGGCTCACATTCACCACCAATTTGTGGCTGCTTTATATTTCTGCATTTGCACTGGGTTTCGCGCTGATTAGCGCCAGCCCGATTGGTATGCAATATTCTGCCGAGATCACCTATCCAACCCCTGAAGGCACCTCCAACGGCTTGATCCAGTTATTTGGGCAGGCTTCAGTTGTATTTGTCTACATCATGGAAGCTCTCAAATTGCCGAATGGTGCTTTTACACCCGCACTTTTGTTCTCAATCGGCATGATCGGATTAAGTGTCATCTTGATCACCCAAATGAAAGATGGCGGTCGTTTGGTGGTAACTAAATAATTCGTTTACAAATTAATCAAATAATAAAGGTTGGATAAAATTTTTCATTTCCAACCTTTATTATTTCTTTATGGAGAAATCTTTTTTTTTTCTACATAATTGTGTTATCGTTTTTTTTTATCAGGAGAGGGAATCATGGCTTGTACAGAAATTGTTCAGCACAAAGGCAAAAGTATTATTCTAGTAGACCTTGCTAATTGTTCACCACAATCGACTTTCACCATATTAGATGAGGCGGCGGCTGTGATTGCCAAAAGTGGACCGAAGAGCGCGTTGATCTTAACCGATTCAACCAATGCCACCTACAATTCAGAGGTCTCAACCGCAATGAAGAATTTTTCAGCGAAAAACACGCCTTATGTCAAAGGCTCAGCCGTGGTCGGTGCGGACGCCATGCGCAAGGTGCTGGTGGCTGCCATTCGCGTGGCGACCAAGCGCGATATCAGAACTTTTGACACTCGTGAACAAGCCAAGGATTGGCTGGTTAATTTGTAAGGGAGATACAACCGGGTACACGATTGACTCCCGCGGTTTTGATTGAACCGCGGGAGTCTGCATTTAATCATCTTACCCACCGCCATACGGGGGGAGGATACTAACTTCAGCATTGAGTGGAAGTGTTTCGTCGCTGATGAAGACCTGTCCACCATTGACCATGAAAAGTACCTTGTTGAGCTGAAAGGCGATAGCCGGGTAATCGTGTTTGAGGCGTGCTTTGAGACCATCCACGGTGCAAGAGGTGGGCACAACCATCGTCAGGCAATCCGTGCCGGCCTTCTCTCTCAGGTTGGCATACAGGCGAACGGTGAGGGTGTGGGTTGATGCATCCATATTTTTTATTCTAGCATGATTAGCGCAAGGTTCCGATTTCTTTTTCCAGAAATCGGAACCTTGAAATAGAAAAACTCCCACAAGGGGAGTTTTGAGGTGGGCGCGATAGGGCTCGAACCTACGGACCTCACGGATGTGAACCGTGCGCTCTAACCAACTGAGCTACGCGCCCATTATGAAATTGTCTTGCAAATTATGCGCCTAACCAACAGTCCCCAAGGGGATCTTCGAAGCTACGCGCCCATTATGAAATTGTCTTGCAAATTATGCGCCTAACCAACAGTCCCCAAGGGGATATTCGAAGCGAAGCTACGCGCCCTCAATTTCGGTCAAAATTATAGCATTGGTTAACCCATTTCGCAAGCAAACACCAAATCAGTAATTCTTTTGCAACCCTTTCCCAAAACACTTGACAGAGGGATTATACTTAAGTAACTACTCACGAAATCGGAAGTAAGGGTTTGGTGGGAGAGTCCATTAAGTTAAGAATGGCTTGAAAAGCATGAATACCTGCCAATTCTGCAGTATCAATCAAATACCGTCAATGCTTGTTTGTATTCCTGTATCGCGATGATGTTTCTCCCACCAATAATGTGGCAGAAAGAGCCTTGCGAAATGGGTTAACCAATGCTATAATTTTGACCGAAATTGAGGGCGCGTAGCTTCGCTTCGAATATCCCCTTGGGGACTGTTGGTTAG
>CAKMKJ010000010.1 GCA_927443345.1 uncultured Anaerolineaceae bacterium | reverse complement strand
TCTGCGCCTGTTGCGCGCGGTGAAAAACCGTTTTGGTGCGGTCAACGAGCTGGGGGTGTTCGCCGGTGACGTACAGGGCCGGCATGCGGCTGGCGATACTGCACAGGGTCTGCAGGAGGATGGTCGACTTACCGATGCCCGGGTCACCGTGGTGGTCGAGCCCAGCAATGAAGAGCGGGGTTGCGCCCTGGATGCTTGGCATATAACCCAGTTGGGGCTGTTGATCATCCTGACGCTGATTCCTTTGCAAATCCTCTCGGGAGGTATGACCCCCCGTGAGTAGTTACATTGGAATATTAGAACTTTTATTCTAATTTGTCAAGAGGGAATTGGGATTTTTGTTGAAGCAAAGTAGACAAGCCCAAACCAATGCGTAATGCATCGGGCTGTTGTTAACCAACCTGCCGAAGGTGGCATCCGCCGTGTATCGCGGATATTTTTGGCGTTATGTGCTTTCGTTACCCAACCGATGAGGATTAAGAAGAGAACTTACCAAATTATGTGTTGTCTACAGCAGATTTTTGACTTTTATATTCGAAAGCTGCAAGGATTCAAACCATTGTAGAATAATTAATAAAACAAAAACACTACTAAATATCACACTTCTATCTTTTGAAAACAAAGCAGATTAACTGTTTGATCGTAAAAAGACGAAAAATCCGTCGATAAGCTCCCATCGACAAGAATAATTTTCGGGTTGAAGTTTAGATTTGAAAGTTGCTCTAATAAATCAGTAGGATTGAATGAACTCGCTCTAAGTGCAAATGGATTCATTTCAATGATTAATATTGTTTTTTCTGATTCTTTAAGGATAGAGCCCATTCCACGAAGAATTGCTGGTTCAGCCCCCTCTGCATCTATCTTAATGAAATCTACTTTTGCATAACCTAATTCTTTTACACCTAAATCGATCGTCGTTGCAGCTACCTCTATAACATCTTTAAAATTTGTAAATCCTTTTACAATGCTATGGTTACTGTTGCCAGGGGATAAATAAAACTTAACTGGTTTTGAATCATCACAAACTGCTTTTTGAATTGGTATAACATTTTTAATGTTTTTTGCTCTCAAATTTTGAACAAGGATTTGAAAATTCTCTGGTGACGGTTCGTAAGAAATTACTTTTCCAGATGGTCCAACCAATTTTGAAAAGAGCCATGTATAGTACCCTACATGAGCCCCTATATCTACAACTATCATCCCTGGTTTTATTAATTGTTGACAATATTCTGAAACGTAATAATCAAAAACCAGTTAATATTTCACAGCGTAGTCTCCAAGTCCACCACCATCCCCCTATTGATCGTTTTGGGAATTTAATTCCGGATGTAAGTTGCAATATTGTGACAAGCAATATTATAATTTTCTCAATTGCAAATTTAGCAATTGAATTTTTTGATTTGTTTATTTTTTGATAATGGTTTAGTACAGATGAATAAGTTTTATATAACATTGATGCTGGCATTGATTTTTCCAAAATTATGATATCGTTTTTGGCCCAGATACAATTGTAAGACATTTCTAAGGCCATATGACCTTACAACCCTCTTCTTAGGAAACCATTTTTCTGATCTCATTTTAGATATCTGTGAAAAATTATTTGAATCCGACCCTATCAGAGTTGTAGTATAACAAAAAACCGATCAAGTTATTGTCAGTGCTTTTGGACAAAAAGAGTGGCAAGGGTGGGTATTTGCAAAGTGTCAGTTTCACCGGCAAACCCACAATCAATGGCTTATGAGTCTACAGCTCCACCATAGAGAGGTCTCTCAGAATATGCAATATAAAATTGAACTAACTGAGCCGTGATCTCAAACCGAGGACACCCGCAACTAATTATTCGGTTTCACAACCAAACCAGTAAAGTCATTACTAGCCTCTTTATTAAAGGAATATGATAAATTATCCCCAGTATCAGGCATAAATCATTTTTATGCGCTATTTTGCGCATTAGTGCGCATATCCGCAAATTTTAAAAGATTGGCGATGGCAGGACGTGTACACCCTAAGCGTTATTGATGACAGAAAAAAACACCCTAAAGGATGTTTTTTAGGTGGCGAGGGTGGGATTTGAACCCACAACCAATGGCTTATGAGTCCACTGCTCCACCGTTGAGCTACCTCGCCAACGGCTCAAATCTTACTATAAGGCACCTGTTTTGTCAACGAAATCGCCATCCAGAGAGCATTTATGGTTTGAGATAAAAGAAAAAGTTAAACTACGAAAGGGCGAAATTCACGAAATTAAAGAGCATTAATGGTGGGGCAACGACCCCGCCACAAACCGGGTCAATAGAAGTTGGTCAATGGGTCGTTGACCGCACCCTACAATGTGTTTTGTCAACGAAATCGGGTTTACCTTCTCTTACCATTTGGGGTTGCTGACCTCCATTTGGAAACAAATAGACTTTAACTTCATGTTCAAGACGATCCTTTAATCGCGTTTTTTCAACATCCAAATCATAATGGGTCTGAATGTTAAGCCAAAAACGTTCTGATAAACCAAAGTACTTTGAAAGTCTCAAGGCTGTATCTGGTGTGACCGCTCTGATGCCATGCACAATTTCGTTTATTCTTCTGGCAGGTACACTAATATCTTTTGCCAAACGGTATTGACTGATTTTCAAGGGTTTGAGAAAATCTTCGAGAAGGATTTCTCCGGGATGGATGGGGTGTAATTGTTCCACCATTTTATGCTCTCCTAGTGATAATCCACAATTTCAACGCGGTGCGCATTATCATCTTTCCAAACAAAACAGATTCGCCATTGGTCATTGATTCGGATGCTGTATTGCCTTACTCGATTTCCACTCAATTTTTCAAGCTGGTTTCCAGGTGGAATACGCAAATCTGACATAGCCTCTGCTGCATCCAAAAGGATCAACTTTCTTCTGGCAATACCTGTATGCTGCCAGGCAGTTTTCTTGATAACTCTAGCCTGAAGATCCGTTCAGTTTCACGATCAGCAAATGACTTGATCACCGCATAATATAATAACGCGTCGCGTTACTAATGTCAAGAAAGAAAATTACTTTGTCCCCTTTTTTCATCCAAACCCCAGCCCTTTCTCTTTCATGGAGACAAAACTGTTGTGCCCGATCACCAGATGGTCAAGCACTTCCACATCCAGCAGCTTGCCGGCCTGGACGGCCGCGCGCGTGAGGGTGACATCTTCGGGGCTGGGCGCAGGGTCGCCGCTGGGATGGTTGTGTGCCATGATGATGCCCGCCGCATTTCTTTGCAGCGCGCCTCTGAAGAGTTCACCCACCCGAACCATGGAGGCATTCAGCGAGCCGACGTACACCTTTTCCACACCGATCTTGCGGTTGCGCGTATCGAGCAAAATCACCCACAGATTCTCTTGCACCAGACCCTGCATGTCGTAGCGCACCAGTTCCGCGGCGTCTTCGGGGCTATTAACCGCCGCGCTAAGATCGGGGTTCTCTTTCTTCAGTCTGATGCCCAATTCGATGGCCGCCTTGATCTGGGCTGCCTTGGCCGGCCCCACGCCGTGGATGTTACACACCTGGGCAAAACTGGCCTTCTGAATGCCCGCCAGCCCGCCCAGGTCATCCAGAATCTTTTGTGCAAGCTGCACCGAGTTCAAGCCTGTCACGCCTACGCGCAGCAGAATTGCCAGCAGTTCAGCCTTGCTCAAGGCTTCTGGTCCGCTTTTCTCCAACCTCTCCCGCGGACGCTCGTCCACAGACAGGTCGGTAATTCGATATGCCGCCGGGGATTCTCTGACCATTTCACCCTCCTGATATGGTTTATAAAAGCATAATAAATCTAAATGATGCAAAAATACATTTTGTTTTACTACTATATTTTATAACAATCAGCTTATAACGACCATTCCAGCAGAAAGAAAAAGTTCAACCCCTAGATACCGGGAATTATGCGCCTAATTCGCGCACAAATTCCCGGAATTGGGAAGTGAGATTTCGTTAACTTTATAATGAACTGAATTACTAACATTTCTCTTACCCAACCCGCTTTGCATCATCCGCGGGCAACCATGCTATAATTTCTCCATCGGAGAAATCTATGAACTTTGACCCGGCAGTCCTCAAGCAAATTACCCTTATCGGCACCGGCTTTGCGGTTGCCTTTTTGGCTGCCCTGTGGCTGAGCCTCATTTTCTGGGCTTTTCGCGACATCCGCATCCGCACCCGCGACAATTTCATGCGCGTGCTGGCGGTGGTGGTGGTTGCGCTGCTCTTTCTACCAGGCATCTTGATCTACATGATCCTGAGGCCTGCCAGGACGCTTGAAGAAGAATATCAGCACTCCCTTGAAGAAGAAGCACTGCTCCAATCCATTGAAGATTTGGCCATTTGCCCGGGCTGCAACCGCCGTGTGGATGCAGAATGGCTGGCCTGTCCGAGCTGCCACACCCGACTCAAGAAGAAATGTGAACACTGCGGCAAGACGATTGACCTGCCCTGGAATCTCTGCCCCTGGTGTGAAACGCCTGTCACCGGCTTGCGCAAAGAAGCCCCCGTGGTCTTGCAATCTCTAGAGCCCGAAGATTTGCCTCGTCAGAAAACACTTCTTGATGACGACGATTTTTACTCTCACCCATAAGCCGGGATCATCATCTTCATGCGAGATTTATCTACTCTACAACCTATTGACTACCTTATGATCGGTCACATCACCCAGGATCTCACCCCGCAAGGACCGGCGCTGGGCGGTACCGCCTCATACGCGTCACTTACTGCCAGATCATTCGGCTTGCGTGTGGGCATCGTCACCTCTTGCCGATCAGACCTTAATCTGGATATTTTTGCCGGCACCACGGTATTGCGAAAAGATGCTGAACAGAATTCTACCTTCATCAACACCCACACCCCCACCGGACGCATCCAGCACGTTAAGGGGGTTGCCGAAACCATCACCCTCGCGGATATCCCCGAAGTATGGCGCGATGCACCCATCGTTCACCTGGGGCCAATTGTGCATGAGATATCCAATGAGATCGCAGATGCCTTCCCCAAGGCGATTGTTGGCGTCACCCCCCAGGGTTGGCTGCGTGTGTGGGATCAGGACGGCCTGGTATCTTACAAACGCTGGGAAGATGCTGAATCAGTACTCAACCATGCGAGCGTCGTCATCATGAGCATTGAAGATGTGCAGGGTGATGAAGACGTGGTCAGCGAATTTGCCGGGTTGGTGCCTGTGCTGGTGGTCACTGAAGGCGCTGGTGGCTGCCGCGTTTACTGGAATAGCGACCTGCGCAACATCCGTCCGCCGCACGTGGTTGAAGTGGATCCTGTTGGCGCAGGAGATATCTTTGCCACTTCCTTCTTTATCCGCTATCAGGCCACCCGCGATCCGTGGGAGTCTGCGCGTTTTGCCACTTTGCTGGCAGCCAATTCTGTCACCCGCAAGACGCTTGCCGGTGTGCCAACCAAAGAGGAAATTAATCATTTTATGACTGAAATTATCGAGATGAAAGCCCTATGACCAAAATATATACGCTGGTAAATCAAAAAGGCGGGGTCGGAAAAACCACCACCGCGATCAACCTGGGAGCCTATCTCGGCCAATTCGGTCAACGTGTGCTCTTAATTGACCTGGATGCCCAGGCGAATGCCACATCCTCGCTTGGCATAGACAAGTACACGGTCAAGAAGGGCACTTACGAGGTTCTGATTGGCGAAGAACCCATTCTGCCGCATATTCTGCACAATCCAAAACTGAAAATTTCTCTGCTGCCTTCGTCGCCCTCGCTTGCCGGCGCCGAAGTGGAGTTGATTGACCTGCCCAAACGCGAATTCAAACTGCGCGAAGCCATTGTGCCGGTGATTGACCGATATGATTACATCCTGATTGACTGCCCGCCGTCTTTGAGTCTGCTAACCGTGAACGGATTGATGGCCGCGCGTGACGGGGTGATCATCCCTGTGCAGTGTGAATATCTGGCGCTTGAAGGCGTCGGACAGCTCACCCAGACGCTCAACCGCATCCGCTCTTCACTCTACCCGGAGATGAAGATCAGGGGCGTTGTGCTCACCATGTACGACAGCCGTACCAACCTTTCGATGGATGTGGTCAAAGAAGTCAAGAAATTCTTTCCCAACCAGGTTATGTCTTCGGTCATCCCGCGTTCCATCAGGCTGGCAGAAGCGCCGTCATACGGGCTGCCGATTGCCAATTATGCCCCCGAGGCTGCTTCAGCTAAATCGTACGCCGCCCTGGCACGTGAGCTTCTTCAGCAAGATGGCGTTAAAGTAATTACAGATCAAGAATAGGCAGGTACTTATGGCAGCACGCAAAGGTGGTTTAGGAAAAGGTTTGGATGCACTCATCCCCGGTGATTTCTCGCCCTCACAGGCAACCGCCGCGGATTCAATGGTCGCAACCGAAAGTATCATCCCCAATCCGCGCCAACCCCGCGACTCTATGAACCCTGATGATCTGCAAGACCTGGCGAATTCCATCCGCGAACACGGCATCATTCAGCCGCTGATTGTAACCCACGAACCCATGTCTGATACTTATGTGCTCATTGCCGGCGAACGGCGCTTGCAGGCTGCCAGACTGGTTGGGCTAAGTAAAGTTCCCGTCGTCATCCGCACCGCCACAGATCAAGAAAGGCTCGAACTGGCGCTGATCGAAAACGTGCAGCGCGCCGACCTTTCTCCGCTTGAGACCGCCGAAGCCTATCGCAAACTGGCAGATGAATTCAACCTGTCTCATGAAGAAATCGCCCTCAGAGTTGGCAAAGGCCGTGTGGCAGTGACCAACACCATGCGTTTGTTGAAACTGCCTGAACAAGCCAAAAAAGCACTCATCGAAGGTAAAATCAGTGAAGGCCACGGCCGCGCATTGTTAGGCCTGGCAACCATGCAAGCACAGCTTAACGCCTTGCAGACCATCCTCAATCAAGACCTCACTGTGCGCCAAACAGAAGAACTCATCCGCAAACTGGGCGGACAAAAACCCCCGGCGATACCTGCCAAAGATGTTGACCCCAGTGTCAAAGAAATCGAAGAACGTTTGTGTGAAAAACTTGGCACACGCGTCACGTTGAAACACGGACAAAAGGGCGGAACAGTCACCATCCATTATTATTCAGAAGAAGAATTGAGCGGCCTCTTAACGCGCTTGATTCCTGGCTAATTAACGGTAATTATTGACTAATTGCAAGTTAATAATGAGAAATTTCCGACCAATTTATTGATTTTTAATGTAGACATCCTTACAATTAACAATATCGTTAGTTTAATATCCCGCTCATTTTAGACTCGCAATAAAATGAGCTTGATATTGAATATTGTTGATACAGGGTATCGAGGCCTAACATTAATCTGACACCTGAAATTCTGGTTCCACGCCTTGGAGATGCGCTGGTTGAGGAAGGACTTCTCACCAGCGAACAACTGCTATCGGCACTCGAATCGCAAAAACAAGCCCGCATTAAAGGTGACACTCCCCTGCTTGGACAAATCCTGGTGGATGAGGGTTTTATTGACCGCGTTACGCTTGATCGCGCGGTCACCAACCAGATTCTGAAATTACAAACTGCTTTGCAGCAGTCCAATCAAACGCTTGAACTACGGGTGCAAGAACGCACCGCGGAACTCGAAAAAGCTTATCAGAAACTTTCTGAACTCAACAAACTAAAAAACAACTTCATCTCTAACATCTCGCATGAATTACGCACCCCCATGACGCATGTCAAAGGGTATATCGATCTTCTACTGGCGGATGATTTTGGTGCGTTAAGTCTTGACCAACGTCAAGCGGTTGATGTTCTTAAGCGTGCTTCTGAAAGGCTTTCACGTCTGATCGATGATCTCATTCTTTTTTCAACGGCTGAGACCAGCACCATCCAGATCACGAAAACCGACATTGACCTGCATTATCTTACCAAAGAAATCATTGACCACAACAACAACCTGGCCGGGCAGAAAAACATCCGCCTCTGGCTGGATTGTCCGCAGCAAACGGTCCACGCTTATGCTGATGCAGAACGCGTGCGATGGGTGATTAATCAACTCATTGATAATGCTATCAAGTATACTCAATCTGATGGTGAGGTCTTTTTGAGAGTCATCCCCTCAAATGGCGATATTACCGTCTCGGTTATTGATACCGGAATTGGCATCGATCCTGCACGGTTTGAAGAGATGTTTGAACCTTTCCATCAGTTGGATGGTTCTTCGACGCGAAAACAAGGGGGCACCGGTTTGGGTCTTACATTGGCGAAAAAGATCGTTGAAGCTCATGGATCGCACCTGGTGGTCTCTTCTATTCCGGGCAAGGGCAGTAAATTTGATTTTATGCTGCAAACCCGGCCAAATTAGGGAATCTGAAGTCACAGCTTATGGCCAATCAGAGTAAGACCTCAAGTTCATCGAGTGACAGGCTCAACCATTATTTTAGCCTGCTCTCAAGCACAGCTTCATGGAAAGGCACCCTCGAAGAACTGTTTCTGATTTCTCGTGACGACTTCATCTTCGACAACCTGGTCATCTACCAGACTGATTCTGAAACTGGTTTGCTCGAGGTCTTGTTTGCAAAGTCTACCGGCCGCGGAAAGTCAGCCGAAGCAGACGCTTCTTGGGGTGAATCGCTTGCGAATCGGATCATCCAAGAAAACCGCATGATTTGTGAAGAACCCGATGAAAAAGGTCATCGCGACCGGCTTGCTCAGCCTTACCTCTTGGGCCTGCCCATCAATACCGAAGATAAACTGCCAGGTGTGTTGGTCTTCATCCGTTTTGGCGGCCCTACCTTTAGCGAAGATGATTGCCGTTTCGCTCAATGGACGGCCAACCTGACCACTTCAATTGTCCGCAAAAAAATGTTAGACGAATTCATGTCAAAAATTGAAGATATTCAATCGGTTACCAAGCTTCAAGCCGACTTCATCAGCACCATCTCACACGAATTACGCAGTCCGTTGGGTTTCATCAAAGGCTACACCACCACCCTGCTGCGAACCGACACCAATTGGGATCGTGAAACGCAAAAAGATTTTCTTGAAATTATTGAACGTGAAACCAATAACCTCACTGATTTGATTGAAGATCTACTTGATTCATCCCGCTTGCAAAGCGGACAGATGAAGTTTGATTTTCACCTGGTGCGCATTGATTCACTCATCCGTGATGAAGTCAACCGGACGCATCTAACCAACCCTGAACAAAAAATCGAACTCGATTTTGAAACTGAAATTCCAGTCATAGAAGGTGATCCGCGCAAGTTAGCACAAGTTTTTGACAATTTGTTGTCAAATGCACGCAAGTATGCCCCTGAAGCTATGTTGCAAATAAGACTTCGCAAAGAAAAGAAACACTTGATCATTGAATTCAATGATGATGGTCAAGGCATCCCCGAGGTGTATCAGTCTCGCATCTTTACCCGCTTTTTCAGGGTCCCCGAACAATCTATGAAAGCCCACGGCACAGGTCTGGGGTTGTTCATTTGTAAGCAAATTATCGAAAATCATGAGGGCTCTATCCATGTGTCTTCTTCACAAGATGGCACCAGCTTCAAAATCTCGCTGCCATATGCATTGGTAACAAAAAAGATAACCGCGGAGGAAAGTGTATGACCATCAAAATTCTGGTAGTCGATGATGAACCTCTTTACCTTCGATTACTCAAAGTAAACCTTGAATCAGAAGGCTATGAAATTATTACAGCCAAAAATGGCGAAGAAGCACTTGATCAATTAACCCAGTCCATGCCCAACTTGATCATCATGGATATCATGATGCCCAAGATGGACGGAATAGTCGCGTGTGAAAGGATCAGACAATTCTCTAATGTTCCGATCATTTTGCTGACAGCGCGTACAGAAGAACAAGATCGGGTCAACGGTTTGAATATCGGCGCGGATGATTATGTATCAAAGCCCTTTTCTGCCACTGAATTAGTGGCCAGAGTTCGTGCCATACTTCGGCGCACCCAGGATCGAACCGATACCAGAGAAACGAAGATTTTTATCCATGGCAATCTGCGCATTGACATCGCCAAAGCAGAAGTGTGGCGAGGCGATCACCAGATATACCTTTCTGCCACTGAATATAAACTGCTGCTTCATTTTGCCCATGAATATGGCAAGGTATTAACCGCTGAAGATTTATTAGTCGCCACCTGGGGACCTTCTTACAAAAATGAAAAAGAGATCCTGTGGGTTAGCATCGCCAGGTTGCGTCAAAAACTGGAAGATGACCCACACATTCCCGTCCACATTGTCACCAGAACAGGTCTTGGCTATCAAATGCCGCTTTGGGAAGAATAAGTCGAAAGGGTGCACATGGTTACTCAATTTGACGAAAAAGGTAAGATATTTACCACTATAGTTTCAAAAAGCCCGGTTAAAGTTCTAATACAACTGCCCACCAATCAGGTTCAGGGTGAAATTCACGTCAGGCGTGACGGACGTTTAAAAGATGAACTGGATAGTGCCAATAAATACATTGCGGTGACCAATGCCACGATTTTATCTCAAGATGGCACCAAGTTAATCACCCAATGCAAATTTCTGTCTGTCAACAATAATCAAATAATCTGGATTATTCCTGAAACTGAGATGCTTGGCGAAGAGACTCAAAAATGACCGACAATCCGCTTTCTCATGAAAAAGAACTGATTAAATTAAAATCCTACCTGACGGGCCTGATCGTCGCGGAGATGGAAAACAGCCAGGTTTCTTCTGAGAACAGACGACAGGCTGTTATTGACTGCATGCTTCAAAACTATCAAAATTTAAATCTGAAGCTGCCTCAACCTATCCGCGACCAATTGTTCAAAGAAATCATGGATGATATTTTGGGCTACGGCCCGCTTCAATCATTGTTGGATAATCCTGACATTTCTGAGATTATGGTCAATGGCAAAGATAATGTCTTTGTAGAAAAAGGCGGCATGCTGACCAAATCTGAGGTCACCTTTGAGAGTGATGAACAGATTATCCGTATCATTGACCGCATTATTCTACCTCTTGGCAGACGGGTCGATCACGATTCACCCACAGTGGATGCACGTTTGCCAGACGGTTCGCGTGTCAACGCGGTTATTCCCCCCGTTGCCATTGACGGCCCTTCGCTCACCATCCGCAAATTCGGCAAAAACCGTATGGAAATGGAGCAGTTAATCGAAAAGGGGTCTCTGACACAAAACATGGCGGCATTCATAGAAGCTTGTGTGGTCTCTAAATTGAACATCATCGTTTCTGGCGGCACAGGGTCTGGTAAAACCACCCTCTTGAATGCCATTTCCAAATACATTCCAGCCGGTAACCGCATCGTCACCATTGAAGATTCTGCAGAGCTTAAATTGCAGCAGCCGCATGTCGTGCGCATGGAAACCAAACCACCCAACATCGAGGGTAAACATGAAGTGTCCATCCGCGATTTGGTGCGCAATGCCCTGCGCATGCGTCCAGACCGCATCGTAGTTGGCGAGGTGAGAGGCGGCGAGTGCCTGGATATGCTTCAGGCCATGAATACTGGCCATGACGGCTCACTGACCACTCTGCACGCCAATTCACCCCGCGATGCCCTTTCAAGAATGGAAACCATGACCATGATGGCCGGCATGGAATTGCCCTTAAGAGTGGTTCGCGAACAAATTGCCTCGGCCGTTGATTTAGTCGTCCAGCTCTCACGCTTGAAGGATGGCAGCCGTCGTGTTACCTACATCACTGAAGTTTCAGGGATGGAAGGTGAAACTGTGGTGATGACCGATATATTCAAATTTGAACAAACCGACTTCACAGAGGACGGCAAAATTATTGGCGAACTTAAGCCCTCAGGCATTCGCCCATTATTCACGCCCCGACTAGAAGCCAATGGCTTCAGACTAGGACCTGAAGTATTCGGGGTCAATTACGGTAATATGATTCGTGACGGCCAGCACCTGCGCGGATAAAATGTTAGACCCCATTAAATGCTATAATCGTTTTACGCTGGTAATCTTTATGCAGCAAGGGAAATGTGAATGAACACTCAATTATTGTCCATCAAAGCCAAGAAATTCGGTGTCAGGTTAGCCGCCTTAAGACAGAAGAAAGGCCTTACCACTGAAGTTTTATGTCTGTGGACTGGCATTGCTAACGAGAAACTACAGGCGATTGAACAAGGTGACGCTACAATAACGCTTCCTGAAATCGAAATAGTTGCCTTGAAACTGGGCTATTCAACTGAAACACTGATCGCTGGTGAAATGCAGGATTTGATCTCAAATAAACCGGATCAAGCTGCGGTGCAGCATTATGCCGGTCTGCGTGACCGCGTGATTGCCTTGATTTTACGAAAAACACGCCTTGAACAAAACCTCACCATCGAGTCCGTGTCGGCAAATTGCGGCCTGGAACCGAATGAACTGGATCAATTTGAATCTGGCAGCAAACCTGTTCCATTACCTGTCCTCGAACTCCTTTGCTCAGAATATCAAATTCCGTTGTTCTCGCTTATTCCCCACCAACCTGAGACGGATTCTGCTCCATCAAGGGATGTATCAACCACAAAACTTTTTGAAAATTATCCGGAAGATATTATTGGGTTTGTGAACAATCCCGTCAACCTGCCCTATCTCGAATTGGCACGCAAATTAAGCGAATTGGATGCAGCAAAATTACGCAGCATAGCTGAAGGCCTCCTGGAGATCACTTATTAATCTTATGGACCAACAATCTGCCTTACTCAAAGATAAAGGCTTTGAAGCCTATAAGAAAAAGGATTTCAAGGCTGCTGCAGAAGCTTTTGCTGATTGCATAAGCCAGCTTGATGAAGCTCAGGATGTGCTTTCAGCCGCTGAAATGCGGAACAATTTGAGTGTGGTATTACTTGAACTCAAGAAACCTGAAGAAGCACTTGAAGTGCTTCACGATACAGCCCAAATTTTTGCTGACGCCAACGATCAAAAACGACAAGCCATGGCGCTTGGAAATACCGCTGCCGCTTTACAGGCTTTGGGTAAATTTCCTGAAGCATTATCCACATTTGAAACCTCAGCCGACCTTTTTAAGGAGACTGATGAAAAAGAAATGCGGGCTTTAACATTGAAGAAAATATCAGATCTTCAGATGAAAACGGGCAAACGATACCAGGCACTCGCCTCACTTGAGGCTTCCTACAATCAAAACGAGAAGAAAACAGTAAAGGATAAAGTCCTTAAAGGGTTTCTTGGCACTTTGATTAATAAAATCACTCACCGCTCCTGAATCTATGAATTCATCCATCACCATTCGCCAGGCACAGAAATCGGATACTTCCTCCATTGCTGATTTTCTATCCCGAGCAGCGTGCACTCACAGGCACCTTGATTGGCAGGGTGTTTTAGATTGGATTCCGTTCACACCATTTCTCATGATGTATGATGAATACCGTCTGCAGGCAATATTAACCTGCCCGCCAGATCACCAAAATATAGCCTGGATAAGATGTTTTGCTTGCGAGAAGAAATACGATCTTGCTCTAACCTGGGAACCTTTGTTCAATGCAATTCAAACCCTTCCAAACATGGCTGGTACTACACTTTATTCAGTCGGACTCAACGATTGGTTCGCTGGTCTATTAGAAGGTTCCAGATTCGTTAATTTTCAAAACATCGTGGTTTTACAATGGAATGAAAAAATGCCCGTGTTTAAACCAGTCGACCAACCCTGGATAATTCGACCCATGGAAGAGGTTGACCTCGATAAAGTGGCGGTTTTGGATCAATCAGCATTTGAACCCATCTGGGTAAACCCACCTGACAAGGTTAAATTGGCTTATGCCCAGGCAGAACATGCATCTGTTGTCGAATTGGATGACCGCATCGTGGGTTACGAAATGACTACAGCCAACCATATTTCAGCACACCTGGCGCGCATCGCCATTCATCCAGCTTTTCAAAACCAACACATAGGGTCAAGCCTGATAGCAGATATGTTTGAATACTTCATTCATAAAGGGATTTCCCAAATTTCGGTCAATACACAAAGTACAAACATGGCATCACTTGCACTTTATCAAAGGCTTGGTTTTATATTGACTGGTGAAACTTTTCCGGTTTTTCAATACCAAATTTAGGCAAATCTCGCTTTACTTGTCTGATAACTGGACATTCTTCATCCTTTATGAGACAATTCTTAAAATTTTGGAGGATTAAATGGCTAACAGAGACGAAATAAAACGTAGAAGAAGTAAAAAGAAACGCAGAGACATCACTCCATTTATCATTATTGGTGTATTGGTAGTTGTAGTACTAGGAATTGTAATTCTTTCAACCTACAAACCCGTTGCCGAGGTAATTGTTCCAACCTTCCATAGCGCCACAATTACTGACGGTCTAACCATGGGAGATCCAAACGCACCTGTAAAATTGACTGAGTTTGCAGATTTCCAATGCCCGGGTTGTGGAGTATATTGGTCAAACACAGAACCGACTGTCATTCAGAATTATGTCGAAACAGGCAAAGTATTCTATACTTTTTCGCCGTTTTCCTTTGTGGGCAGTTTTGTAAGAAACAACCCATATGATGAATCCATCAAATCTGCTGAAGCTGCATATTGTGCCAATGACCAGGGAAAATTCTGGGAATACCGCGATTATATTTTTGCCAATCAAATTGGTGAAAACCAGGGTGCCTTCAGTGAAAAACGGTTGTTAGCTTTCGCCGAGAGCCTTTCATTGGATATGAAAACCTTCAGCACATGCCTTAAATCAGCAGAGCACTATCAAGATGTGATGGATGCCAATGATTTTGCGACGAATTCCGGCATCAACCAAACTCCCTCATTTACAATTGATGGCGTCGTGGTGGAAGGTGATCTGATCACTGCTCTTGAAGCAGCCCTAAACAAATAATAAATCGACCTATTAAAGAAAGTCGGCAGGTGTTTGAGCCTGCCGACTTTTTGTTTTAACTCAACAATGAAATTATCCAGACAATCAGAGGGGCAACCAGTAGGGCTGGTAACAGGCTGGCCGTCCTGATTTTGCGCAGCTCTAACAGACTGCTAACCGCTATTGCAACCAATAATACGCCCCCCGTAGCTGTCAATTCGTTCATCATCACCGGCGTTGCGAAACTTTGCACCTGTGCAGCCAGTAAGCTGATGGACCCTTGATAAATCAATACCATGAATGCAGAAAACAACACCCCAACACCCAGGCTCGATGCAAATGCCATGGCAGCAAAACCATCCAAAATAGATTTCACCACCAGCGTATTGATATTGCCCGTTAACCCGTTGTCAATCGAGCCCAAAATTGCCATGGGGCCAATACAAAACACCAACGTGGCGGTGAGAAATCCTTTGATGAATTTTTCTTTGCCGTCAGATTGGCCGCCCCTATTAAACCTGGATTCAAGCCAGATAGCCAGATGTTCCAAGCCCTCTTCAATCTTCCACCATTCCCCTAGTAGAATTCCGATCAAAACACTGCCCAGTACTATCAAAGCATTGGATGTTTCGATAAACAAAGAAATTCCGTACACCATGGTAAACAGCCCTAAGCCGCTGATTACGGTTTTTTTAACCCGGTCTGCAAGGCGTGAACCCAACAGCAAGCCGACCAACCCGCCAATCAGGATGGCTCCAAAATTGATTAATGTTCCGCTCATTTTTCCTTCTTTTTTGCCAATGACAGGTCCCCGCTGGCCTGACCTTGCAAGACGTGGAGTTCTAGAATGTAAAGGAAAGAGGAAAGTCGGTTAAGATATTGCACCAAAATTCCTCTAAAATCTTTCTCACGTTTACCAAGCTCCACCAGGCGCCGTTCAGCCCTGCGAGAAATCGTCCTCGCGACAGAGATTGCAGCACTAGAAGTGGTATCTCCTGGCAGGATGAACTCATTGGGAATTTTGGTAATTTCTGTATATCTTTCGATAATATCTTCAAGTGACATCAGGCAAGCGTCATTAATTTTTGAAAAGCGATCAATGTTTTCTGGCGTCGCTGCTACTTCAGACATAATCTCGTAAATTCTTACCTGGATGGTTTTAATATCTTCTTTAACCGGATTAATACACAGACTGCGTGCCATTCCCAATGAGGCAGATAATTCATCAAGGGTGCCAAGGACTTCAATCTGCAAATCGGATTTATCAACACGGCGGTTACCAAGCAGCCCAGTGGTGCCGTCATCTCCAGTTTTCGTATAAAAAGGACTCATATCAAACCCTTCCACTTATCTCAAACCACACAATCAGATTATTACTTATCATCTAAGATTATAGAACCTTATATTGAACATCACAAATTAATTTACAACTTCCTAAACTATTGAAATACAGGTGCCTCTCAGCACCTGTTTATTTTAGGTTTTTGAATTATTCCCAGAGCGGATGTTCCCATCCCCACTGGAAAATTTATTACTCACAAAACAACCAGTTAATCTATGGAGCGGGTGTTTCTGTCCCCTGGGTACGGCGCGCAGTCATGAACCATTGACTAATTGAGGCATAACGGTCGCTGGTATCCATTAGTGGGCCTAGAGAGACACCTTGAATGACCGAATCCACCCCATAATTATAAACTGGATAATATAACGGTAGCGCAGGGAGATCTGCTTCAAAGATAGCCTGGAAGTTGTGATACAACCTGGTTCGTTCTGCAAAATCCATCGTTACGCGTGCTTGCTCGATAGAATCACTTGCCAGTCGATTGCTCCACTGTGAATAATTTTGCCCGGTGGTGGCTTGACCTGAATCCCAAAACGGATAAGGATCTGGATCTGGTGTTCGGCTTAGATTTAAATCAACCAGCGCAGCTTGAAAAGCACGAGGTGCAAGCTTGTCACTAATGAAAATATCAGCCGGGATGGCCTCAAGAATCACATCAACCGAAAGCTTCTTCCAATCACTTTGGATCGTTTCAGCAACAACACGATGCAATTCATCATCAGGATATGTCAAGACAAAGCGTAAAGCCGTATTTTCATTCATGCGTACGGGATTCTCATCGCCTGTAATCACATAACCGGCTTCTTTAAGCAGCAATGATGCCTGATCAAAGTTATATTCAACCGTAGACAAAGTATCTAGATAAGCCCAACTGTCAGGAAAGATGACGCTGTTTGCAACAATCGCCTGACCATTAAATAATTTGTTTACCATCTGCTGCCGGTTCAATCCAAGCAGGAGTGCTTTTCTGATACTGGCATCCTGGAAAAAGGGTAAAGCTTGATCATTAAGATTGAACAACACCATGCTGATTTGGGGCAGTCTACCGGTATAGATCGATAGTTCCTGATTCGTCAAAGCAGAACCAAGCATTTCATCAGGGATTTCGCTAATGCCTTGAACATACTTATCAAGATAAGCTTGATAAGCACTTTGGGCATCGGGATAATATCTAAAATTGATTTCTTCCAAAAAAGGACCGCTCTTCGAATTATTTGTGAATGCCTTCAGTGTTAGCCCTGTGATGACATCATTTTCAACAGTCAGCTCCGAAAATTGGTAGGGGCCGCTGCCGACAGGTTCGAGATTGAATGTTGAGTTGGCTATTTCGTTCAATGTATTGCCACCCAGAAGATGGTTTGGCAGCATACCAAATGCCAAATAATCCTGAAAAGGAGCAAAAGCTTCAGGCAAGACAAACTGCACATTCAGCTCATCAAGAACGATAACACTGATTTCTTTCCAAAAAGCCACCAGGTCAGAAGGAAGGTATCCATCGCCGTTTTGGAGTAAATTAACAGTAAATGCAATATCCGCTGTGGTCAGAGGTTCGCCGTCATGCCAGGTTAGGTTGTCTCGCAATGTAATATTGTAGATAACCCCGTCTTGAGAGGGTCGCACACTCTCAGCCAGATCTGGTTCAGGCATTCCACGAGAATCGAATTTTACCAATCCAGAAAAGATTAATCGATCAACATCCCTGTCCACCTGGTTTGAAGCATCTAACAATGGATTTAACCGTGAAAGGCTGCCGATCAAGGCCTCTGTGTAAACCCCCCCAGCAACTGGTTGAGGCGTACCTAATTGGCCGATGCCGCCACGTTTTTCCAGAATGAGCAAAGTTCCGACCACTAAACCGGTCAGAAATAAAATGAGTAATTGCCATCGATATTTTTTCATAATTTTTATATGATAAAAGGCGACTATACGATCCTGTTAAAGGTCGAGCCGCCCAATAAATTTTCGGAATGGAAAAGCATTAAGTAAAAGAACCAGAATTAAGCTTTCACCAATACCGATGTCATCGTGAGAATGAAGAACAAGACACTCAAAACGATGGTAACCCAGAAGAGGGTTTTTTCAATGCCACGTCGGGCTGAAAAAACGCCACCACTGTCTCCTCCGGTAAAACCGCCCAAACCTACTCCCTTGTTTTGAAGGATTACGCTGGTGATTAGTGCCAAAGAAGTTATAATTAAGGCGATGTCAATATAGGTATTCAAAATAAGCCTCCTGAAAATACAAGCACCGAAAATTATACCGTTCATAACCGGAAAAAGTCAACCTAATGAAAGAACTCATTTGTAACTTACATATGCATTCCACCTACTCTGATGGCTCCGGAGATTACCGTGCCATCACCCAAGCCGCTCTCAAAACCGAAGTGGATGTCATCATTCTGACAGATCATAACATCCTTGTCAGCGGACTTGAAGGTTACCATCGCAACCAGGGACGGACAGTATTGGTGCTCACCGGTGAAGAAGTTCATGATCAAAACCGGGTCCCCCAAAAAAATCATACTCTGGTTATTGGCGCAGAAACAGAAATGGCTACCTTTGCCTACAATCCGCAAACACTCATCAATGAAGTGCAGAAGGCTGGCGGGTTAACCTTTCTCGCCCACCCTTATGAGTTTGATCTGCCAATGATCCACGAACCTGATATCTCATGGGTTGACTGGGATGTTGAAGGATTTACCGGTCTGGAACTTTGGAATGGCTTAAGTGAATTTAAAACAGTTGTTCGAACCCTGCGAGATGGCATTAAATACTTATTCCTGCCCGAAATGATGGCGCACGGCCCCCTAAAACCGACGCTTGCCAAATGGGATGAACTTCTAAGTTCTGGCAAGAAAGTAAATGCAGTGGGTGGCTCGGATGCGCATGCGATTAAATTTCAAAAAGCCTTCTTCAAGAAGACGGTTTTCCCTTATGAATTTCATTTCTCTGCCATTAACAACCATCTGATTGTGGATGAAGGTCTTACCGGCAGCATGAATGTGGATAAAGCAGTGATTTACGAAGCCTTGCGTAAAGGCTCTTCCTTTATTGGCTATGACCTACCGGCCCCCACACGTGGTTTCAGGTTCGTCATTGACGATGATGAAAACGAATATCAACTTGGCGATTCCTTTAGTCTGAAAGATGGCGCTACCGCAAGAATAAACCTTCCTGAATCCGCCAATATTCGCCTTATCCATAACAGCAATGTTATTACAGAACAAAAAGAGTCCAAACGCCTGACATACTCCATTTCACAACCGGGATTTTACCGGGTCGAATGCTCCCTTTACTTCCTGGGTAAAGAACGCGGATGGATCTATTCCAATCCAATTTATGTGAAACCAGGCAGCCGGAGATTGTCATTTTGATTTCCAATAATGTCACCCGTTTTCTGGATTCAAAGAAGATTCATTACACACCCATTGAATTGCCGACCGAAAAACTTGGGGCAGAAGAAACTGCCGCGTATTTAAATCTTCCTCCTGATGTTATTTTTAAAACCATCGTTGTCATCAGACCAAAAGGGAAACCGTTGCTATGTGTAATCTCAGGCCCTAATGTAGTAAATTTAAAAGCCGTTGCTGAACTCGTCGGCGAAAAAAAAGTCAGCATTCCCACTCAGGCAGAGGCTGAAAGTCTGACCGGGTTGCAGTCTGGCGGGATTTCACCACTGGCATTAGTCAACAAAGGATTCAATATCTACATTGATGCAGTTGCCTTGAATTATGCTGAAATTTATATTTCCGGCGGGCAAAGAGGTTTAAATATACGCTTGAATCCGCGGGATGTTCAAAAACTAACGAATGCTCGAATCGCAGAGATTTCGTCACCGCATGGATAAAAACAATAATTCTGCATTATTCTTGCACGGATTATCATTGTTTCATTGGTTATAATTCCTGTTATGAATCAACTGGATCAGATCGAAAATCGAATCAAAGAGATCATTGAAAAAAGCAGTGATCTTCTTCCCTGGACGGATCATACCGCTATCCTTGTCAGGCATTTTTGTGAATCGCTGCGCCAATTCCTGATAGAAAACCCGGATTGCTTGAAACACTCCCCCTCTTACATCAGAGTTTACACTTCACCAGATGAATTGAAAAAATGGCAACTTTTGTTAGCTTGGCAAAAGATCATGATGGATGCATTTACTGAAACCGTGGTTGAACTTGACTGTAAACCCGACCTTCTGCCAGAACTCATTTTAACAGCCAGAAACTCGCTTCAAAATGGGCAAATAATATTTAACATAGAAGAAAGATCATCCAGCCAGGAAAAAACAGGGGTGGTTAATTTAACCAAACCACCTGCTGTACAAATACAACAAAGTAATATGGTTTCTGGTTGGATTCTGATCGATCAAGATAAGGCCATCCCCGTGGATAAACCTGTAATTAACCTGGGTAGGAAAAACGCTAACGATATTGTGATCAGCGATTTACGTGTATCAAGGTTTCACGCCCAAATTCGCAAGACCAAGGATGGTTATATGGTCTTTGATATTGGTTCTTCAGGGGGTACATTTGTAAATTCAGAACGCATCACCAGCTCCCTGTTAAAATCAGGAGATGTTATATCATTGGCTGGTTACGCACTGATCTTTACGAATGAAAGCGACCATGATCCAATTCGCGAAAGAGAAATCACCTCTGATCTGACAAACCTGGGTGGAGTGAACTCATGAGTACCCTTTTGCCCGTTGTGGTATTAATTCTGCGTATTCTAATGGTGCTTACCCTATATGCATTTTTAATTTTGATGATGGTAACCATTTGGAGAGATTTAAAATTTCACAGCCACCTCCTTGGACAGAAAAAAATCCCTCAGATTTTGCTTTACGAGGATGGCGCTCCTGAAACAGCGAAATATATCTTTACGCAAAACGAAATCATTATCGGACGTGAAGAAACCTGTGATGTGTTTATCGCTGATCCAGTGATTTCAGCAAGGCATGCCAGGTTGGTTTATCGCAATGCGCATTGGTGGATCGAAGACCTTTTATCTACTAATGGTACTTATTTAAATGATGAAAGGGTTGAATCCCCTGTCATCTTGATCAACGATGATGAACTTCGGATTGGCAAAAACATCTTGTTGATTGAAATTCAAGCGCTCAATTGAGAAACTGGAGAATAATATGGATAAGAAACCTGTTTTAGCAGTAATCGGCGGCTCAGGATTATATGATTTTGCTGGCCTGACCGATATTGAAAAAGTAGAGCCTGAAACCCCTTTTGGTAAACCCAGCGCCCCAATAATTATTGGTACGCTCGCAGGCAAACGGGTGGCTTTTCTCGCCAGGCATGGCGTCGGACACACCCTCTCACCCACCGAGGTGAATTACCGCGCCAATATTTATGCTTTGAAGTCTTTAGGCGTGGATCGCATCATCAGCGTGAGTGCTTGCGGGTCATTACGCGAAGACTTCGCTCCCGGTCATATCGTCATCCCGTCACAGCTCTTCGACTACACCACTCAGCGCAAACGATCCTTTTTTGGCGAAGGTCTTGTTGTACACATAGG
Source organism: uncultured Anaerolineaceae bacterium (assembly GCA_927443345.1). Classification (GTDB taxonomy): domain Bacteria; phylum Chloroflexota; class Anaerolineae; order Anaerolineales; family Anaerolineaceae; genus UBA6107. The sequence goes on along the minus strand of CAKMKJ010000010.1, from coordinate 86,008 downwards.
TGTTGCCGATCCTTTTTGCCCGAATCTCTCAAACACGCTCAATAAAGTGGTTTCTTCAACGGGCACCACCACTCATATGGGCGGCTCAATGATTACCATTGAGGGGCCGCGGTTTTCAACAAAAGCAGAATCCAGCACATATCAGGCATGGGGTATGTCTCTGATCGGCATGACCACTTCACCAGAGGCTTTTCTTGCACGTGAGGCAGAAATCTGTTACGCCGTGATGGCACATGTCACCGATTATGATGTCTGGCACCTCAGCGAAGAGGTTGTCAGCGTGGATATGGTTATCAAAACGCTTAACAAGAATACTGAAATCGCCCAAAAAACCATCACCACTTTGGTCAGTCAGTTAGGTGATTCAGAACCCTGCTCCTGTCATAACGCGCTAGAAAATGCCATCATCACCCGGCGGGATGCCATCTCTGCTCAGACTAAAGAGAAACTGCAGTTATTAATAAAGAAGTATCTCGCGTGATTTTTTCGAATTCGGCTGTCCGTTCTCCACATGAAATAATTCAAAGACGCTTGATGCTGCTTGCGGCTTTATTCTTGTTATCAGCAAGCATCGCGCTTACATTTGCGCCGGCAGTCAGAATTCACACCTCAGACGTTGACCTTCGCTGGCAGCATTGGATTGGTTTTGCAGTGTGGTTGGTCGGCTTTGGCATTGTTTTCCGCCAGGCAGACAAACGGATTTCAGATCGCGATCCTTACATACTTCCCATCATAAGTTTGATGACTGGTTGGGGGCTTTTAACCCTTTTCAGGCTTGAGCCGTCTTATGGTTTTAGACAAACACTCTGGCTGGCTATTTGTTTTATCGGAATGCTTATCGGATTGCGTATGCATACCTTGCTTCCGTTATTACGCCGATATAAATATATCTGGCTGACCCTTGCTCTGGTACTAGCCTTATTGACTTTCTTTTTAGGTACCAGCCCTTCGGGTTCCGGTCCGGCTTTATGGCTCAGACTCGGCAGCATTTACCTGCAACCATCTGAAATCTTAAAAATAGTACTGATTATCTATCTTGCCGCCTATCTTGCAGATAGTGTGCCGGCAAGGTTTAAGCTGATGCAGCTCTTGACCCCCACCTTGCTGGTGGCTGGCGCGGCGTTAATGATTCTGGTCGTGCAACGCGACCTGGGAACCGCCTCACTCTTTATTGCTTTATATACCGTAATCATCTTTCTGGCTTCAGGAAAACGTCGATTTTTATTAATCAGTTTTCTAATCATCATTGCTGCTTTGATCGTTGGTTATTTCGTCTTTGATGTCATTCAAGTCAGGGTCGAGGGATGGTTAAACCCCTGGCTTGATCCAAACGGCCGCTCTTATCAAATTGTGCAATCCATTATCGCCATCGCCAATGGCGGCGTTTTCGGCCGCGGCATTGGCTTGGGCAGCCCGGGGGTTGTACCTGTAGCTCAATCGGATTTTATCTTTCCATCGATCATCGAAGAATCGGGCCTTTTGGGAGCTATCGGGATTGTTCTCTTATATGCAGTTCTCACCCTGCGGGGGTTTATCATCTCTCTGCGAGCCTCCAATCAATTTCAACGTTTTTTGGCAGCGGGTATCACCACCTACCTGGTTTCTCAAGCCTTGCTCATTATGGGAGGCACGACGAGACTTCTACCGTTGACAGGCGTTACACTGCCGTTCTTCTCTTATGGGGGGTCATCGCTGGTAACTGCTTTCTTTGCTGCACTGCTTTTATTGATCATCAGCCATAACGCCACTGATGAAACTTCTCAAGTTGTACAATCCAAAGCCTATTTTCTTGCAGGCACAGTTTTCATTTCATCCCTTTTGGCAGTCGGTCTGGTTTGTGCCTGGTGGGGATTCATCCGCGCAGATTCTTTGCTGGCGCGCAATGACAATCCCAGGCGGTTTATCTCAGACCAGTATGTTCAACGCGGCAAAATCCTTGACCGCAATAACACCATTATCACTGAAACCCAGGGCGAATCAGGCAGCCTGCAACGCGTTCTACTTTTTCCATCCTTAAGTTCAGTGGTGGGTTATTCCAATGCCAATTATGGACAGGGTGGTCTTGAAGCCAGTCTGGATTCAACCTTGCGCGGCATTCAAGGGAATGACCCTGCAAAGATCTTCATCAGCAGATTACTCAGCGCTCAGTACCCTGTAGGTGCCGATATCCGCCTAAGCCTTGATGTCAGGCTACAACTCATTGCTGATGATCTGTTGAAAGAGCAAACTGGCTCACTGGTCATGCTAAATGCAGAATCTGGAGAAGTGATGGTGATGTCTACCTCACCAACTTTTGATGCCAACAAACTCGAAGAGAATTGGGAATCATGGAAATCTGATTCCACTTCACCTTTGTTGAACCGAGCTACTCAGGGTCAATACCCCGCGGGCAATGCCACCGCAGGGTTGCTGCTGGCACGACTTTTGGCGGAACAAACACTCCCTTCCGTTGCGCCTGAACAGGAGTGGTCAACCGACATCCAAAACTTGCTTTATTGCGCTCAAAACCCCGGTACTGATCCAACCTGGGCCGGTTTGATCGTTTCGGGCTGCAATCGTTCTTTCAATTTACTCAACTATTATCTCGGTACCAACATGGTGTCTGAACTCTATCAAGAAACCGGGTTAACTACACCCTCTGACAGAACAATAACAGAGACAATCACAAACGATTCTGAAATCAGTGTGATATCGCGCGCTGAAGATATTGGTACTTTGTTTGTCAGCCCACTGCAAATGGCATCAGCTTATGCTGCTCTTTCTAACGGAGGTTACAGTGTATCGCCCCTGCTTGCTACGGCTTTTTCTTACGGCGGTGACCAGTGGAGTCTGTTTCCATCAGATGACGCCCCTGCAGCCCTTCCAGACATGAATACAGCCCAATCAGCGTCCCTGCTTGCCAGCACGACACTTCCCGGTTGGTCACTCGCATCCACTGGATTCACAGAATCTGCCAGGGTAAATTGGTTTATTGCCGGCACCCCAACTGATTGGAAAGGCACACCGGTAGTATTGGTCGTAACGCTTGAAAACGCTTCTTCGAACCTGGCGGTGAAAATCGGCACTGAGATGTTTAATGCAGCAGTGAATACCATTGACTAAATCCTTTACCCCATTTATCAGTTACTTCGTTCAATAACCATTTTAATCACTTGATTAAAATGGTTGTCACTCTCTTCTTCGAAGTAGTGCTTTTGCAATTTTGATAATTCAGAAAAACCATTGTCTTTTTAATATCTTGACTTATCAAGACCATTTTAACCACTTGGTTAATATGGTGATCTCTACTTAAGTCACAGAAAAAGCCCCACATTCTTGGAATGCAGGGCTTTGCACTGAATAATCTACTTCATTTTTCAAGTCTCAAGAAATGGCGCTTGCCAACTTGCAGCACACCGACTTTATCCATTACCTGGGCGCTGTCTTCAATTGCAGCACCTTCAAATTTCACCCCTTTTTGGTCAATTAGGCGTCTGGCTTCACCTTTGCTTTTTGCCAGTTCTGCTGCGATCAAAACATCTACGATGGTTTGGCTGCCAGTGAGGCTGAAACTCGGAATATCCTCAGGGATGCTTCCCTTTTGGAAGGTATCAATAAAGACCTGTTGGGCATTTACAGCTTCAGCATCTCCGTAGAAAGCACCGACTATCTCTCTTGCCAGTTGCATCTTGGCATCGCGCGGATGCATGCTGCCGTCCTTGACGCCTTTTTCAATATCTGCGATCTCGGGCGGCGTCAGACGGGTGGTCAGCCTGAAGAACTGCCCCATTGCCATATCAGGGATACTCATGACTTTGCCGTACATGTCGATTGCATCTGTGTTGATAGGGATATGATTGCCAAGCGATTTGCTCATTTTGACCACGCCATCGGTTCCCGGCAGAATACCCAGGATGATGGCGATGTTGGGTTGAGCCCCTAAAGAGGTCATGATCTTGCGACCAGCAGTCATGATGTTGAAGAGCTGATCAGTACCGCCGATCTGTACATCCGCTTTGAGCGCGAAGGCATCGTAGCCTTGCATGATCGAGTAAAAGGTTTCATGTAAATATACAGCGTCACCTTTATCCCAACGCAGCTTGAAATTCTCGCGGGTCAGAAACTGCTGCATCGTAAAATTCGAAGCCAATTTGATTAACTGCTCAAAAGTCAATTGAGAAAGCCATTCAGCATTGTAGCGGATGTTGGTTTTCTCGGGTTCGAGTATTCGAAAAGCCTGGTCGGCGTAGGTTTGACCATTAGCCGCCACTTCTTCGTGGGTCAACTGCGGTCGTAAAATATCTTTATCAGAAGGATCACCGATCAAAGAAGTGTAATTACCAATTAAAAAGGTAACGTCGTGTCCCATTTCCTGGAATTGGCGCAGCTTGCGCATGGGTACGGTGTGGCCGAGATGCAAGTCAGCTTTACGAGGATCAAAGCCGCAATAGACCCGCAGGGGTCTTCCTTCCTTTTGGCAGGATACTAAACGAGCACGCAGCTCATCCGCCATATTTTGTTTCAATTTTTCGTCGCCGTATTCAGTGCCCTGCATAAAATACTCGACTTGTTGATCGACATTCATTGCGGCCTCCTTTATTAGATTTTGAAATTCAAAGCCTGATTATACCAGCGCAAAAGCTTCTTTATATCTTGGCTCATTTTTTTAAGAGTTCGTTTACCGCTTCTTCAAGATCACTGAAACAGAAAATGTAACCTGACTCAAGCAAACGTTTGGGCATCACTTTCTGACCATCCAGTACCAGGGTGCTCATTTCACCCAAAACCAGCTTGAGCACAAACCCGGGGACGGGCATCCAATATGGACGATTCATCGCCTTGGCAAGCACTCTTCCAATCTCACTATTACGCATTGGCATGGGTGCCGTGAGGTTAAAAACACCATTGAGGTCAGTCTTTTCCAGCAAATACAAAATAGCTGCTGCTTCATCCCTAATATGGATCCATGAGTAAACTTGCTTTCCTGAACATACGGGGCCGCCAACCATCAACTTAAATGGCAACATAAGCTGCGGCAGCACCCCTTCACCATTTTTCAACACAATCCCGGTGCGGATGATCACCCTTCTGATACCCAATGATTCCACTTCTTTGGTGGAATCTTCCCATCTGACAGCAAAATTAGCCAGATAATCTTTGCCCGGTGCAGCGCTTTCATCCTTTTCGTCGGCGCCTATACCGTAATAACCAATCGCACTAGCTTGAATTAATGTTTTGGGGGGCAGCTTACATAATTTGAAAGCTTCAACAAGTGCCTGTGCAGGTTCAAGACGACTGTTCAACAACTCAATTTTTCGTTTTTTGGTCCATACGCTTTTACCGATGTTATCGCCTGCCAGGTTAATCACTGCATCAAGCCCATCTATGATGCGGCAAAGATCGTCTGCACTTTTGCCATCCCATTGTTGCAGAACGACATTTGCGCTGATTGGGCTGGAATTGTGAACACCACGGGATGTGACAACGACATGATGCCCTTTGGCAACAGCAGCCTCTGTGACGGCCCTTCCGATCATTCCTTTACCACCGATTATGACTATACGCATTTCATCCTCCAGTTTTTACCTTTTCAAGACTTGCGCTATAATCTATTCTAATTATATATGGATAAGCCTGTCTTGGTTTTGAATGCGAATTTTGAGCCCATCAATGTGTGTGGTTTTCGGCGCGCACTTGGTCTCATGCTGTCTGAAAAAGCCACCCTCATTCTCAACGGCCGCGGCACTATTAAAACCACTCACGCCGAATATCCAATCCCCTCTGTCATCCGCCTTCAACGGATGGTACACAGACCTCATCCCAAGGTCAGTTTAAGCCGCCGTGAAATATTCAGGCGCGATCAATTCATCTGCCAATATTGCGGCAAAACCACTATGTTGCTCACTGTAGATCATATCCAGCCCAAACACCTCGGCGGCCCCCATTCATGGACCAACCTGGTTGCCGCCTGCTCCACATGCAATCACCGCAAAGGCGGACGCTCGCTTCAGGAATCCGGCATGAGCCTGCTGCATCCTGTTAAAGAACCGCCACAAGCTGCCACTTATGTATTCGCCAAATTCCTGGATGAAAACGACGAGTGGAAAAACTTCCTTGAAGGCTGGTAGGTTAAAGTACCATTCCGTCTTCAGCCACGATTATTGAACCACTAAATTTTGCCTGCGCTCCAGACAACAACGCTTGCTTCCCATTTCTGGCTTCATAATGGATCAATACCAATTGTTTAACCCCGCAACGAGAAGCAATTTCACCCGCTTGCTCTGGTGAAGTATGGCCTTTGCCTGGTCCGGCTGCCTCTTGTAACAAGATATCTGCTTTATCAGCCAGAGTATCAAGTGCCCCGCAGGGTTCTGTATCACAAGAATAAGTGATGATCCTACCGCTATTAAACTGAAAGCGCAGCCCAATGGTCGGGATCAAATGCAATACAGGTAAGGCAGTCACCTCGACCTCATCATCCATGATCATCTTTGGATATCCCGATTCTCCAATAGAAACGAAATCAACCGGGAACATGTTGGTCCATTTTTGCCAGTCAAATATGTCCAGCAGTTTTTTGGCTTTATCGAGGGTAACTTCCAAGCCGTAAATGGTGAGAGGCGCTGTGCGTTTTTCCAGCCACATATCCATGATCACCAGCGGCAGACTGCCGACATGATCGGCATGGAAGTGTGTCAGTATTAAATCAGTCACCTGATTCAATTTCACCCCTGCACGCGCCAGGCTGGCAGAAGCATGGTCTCCGCAATCCACCAATATTTTTCTGTTGCTAGTCTCGAAAAGTAAATGTGTATTTTGCTGATCTGATTTGGCAACTGCATTGGCGGATCCCAATATTGTAACCTTCTCCATCCTTACCTCCTGTCAAAAAAGGTTACCTGATAAAGGTAACCTTTGATAATCCTTATTTTTTCTTAGTTTTTACTTTGTCAGGTACCACAGAGAGTTCTTTTTTCTTGAGATGCCTAAGTATTAAGGCTGCTATTGAAACAACAACAATTACGCCCATAAACGCCTGATTGATGTTGATGCCGGCAATGGGTGAATATTCCAGGCGAATAAATTCAAGCATGAATCTGCCTATGCCATAAAAAATTATATATACAAGGAAATTATCACCTGGTTTCATTTTGCCGCCAAGTTTTCTCGGAAGCCATAACAACAGCAGCATATTGGCCAGATTCCAGATAAACTCATAGAAAAAAGTTGCCAGATAATATTCATTATTAATTTTTACAGCAAATGGGAACCAGGTAACATTCGTTTGTAACCCGTATAATTCTTTATTAAAAAAGTTACCCCATCTTCCAATGCCCTGGGCGAGCGCAAGGCCTGGCGCCAGCAGATCGAGCCAAGTGGCGAAAACAAGCTTTTTCTTTCTGGTGTAGAGAAACAATGCTAAAACACCGGCAATCACACCACCAGGTATGCCTAAACCACCTTTACGGAAATTAAGGGCATCAAGTGGGTTGATGAAATATGGATTGACACCATTTATCAGGATGGTAGACGATGGCGTAAACACATGCCAAATACGAGCACCAATAATGCCGGCAATCAATATCCACGGCAGCACATCCCATATAACATCGGGGTTATATCCACGCCGTTTAGCTTCTTTGGAGGCAAGGAAAGCACCAAGCAAGGCACCGGTAATGATCACCAATGCATAAAAGTAAATTTTCAAACCGAAGATGACGATTCCGTCACTTGCAAATGTAATCATGAATTTTTCCTTGTGATATGTTTATTCGGCCGATTTAACAGCCAAAGTTTGTTTTCTAACAAACCAAATACGCTGCAATGCTGTGACATTGGCTAAAACAGCAATGACCCATAATGCCACCATGGGAATATTGAAGATCAAACAAGATATCAACACGATCAATCGTTCCACACGGGTTAATACACCAATTTTTGCCGAAAAACCAAGCCCTTCAGCACGCGCTTTAACATATGAAACCATGACCGATCCGGCAGCTGCCACAAACACCAAAATACACGCGGTCAAATTAGCTTCTAAAACGTAGTGTATCAGCAGGCCGCCCAACAACACCAACTCGGAATACCGGTCTGTGACTGAATCAATAAACGCACCATACATGGATGAATGTTTTAGCAGGCGTGCCATTGATCCGTCCACAACATCCAGAGGAGCACCGATTAACAAAACAAGACCAGCCCATTGAATATGGCCGGTTATGATTAATGCAGATGCTGCTGTCGTAATAATTAAGCCAAGATAAGTTATCATATTTGGCTTAAACCCAATACTCAAAAAGAACCTGGCTACCGGGTCAATTACGCCCTTAAATAATTTTCGCAGGAACATTTCAAGTGACCAGGAATTCTTAGTTTCTTTGGGTGTTTCTACCTCGCTCATTTATGTCACAGCTCCTGTTTTAAGAATAGACATCATCCTAACTTGCCAGCAATAAAAAGTCAAGCTACTAAATGAAGGATATTTGATATTAATCCTCTTGGAATTCCCGTTCATCGCTGTCATCACCATCTACCAGCACCTCACGATCTCTACCGCTGCCCACGGATGGACCCACTACGCCCATCTCTTCAAGTTCATCCATTAGCCTTGCTGCCCGTGGATAGCCAATGCGTAAACGTCTTTGCAATAATGAAACGCTGGCTTTACCGGCGGCTTTGACCACACCTACAGCCTGCTCTACCAGTTGATCGCCTTCAGCTTCCACAATTTCATCAACGATACCTTCCCAAGGCGCTTCTTCAGCGTTGTTCGCCTCGTTGATCCGCTGCCAATGATTGATCACTTTTTCGATTTCGCTGTCACTAACTAAAATGCCCTGCACACGCTGCAATCCTGACTTAGCGGGGTCAAGGTAGAGCATATCCCCTTTGCCTAACAAACTTTCAGCACCTGTGTTATCGAGAATCACGCGTGAATCAATGGATGATGCCACGGCGAAAGACATGCGCGCCGGGAAGTTGGCTTTAATCAACCCTGTGACTACATCCGTACTCGGACGCTGCGTCGCGACCACCAGGTGCATGCCAGTAGCGCGCGCCATCTGTGCCAGACGAATCAAGCTGTGTTCGGTTTGGTCTGGCGCAGACATCATCAAGTCAGCTAATTCATCAATCAAGATCACAATCCGCGGCATTTTGGATTTGTTTTTCTGAACCATTTTGTGATTATACGTTTCGATGTTTCTTGCTTTGGCGTCAGCCAGCAAACGGTAGCGCGCATCCATTTCAGATAGTGCCCATCGGAGCACAGCCTGCATACGTTCGACTTCAGTTTCCACCTTGCCCAAAAGATGAGGTAAGCCGTTGAACCGCACGAGTTCGACCATTTTTGGGTCTAACATCACCAGCTTCAAGTCATAGGGAGAATTGTTCATCACCAAACAAGTAGTAAGCGCAGTGATGCAGACAGACTTGCCTGAATTGGTTGTGCCAGCGATTAATAAATGTGGCATTTTTTCAAGATCGGCTACCACCACTTCGCCTGACACATTACGTCCAAGCGCCAGCGCGAGTGGAGAGTTCATGGTGCGAAATTCGGTCGAATCAAGGATCGGCCGCAAACGAACCACATTATTTTCATTATTAGGAACTTCAACGCCAACGAAATTCCTGCCGGGCACCGGTGTTTCAATTCTCAAGCGTGACGCTTTTAAAGCCAAAGTCAGATCACGGCTTAACCCAGAAATCTGTGAAACACGCACTTTCTGTTTTACAGTTGTGCCATCCGATGAAGTTTTAACAATAAACCCTGGTTCCAGCGCATATTGCGTGATGGTAGGTCCTACACGAAACCCAATCACCTTTACCGGCAATCCAAATTCAGCCAGTGTGTTTTCAATTGTTTGCGCTTTAAGCTTTATTTGCGCCTGATCTGGCGGCACGTTGTGTTCACTCATTAAAAGATTTAACGGTGGCAGTCTGTCATCCCGCTGGGGTATATTCACCAGCGACTTAAGGTCTTCTTCAACCGTTTTTGTGTGAGCGCTTACTGGCCGTCGCGTTTCATTGTCATTATCAGCCGGTCTCTCTAGCTGAGATTGGTTTCCCCATGAGACTATTTTTTGGATAACTTTACTCAAGACACCGGCTGCTACTAAAACCAATATAACAAACAAACCAGTATACAGAATGGCACCCAGAAAACCAGGCAATAACCAGGCCAACCCCCACCCCAGTACGCCTCCGTCTTTGCCGGCTTCTGCTCTTTCAAGCGAAAATCCGTTATAGATAGACAAGCAGGCTAATAAACTAAAGTAAGCGCCCTCGATGGCGATGACTCTGCCCAAAGACATTGGAAAGCCTTTACCTGCACTGTAACGAAAAGCCGCCACCCCTGTCAGACCGATCATCAGAATGGCTAATATGGCACCCCATCCCAGGAATTTGCTTAGCAAGCGAATCCACGGGGTGATGATTGCGCCTTTAGAAATTCCAAAGTATCCTAACAGACTTAATATGGTAATAGAAATGAGGACTAACCCAATTAAATCCCAACCAAAACGTCTGAATTGGCCAAAGAAACCAGCAACGTTTTGAAATGTTGATTGTGGTCGTGTTGAATCTCCTGCTTTTGGGTGGTCGTATTGATCAGGATTATTCAAAGATTCTTTCATTCCTCTGGAATCAGCCCCAACCCCAGACGTCTTCGTTCAGCATCAATATGCAGAATTTTGACTGTCATTGATTGGCCGACCTTGAAAAATTTGGCTGCATCGCTGGTGCCATAGAATTCAGAAATTGATGAAATGTGAATCAATCCTTCAATTCCTTCTGGCAAACGGGCGAAAACACCAAAACGTTGAATCGCGGTTACTGCTGCAGAAACAACATCACCTTTTTGATGGTTTTCCAGCAGCGTATCCCATGGGTTTTCAGTCAAACGCTTGATGCTCAAAGCAATCCTCGCCGTAGATTCATTGACCTGTAAAACCATCACTTCAACAGTTTGTCCGATCGTAAACAAGGCAGAGGGTTGCTCAACTCTGCCCCAGGATAACTCAGAAACATGCACCAGACCTTCAACGCCACCAAGATCAATAAAAACTCCGAAGTCCGTAACATTGGTCACCAAGCCGGAGGTATGCAATCCGGGTTTGAGCGATTCGAAGAGTTGTTTTCTTTTGCCATCTCCAGCCTGCGCGGCCCTTTCAGAAAGGACAACCCGTTCACTGGCAGGTTCACACTCAATTACCTTTAAGCTGAGTGAACGACCTTCATATTTCGCCAATTGCTCTTGTCTATCTTCGTCCACAGACTCAGTGGGTAAGTCCACAAGATGCGAAATGGGAACAAACCCCTGGATTCCTTCTCCTTTTACTAATAATCCCCCGCGATTATAGCCGTAGACTTCCAATTCAATCACTTCATCTCGGAGAAAAATGCTCTTTACGTTTTCCCAATCGGTGCAACTGCCGCTGGAATTAGATTGATTATTTCTCGAATTAGCATCCGCTTTTTCAGAAACAATCGCATCTTCATCGGCCAAAACAGACGCCCACCAACTTTCGTCGGGTTCTGGGTTCATGCTGGAATTACTGGATGTCCCACTTCTATCCCTCATCTTTACAGCTCCCTCTTGGGTCGATACAGAAATCTACTCACTTTTAGATCCAATACTTTTTAATTCCATTTGAACAATTGTATTGGTGATAACTTCAATTGCAACTCGCTGTTTTCGATAAAGATCCGCCTCGGATAATGCCAGTTTCAAGGCGATTTCTTTGACTTTCTTTCCCTCAAGAAATTTTAATTCAAGTATATTATACAATAACCATTCCCCAGTATACCTGCGATCTCCTGCGGGTTTAATTTGTTCGATGGCATTTTTAAGAACACACCTGAGCGCATTAGCCGGATTTGGCTCTTCTTCAGACAATTCTTGTTTTACAATCTCAAATTTCAACAATGGATTTTCAGTTAACTTTGGCCCACCCCAATAGTGGGTTAAGGCATCTTTTACTGCCTGGGTTAATTCGCTTTGTTTGATAGATGTTTCAACTTGTAAAACACCTTTCCGGTCAAAACGACCGGCAGCGCGCATTTGTTGAATCATTTCTTCACGCGGATTTAGCCGCTCAAAAGTTCTGAACAGGGTTTCTTGTGTCTGCCGGTCTCTTAGCACCATTGCAGATCGCTCTAATAGGGTTTTAAGCGCTGCAAAATCATCCCCCACAAGAGGCAACTGATCTGCAAAGTCATTCACACCCAAGTAACCCAACATAATATTCGCATCGCCATTATTGCCATTGCGTATGGGCAGCAGCACATCGTTGTGCCAGATGATGGGTTCTTCATTTTCTTCTGTACCCGAAATTAAAATCTCAATTTCAGCCAATTGGCTTGAGCCAATATGATTTTCGCCAGTGTTGATTACTTTTGAGAGGCCTTCTTCATTTACCTCAAGCAAGTAAGCCCCTGAAGTTTGCAGCAGATCACACACCGCAGCCAACACCATTTCAAGGAATTGTTTAAGGTCGCTTCGAGTAATAATGCGGTCTTCAAGACTTCTGATCATCAGAAAATCTTCTTCATCCCTCGAAAAAAAGAGCCATTTTTCAAGATATGGATAAAACATAGTGATGGCATATTCTGACACCAAGATCATCACCACCATCACGATGGGTACGAAAGCGTTATATGGATTCCCAAACACTTCACCGGCTCGTCGAACAATGGTCACCACTGCCAGAGTAAGAATGGCTGTGATGGCGCCTCTTAGCAACCATTTAAATAATCTGCTTTTCACAACCCGGTCAGGCCATGGCACACCGAAAAAAGCAACAGAATAAGCCATTACAACTACAAATCCACCCAATAGCAAGTTAGTTATTGTTGCCAGCGTCCAAAAGACCAACTGCTGGTTCGCCGCGAATGTTGAACCGTATAGCAAGAATGGAAAAGAACCCACTGCAGGAGCAATGGCACTCACCGTGAGGTAGAGCATTCGCCGCTTGCTAGATTGAGTGACTGTTCGGCGATAAGCACGGATGAAGTTGATCCATGACAAAATCATGATCAGCACATAAAAAACAGTGAATAATTCGGTTAATAATTGCGGTTCGAAATGCGGCGCAGGGGGTTGGTCAACAACTAATTGTCCGAGGAACCAGGGTGTAACCAGTAGAATAATTAACAAGAGAGAAATGAAATTGGTTACTCTGATAGCCCATTTCCGCCGCCAGCGCGAAGGAAGACCCGTGGTGGCCAACAAGGCGTCAGAAAAATTTAAATAAGACGGAGGAAGAAGGATAATCCCCACCCATTGGATGCGCAGCCACATGTTTATTGTTTGTGCATCTGTCGCCGTTGCCGTGAAAGATTCAGAGGAAAAGATGATCACCAAACAGAACATGATCCATGCGAATGACCTTGCCACCCGATTGCGTAAATTAAAAGACAATCCATATAGTAATAATGAAAATGCAACAATAGCAATACCAGCCGTTAAAATCTGGCTGATGGTTCGCACTATGGAAACGATTCCGCCTACTATATTATCCAAAACCCGACTCTCTATCGAACAGTTAAAGAATAAAAGAAAGCAATTTCACGATTTCCAAAAAAACCATCCATGAAACCGCTATATACATACCCCAATTTTTCTGCGAGAGCGATTGCCGCTTCATTTTTTATTGGCAACTCCAATAGCACTCGATAAATTCCATTCGAACGCAGCCAATCTTGTGCTGAAAATATCAAAGCAGTTGCGACACCCTGTTTTCGGAAAGGAACATCCACTACCAGGTCAGTAATTCTGGCGGATTGTCTTTCAATAATTTCAAGTGTCAGATATCCGCAATGTTGATTTTCAATGCGCGCAACCAAAAACAGGTCCTTCCGCTTCCAGCAATTGGCAATCGCTGCTGGCTGACGAGGATACTCCAGTTGAAATGGTCGTGGAAGGCGAATCCTGCGAAAACTCGCTTGTATCTGGCCCTCCTCATACAAATTATTCATCTGCCAGGTATGACTTGTTTCGCTGCTGTGCGTCAGTTGTACCAGGGTTTGAATATCATTCGAAACTGCAGGACGGATATCTATGGAGGGCATATTAGTCCTGTTGAACCGCTTTCACCAATATTTTGATCTCACACTCCGGCAATTTTTCGTCATCGTTGGTAAAAACCACAATTCGAATTTTATAGTCGCCCGGGGTCAGGTCAGCAGAATTCCACAAACTGCCAAAGGGGGCATTATCAATCACCTCGCGACCAGCCAAAATAGAAATCCAATTATCCTGATCCATCGGTGAATATTCTATTTTATAGTATCCAAGATTGAGGATGTTTACCGTGCCGCTTAGTTCCACCTGTCCGCTGACGCCTTCGCCATCCAGCGGATAACGCCAGTTTACCTGACCTGGTACACAACCTTTGTTTAAGAAGGCACTCAATGTTGGAATCAAACCTTGTGTAGTGCTTTCTACCATCGGCGTCTCGACAATTATGGTTGGTTGTGCGGTCATATCCACAGTGGGGGTCGCTACTTGAAATACTCCCGGCACTGATGGCGTCACAAAAGTGATGATGACAAAAAGTCCAATCGCCAATAAAGTGCTAAATAGCACCAAAGATAAACCTGCATTGATTTTGCGTTGTGAAAGTTCTTTCTCCAAGCCAAACAATGCCACAGACCAGTCTCGCCATGCCAGGTAAACCTTTCTGACATAGATCAGAATCACTGCTCCAAACAATATAAACAATAGTATCTCGTATTGCGTGAGAAAACGTAAGATGGCATCCATTAAAAACGTTTCACTACCAGACTGTCATTTTTTTTGATTATGCACTGAGAGATTTAAGAACACCCATAATCAGTGTCGTTAACTTTGGCACAATTAATGAACCTGCTGCCAAAACTTCTTCATGCGTTGTTTCTGTGTTTCCATCCAGATTGGCTTTATTGCTGATTCCTGAATAAGCCAGCACCCTGGTTCTTCCATGCCTGGCAACAATTGCTTCAGGCACAGTAGACATTCCAACGGCATCTGCCCCTATCCCGCGCAGAAAACGCAGGTCTGCAGGTGATTCGAACGAAGGACCAGAAAGGCAAACATAAACGCCTTGATGGAGGTTAATATTACTTTTTGTGGCAATTTCATGAGATTGCTTAATTAATTCACGGTCATAAACCTGGCTCATATCTGGAAAGCGTTCGCCAAACTCATCGAGGTTGGGACCCCGCAGCGGGTTCAATCCAGCCATGCCTATCAAGCCAATGTGATCGTTCAAGACCATTACATCACCCGGCTCATAATCAGGGTTTATCGCCCCCGCCGCATTGGTGAGGATGATCGTGCCGATTTTCATATGCTGCATCACTCTGATCGGCAAGGTAACATGATCCATGTTATAGCCTTCATAATAATGCGCCCTTCCCTGCATGACCATAACCGGCACTCCTGCCAGCGATCCGATCACCAGCCTGCCGGCATGCCCATGAATGGTCGAAACCGGCCAATTGGGAATGTCTGCATAAGAAATGATAACCGGGTCAATCACTTCATCAGCCAGACCGCCCAACCCGGAGCCTAAAACCAGGGCCACCTGCGGTGAAATTTTGATCTTCTGGGTGATGGCTTGTGCGGCTTGATCAATATCTTTAATGGTCACAAAAGGGTTCATAATATCCTCATAATTTTTATACTTTGGCTAACAATTAATTATACCCGATTTGAAAAAACAGCCCTTTAAGACTGGATAATTGTCCAGACAACTTCAAAAGCCTATGCCAGTACTTTTGCAAAGGCGATTAATGTTTGCTGAACCGCGGCATCATCCACCCAGGCATGAGTCACTAATCGTAAACGCCTTTCACTAACTGCGCTAACCTTGATGCCTTCAGATGACAATTTTTTAGCAAGGTCTGCTGCATTATCTTTAATTTCAGAACCAAATGATGGAAAGACCATATTTGTTTCGGGCATCCCCATCTCAAAGTGGATGCCATCGAGTTTGGCTAAACCATTTGCCAACTCACGAGCACGGCAGTGATCTTCAGCCAACCGGTCTACCATCGTATCTATTGCTACAAGTCCAGCGGCAGCTAAAATTCCTGCTTGACGCATGCCGCCGCCCAGCATTTTGCGAATTCGTCTTGCCTTGTCAATAAATTCGCGTGAACCGCACAGCACGGATCCTACCGGTGCGCATAACCCCTTACTCAAGCAAAAAGTAACACTGTCAGCAGCTTCAACCAGCGCTTTGGCACTGGTGTTTAAGGCAACGGCTGCATTAAAAATACGTGCGCCGTCTATGTGCAGCATCATTTCATGATTATGGGCTAATTTGCCTACTTCATCCGTGTATGCTTTTGTGAGAACGACCCCTCCGCAGCGGTTTTGGGTATTCTCAAGAATCACCAATTTTGAGATCGGATGATGTACATCATCAGGCCTGATTGCGCCTAAAATTTGATCAAGTTTCAAAGTGCCATCAGCCTGGTTAGGCAAGGTATGTGGAAACACACCTCCCAATGCAGAAATGCCGCCCGCTTCAAACGAAAAAGTGTGGCCTTTGTCTCCCATGATGGCTTCATCACCGCGTTGGCAGTGAACCATAACGGCAATCAGATTTCCCATTGTTCCTGAGGGAACGAACAAACCCGCAGCTTTGCCCAGCATGTCTGCCGCCGCTTCTTGCAGCTTATTCACGTTTGGATCTTCACCATACACATCATCACCAACTTCAGCGTTGGACATCGCTTCACGCATCTCGGGGGTCGGTTTTGTGACTGTGTCAGAGCGTAAATCAACAATAGTCATGTTTCACTCCAAATTTAGCGTATGTAATCCAAAACAGCCAATAGTTCCGCCGGCAGTGGCGCCTCAAATAATCTTGGCGTCTTTTCTCCAGGTAGGGTGATTTTCAATCTGGCAGCATGCAGAAAGTGGCGCTTAATGTCAACAGAAGGATGACTGCGTCCGTAGACAGTATCACCAGTGATCGGACATTTCAAAAATGCCAAATGCAGTCTGATTTGGTGGGTGCGGCCAGTTTCAGGATGGGCTTCTAGTAAAGTGTGCTCTCTAAAAGATTCTAGCGTATGGTATTCCGTGGTAGATGCCCTGCCCTTCATTTCGGAGACCACAGCCATTTTTTTTCGGTGTGAGGGATCGCGCGCAATGGCAGCTTCAATTCTTCCTGTCGGTGTGGGTGGTTTGCCATCTACAAGGGCAATATAAACCTTCTCAACCTTACGTGATTTGAATTGCTCTTGAAGCCAGCGGTGCGCCTTTTCGTTCTTGGCAATCACAATCAGGCCTGATGTATCTTTATCCAAACGATGCACCACACCTGGTCTTAGTTCGCCGCCAATGCCTTGCAGGTCGGTAAACCGTGCCAAAGCGGCATGCACCAGCGTGCCGGTATCATGCCCCGCTGCAGGGTGCACAACCATGCCAGCGGGTTTGTTGATCACGGCCAGGTCGCTGTTTTCGAAGATCACATCCAGATCAATTTTTTCAGGGATAAGTTCACTGCTGACTGTTTCGGGCACCAAAATTTCAATCACGTTCCCCTGTTCAACCACAAAACCGGTTTTGGTAATGGCTTGTTGATTAACCATCACCACACCTTCTTTGATCAAAGCTTGCAGCCTGGAACGTGAGAAATCCGGCAATTTTATCGCCAGAAACTTATCCAGCCTGTCGCTGTCTTCTTCCATGACCTTGAAGGCTAACCGATTTGAGCTCAATTCTCGCTTCCAGTTTCATTTACAGGTTCACTAAATGGTTCTTCCAACTTGGCAGCCGCCATTTTTTTCTTTTCATTGCGATCTTGCACCCAGACGGCAACCAACAAGAGAAATACACCCACCGTGATGGATGAATCCGCCACATTGAATATGGCGAAGTTTCCCACCGAAAAGAAATCTGTAACACGCCCAAAGAAAATACGGTCAATCAGATTACCTACTGCGCCAGCCAGTTGCAGTGAGAGTGCAAAGCGGATGACTTTATCTTCCTTGGGGATTTGAGGATAGTAGTAAATAATCACACCTGAAACAATTACCGCCAGCACCATGAAAACAGGGTTGCCATTTTTGAACAATCCAAATGCGGCTCCAGTATTATGGATGTGAAGTAAACGGGCATAAGGCATCATCCAATCCCATGGTGCCCAGGTTTCGCCGTAACCCAAATATTGTCTGACAAAATATTTGGTTAGCTGGTCAATGATTACAATGATAGAAGCAATCAATAATAACCAGCGAATTGACTTTAAAAATTTCTTCAAAAGAACCTCCAACCAAGGATAAGTAATGCGTGCAGATGGATTAAACGAATACCCTCAATTTAAATTATTTAGTGAGGTATTCATTCACCAATCTTTAATTTTACCTTATTTTTTCATCCCCTCGTTTTGAGCCGTTTTTGTCTAAAAAGTTAAAACTTTATCCGCTTCAACTGTCCATTGACAGAGTTGACTCATGGTGCTTATTTCAACACCTTCAATCAAAGGAATTTCCCGAATTCCCCTGGCATCGGAACAAGACCCGCAGGCTTTCACACTTGCCCCTTTGCTGATGACCGCCTTAACCATGCGTTCAATATTATAGTATCCCTGTGGTGTAACTTGATTTGGTAATGCGCAAGTCACGGCATCCGCCATTAAAAAGATGCTCAATTGCACGTTTTCTGCATGTTCCTTTTGAAGTGCCATCGCCATGCGGAAAGCATTGTAGGCTTTTTCTGTACCATAAGGTGCATCATTGACGATAAATAGAATATTCATGATCTACTCTCCATTAGTGATTGAATTATTTTATTCCGCTTTTTGCCCTAACCACCCATAATGATATGGTGGAAAATCAAGTTTAGGTGCAATCAGTTCAAACCCTGCGTCTTGCATCCAGATTTGGCATTGTTCAGGTTTTGGTCGAATATCCATTGAAGGGCCGCGAGGGGTTAGGGGATCATAATTCCAATGGATTACTGCCGCTCTCCCTTTAGGAGCCAAAACTCTATAAGCCTCAAGTAAAATATTGATTGGATTTTCGGCATGCAAGATATTAAAAAGCATGACAAAATCTGCTGATCCAGACTGCATTCCTACCCCTTCTTTTACGAAATCTCGTTGGATACAGTGAACCTTTTCCAAACCTTTTTCTGTTGCTCGTTTTCGACTTTCAGCAAGAAAGTAGTCATCGTTATCAAAAGCATATACATCACCAAGAGAAATTTCAGCCGCCACGATAGAAAAAGTTCCATATCCGCAGCCAAAATCAATAATTGTTTTATCCTCTGAGGATAATCCAAATGCCAATAAAATAGCATGAGGGTCAAAAAAAGACTCCCATCTTTCCATTTCAGGCATGCCGCTTTCACGAATAACCACGCTTTATATCTCCATATCCGGAAATTAGTTCTTCAAAAATATTAGTTCAAAAAATAAATTTTTTCTACGTTAACTTCTATGTTTTTTGTTGTAATCATATCAAAAAAAAGAGGCCCCTTGCGGAGCCCCTTTAAGTTATGCCTTTTTTAACCCGAGCGACACTTTTTCGTTGTCAAATTCATCATCAAACGGCACGCTGTCTGTTGGAATTTCGCCAGCAATCAACTCTACCGTGAGGGTCTCGGTCTGGATGTAATCTGAAAAAGCTTTGATTGCTTCGCTGAGGCCAGGGGTGGCTTTGTAGTAAAGCACGATACGATCAGCGATCTCAAGCTCAGCGGTCTTGCGCAGGTCTTGCACGCGGCGAACAAATTCGCGGGCTAATCCCTCTTGCACCAGTTCCGGGGTCAGGTCTGTTACCAATGCAGCCAGATATGCGCCTTCAGCACCAACTGCATAACCCTCTCTGGCCTGGATGCGCACTTCAACTTCATCAGGCTGCAGCAGCAATTCTTCACCATTAACCATAACGGCAATAGATTCGCCAGCCAGCAGTTGTTGTGCGAACTTTTCGGGTTCCAATGCCAAAACGGCTTTGCGGATGTCGGGGAAGCGGTTGCCGTATTTCTGGCCCAATTGCTTGGGCTGCGGATTGAGCGCGTAGCTCACCGCTTCAGAGGCTGAGTTAAGCGAACGCACCGTCTTAACATTCAATTCGTCTTCCAGCAGGTCGGCGTATTCCAACAAAACGGATGCTTCATCACGAGTGCTGACGGCAAAAGCTGCTTCTGAAAGCGGTTGGCGAACCTTGCGGTTGGCCTTGTTGCGGGCGGCGTGCCCGAGTGAGGTGAGCTTCATTACCAGGCTCATATCACGGTTGAGTTTTTCATTAATGCGAGCAGGGTCGTATTCAGGCCAAAGCATCAGATGCACAGAATCTGGCAGACCTTCTTCTACAGAACCCACCAGGTTCAAGAAGAGTTCATCCGCGATGAAGGGCATGGTGGGTGCCAAAAGCTTGCTCACGGTGACCAACGCTTCATATAAGGTTGCATAAGCTGCCTGTTTATCGGTGTCTGAACCGCTCTTCCAAAAACGACGGCGTGAGCGTCTAAGGTACCAGTTCGAAAGCTGATCCACAAATTGTTCAATCGGACGGGTCGCTCCGATCACATCGTAGGTTTCCAGTGCCTGGGTCACATCTCTTACCAGTGTGTGCAGAGATGAAAGCAGCCATTGATCCAACAGGCTGTATTCCACTTTGGCACCCTTCTCGGGTTTCCAGCCGTCAAGGTTAGCGTATGTCACAAAGAAAGAATACGTATTCCAAAGCGTAAGCGTAAAGTTGCGCAGCACTTCTCCAACCAAATCGCTTGAGAAGCGCCTCTCTTGTCCTGGAGGACTCGCAGTATACAGGTACCATCGCATGGCATCCGCGCCGTTTTTGTCGAGCACTTCCCACGGTGAAACCACGTTGCCGCGGGTTTTTGACATCTTCTGCCCCTGTCCATCAAGGATAAGACCCAGGCAGATCACGTTTTTATACGAAAGAGAGTCAAAGAGCAGCGTGCTGATGGCGTGCAGTGAATAGAACCAACCTCTGGTCTGATCCACAGCCTCGCAGATATAGTCAGCCGGAAATTGTTCTTTGAACTTCTCAACATTTTCAAAAGGATAATGCCATTGGGCGTAAGGCATTGAGCCTGAATCAAACCAGACATCAATCAGTTCAGGCACACGGTGCATGCGCTTGCTGCAATCCGGGCACTGTAGCGTAACCTCATCCACATGCGGACGGTGCAGATCAGAGTTAGTCAGGTCACGCCCTGCTTTCTCTGACAGCTCAGCGACCGAACCGATACAGGTTTGAGTGTGGCATTCTTCGCATTCCCAAACTGGCAGCGGGGTACCCCAATAACGTTCTCGTCCAAGCGCCCAGTCGATGTTGTTAGACAACCAGTTGCCAAAACGACCCTTTTTGATATGTTCTGGGTACCAGTTGATCTGATTATTAATTTCAACCAGGCGGTCTTTAAACTGGCTGGTGCGGATGTACCAGGTGGGTCGCGCATAATACAAAAGCGGGGTGCTGCAGCGCCAACAGAAAGGATAGGTATGTGTATAAAGCATGGCTTTGAAAAGCAAATTGCGATCTTCGAGGTTCTTTGTTATCAGGGGATCCGCATCCTTAACAAACAAACCAGCCCAATCTTTTACTTCCTCGATAAAGGACCCATCAGGAGCCACAGTACATAAAACAGGTAAATCGTTTTCCTGAGAAACCTGCATGTCATCCTGACCAAAGGCCGGGGCGATATGCACCAAACCCGAACCATCTTCAGTGGTTACAAACTCACCCAAAATGACATAATGAGCAGGTTTTTCGGTCGGCAAAAAAGTAAACAATGGCTGATACTGAACACCTTTTAATTCCTTACCCTTGAAGCGTTCAACCACTGTGACCTTTTCATCACCAAACACTTTGTCAAGCAGTGCTTCAGCAAGGATAAGCCATTCTTCGCCTTCATCAAGTTCTCGATGAACTTTAACATAATCTACATTTTCACCGGCTGCCACAGCGACATTTGCCGGCAGCGTCCAGGGTGTGGTCGTCCACACCAAAAGTGATGTGTCTGGTTTATCTATCAACCTCATACGTACAAAAAGCGATGGATCGCTGACTTCTTTGTAACCTTGCGCCACTTCATGGTCTGAGAGCGGGGTTCCGCAGCGCGGACAGTAAGGCACCACTTTGTAACCCTGGTAGAGTAAATCGCGATCCCAGAAATTTTTCAAGATCGACCAAATAGACTCAATATATTCATTTTTATAAGTGATATAAGCAGTATCAAGATCCACCCAATAGCCAATGCGATCGGTTAACTTCTCCCAATCTTTGATATAGGTGAAAGCAGACTCACGGCAAAGTTCATTGAACTTGCCGATGCCATATTCTTCAATATCACGCTTATTTTTAAACCCAAGTTTCTTTTCAACCTCGATTTCAACAGGCAGGCCGTGTGTATCCCAGCCGCCCCGGCGTGAAACATGATAGCCGCGCATGGTCTTATAACGCGGAAAAATATCCTTGAAGGCGCGGGCTAAAACATGATGCACACCTGGTTTGCCGTTGGCTGTCGGAGGGCCTTCGAAAAACACATATTCCTTACCAGATTTTCGCAGATCCATGCTCTGGTGAAAGACATCCTGTTTTTTCCAATGTGATAATACTTTCTCTTCCATCTGGATAACATCCAGCTTTGGTGAAACCGGTTTGAACATAAAGCCTCCAAGAATAAAAAAATCCCCTCCCAAATCAGGGACGGGGAAAATTCCGCGGTACCACCCTGCTTCTCACTTTCGTGAGCGCTCGGTCAGGTGCGTCATTACAACAAACCTGCTTCAGGGTAACGGTCGAAGGGACCGGCTCACTTACAAGCGGATGATCCGCGTTCAGGTCACAGCTCCGGAAGGATTTTCAGTTTCACTCTACTGCCTGGCTCTCACCGTTTCCAGGTTCGCTTTAGAAAGAAATGAAAACTTACTCGTTTCCATCATCACTTTTTGTAATTATCCCACAAAAAAACGAAATAATCAAACATAAAGAATGAATAAAAACCGTTTTATTTAGTTTTTTACATAAAAATTACAGCATTTTTTTCTCTGAAAACGTAACCTATATCTTGTGATATATATAACCACGCATTCTATCTACAACCTTTTTCCACAAGAAGGTAGGTCAAGTTTTAAGAATGTTCATTGACGTAGACAACAGGGTTTTCGAAGATATTATCTACCACAGTCAGGATGGTATTTGGTCGATTGACACCAAATACAATTTCACAGCCATAAATCCTGCTGCTGTGGATTTATTGCATAAAGCCTTTGGCGTCACTTTTGCGCTCGGCAACAACATCCGAGAATACGATCATGTTCCCCTAATTAAGCCATTACTTGATAACTTGGAAAACGCACTTAAAGGAAATTCCTTTACCGACCAGGAATCAGTCCTTATTTCTGAAGGTGAACGCGTATTCGAAACATCCTTTTCTCCCATTACCAAAGACAAACAGGTGATTGGAGTATCTGTCATTTCACGCGAAATTACAGAACTCAGTTATTACACACGCCTTGGAAAATCCAAGTTCCGTGAGTTGCAGGTCTTAAACACACTCTCCGCCAAGATTGCGCAAGCACACACCGTGGATGAGATGTTTGAGGAATGCACACGAATTGTTAGAGAAAGCCTGGCCCCTGCCCGCTGCTGGTTTATGTTTTTCGATAAGAAAAGCAGTGTGCTTTGCAGGCATCGCGGCAGTCAATATGACCCCAGTGAATCAACACAAATTATCATCCGCCTGGATCGTGGAATTACCAGTTGGGTCGCCAAGAACGGCATCTCGAAGTTTGTGCCAGACACCAGCGTGGATCCCGATTACTTTGAAGTGGATATAGAAACCCGCTCTGAGTTGTGCGTTCCGATCATTGTTGCAGAAGAAGTATATGGCGTTATTAATCTTGAAGCGAGTACGGTAAATGCGTTTGCAGTCGAAGATGAACAATTATTAAAGACCATAGCCAATCATATCGCCTCTTCCATTGAGCGTATCAATCTCTTTGAAAAAATTGAACGCACATCCCATGAGATGAGCGCACTTTACAAAACAGCTTTAGTTACCAGCAACGAACTGGATTCTAATGTGTTGGTTAAACGTTTATACGAACAGATCCTTGAATTCTTCAAACCCGACACCTTCCTTCTCGCACTTTACGACCATAAAACCCATGAGATGGAATTATTGATGGCTGACGCCACAGGCAACAAATTGCCTGAGCTTACCAATAAACAATTAACCATCAAAGAAACCGGTTTGATGAGCTGGGTTATGAAAACCCGTCAAACTCTCATCACCCAGGAATTGCGTGTCGACAAATTACCAGAAGTCGCCATTTACGATGAAAAAGATAATACCGGTTCCTGGCTTGGAACCTGGCTTGTTGGCCGTGATCATCTTCTCGGTGCGATTTCGATGCAATCACACAAAAGTAACGCCTTTGATCAAGAACATAAACAACTACTCGTATCCATGGCAGGGCAGGTTTCAGTAGCACTTGAGAATGCCCGTCTTTTTGAAGCTGAAAATCAACGCATTAAAGAACTTGCAGCTATCTCTACATTATCATTGGCAATGCGTGAAGCTCGCGACCGTAAAGAATTACTCTCTATTCTTCTTGATGAACTAACAAAAACAGTTCAAGCAGAGGCTATTGCCCTGGTAACGAAAGACCCCATCTCTCATCAGCAGTTCAGCGAAATTGCCTCTGGTAAGTGGGCTCAAACCTCCAATAATTCCTTACCAGATGAATTAACCATTTCAGATTCGGTATGGAAAAGCACTTCACCAGTGATGATCAACAATGTCAGTATTGATGAACAATTATCAACCTCCGCATGGATGAAGGATATTGATTCAATCATTGGGCTGCCCTTGTCTCTGCAAGGAGAAACCATAGGCATCTTATGGCTTGGAAGGAAAGAAGCCTTCACTGATGAAGAAGTTCGCATTCTAACCGCGCTGGCAGATATTGCTGCCTCGGCAATTCGCAGAACAACACTTAATGACCAGACAACCCGGCAGCTTCAGCAACTCGCTTCATTACATGATATTGACCTTGCAATAACCGGCAGCTCAGACATCAAGGTAACGCTCGATTTCTTGCTTGGCAGCGCCCTCACTCAACTTGAAATGGATGGAGCGATCATCCAATCGCTCAACCCATTCTCTCAAACACTCAACTGCATCACCAGCCGCGGCATTTATGACACACGCATTTTGCGCAGTTTCAGCCGCATGGGCGATGATCTTGCAGGCATCTGCGCCCTCGAACGCCGCTTGATGCAGGAACCCAATCTTGAAAAAGCGGCTCTATATTCGCCGCGTGCCAGGTTATTCCGCGATGCCGGTTTCAATTCTTATTACGCCATCCCCTTGATCGCCAAAGGTCAGGTTAAAGGCGTTCTCGAAGTTTTTAGCCAGGCCACATTCAAAGTAACCGGTGATTGGATCAATTTCTTCACCATGTTGTCTACCCAGGCAGCCATTGCCATTGATAATGGCGAATTGTTTGACAATCTACAGCGTTCAAACATGGACCTGATGGTGGCGTATGACAGCACCCTGGAAGGCTGGGCCAGTGCCCTTGAATTACGAGATGAAGAAACCGAAGGTCATGCTCGTCGCGTCACTGAAATGACCGAACGACTTGCTCTGGCAGTCGGCGTTCAGGGTATGGAACTGAACAATATCAGGCGCGGCGCATTACTGCACGACATTGGAAAAATGGGCATCCCTGATCAAATTTTGCTCAAACCTGGCCCGCTAAATGATGAAGAATGGAAAGTAATGCGTACGCACCCAGAACTGGCGTACAAATTGATTGCCCCCATATCCTTCCTGCGTCCTGCAATTGATATCCCCTACTGCCATCACGAAAAATGGGATGGCACGGGTTATCCCCGCAAACTAAAAGGCGAAGATATTCCTCTGAGCGCACGGTTATTTGCCATCATCGATGTGTGGGATGCGCTATCATCAGACCGCCCCTACCGCAAAGCCTGGGAAGAGAAAAGAGTCTATGAACACCTACTTTCTCAATCAGGATCGCACTTTGATCCTTCGATCTTGAAAGTCTTTCTGAATCAGGTCATGGGTAAATAACAACTTCCAGAAAATAAATTTAGTCCCCGATTTCTAGTGAGATCGGGGACTTACACTTAACCTATTGACCATCACTTAATAATTCCAAACAGAAGTGATGGATTTTTTTTGATGATGATTAGTTATAAAACAGTGGCAGCGGTTCACACACAGATTCGCTCATCACGTGAGCTTTAAAGATTCTTTCTTTTGCCATATCGAAACTTGATTGACTATTGGCATGCAGTGTGAATAATGCGTCACCCTTGCTGACTTTATCACCCACTTTGTGATGGATGATCACACCCACCGCGTGATCAATCAGATCATCTTTTTTCTTGCGGCCAGCCCCCATCTCAACAGTCGTTTCACCGATTTCTTTGGCATCTATCCACTTCAAATAACCATCTGAAGAAGCAAGGATGGTTTCGATCACCGGTGCCAGCGGCATCTTTTCGGGATAGTCTACAAAAGAGACATCCCCACCCTGGTTGATCACCATCTGGCGGAATTTTTGCCACGCTTCACCGCTGTTAATCGTTTTTTCAACCAGCGCACGAGCCTCAACCAGATCATTTACTTTTTCGCCAACGACCAACATGTGAGAAGCAACATGCAGACAATGTTCTGTAAAATCTGCAGGACCTTTACCATGCAGAGTTTCTATGGCCTCTTTGACTTCAAGAGCATTGCCGACAGCGCAGCCTAGCGGCTGGTTCATTTCTGACAGCAAGGCTATCACCCTTCGCCCGCTCAGTTTGCCAATCGACACCATCAATTGAGAAAGTTTTCGAGCATCATCGAGGTTTTTCATGAATGCGCCGACACCAATTTTCACATCCAGTACGATAGCTTGAGCTCCGCCTGCTATTTTCTTGCTCATGACTGATGAAGCAATT
This sequence comes from uncultured Anaerolineaceae bacterium, assembly GCA_927443345.1. GTDB lineage: Bacteria > Chloroflexota > Anaerolineae > Anaerolineales > Anaerolineaceae > UBA6107. The sequence goes on along the minus strand of CAKMKJ010000010.1, from coordinate 59,071 downwards.
AATGGGATGGAATCCACAGTGCCGGTGACATCACGCAGTTTATAAAGCACACCATCCGCTGGCGCCATATCGCCGCTTTGACCGGCTAATACCAACCCGGTATCACGCAGCAAACTGATGAACTCATCACGCGTAAACGAAGTACGAAACCCCGGAATAGCTTCAACCTTATCCAGTGTGCCACCGCTGAAACCCAATCCCCGGCCCGACATCTTACCCACGGGTAGTCCGCAGGCAGCTACTAAAGGTTCCACCACCAGCGTGGTTTTATCACCAACTCCGCCCGTAGAATGTTTATCCACCTCAATGGGAACCACCCCACTCAAATCCAGCACTTCACCTGAGTTTGCCATGGCCAGGGTGAGATCAGTGGTTTCTCTTTCATTCATACCATTTAGCACTACTGCCATCAGCCATGCTGCAGCCTGATAATCCGGGATTTGTTTGCTCGACAATCCATTAATAAAAAATTCAATTTCTTCTCTGGATAATTCCAGTTTATCGCGCTTTTTGATGATGATTTCTACTGCATTCATGATCACTCCTGATACCGCAAATCGAATTGTCTGACAATTTTACCCTATTCGCATAATTAAAAAAAGAATCCGGAAAACCGGATTCTTTTGAAGTGCTAGTTTTTTGGTGAGATGGTTACCTTGCGGTAGGGTTCTTCGCCCATACTTTCGGTAATCACTTCAGGGTGATTTCGCAACTCAAGATGGATGACTCGCCGTTCATTTGCTGGCATCGGTTCAAGCACCTGCCGTCTGCCGGTTTGAATGGCCTGTTCGGCCATTTTGCGGCCCAACTGCCTGAGTTGACGGTCACGACGCTTGCGATAACCCTGCACATCAATCATCATTGGAACCCAGCGGCCCAATTCTTTGCTGACAATCAAGCTAGAAATATATTGAAGTGCATTTAAGGTTTCTGACCTTCTACCAATTAAAATGCTCAAATCATTTCCCTGAATGTCGATCAGGATGATTCGCTCATCTTTGTCGTCTTCAGGTGCAATATAACAGGGTTCAACCACTGCCTTCACACGCATACGTTCGAGCAGTTCAACCACCACTGTCTTCGAGACCTTGAGTGCCTGTTTTTCGTCTTCTGAAAGAGCGTCTACATCAATGCTTTTTGATTCACGATACTCAACCATCTCGCTCGCTGATGCAGATGAGCTCCTTGTGGCTGATTGCGGTTTGGATTCTGCTGCTTTTTCAGGTTCTGCTTTGATGGTTAAACGTACACGAGATTGTCTTCCACCAATTCCTAATAACCCGCGAGACCCTGCATCCAGTATTTCAACATCTACCAAATCTTCACTGATTCCCAATTGTTTTAGACCATTGGCAATGGCTTCATCTGTAGTAGGTGCAATTACTTCAAGAGTAGTTTTTTCCTGGGGCATATTTTGTCTCGATTCTCTGCTATCAGGGTTTTTTAATTTCTGTTTTCTTTAACCAAGGGAACACGTTTCCCCAATATATTTTACCAGTTATAGCGTATTGCAAAATTTGAATCACGTTGGACACAACAAAGTATAGTGCCAAACCTGCAGAAAGTGTATAAGATAACCAACCCATCAAGATCGGCATATAAATATTCATCATCTTGGTCATCATGGCACCCTGGTCATTGGCACCCGGTTGTGGAGGTGGTGCTATAACTTTAGATGAAATGTAGGTTGTGATGACAACTATGATGGTCAAAATCGGAATTCCAAAACTGATTCCGGGGATGTAAAGACGCTCCGGCTGTCCTAATTCCATCCACAAAAATTGAGTATTCAGCGGAATTAGATCGGGAATTTTTAGGAAGTCAGGGTAGAGGTGTCTGGTCAATTTCAATAGATCAAGAGGCGCTGAGGCAATACTTTGGATCAATGCCTGATAAAGACCAATAATGATCGGAAACTGCAGCAAAGTTGGTAAACAAGAAGAAAGCGGATTTATCTTTAGCTCTTGATAAAGTTTCATCTGTTCTTGAGCTAATTTTTCTTTATCGCCTTTGTATTTCTCTTGAATATCCAGGTAGCGTTTGTTTTTCTGCAATTCCTGCATAGCCTGTGCACCCTTGATCTGTTTTGCAGTCAATGGGTACAAAATAACTCTAGTTAATGTGGTAAACAGGATGATGGCAACACCAAAGTTGCCTACCATCATGTAAATCCACAAAAGCAGATTTATAAACGGATTGATAATAATGGTATCCCACATGGTTTATGCCATCCTTATTTCTTGGAGGTGGTGTAAACCCAGCTCTGTTTGACATCAGTGTCAAATGCTACGAGGGGATTATCACCTTTAGTGGCAACTACAACAAACAAATTGCCATTAATTGAAAGGTTAGAATAGATTGAGCCGCCAACAGTTTTAGTTCCAAGATTTGACCCGTCGAAACCAATTGTTATGATATCGCCATTCTCTTTGCCAAACACAATGCCATCTGTGACGATAACACCTGACCCAACTATTCCTGACTCAACATTAATTGAATCTACAACAGAGCCATCGGCTGCGTCAAGAATATTGACAATGCCGGTCTGGTCACCAAAATACAACAGACCATCGACAAAAATCGGTGCTGCCCATACTCCACCAGCGACCTTGGTTTCCCAAAGGATGGTGCCTCTTTCACTGTCAACAGCAAAAAAATCTCCATTGAGATTGCCGACATAAATGACACCGTCAACCAGTGTCGGGCGGGCAACAAGCGAAGCCTTGAGCTCTGTCTTCCATCGTAGAACACCGGTCTCAAGATTTACTGCATAAAGATAATGATCAAAATTGGGAGCAAACACTAATTGACCATCACTTGCAGGTTGAGCCCAGAAAGAATGCTCAGCAGTAAAAGCCCACAACTTTGTCCCTTTAAGGTCCAAAGCATAGATTGAATTATCCGCATTTTGGGCAACAATAGTTTCACCAACCACCAATGGAGAATCAATATATTTGCCCTTCGCACCCGCAAATTGCCAATTTTGGGTAACACCATCGCGGCTGTTGATGCTGGTTAGAAGGTTGCCTGCATCCGCAATGATCAATTGCTCACCCACAAGCACAGGTGCTGCGAGGAATGTTCTATTTGCTGCTGCCTTTTCAGGATAAGCCCAAATTTCAGCACCATTATCCAGCCTTAATGCAATAACTTGCATTCCATCAGCAAAATATACTGCTGAATCCGTGACAGTCGCCCCTCCCCAACTGGTGGCAGTTGAGTTCATATCAGAACAAGAGGTTAAGGAGATCGCGAGCACGGATATTACAATAAAAATGGTCAGTATTTTATTTTTCATTCTTTAGCTTTCCCTTTATTGATTGGGGTCTCTTCATTATATCTTGATTATTTTCGCTTATGGCACCGGGTCAAATCCACCGGGATTATAGGGATTGCAGCGTAGTACACGCCAAATTGCCATTCCGGTGCCTTTGATGGCACCGTACTTGTAAATTGCCTGATATCCATAATGTGAGCAGGTCGGATAAAATCTGCATGTATCCGCTGGTAACGCCGGTGAGATCGCCTTCTGGTATCCCCTGATCAATCCTAAAAAAATGAATCTGGGGATGTTTCCAATTTTGAATGGTAAATCTCTTAATCGAGGTTCAACAACCTCAACTTGCTGGTCTGCCTGCATCATAGTCTTCCGGGTCGATCAATTCCGCTCTATTCAACAACTGCCTCACTGCGTTCATAAGATCAACAGATGTAGCGTTATTTATAGGTTCGCGGGCAATTACCAATAGATCTGATGGTTTTAGTAAAAACGGGAGAAACTTGGATAAAGTAGCTCTTAACCGACGCTTGGCGCGATTTCTGACAACCGCATTTCCAATACTTTTTCCAGTTACTATTCCTGCCCGCGAATTTTCTGCTTCACCCTGAGCTATCTTTAACACTGCAAGCGGGTGCGTATAAGTTTTGCCTAAATGACGCACCCGCTTGAAGTCAATCGCTCGGGTAATTCGAAACTTTGGTTTCACCCATCAACCTGCCTTCTCTCTTCTGCAATCAAATCTACCAGAAACGAGTTCAAGGCTAGCCTTTATGGTCAGAAATTACCATTGAATCCTTTTTACATGGTTATTCATTGAAACAGTTAACTTGTGGCGGCCTTTTGTACGGCGGCGTTTTAACACTTCTCGTCCATCGGCTGTCGCCATGCGAGATCGGAATCCATGCACACGCAAACGGCGGCGCATTCTCGGTTGGTAAGTCCTTTTGGTCATGCTGTGTTCCTCTCAATCACTGACTTTTTTGAATGCAAACGTGAATTATACCTTAACGTTTAGACTTGGTCAAAGATGATTTTCGCTATTCTGCATTACCCAAAATAGCGGCCAATTGTCTGGCGCCTTCTGTATCGGTGATCGCGAGAACTTCATCTTCGATTTTCAGCACGGTGGTTCCACGTGGTAAAACAATCTCTCCATGACGGAGAATGGCGGCGATTACACAACTTGCTGGCAGTTTTAAGTCTTTAATCGAAACCCCGCAAACTTTTGAGCCAGATGGGATCTTTTCTTCAACCAATGAATAACGTCCGCGTTTTAGCTTGAGCAGGGTCATCATGTCTCCCAGAGACATTTCTTCCTGGATCAATCGCGAAAGGATATCCGCCTGGTTGACTGCCACATCCACGTTAAACTTGGAGTCGAAAAGCCATGCGTCACGGGGATTGTTGACACGCGCAATCGTTCTCTTAATCTTGTAACGTTCCTTCACCAGAAAACACAAGCTCAAGTTTTCAGCATCTGATGTGGTTGTGGCTGCAAATACCTGCGCCTCCTTGATGCCGGCTTGTTCCAAGACCTGGGTATCCAACGCGTTGCCCGGAAAGATCACTTCGGTGGGGAGTTCTTTGTGAATGCGAGTCAATACTTCTTTACGATGTTCGATAACATGCACAGTATGATTTTCACTTAATAATGAGCGAGCCAATTGCGCACCTGTTCTTCCGCCGCCTGCAATAATTACAAACATATTAACCTGCCTTCTTTCCCTCGCGCAGCTGAGAGCGCGTTTCGTTAATACCATCAAAAGTTGCCGCTACATTTAACAGGTCACCTGAGCGTAATTCAGTATCTATTTCTGGTAAAAATGCGCGTCCAGCCCGAGAAATTGAGAGCGGCTTACAAGTCGTACATTTGATTAGATCTGATATTTTCTTGCCATCAAATCCATCAGGGATTACCAGTTCGTAGACTTCAACCTCTCCATTCCCTGCAGAAAAGACAGTTCGAAAATCACCATCAGTCATCAACTCTTCAATTCTTTGTGCGCCCCAACTGGTTGAACTCACCACTTGAATGCCAAGGGCTTCAAACAACGCCCTTAAGTGAGGGTCATAATTACGGGCTATGATGTTGGGAACCTGGAATTCTACTTTGGCAATATGTGCAATCACTGCGTTTAGTGCGTCATTGTTTGTAACTGTAGCTAAAGCATCACAATTAGTCAGATCTGCGCGCATCAAAACATCATGGTTAAGGGCGTCGCCTTCATGCAGACGACCTTGAAAATCTGCGGGTAAATTGTTAAATGATAAGGGGTTATCATCTACCACAGAGACTTCGTGACCTCGCTTATAAAGACTATAGGCCAGCGTTGCTCCAATTCGTCCACATCCAACAACAATAGTTTTCATTTATCCTCGATTAATCCGTATCAATCAACTTGATAGGGTACTTCCATAATTACGATATCTTTACGATAAAGCAAGACCCGCCTGAGTGTATCAGCCGTGTTCGTATGCAGCCAACCATTCCAAAAATGTCGGGGGATAAATTGAGGCACAACGATGCTGACAATCTCGTTTGGCGCTTTGGATTCATCTAATTCTTCGATATACTCTAACAAAGGTTCAACAAACAAGCGATAGGGTGAATCTAATATTACCAAACGATAGCCGTCTCCCCACATTTCCCATTTTTCTTGAACTTTTTTCGTTTCAAGAGGATCAATCGAAACATGGACGGCCGTAATATCATCGGATAAGGTTTTGGCATATCTTAATGCAGCCAATGTGCTTTTATGAACACCACCAATCGGCATGATAACCCGCTGCCGAACAATTCGGTTTTTTGCACTGTAATTCTCAAGCGATAGATCACCCGCTAATTTTGTATAATGTTTGTGAATTGAAGAAAATATAAGCACAAGAACCGGGATTAAAACAATAACAAACCATGCACCATCAATGAATTTGGTGATGGCAAACACCACCATAACCACCGCAGTCATCACAGCCCCAACACTATTTGCGATCAGTTTTAGTTTCCAAAGTTTGTCATAAACAAGCGTTGAGCCTTTCTCAACAATGGTCTCACCGGGTTTTAGCTTTCCGGTTTTCCACCATCTTCGGGCCATTCCGGATTGAGAAAAAGTAAACGACAAAAATACACCCACAGCATATAAGGGGATCAATCTTGATACGCTGGCCTGGAACCCAATGATCAGTAATATTGCAATCAAGGCGAGCGCTACAATGCCTCTGGAGAACACCAAACGACTTCCTCTATATGTCAATTGACGCGGCAAATAGCCGTCTGCTGCTGCGATTGCCGCCAGCCTTGGAAAGTCAGCAAAGGCCGTATTTGCCGCCATAACCAAGATAATGGTGGTTGCACTGATGATTCCAATATATAAAATGCCGCGATTGTCAAAAATAGTACGGGCCAGCTGTGAGATGAGCGTTTCTTCTTCAGAAGGAAGAACGCCGACCTGGTTCGACAAGAAAGTAATCGCCAACATCAATGACCCCAGGATCAATGACATAATAATTAAGGTCGTACCTGCATTCTTTGACCGTGGTTCCTTAAAAGCAGTAATTCCATCAGAAATAGCCTCAACGCCAGTTACAGCAGTCGTACCACTGGCAAATGCTTTCAAAATCAGAAAAGCCGTAATGGGTTGAATGGATTGTTCAATTCCCATTACATCCATTGGGGGATTATCTACAACACCCAAAGTACCAAGCAAAAGTCTCACCAATCCGACACCAATGGTGATGTACATCATTAGAAGGAAGAAATAAGTCGGAATTGCAAAAGTGATACCTGATTCTTTAACCCCTCGCAGGTTTACCAGCATAACGAATAACACCAAAACAACAGCAATCCAAACACGATATTCATAAAGAGCAGGATAAGCAGAAACAAGCTGAGCAGAGCTTGATGAGATCGAAACTGCCACTGTTAAAATGTAATCTGTCAAAAGCGCTGCTGCAGCGGTTTGGGCTGGCACTGGTCCTAAGTTATCTCTGGCAACGATGAATGCACCACCGCCATTTGGATACGCATGTACGGTTTGTTCATAAGAGATGATTAAGATCGCCAGGAGCACACAAATGCCCATGGCAAGCGGTATCGAAATATGAAAAGCAGTGACGCCAGCCGCTGCCAGGATCAACAACATTTCTTGGGGAGCGTAAGCCACTGAAGACATGGCGTCTGAAGAAAATACGGCTAATCCAAGAAACTTGCCAATGGTTTGATGGGGGGCATCCGCGGTGGAAAGCGGCCTGCCAAGCAACATATTTCGCCAATTCTTACCCGGTTTATAATCTGTCGTTCTTTTGATTACCGTAGTATCTTTGTTTTCTTCAAAATCCATTAATATCTCTCAGTCACAATTCTATGCATACCTACAAAGCAAGAAATTATACTTCTCAGATCACAGGCGGTCAATCATTTTTTAACATTTTTCATCAACCAAACAGAGTGATTTTATTTGCTTTTTACGCTTAAAAGAGTAAACATCCATTTTTCAGTTAAAGCTGGTTATTTTTCCGGATAAACCATCTTTTTTTACTACTTCGATAACGACAGTATCCAGCTTGTTCCAACGGTTGGATTCAGCCCACGCCTCAACTTTCATATAATAGCCACACAATCCGTGCAAAGTCCAGCCGTTCTCGTTTTGTAATCCTGAAGCCTCCCAAAGTACCTTTACCTCTTGACCGATCAAAGTTGAGAGGTAATTCGCTTCAGAGGCTTTGATCACCGCTTGCATTTCTTTTGCCCGCAGTTTGGCAATCTTGCCATCGATTTGATGAGGTAATTTTGCCGCCGCCGTGCCCTCGCGCACAGAATAACGAAACACATGCCCGCCACTGAATTGCATTTGTTTGACAAAAGCCAAACTCTCATGAAATTCTTCTTCGCTCTCACCCGGAAAACCCACAATAACATCCGTGGTGATTGAAACCCCTGGAATACACTGCCGCGCCATTGAGACCAGGTCGGCGAAGGCTGCCGGTGTGGTGTGTCTAGCCATACGCTTCAAGACCCCGGCTGAACCAGATTGAAGCGGTAAATGCAAATGCGGACATAAGCGCGGATTCTGCCACAATTCAAAGAACGCTTCATTAAGATCCCAGGGTTCTATTGAAGACAATCTGATGCGTTCAATATGGGTTTGGTCGAGCAAATAAGACAATAAATCAGTAATCGTCTCTTTTTGGCCGACATCCTTGCCCCATGATCCCAGGTGAACGCCGCTGAGCACCACTTCGCGCACATCTCCCCTCTCGGCCTGGAGGATATCTTCAAGCACATCTTCCTTACGAACACTTTGACCTTTGCCGCGGGCAACTCTTGTGACACAAAAGGTGCAAAAGTTGTCGCATCCGTCTTGTGCCTTAATAAAGGCGCGTGTATGGCTATGCGCTCCCGGAAGCGGCTGCCGGGCAATCGGCTCCACGTCGAAATCAAGTGATTCTGATTCCATCACTTTCATCGGAAGGTTTATCTTTTCCAAGTTGGATATAACGTCGCTTACCCCCGGGATTTCTCTTGCCTTGTCTGGTTCAAGCGTTGCCCAACAGCCGGTCAGCACAATCTTGTGAGCTCCGGCCAGTTGAGCCTGCCTTGCTTTTTGGCGCGAGTCGGATGTCGCGGCGGCAGTCACGGCACAGGTGTTCACCACCACCAAGTCAGCACCTTCTGAAGTGTCAACCACGAGGTGACCTGCTGCCCTGAATTGAGCGGCCATATGTTCAATTTCAGCCTGGTTTAAGCGGCAGCCGACCGTATCAAAGAAAACCTTCATTGAGAAATCAGGGTTGGTAGATTTCGAGATTGTCAAACAAAACCTTCACACCAGGGTCACTGTAAGCACTGGCAATCAGGCCAATTTGACCTTCAGTGAATGAAGAATCTTGAATCTGCGAAAGCAGTGTATCGTTCACAGTAAGAGATAAGATATCTCCATGGCATGTAGCCGTTATGTGATTTACTACCCCACCTTTGCGGATGGCATCACTGTAATCCAAATTGCCGGTTACGTTTCCCAGAGTCATCACGCCATCCAATACCTTGTAAATTCCGAAGTAACCATCGTGGCTGATCACAAACGCGTAATAATTTTCGAAATCTTTAAACCGGCAAAGTACTCCGAAATTATCATCAGAAGGACCTTCGAGGAGAACCGCATCTATCTCGATGCGAGAATTTTTAAATAGTTTGCCATTAACCGTTAAAAATGAAAAATTGGGGGTGTTAACTTTTATCGTCATCCCTTCATATTCATATGCAACTTCTCCTCCGCTTCGGTCAATGGTGCCCCAACCGTTTGGAATAGTCGAGAAATCATCCGAATCAAGCAGAGTTCCAGAAGCAAGCGTGAGTTGAGGTGAAGGGGTATTCTTTACCAGGGAACATGCACTGAGCGATGTGAGTGAAATTAGCAAAATGGAAAACATAATGATGGTACGTTTCATAGCCAATCCTCCTGGTGTCATATTACCAAATTGATTATACCAATTCTCATTTGGTAGCGTTATTTTCTTTCAGAATGCTGGAGGCCATTTCACGCAGGCGGCTGTCTCGGGCATATTCAACAGCCTGACGCAAGACCTCAAACGCTTTTTCCTTTTCACCTTGAGCCAGGTACAACTGCCCTAAATGGATGAGAATCGCCGTTTGCTGCGGATCTATCTCATCCGCCTGAAGAAAATAAGTCAAAGCTTCATCAAGTTTACCAATCTTCATGAGCATTGTACCTAACAAATCCATTAACGCCGGCGAACCTGGATTCAACTGAAGCGCCATTTTTGCAGCAGTAAGTCCTATCGTCTCCACTTCGTAACTGCGTGTAAGGCTGAAAACGGCAAGCGCCCGCCAGGGCAGGTAGTTCTGCGGATCAATATCCACGGCATTCTGAAAATGGATTAATGCCGATGCTCGATCTCCCATGCCATCCAGTGTGGTGGCCATTTCAATTTCCCACACCACCGCCCTGGGATTTGCATCCGCAGCCTTTTGTAGATATTCAATCGCCAGTTCATTCTTCCCCTGTCGGCGATAGTACAATCCGCTCAACCCATTAACCAACTCTGCATTCGGAGCCAGTTCCTGTGATTTGGTGATAAATTGTTCGCCATCTTCACCATTTTGTTGGGCTGCCTCAGCCAGCAAGGCCCAGGCAACACCATCCGCAGCATCCAGTGCAGTTGCTTTCGTAAATGCGCGCTGAGCCACATCCCATTCTTCCATGGTGGCGAGCTCTTGCCCGATCAATTGATAACGCAGCGAGGTTTCACCGACTTCGCCTGAATCATTGATCAATCGGGTCAGCGAATCACAATCCGCTTGCCGGGTTGGAATCAGGTTACCGGCTGTTTCAAGAAACGGCAGCGCTTTATCAGGCTCAACAGCTGCGAATTGCAAACCGATCTGGTAATTGATCTCGCCGTTGAGCGGATCAATGGCATAGGCTTTCAATAATGTTGCCAGCGCGCCGTAGGTATCATTTAACGAGCGCTGCGTCATCGCGGCTTGAAGAAACACGAAGGCATCTACATTTTCAACGCGAGAAAACTCGCGCAGCAAAGCCTTGGCACGCTCAGCATCACCAGTGGTAATCAACGCATCCGTCAGCCATAATTTGCCTTCGGTCGTCAACGCCCCCAAAGATGCAGCTTGATCAAATGCATCTACTGCACCGAGCGGTTTGCCGTTATTCAAGCGCAGACGCCCCAACCGCTGCCACTCCTCCCCCTGCCAGGGCGCGAAGCTTAATTCAGTTTCAAGCGCGGAGAGTTCAGCCGTCTCATCCATTTGTTGGTTGGCAGCAAAAACCTGCAATCTGGCTTCAACCAACTTCGTCGGGTGCGCCGAGAGCGGCAAAATAAAAGCTGTTCCAATTGGAAGCAGAATAATCAATCCGGTCAAAAATGGCTTTAATAAACGCATATTCAGATTATATACGCCTTACTGTTCGTGTGCCAAACTTGCTTGACATGCTTTTTAATAAATGCTAAATTAATCACATCGCGTGTGATGAGGGTAACCCCATCGCATACAATCTTTTTCAGCATGGAGAAGAATATATGGCAGAACGATTTATTGGGACGGTTAAATGGTTCAATCCCGCCAAGGGGTACGGTTTTCTCGGCCGTGAAGGGGCAGAAGATGTCTTTGTACATTTTTCCGCGATCGTGATGGACGGTTATCGGGTATTGAAAGAAGGCCAACAAGTCGAATTTTCAGTCGAAAAGGGACCCAAAGGTCTGCAAGCTTCAGAGGTTAAACCCGCCGACTAATCCAGTTTAAGACACAAAAGCCGGTTTCTCTTGATTGAGAAACCGGTTTTTTTATCGCTCACGAACGGCTTTTTCCATCCGTTCAAGTGCCTCTGACAGCAGTTCACGCGAGCAACCGAAATTGAGCCGCACGAATCCCTGCCCGCCCTCACCAAAATCATCACCGAAGTTTAAGGCGACTTTCGCTTTTTTCAGAAAGAACTTATACGGTCCTTCTTCAAGAGCCAGTTCACGGCAATCCAGCCAGGCCAGGTAGGTGGCATCTGGTTTATGCATCTTGATTTCTGGCAAGCTTTTTTGGATGAAATTGGACAAGTAATCAAGGTTCCCTTTCAGCACTTGCATGGTTTGCGCCAGCCAGTCGCCGCCGTCACGGTAAGCAGCAATTGCAGCCGTCAACCCCAACACATTGACGTCGCCCAGCAATCCGTGGCTGGCATTTTCAATTTTCTTCAATAACTCATGATTGGTGCAGATCATTAACGCGCAGCTTAACCCGGCAATGTTGAAGGTTTTACTGGGTGCGATCAGCGTAACTGTATTTTTCGCCACCTCGTCAGAAAGCGACGCAATGGGGATATGCTGGCTGCCCTTGAAAACCAGGTCAGAATGAATTTCATCTGAAATAATTGTCAGCTTATGCTTGAGACAAATATCGGCAATCCGTTCCAATTCCGTTCGGGTATATACCTTGCCCACCGGGTTATGCGGATTACAAAAAATCAGGCAGCGCGTATCTGCTTCAATTGCGGCTTCCAGCGCGTCAAAATCCACTGTATATGAGCCGTCTGGCTGTCTCACCAGTTCCGCGCGGATGTTTCTGACGCCTGCTTTTTCGGCGGCATTCAAGATCGGCGGATATACCGGAGGCTGTATCAGCAGTGATTCTCCCAGCTTGGTGAGCAACTGGCAGGTCAAGTTAAACCCAGGCACCACGCCGGGGATGAAGATCATGTCTTTGGGGGAAATTTTCCAGCCATAGCGCTCTTGCATTCGTGAGACGACCAACTCTCGCAGTTCCTGCGGATGCAGCGGGTATCCAAACACGCCGTGCGCCACCCTTTCTTGCAGTGCATCAATCACAGCCGCTGGTGATTGAAAATCCATGTCGGCTACCCATAACGGCAGCACATCATCACCATAAAGACCCCATTTGACGCTGTCCGTTCCACGCCGATTAACAGTCGTAATCGATTCTCTTTTCAAATAAAGCCTCCAAACCGAAGTTTCTTCGATTATAACTTGTGAACCTCACAAGGCTGAAGACTGGCGCGGAATCCTGATATACTAGGGTAAATTCTTATGATTACCAAACATCCCTCTAGATCTCTCCCTACTATTGAATTGCACTCAGCCGATGGCTGGCAGGATTATGCCCTGTTAGATTCGGGTGACGGTTTTAAACTCGAACAATTCGGACCCTTCCGACTAGTGCGGCCAGACGCCGAAGCCGTCTGGCGTCAAACCCTTCCCCCAGCTGAATGGAAGAAAGCCGACGCCCTCTACAAACCCTCCGCTGAAGAAAACGGCGGACATTGGGAATATCGCCAGAAACTGCCCGAACGCTTTAAAATGACTTACGGACCCATCGCCTTTTGGGCCATGACTTCCTCGTCACGCCACCTGGGTGTCTTCCCCGAACAATCCGTGCAGTGGGATTGGGCCGATAAAGTCATCGCTAATTCCAAGATCACCCCCAAGGTGTTAAACCTCTTCGGCTATACCGGCATGGCATCGCTGGCGGCTGCCCGTTCTGGCGCGCAAGTCACCCACCTGGATGCCTCACGAAAATCTGTCTTATGGGCTAAAGACAATCAGGCGCTGTCAAACATGGCAAACACCTCCATTCGCTGGATCATTGATGACGCGGTCAAGTTCGTGCAGCGTGAGATCAGGCGCGGTGTTCAATACGATGGCATCATCCTTGACCCGCCCAAGTTCGGGCGCGGTCCCCAGGGTGAAGTATGGGAGTTCTACAAACTTCTGCCCGACCTGCTGCAATCCTGCCGCCAGATTCTAAGCCCCAATCCGCTCTTTGTGCAGCTTACCGCCTATGCGGTCAAAGCCTCGTCCGTCACCATGTATTACGCCATCCAGGATATGATGGCTGGCTTCAACGGACGCACCCAGGCCGGCGAGATCGGGTTGACCGAACGCTCAGGCGCACATTTCCTTTCCACCGCCATTTTCGCCCGCTGGTGTCGTGAAGATGCATTACCCCAATAATAGGAGGAACCATGTTTGATTCCATCGGTAACAGTTGGTCTTTGATCAAATCCAGCGCCAAAGTCCTCGATGAGGACCGGGAATTATTAATTTTCCCCATCATTTCAAGCATCGCTGTGCTGCTGTTAACCGCGGTATTCTTTGTACCCATGCTGCTGGTCGGCTATTTCGGTCGCGTAGCGAATCAGGGGTTGCAAGTGGTCGATTACCTGATCCTCTTTCTCTTTTACTTAATCCAATATTTGCTGATTTTTTTCAGCAACACTGCCCTGGTCGGCGCTGCCATGATCCGCATCCGCGGAGGAGATCCCACCATTCGCGACGGACTCAGAATTGCCTCTGACCGCTTTACTTCCATTTTCTTTTATGCGCTGATCGCCTCTACCGTGGGCATGCTCCTTTCATTAATAAAAGAAAGAGGCAGTGTGCTTTCAAACATAGTGGTCTCATTGATCGGCTTTGTCTGGAACGTGGCCACCTTTTTGGTTGTGCCGGTTCTGGCCGTCGAGGATGTCGGACCGGTTGAAGCCATCAAACGCAGCGTGGGTTACCTCAAGAAAACCTGGGGTGAACAACTTGTCGGCAGTTTCAGCATTGGGTTGGTCTTCAATTTTCTGATATTTCTGGTGATGGGTGCTGGTGCTCTAATGATTGTGCTTTTGATAAATTCAAGCGCTCAAGTTTGGGCATTTGTATCCGTTGGTGTGGTAGCTATTGTTTTCATCCTCGGCATCAGCCTGATTAGCACCACCCTCACCGGCATCTACACTGCCGCCGTCTATCAATATGCCGCCACAGGTGATGCCGGCAGCTTCTTCGAATCGGATGCGGTCCAAAACGCCTTTCAACCGGCTGCCAGACGAAAACTAATCTAGGTCGTATCAGGAAGATTAATGAGTTTATCCTCCAGGGATGCCATCCATCCCGAACAAACAAAAAAACAATCCCTTTCAGGCTGGCTGCCCCTGCTGCTCTTTTGCATCTCGGCGGGGCTGCTTGCCACCTTGTGGGGATACAACTACAGCGCAGGCAACGCTGAAGAACAGCTTCCCTTTATCTTCCGCGCGCTTGATCCTACTTTCTTGAATAACGATTTTTTCACCAACACTTTCGACCTTTACGGTCCGCGTACCTTCTTCAGCGAATTTATAGCTTTCTTCGCCAGGGCAATGCCGCTGGCCGCTGTTTTGTTTCTTTTGACCCTGGCCTCCAACATTGCCATTGCTTTTCTTTCTGCCAAAGTATCTAACTACTTCTTTCCCCGCTCACGGTTCAGCATGTATCTGGCCGCGGCTGGTGTTTTGACGCTAAAGACTTTCTGGATCGGCTACAGCAACATCATCTACCGCAATTTTCTTGAGCCTGAACACCTTGCCTTGCCGTTCATCCTGCTCGGTTTTTACCTGATCCTCAAACGCAGGTTCATCCCCGCAGCGCTGAGCTTTGGTGTCGCATCGCTGTTTCATGCCCTCCTCGGCCTTGAACTTGGCTGGATCCTTTTTGGTGTGGTCGTGCTCGATGTGATTTTCCAAAAGTTCCGCAAGGAACCTCAAGTGTCAAAACTGCTGCCACTTGGCATTGGTCTCGTAAATATGGCTGTTTTCAGCTTTGTTTTGCTTTATCCATATACCCAACAAACCCCCATTCCGGCGGACGAATTCAACCATCTTGTGGCCTATGTACGCCATCCACACCATTACCTGCCCTCTTATTTTGAGCCCTGGCAATATGGACAGGCCGCTGTTTACCTGTTGGGATTTGCGTTTGCTTTCTGGTTTGCGCTAAAACGGTCTGCAGCTTTGCGGTTACACAAACGCTTCTTGATCACCATTGGTGCTTTGCTTGCGCTGCTCTGCCTGGGCGGATATCTCTTTGTGGAAGTTTGGCCCTCCCGCCTGTGGACTTCAGCGCAGATGTTCAGACTGCCTTACCTGCTCAAATGGTTCAGCATTGTGCTGCTCACGGGCTGGGCTGGTGATCTGATTGAAAACGCTGCTGACAAAGAATCCAGACTTTTAGGCATCTCGGCGGCTGTGGGGCTGATCACTCCGGTTTCGCTGGCGTTTGTGCCGATGGCTTTGTGGGCACGCCAGGTAATTTTGCCGAAGCTGAAACTGTCACCAAAAATTCTGCAAAATGCCGTCATCCTTGTCGTCACTCTCGGATTAATCGCCATATACAAGCCTGAGTTCCGCACCTGGGCATGCTATCTGATTCTATTCGCTTCAATTGGGTTGCTCACCTTCCTGAAATCCAAGAAGGTCGGGCTTCTCTCTGGAACATCCATGCCACTCGCATTTTCTGTGCTCTTCATACTATTTTCAACCACCCTTACACCGCCATCTTTTTTGAAATATGAAGTGCCGGTCTTTTCGCTTTACAAAACCACAGGTGAAGTCGCCGAGATAGCCAGTTTCGCCAAAGCCAACACCCCCGCGGATGCGGTTTTCTACACCCCGCCGCGTATGGGTGAATTTCGCTATCTTGCCGAACGTGCCATCGTGGTTGACTTTGCTGCCTACCCTTTTCAAGACCTTTCGATGCGCGAATGGTACCGCCGTATCGCAGATTGTTATGGTGTCTCCCCCCTGATGGGATTTGACTCTGTCACGCAACTGAACTTAACCGTCTATCGCATCAGCGATGAAGAGTTGAAAACGTTATCAGATAGATACGGATTTAATTATGCCGTAGTCTATGATTCTACTGAAACCTACTATCCAATTGTTTTCCGCACCCAATCACTTAAACTTATTCACATTCCATAATAAATTTATTGCTGATTAGATTTGCCCCTCTTTTGTTGATTTGTCTGGATATACGGCAGTCATCATTTCACGTTTTCACATGAGGAGCAACCATGGATCTTTCAGACTGCAATCGCTCCCCATTCGCACAAACTTTTTCAATGCAGAAATCAAGAACAGTAAAAACCAACAGATCGCCATGGTGGATGCTCGGACTAGCATGACTGCAAATTAAAGACGATTCTGAATATATAAAACTGATTATTTCATAAGCATCGCGGGCAGCCTCGCAGCCATAGCCAATTCTGAAGCGCTTATTGAAACAGGCAAAGATTCAACCCTGGGTGACATTAACCCAATCAATCTTTCAGCACTGATGCCCTTTTTGCGAATCACTTTTCGCACCTGCTTGAGATATTCAAACCTGAATGGAAAGCTTTCTTCAAGCTTTTTCAGATACCTTTTTGAATAATACTTTTCGGTTCTCAGCACGGCATCCATCAGTAACAAGTCAATACCCTTCATGGACATTTGTTTGAGTGGGGCTGCTTTAGGGTTGTTGAAACGCTCTAATCCCTGCAAAACATGATGCGCAAAGTTAAACACCCGGTTCATGGCCCCATCCGCTTTACCGCGGCGAGCAGCATCGGTGAAGAGGGTTAGTTCACGATGTCGTAAATCTTGAGCGATGTCTTCCTGATCATCCATCAATTGGGCAAAAGCGCCGTAGTTGAAGATGATTTCCGTCTCCTCTGCGGAAAGTTCACCCGCGGCCAAAAACCCATCTGCCAACACGGAGGTTCCGCCTTTTTCAAATGACATTTCGGCAATTCTTCTGATGTGCAGTTTTTCGGGCCATTTGGGCATGCGCGCGCTTTTACTTTGCGCATAATGGATTGCCAACAGACTCTCGTATACTTGCTCAAATTGCTCGCGTGGATATTGCTTCTCGACCATGCCAACCAGATCTAGCACATCCTCTTCGTTCCAGTTCTGCGGGGTCGCCTGTTCACCCTTGAGCCATTGGCCAAAGCGTTGATTGAAGCTTACTTTGTCGGCCTGACTGCGCCGTGGATCGTCAAGGTAGTTATCCGTCACCGGATAGAGCATGCTGTAAGCAAAAAGCGAGGGGGTTAAGTGCACCGGCAACCCCAACAGCACTTGCAAGTAATTGCTCGTCCACACATTGCGGCTGGCCTGAAAAATATCTTCAAAACTGATGAAGGGATCAAACGCCCTGGCCTGGTGATAGAAGTCCTCCGCTGCACGGTTGATACCCAGGCTTTCAATGCAATTGACCTGGTTATCATCCAAACCGAAAATCGAAATGCCAGTTTCTTTTATTCGCGTGGAGGCTTCTTCAGAGAAACGCTGTTGATCAAATCCGTTCAGGGCGGAACTTTCCAACTGTTTGCTCACCCAATCCAGCGTCTCACTCAACTGGCGCTCGTTTTCCAATTTTTCTTCCATCGAAATACGGGTGGGCAGCCAGGCATCTTCATCAGAACACTCGAACCAAAAATTGGTGAGCGTGTGAGTCTGTTGTTTTACAAAATCTTGTACCTGATTGCGGTTTACGATGTTCATGTCAAAGCTCTCAATAATTACTAAAGTTTGGAACAAGTTAATCAATATACGCGGGTAATCGCTCCGGGTTGCAAAACCCGGCATTCCAGTTAAATGGCAACACGGATTTTTGTCAGAGAGGGTTATACTAGGGTTCTGGAACAATATGGCTCGTAATATTGGATATGTTGAGGCTGAATAATGAAGAATTCGCAAAGAACGATGGTCAATATGATTGAAGAAATTTGTGCCGAGCAAGACATCCTCTGCGAACGATTTTCATACGACTGGATCTTTCGCCTCACCAAAAATGGAAAAACCGCCCACATTTTCGGCTACCAATTTGAGAACAATTCCGCCACAGCCCAGCTCATCTGCACAGATAAATGCGCCTCAAGTGAAATTTTGCGTTCCAAAGGCATTCCCGCCGTGGAACATTTTTTTTTCATCGCGCCTGATGATCTGCATTACATTGGGCTTGATGGTAACTGGTCACGCATGCTCGACCTGCTTACTAAATACGGGCGTCTGGTCTGCAAACCCAATGAAGGCACCGGCGGCATAGATGTCTTTCAGGTCTCCTCCGCCGTTGAGCTTGAACTGGCCGTCAACTCGGTTTTTGCCCACAGCCGATCTCTGGCGCTCAGCCCGTTCTACCCCATCGACCAGGAATACCGGGTTATTCTCTTAAACGAGCAAGTCAAACTGGTCTTTTCCAAAACCATCCAATCCCTCATCGGCAATGGCAGATCTTCTTTCAAGCAGCTCCTGCTTGAACAAAACCCGTCGCTAATTGAAACCATCCCCACCGGGGAGTTCAGCGAAGAAATGCTCAACAAAATTCCGAAATCCGGCGAAAAGGTACCGCTCAATTGGAAGCACAACCTCGGACAAGGCGCCCAGCCTGAGATTATCACCGATCACGCACTCGTAACGCAGTTGGGCACCTTGGCACTGAGCGCCGCACAGGCCGTTAATGTGCGTTTCGCATCCGTGGATATCATCCGCACCGGGGGAGACTTCAAAGTACTTGAGCTCAACAGTGGCATCATGATGGAAAGTTTTGCCCGCATGAATACTCAAAACTACTCACAGGCAAAATCGATTTATCAGGAAGCTCTGGCAGTATTGTTTGCTTAATTCGTCTATTTCTTGTACAATTTTTGTTGAAGAATATATCGGTTGCTTTTTCTTATCCATTGAGTTTTTGCCTAAATTAGAATCAGTTTTTCTTCAATGTTGGTCACTTGATTGATGCTTTTATTGCATATGAACCAAGTGTTCAAGAAATATTCAAAATGGAGGAATAAAATGAATAAAAACGCAAGAATTGTATTGGCTATTCTTTTTGTTTTAGGTTTGGTGCTGATGAGTGCCCCTCACCAGGCGCAGGCAAAAGAAAATGAGATCAGCCCACTCATTGCCGGTGGTTCGTGGACTGCTGGTCAGGCTGTCGATGTCACTACATTGGCTGCAAAAGCGCCCACATGGCTGCAACTGCTCACTAATGGCGTCAGAGTCACTGAAGCAGGCAAAATTTGCCATCCCTTCCGCGGCGGACAGTTCGGCTGGATTGGCGAAATTCGCCAATATAAAAGCGGCGAGTGGTTCAAACTAAAAACCACTAATGACTGGGTTAATGGCACGGAAGGTCAGTTCATGTCTTGCGCCGAGGCTCCGGCCGCCGGCACCTACGCCCTCTTTGGATATTGGATCAGACCGGCTGGATATGTTGTAGCAGATGGAGCACCGGGTTTCGACTGTAATACGATTGAATGGGGAGAGATATATGTTGGTGCCGATGGAAATATTTTAATTTCTGGATCGGGGAGCAATTTACCCGATGGTACTCGATTTTATTACACAGTTGTATCCAGCACCCCAGATTTAGAATCAGAGGATCCAGCATCAGGTTACGATACTCTTAGTGAAAACTTTTTCGGTATCGATACTGGACTCGATGGTGATTATTTTGATCCCGTCATATTTACACTATATGAAGGTTTACATAACTGCACATACCCTGGAACATTAATCTACTCATCTTTCCCTGGGTGAAACCCATAACAACAAAAACAGACCACCCGAAATTAGGTCGGGTGGTCCGTTTTTCTAATAACCCTATTAATTTGACCTCAACAGCACTGTTAGTAAAATGACTCGATCTTCTATTTGCAGACACGAATTAACTCATAATAGAAGTATGCTACACGCTCCTTTCTAGCCCTAACCAAACCCCACACAAATTGCGTGATGATGCCAGTAATAAAAACCCAGATTATTCTTTCAGTTTGGTCCCTTGTTATTCAAAGTCTTTTAGATATAATCATTTTCACTCACGAGACTGTATAACTTGAAGATTTTCCTAAATTTGAAGGGTTCTTGCCCTTAATCAGTGAGATTTTGTGATCTACCAATGGCACCTAATCGTGGTGCTAAACTAGCGTGTTTCTGCCCACTTCTAATTTGCTAATAGATAGGCATATCCCCAAGGCACAATCTCTAGTGTCTATCGTGATTCGATCATCGGTCTAGGCGGCCATTATAATTTCTGGTGGGTTTTACGACCGATCACCCTTACCATAGTCTTGTTCAGTATCGGCTGGAACCTGCTGGGCGACTGACTGAATAACCTTCTCCCCCCCTGTATTGTTAACAAATTATTCGGGGATCCAATTGCGGCTGCCCCGAATAATTAAACGCAACAATATGGATGAATTAGAATAGTTTGTTTCGTGAACAAGCATCGTTTTTAAATGTATAACCCGACTTGCATACACAGATTCCACCTACAAATTCTTCATTAATTCCGCAATCTTGTGCAGGGGCTTCTGTAGCATAGAAAAACTCTTGCGGTCCATTATAGTAGGCAAAAAGGGCATAAGTCCCCGCAGATGGTGCTTGCGCGCATGTCATGTAAGCCCCCTCTTCATCCGGTACCCAGCCATTATTGGTTTCAAGCTTGATCCATTTGCCTTCCTGTAATTGTCTAATCTCGCCAACCCAATGGTATTTGCCGCCCCTCAATTCGTGGCAAATCTCCGTGGGTTCTTTGACCACAACTGCATCCGTAGTCATCAATTGCAGCCATTCCGGTGCCGGAGCCGCAGTCAAATCAACCTCAATCGCGGTTCCGGTATTCCACTCTCCGGCTGCGATAGGCTGTTTTGTCACCGTAAAGCCTGCTTGAACATTGTTGGGAATGCTGACAAAAACCAGGGCAATTAATAACCCTAACCCTGCAAAGATAATAACTGTTTTCTTCAATTTTAACCTCAGTGAAAATTTTATTTATTCTAAACAATTTATCAATAAGGGTTTGATTAATCCATAAAAACACCATAAGGAATTAATAACTAATTACATTTTATTTATTGGATACAGCTTTTTTGCTCCAAAAAAACGACTGACGATTCACTAATCCCTATTTACTAATCACGGCCCTTTCCATTTGACATTTTCCACGTCCTCCCCTACACTATTCTCATGCTAGCCCTTGTGAATG
This sequence comes from uncultured Anaerolineaceae bacterium, assembly GCA_927443345.1. GTDB lineage: Bacteria > Chloroflexota > Anaerolineae > Anaerolineales > Anaerolineaceae > UBA6107. Next base: position 37,479 of record CAKMKJ010000010.1, on the reverse strand, counting down.
CTTGCGCAGTCATCGGTCTGGACGGGGTCATCGTAGACGTAGAAGTTGATATCACCAATGGGATTCCCAAACCCCCCATGATCATTGTCGGCCTGCCGGATGTTTCGGTGCAGGAGAGTAGAGAACGCGTCCAGTCAGCCATCCACAACATCGGGCTGGATCATCCCCGAAAGCGCGTACGTGTCAACCTCGCCCCCGCCACTGTACGCAAAGAGGGATCCGCTTACGATCTGCCCATTGCCCTCGGCGTCTTAATTGCCAACCGTCAGCTCCCGCCAAAATGCCTGCAAGACGGATTGGTAATGGGCGAACTCTCCCTCGACGGCAGTGTGCGCCATATCCGCGGCGTGCTGCCCATGGCGGCTGTCGCCCGGCGCGAAAATTTCAAACGCGTCTTCGTCCCCGCGGAAGATGCGCCAGAAGCCGCGCTCTTCCCCGATCTTGAAGTCATCCCGGTCACCTCGTTGGCCGATCTTTATGCCCACCTGGTGGGGTCAAGGCTCATCCCTCCCCAGCCTCACATCGAAGTGGACCAGGTGCCCGTGATCGTGCAAACCGACTTCCGCGACATCAAAGGACAGGAGCACGTCAAACGCGCGCTTGAAGTGGCTGCTTCAGGCGGGCATAACCTGTTGATGATCGGTCCCCCCGGCGCAGGCAAGACCCTCATGGCTCGCGCGTTGCCCGCCATCCTGCCGCGCATGACGGTGGATGAATCGCTAGATGTCACCCGAGTTTATTCCGTCGCAGATGCCCTGCCTGAAGGCATTCCCCTGATTAAAAACCGTCCCTTCCGCGCGCCGCATCACACCATTTCCAATGCCGGTCTGGTGGGCGGAGGCAACTGGCCGCACCCCGGCGAAATTTCGCTGGCGCATCGCGGCGTGCTCTTTCTGGATGAGCTGCCCGAGTTTGGCAGCCGCACGCTTGAAGTGCTGCGTCAGCCCCTTGAAGACAAGATCGTCACCATCAGCCGCGCCCAGGGCACCTTAACCTTCCCGGCCAACTTTCAACTGGTGGCTGCCATGAACCCCTGCCCCTGCGGCTACTACGGCGATACGTACAAAGCCTGCTCCTGCTCACCCGGCACGGTGATCAAATACCAACGCCGCATCTCCGGTCCGCTGATGGATCGCATTGACATTCATGTGGATGTGCCGCGTGTGGATTACGAAAAATTGAGTGAGGACCGCCAGGGTGAGTCTTCAGAAACCGTCAGCCAGCGTGTTGAATCCGCCCGCCAGATTCAACGCGAACGATTCGAAGGTACGACACTCACCTGCAATGCAGATATGCATCCCGCCCAGGTGAGGCAGTTCTGCGCGCTGGATGAACCCTGCCGCAGCCTGATGCGCGCAGCAATGAACCAGCTTCAACTTTCAGCCCGCGCATACCATCGCATCCTCAAACTGGCGCGCACCATCGCGGATTTATCCGCCAGCGACGCCATACAGCAAGGTCATTTGGCCGAGGCGCTGCAATACCGTCCGCGGGTAAGTGATATATAGAAGTAGTCGCAATTTTCAAATAACTACCATAAATTAGAAGAATTAGTTGTTTCTCAACCGAACTTTCGGAAAGAAAAATGGTGTGGTTTTCTTATACTTCACATACTCATCGCCAAAACGCATTTCCAATTCGCGCTCTTCAATTGTCTTGAGATACGTGAGCAGCAATCCCCCGATGATGAGCACCAAGAAAATCGATGACATTGATCCAACCAAAATACCAACCCCCAAATAAGCCGTGACCGTTCCAAACGTCATTGGATTGCGGCACTGTTTGAACGGACCGTCGATCAGCAGCTTTTGGGTCGGCATCATCGGCAGCGGTGTTCCGCTTGCGCGGCTGAGCTGAGAATAGATCGACCAAAACCCATAAATCACCCCTATCACAAGAAAGAGGCTTCCGATAATAATATTAGCCGGCCTGAAGTAAAGCACGGGCAGATGCAGCCATGCATCCATCCGCGGAAGGAGGATCACAAGAAGGTAAGGCAGGATGAGGACGAAAAGGAAAAAAGCAGGAATTAAGGCAAGCAGCCTTTGTTTGAGAGAATACTCCCGGCTTGCCCATTTTTTGTAGCGGTTCATATATTCACCTCACTTGGTCAAGAGATATTTTCAACCAATAAAGGCTCACATTCTAATAGAGTTGATTTACTTCAGTATACTCATCCCGGCGCAAATTTCAATATAAGGGTAAACTTGATTTATTATTTAATGTTTTCAGGTTCAGGAGAAAAAAATGGCATACACCTTACAATCCAAACTTGGCGATCTCTTAAAAGACGCTGTGGCTGTCAAAGTCCTCGAAAAATACGCACCGGGTATCACCACCAATCCAATGATCGGCCTCGCCAAGGGCATGTCCCTGGAAACCCTCCTCGGCATGCCGCAAGTAAAACAATATGGCATCACCAAAGAATTGGTGTTGAAAGTTTTAGCAGAGATTGAAGCCCAAAAGTAAAGTTATTGGTTTTCATATGCGAATCTTGGCCTTTACTATTTTCATGACCATCGCAGATGATTGATTTTTCTTTACTCATTTTTGGATTGAAAATTTTAGACCGCAATAACTGTTTTTTCGACTCTCCACCATATAAAACAAAAATCCAGGAGTGGAAAATAATTATTTAAGTAGATGCAGTTTTTTCATTGGTCACAGCGACTTATCAATTGGATAAGTATACCCGGTCGTAATTTTATCCTGTGCTTTCAAATGGGTTCTGACATATTGCCCGCAATTACTTCCGATAAAGTTTTCTTCAACATTCCCAATACTAATGATGACCTCATATCCCTCTGCACTCAGTGCTGAAACAATTTCATCATTCTGATTTGGAGAATCGATGTCAACTTGCGATATTAAGTTCGTTTCAATTGCGCGATAGGTAGGGTTAATCGGAGTTATTTTAATCAAGTATTTCTCTGGTGAAAAATATCTTTTTAAAACAGCTGCCTCAAGGGGTGATTGTTGGGCGAGAGCAAAATTTAAGGTTATCTTGCGGTCTCCTGGCGAGAAAAAACGGTCGCCATATTCAGCCATATCACTAAAACGCCATTTTCGAATCGGTATAATCTGGTCACGAAGACCCTCATCTGTTGTATGAATCGAAAATTGAAATTGAAAACGACCACCAGAGTAATATTCATTTTTAATGTCAATTAATTGATCAAAGAACTTTTTACACCCCGCAGGTGCGACCGTTGAAATGGAAGGCATCAGACCAGGGGCATTGTATCGCTGACTCAGACTCTTGAGAACTTCAAGCACAGCCAGATTTAGCGCCGGTTCACCCATTCGAGAGAACTGAATTTTAAATTGTTTGGAGGGAATGACGTTGGCAGGAAATCGTTGTTGAACAAGAAAATCGATTTGCTCCAGTATCTCATCTGCCGTGGGATTGCCTTGATAATACCCACCTGCATCACACATGGCACAATGAACCGGGCATCCATACATGGTAGAAACCAGCAAAACCCATTTCTCCAGACGTGTCGATGACGGTAAAACCGATTCAACGCACTCCAGCAGTTTGCCGTGTTTCTGTTCAATGATGTAGACAATTGTGGAATTTTCTTTACTTGTGGATGCGACGACTTTCATGTTCATTCTCCTCAATTGATTGATGTATAAGCATACCAGCACGGATACCATCGCCAATAGCAATGGCAGCTTGTCTGAATAAGCCATTTTTTACATCACCAACAAAGTGGAGGATGCCCTTTTTTTCAAATTCGGCAGTATGTGACATTACCGAAGATAAAATGTAATCAATTTGAGGATCCCGTCCGATTGCACCAACGATATAATCAGACCGGAATTGCTTCAAACCAAATGGGCTAGAACATTCCACAATCATATCGCCCTCAAAGCTTTTTTCTACCGTCTCTATTCTGGTCTGAGGAAAATATGTAATATTCTGATGTTCTTCCGCTTGTTTATACAGTCTTTTTAAACATTTGGGTTGATCAGAATGATTAAGAATTATAACTGAATTTTCTTTGGCAAGATTTAGTGCATAATCAAACGCGATATCACCGCTGCCGACAACGATCATTTTTTTTCTGGATTGGTCTTTAATTTCCTCAAGGTCATAAACGATATTGTTCTTTACTTTATCAGAGACTGAAAACCCGGTTAATAGTTTGGGTTTGGTCCCTGAAGCAATAACAGCGAATTTGGCTTGGTAATTCATAATTGGTGTGACGATGTTATAAAAGCCATCCTTCCAGGATAATTCGATGACTGGTTCCTGTGTAATCGTGATTGTTTTTGTTTGTTCGATAAAAATATCCGCCAAATCCGTTCCAGAAATGCCGTATGGAAAACCCGGATAATTCTCTACCCAATTCGCGTTCAATAATAGACCACCCGGTCGCGATTTTTCAAACACACGCGGATTTATGCCATAGCGCATTAATTGGATTGCGGTTGCCATACCCGCAGGGCCAGCGCCAATGATAAAAACATCATCCACTTTTATGCTCCAGGATCGAAATAACTTCATCTGCCAAAACTGGCGTCGCAAAACCGTGTGAAAGATTTAGCAGTGCAGCTTTGTGAAAAGCTTCATTGTATGTCGCTGTTCCGTCGACAGTAAAATAGACTTCATAATCTTGCATAAATGCTGACCTTGCTGTTGTTTCACAACATAAATGGGTCAGCACTCCGCAAATAACAAGCTGCCTGATGTTTTGATTCTTAAGAATTTCATTAAGCGGTGAATTTATGAAGGCATCATATCGGGTTTTACTAAAGATAATCCCTTTTTGGGTATCAATGCGGGGATCTATTCTACTAAGATCCATATCAGCGCTTATTACATCCCTCCACCATACAGCCATCAACGCAGCATTTTGAGCAGTATTGATGTGTTGAGTCAGAATGACAGGCAGGGTAAAATGCGAAAAAGCATTAATGAGAGCATTTACTTTAGGTAGAATTGCAGTCGAACTTGGCACAAAAGCATGAGACTGGTCACTGAGAAAATATTCCTGCATATCCAATACGAGCAGTGCAGATTTTTCCAATGAGGGTAAAACAGATCTTTTACGCGTGGCCTTTTCAGTCGATTCCAAAAGTCTGTGAGCCGTTGCCTCGATTGAAGACGGAGAAAAATAATGCTCTTTTACAATTCCCATAATTATCCTGATAATAAGTGTTCACAGATAATAGCATATTAATGTTTTTTAAGAATCAAGCTGCCGGATAAAACTTATACCAAGCCCTTACCCGTTCGGCAGAATCATCACCTTCTTAACGCCAGGGTCGCGCTTGTCCATTAACTCCAAACCAACCAGCAGGTCCTCCAGCGGCAACCGATGCGAGATCAAAGACTCAACCTTCACCTCGCCACTTTGCAGTAGTCTGACCGCCTGGATGGAGTTGCGCACAGAGGTGAACGAAGACAGAAGAATCAATCCCTTTTGAAAGATTTTGAATGCATCCAATTCCAGCGTTTTGCCTGAGGGTGGCACACCAAACAGCAGCACCGTGCCTCCTCTTCTGGCAAAATCAATGGTGCGGTTCATCACGGGGATGGCGCCGGTGGCATCGATCACCACATCAAATTCATTCTGCGGCAGGTCTTCCATGCGGCTGACAACGGTGTCCGCGCCGAGCGTGCGCGCCAGTTCAATGCGGCCGGGGTTGGTCTCAAGCATGGTCACATTCGAGGCTCCTTGCAGTCTCGCCATTTGCAGCAGCAAATTGCCGATCGGTCCTGCGCCCAGAATGGCAACTTTGTCTGCCAGCTTGATTCGCGCGCGTTCAATTCCATGGATGACACAGGAAAGCGGCTCTACAAAGGCCCCCTGTTCAAAAGCCAGGTCACCGATGCTAAAAACAGCTTTTTCGGGTGCACATACAAACTGTTCCATCCCGCCGGGCAGCGTCACCCCCACCGCCTGCCAGTTCTCACAGAAATTCTGGCGGTTATTCAAACAATGGCTGCAGTTGTCACATGCAATATTGGGTTCCACCGCCACGCGGTCATCCACTTTGAAGCGCGTTACACCGCTGCCGATGGCCGTTACCACACCCGCAAACTCGTGCCCGGGGATGACAGGATAGCTGCCCAGGTATTCGCCTTTATAAATATGTAGATCCGTGCCGCAGATGCCGCTGGCTTTGACCTCAATTAACACCTCGTTTGCATCCGGAGTTGGCACATCCCGCTCGATGAGGCTGAGTTCGCCTGGCTTATGTATCATCATACTTTTCATACTTTGCTCCAGCACATCCATTTTGATATGTAAGATTAAATCCTCTTTGCACATTACTGTCAATGTCAGGCTAAAAATGTAGTTAACAATCACATTAGAATATATACTCTTTCACCCTTGACGGCCGATAATTTGTATTATTATCAGTGCATAGCGCAATTTATCGGATTATAAGTAAATGGCCAGAAAAAACTCCTCAAACCTAAAAGAAAAACATCCTTCTGATCAACACACAGAACCCCTGATTAACGTTAGTGATGTAGTCAAATCATTTAAAACGGCTGGCGAAGATTTTTTTGCCCTCAATGGAATTTCATTCAACGTCTACCAGGGAGAATTTCTCGGCATCATCGGCAAATCAGGGGCAGGCAAAACCACCCTGGTAAATATGATGACCGGAGTCGATCATCTCACATCTGGTCAAGTTATCGTCACAAACAATAATCAAAAGGTATCCATCCATCATTTCAACGAAGACCAACTTGCCCTCTGGCGTGGAAAGAACATGGGCGTGGTTTACCAATCTTTCCAACTGTTGCCGATGCTTTCTTTACTTGAGAACATTATGCTGCCCATGGATCTTTGCGGAAATTACCACCCTTCGCAAAGCCGCGATAAAGCCTACGAGTTGTTGCGCATGGTTGAGTTAGAAGAACATGCCAAAAAATTGCCCAAGTTTATCTCAGGCGGACAGCAGCAAAGAGTTTCCATCGCGCGTGCCCTTGCCAACGATCCCCCCATCATCATCGCGGATGAACCCACCGGCAGCCTAGATTCCATCACTGCAGACCACGTCTTCGGTGTCTTTGAAATGCTCAAAAATCAAGGTCGAACCATCATCATGGTCACACACGATAAAAGCCTTTCGCCGCGGTTCACCCGCACCCTCGTCATTCAAGATGGTGAACTGGCTCTCGATTCGCACAAGGAGGCAATATGACAAACCTGGCCTCCTCCATCCCCGCCATAGAGATGCAAAAAATACAAAAGGTATTTAAAAATGCCGCAGGTACTTTTCATGTGCTCAAAGGGTTGGATCTCAGTCTTGCACAGGGCGAATTTGTGGCTATCGTCGGCAAATCCGGCAGCGGAAAATCCACCCTGCTAAACATGATCACCGGCATTGACCATCCCACTGGCGGCAACGTGATCGTGAACGGCGTCAACGTGCATACCATGAATGAAAGTAAGCGCTCCTTATGGCGCGGCAATAACCTCGGCATCGTGTTCCAATTCTTCCAACTGCTGCCCATGCTCACACTGCAAGAAAACGTGATGCTGCCCATGGATTTCGTCAATAAATATGATTTTGATGAGCGTCCCAAACGTGCCCTGGAATTGCTCGCCATGGTTGGCCTTGAAAAACAAGCCTATAAACTGCCCACCACCGTATCCACCGGGCAGCAGCAGTGCGCAGCCATTGCCCGCGCCCTCGCCACCGACCCTCCCGTCATTGCCGCGGATGAACCCACTGGCAATCTCGACACTAAATCTTCTGACGTCATCATCAGCCTCTTTGATCATCTGGTCAAATCAGGCAAAACCATCGTCATGGTAACCCATGACCCCTCCCTGACTGAACGCACCTCCAGAACGGTGGTTATTTCTGATGGTGAATTAATCAATGAAACAGTAGCCAAGTGTTTTGTTAACCTTTCACACCACCAACTACTTGATTTAACCCACAATCTCGAGCGTTTTAACTTTTCCCCCGGCTCATCCATTTTGACACAGGACCAATCTGTTGACTACCTTTACATGATTGTTAGCGGTGAAGTGGAAATCAGCCTTCGTAACCTAAAAGGCAAACGTCTCACCATCACCTCCCTGAAACCGGATCAATTCTTTGGTGAAATCGAATTGACAGGCAGCGGACGTTCTTTAGCCAATGTATCCGCCTCAACCGAGACGCCAGTGTGTCTGGTGGGTATCAAACGTGAGAAGTTTCTTGAAATACTGAAAAATTCTCATATAACCGAAGATGCCATTCAAAATGTTGTCCGTCTGCGCCTCGAAGAGAACCGTTCAGCAAGACAAAAACTGACAGGCGGCAAACCATGATGCGTCCACGCTGGCGAAAAGTTTTTCATGATCTTATCAACAATTTGTCGCGCACCTTACTGGTGGTCTTCTCAATCGCTGTCGGTGTTTTTTCAATCGGCGTGATCGTCGGCGCTTATGTGATTATCTCGAATGATATGAGCTTAAGTTATTCATCCAACAATCCGACCAATATTGAACTACGAACCGGGCCGTTCGATGATTCATTGGTATCTACCATCCAAAATGTGCGCGGCGTCAGCGATGCAGAAGGCCGCACCGTATTAAGCATGCGCGCCCGCATTAAAGGAACCGAAAATTGGCAAACCCTTAATGTCATTGCCATTGAAGATTATTCTGACCTAAATATTAATCTCTTAAACATTGATGCCGGCACCAATTCGCCAAATGACAAACAAGCTGTACTTGAACGCAAAGTACTGCAAGATATGCAGGTCAAGGTTGGTCAGATTCTCGAACTTCAACTTGAAAATGGAAATATAAAAGAACTCCCGGTGGTAGGCATCGTCCAGGATGCGAGTACTGCGGCAGGTGATTTTATTGCCAACCCTTTTGTGTATGTCACAGTCAATACCCTGCCCTATCTTAATGAAGAGCCCTTATTCAACCGCTTGTATGTCACCTTGACTGAGAATAAAAATAACAGCGCTCATTTGCAATCCATGTTAACGGTCATAAGAGACAAAACCGAACAAAGCGGCGTCGGCGTCTTCCATTCCCGCTATGCCAAAACCAATGAGCATCCCATGGCTTCGACGGTTCAGGCGATTCTTGGCATTTTACTAGCGCTGGGCATTCTGATTCTGTTTCTTAGCAGTTCTTTAATCGCCAATACCTTAAACGCCCTGCTCAACCAGCATTTACGCTATATTGGCATCATGAAATTGGTCGGCGCAAGCCGCAACCAGGTGCTGCAAATGTACATGGTGTTGATATTGTCCTTTTGTTTGATCGCCCTGGGCATCGCCGTCCCCCTCGGCGGACAAGGCGCATATTGGCTTGCCGGCTATATCGCAGACCAGATCAATTTCGCCTTGATGGGCTACCGCATCGTGCCGTTGGCCTTGATTGTTCAGATTATTGTTGGCCTCGCCGTCCCCTTACTGGCTGGTTTTGTACCGGTGCTCAACGGATCAAAGATATCAGTGGTTCGCGCCTTGAGCGATAATCAAATGCTTGAAGAAGCCAAACCCGAACCAGTGGAAGCTAAAAAAGAAACCATTATCGAAAAAATCAGCCTGCGCTTTACCAAGCTGCTCTCAAAGCGCAACATACATATTCCGCGTCCGCTTTTGATCTCATTTAGAAATACTTTCAGACGCAAAGGCAGGTTGATTTTAACCTTATTTACTTTAACCATGGCCGGTGCTATTTTTATTGCCGTCTTCAATGTTCGTGTCACCCTCTTTGATTATATGGATGGTATCGCCAATTATTTCAGGGCTGATGTTACCATTGATTTTGATCAGCCCTACCGGTTGAAAGATATCACCAACCGCGTTTTAGCCATCCCTGGCGTCGCGAAAATAGAAGGCTGGGCATACGCCAGTGCTGAAGCCATCAATCTGGATGAGAGTCTGGCAGAGAACATCACCATCTTGGCACCTCCAAGTGACAGTACGATGGTCACGCCTAACCTGGTCACTGGCCGCTGGCTCATCCCAGGTGATGAAAAAGCCCTTGCCTTGAGTGAACAGATTTACGAAAGTTTTCCCAACATTAAACCGGGAGATAAAATCCGCATCAAGGTTTATGGCAAAAAAGAAGAATGGACAGTTGTAGGAATCTTTAAATTTGTCCCACAGGAAGGCACTTTCGCCTACGGAACCTACGAATACATTTCAAAGATCACCCATCAAAATAACCGTTCTTTCTCGTACCGCATCATGCTTGATGATCATAGCAAACAAAATCAAGAAGAGATGGGGGCTTTTATTGATGCCTATTTCCAAAACAACGGCTACAACGTAGACCAGGTTCGTACAGGAGATTCAACCTTAAGTAGCGCCACTGAAAGCCTGAATATTCTCATCACATTCTTGCTAATCATGGCCATCTTAACCGCTGTCGTGGGCAGCATGGGGCTGACTGGCACCATGGGCATGAACGTGCTTGAGCGCACCCGTGAGATTGGCGTTATGCGCTCCATTGGTGCGGTCGATCGTGCGATTATGCAGACCGTGATCATCGAGGGTATGGCCATTGGCGGTATTTCATGGCTCCTGGGAGCTTTCCTGAGTGTACCCATTACTTACGTCCTCTCAGATATTGTCAGCCTGGCAGTTTTCGAATCTCCCATAAAAGTTGTTTTCACAGCCACAGGTTTTCTGATTTGGTTCCTGGTGGTTCTAATCTTATCTGCACTGGCCAGTTTACTGCCAGCCCGCAATGCCGCCAGTCTCACTATCCGTGAAGTGCTGGCTTACGAATAGTATTGGTTCGAGGAGAAGAAAAATGAAAAAACAAATGGTTCTACTGATTTCAATATTGATGGCTGCCCTACTGTTGATCGGATGTAAAACAGCAACACCTAAAGCCATTGAAGCTACGCCAGTTACCTCCCCTGATGTCGTGATTGCAGAGGCGCATTTTGTTCCTGAACAAAATCTCTACCTATCCTTCCTCGCTCAAGGCCGGGTTGCCGAAATTATGGTGACAAAAGGGGATCAGATCACAAAAGGACAGGTTCTGGCAATATTAAGCGACAGTGAACCAGCCGTCGCCAATCTGACCGCTGCTAAGCTTGAGCTGGCCTCCGCCGAACAAGCCCTAAACACACTTCTCCGCACCTCTGACCTGGCTACTGCCCAAGCACAATTAAACCTCGCAGAAGCTCAAAACTCTTACAACCGGGCCGAATGGAATCGCAAAGAAATCGATAAGCCTCAAGTTACTGACCAGAACAGAATAGATGCCATTAATGCCTCTATCACCATCGCTCAGGATAAAGTAGAAAAGGCGCAGAAAGAATATGACAAGTATTCTGAAACCGAAGACAGCGATCCCATAAAAGCAGGTGCGCTTAACAACCTGGCCCAGGCAAAAATAGACCTGCGCAATGCCCAAAATAATCTTATTTACAATTATCTCGATCCCTCAGACCTTGATGTATTAATTTCAGACAGTAAAGTGGAAGTCGCCAAGGCACAATTGGCAGAGGCTCAGAAAGAATATGACCGTCTCAAAGACGGACCGGACCCAGAGAAATTGACCGTCGTCCAGGCCCGTGTGGATAATGCCACCGCGCAGGTGGCTGCCGCCCAATACGCAGTCGATAACTACGAGATCAAGGCTCCATTTACCGGCATCGTTGCAGATATCAACATTGCGGTCAGCGAACAAATCACGCCTAATTCATGGGCAATTGCGGTTATCAATCCTTCAAGCTGGTATGTTGATACCAATGACCTGACCGAATATGACATTGTCAATATTAATATTGGTGATAGTGTCGCTGTCACCGTTGACGCCCTGCCTGAATTGGAATTGACCGGCACCGTCGAAGATATATCTCTTGCTCCAAAAACCTCGGCAGGAGATATTCTCTACACCGTTCATATCCTCGTTAATGACCCCGATCCGCGCATCAAATGGGGCATGACCGCAGAAGTGACTTTCCCGCTTTCTAAATGAAGGTAGAAGCTTTGAAAAGCGCCAGGTGAAATACTCACCTGGCGCTTTTTTTTTACGCACAAAAAATTGTGCTTTCCCTTGATTTTCTCCGCGATCCCCCGCGGCTCTGCTAGAGATGTGGTGGTAAAGTTGACCCCTTGTTTCTGGGTCAAAACATCCATATAGTCTTTTGTCGTAGGGTGTGGTCGCCGCGGATTATCCTAAATTATGTTTGGCGGACAAATAGATTCGTCTACTGCCAACCTCATGGACAGGCGACCCACCATAAGGATTGTAGGTTTTGATCCCCTTTGGTTTTAGGGTCAACCCACCTTTTTCGTGTTAAATAGGTGAATGAGTCCACCAAATTTGGCAACCAAAGCCACAATATATTACAGCAATATGATCAGCAGCACGATTAGTAAAATTGCCAATACCAATACAGAAATCCACGCCCAGCCACTCGGGTCAGATGCACTGTTGCCAATACCTGTCGGGGTGATCTTCAAGAGCGGAATATCCCCTATCTTTGAATGCATCTCTTCATCTCTGATCTTCCAGGGATTGTAGCCTTCAAAGAAACCCGCGAACCCGGCATTCTTCAACACCTGCCGGATGACAATCCTCCGTGTTTCAGGGTCGTTTTCTTCGCTTACTTGCCCGTAAATTGCACCACCAGGCATAATCATCTCAATCGCGGGGTTGGCCAACAGGTTCTTGTACCAATCCGAGGCCTTTCTTCCTCCAGAGATGCACCACACGCTGCCTTGATAAATGGCATAGTTTACCGGCGCATAACGCAGCTTGCCACTCTTGCGCCCGACCACCTTCAGCACCATGATATATCCGCTGAACGGATTGCCCATGATGCCTCCCATCCCCAACCGGAACATGGGTACCATGAAAAATTTATTGAGAAACCAAAAAATCTTGCGCATCATAGGCGGCATCTTATTCCCTCCAGCTACATTGGTTATGATGATTAATTATACAAATGTTTTTGGAATCCAGTTTTATAAAAAAAAGAGGCTCCAATTTTTTAAAATCTGAGCCTTGCTTTAATCCACCTATGGTTCAATCATAATATCGAAATCTTGCCCTTTCAACAACCTTCAAAACTTATAACCCTTTTTCCCCTTTGAAGTCTTAATCAATCCCATCACCATCCACGGCAGCATCGCAAAAAGCCCAGCCAGCGCGGGGCCGTAAAGACCAACGATCAAGGAAGTGGCAAATGAGGTTGCCCCGGTCATCACATACATCCACACTGCCCATCTGTCTGGGATGAGCGGAATCATGACCGGCATCTTCCGCGTGATCAGCAGAAACAATCCCACTGCTGCAAAAGTCGTCAACCACCAGCCCCAAAAGTTCTGCAAGGGAACCCCAAAATAAGCACCATCAACTTCCCAAACCCAATTACCGCCCAAGACCATCATCGGGTCCATCAACACGTCCCAGGCGGTCATGATCACACCGCTCAATGCTGCAATGGCAATGCCGCGTTGAAATGTTCTCCAGCGAGTCGGTATTAGTGCCTTGGCAATCACCATCGATGGATACATCATGAAGGTCCACGCAACCGGGATCAAATAAGGCACCAAACCCAAAAACTTCGGTCCGAGTTGGTCTGTGTAATGATACGGTCCATACACCAGCCCGGTGGCAACGCCCAGACTCTCAAAGAACAAGCCCGCGACAACCGCCAGCACCACGAAAAACAGGGTCTTGATCCAACCTTCGATCTGGCTCGAATGCAAAATTGAAAAAATAAATGAAGAAAAGGTGACAATGGGTGTCAATGGTATTGCCCACGGAATCTTGAACCCTAATACACACAGAGCAAATATTGAACCTAACAGGGTAAAAATAAGCGTGGCAAGCGTAATTCTTTTAATTAATAGTGATCTCTCCAATTGGTTTTTAAAAATCATTTGATTTTTACCAGCACAGATTCCATCGTCAAAACTGATCCGTCAGCCATGCTTATATCAGCCAATTCCAGCTTCACCCATGTTCCATTAGAGATCGCAGGCAGCGTAATCTCGTTGTCAAAGGTTGCCGGTGTCCCCATATCCTCGGAAGTCACCATGAAACCACTCCGATAAAGTTCCACACCGGTCATGTCAAAGATTGTCAGACTTAAATTGTTTTCAAAAGGCGCCACCGGCATACTTCCTGTAATTCTGAATGTGCCAGGCACGTCACTTCCATATTGAGGGGAATCAATAACGATTGATCTCTCTACACCGTTGGGGGTGATGGAGGTTCTTCTCATCATCAATAAATTATTTTCAAGTAACCTATAAGTAAACGTGACGTTTTCAGTCGGCGAAACCATCGCATCATTGAATGAATGCACCACAGCCTTCAATAGAATGGCTTCATCTTGAATCGTAAGCGATTCGATGATGGGCCGGTCATCAATGTAGGTCGTTCCAACCTGCTCAAATTTGCCATCCCGGCTGGCAATCACTACCAGTGAAACAAAAGTTCCGCTGCCACCGTTGTTTTCTGCCAATAACACAGCAGCATCATCGATCGCATCTCCATTTAAATCACCTGTGGCAATCTGGGGCAACAGGGTAAGTGTCATTATTTCGTCGGCATAGCCACCATCCACTAACTGTACAGATATTCCATTATTGGGCGAAATGAAAATCATATTTTTCAATTTTTGTTCAGTCATCCCATCTTTTGCAGCAGGGATAGCCATTCCTTCATCCGCCATTGCTACTGGGGGTGTAATCACTTCAACCGATTTTTGTGCAGTTGGCACACAGGCTGCAACCAAAACCAATAACAATAGTGTGCTAAAACGGATGGCGGTTTTCATCGTTATTATTATCTCCAATCTTAACATTTACTAAAATCTGCCTAAAACACTTGAATATCAGCTAATAAAAGCGTATAATGTGTCAATAAGTGGTAAATAGTGGGTCGAAGTGGAGCGCCGGAGCCTTTTCCGGCGTTCGGCATATCTAGGGAAAGTAGAACTTATGTTCATCGGAACTTTCGAACACAACATTGATGAAAAATCCCGTATCACTCTTCCGGTAAAATTCCGCGAACAGTTGAGTGATGGCGCATACATCATTGGCGGGTTTGATCGAAATCTGATCATTCTACCTTCCGCAAAATTTGATGCTTTGGCAAAAAAAGTTAATGCACTCAGCCTGGGTGATCCTGAAGCCCGTGACTTGCAGCGCAGGATTTTTGAACATGCCAGTGAAGTGGAGTTTGACAAATCTGGTCGTTTCATACTGCCTACCACTTTGCGCAAACTCGCCCAGCTTGAAAACGAAGTCACTGTTGTTGGAACTGGCGAAAAAATCGAAATCTGGTCTCCATCTCTACTGGCTGAAAAAGACGCTCGTTTTGATGAACCAAATGCCGCAGCAGAGCTGGCAAGCAAGTACGACCTTTCATTCTAATGAATATTCCAAATGACAGCGGCAATAACGCACCGCATGTCTCTGTTCTTTACCAACAGATTATAACTGCTTTACGCCCTGAGAGTTCCGGTTGTTACGTAGATGGAACTGTCGGTGCAGGTGGACACGCCTGGGGCATCTTGAACCAATCTTCTCCAAATGGAAAGTTATTAGGTCTGGATGTTGATCCCCTGGCACTCGATATCGCCCGAAGCCGCCTTTCAGAATTCTCGAATCGGGTTCGTCTGGTTCACTCCTCCTACACTTCTCTCTCCTCTGAACTGCTGGCGTCTGGCTGGGAACAAGTAAACGGCATCGTCATCGATCTGGGTGTGTCATCAATGCAAATCGATTCCCCTGAACGCGGATTCTCCTTCCTTAAAGATGGGCCGTTGGATATGCGTTTTGACCCTTCCCGGTCGGTCAGTGCAGAAGAACTACTCAACAACAGCAGCGAGGCCGAGATCGCAGACATCCTCTGGCGCTATGGTGAAGAACAACAATCTCGCCGCATCGCCAAAGCCATCGTCAACAACCGCCCGCTCAGCACCACGCTTGAACTTGCCGACCTGATCGCCAAAACCATTGGAAGAAAAGGCAAGATCCACCCGGCCACACTCTCGTTTCAGGGCTTACGCATCGCCGTCAACCAGGAGCTCTCCTCCTTATCAGCATTTTTACCCCAGGCGATTCAGGCGCTTGCTCCCGGCGGAAGATTGGCGGTCATCTCCTTCCATTCTTTGGAAGACCGCATCGTAAAGCAGTATTTCCGGCTCGAAAGCAGAGATTGCATCTGTCCGCCAGAACAGCCGGTTTGTACATGTAACCACAAGGCTTCAATCAACGAACTTACCCGGCGGCCGATTGAAGCAGAGGAGGAAGAGATCAAGCACAATCCTCGATCACGATCTGCAAAATTACGGGTAGCCGAGAAAATTTAGAGTATTTAGATGACCACATCGACTGAACGTTCAACCAGCAACAGAAGGCAGCGCCGCAAGGTCAACATCAAATGGGCGCAAGCTTTCAAACAAGCCCCCTGGCGCGGCCAGATTCAATCTGCGGGCTTGTTTTTGCTAGGTCTGGTTGTGATCATTGTCATCGCCAGTATTTATCTCAGCATCAGCGGAAGAGCAGCTTCGGCTGGGTTGAGTGCTTACCGATTGAATGCTGAACGGCAAACCCTCGAACGTCAAATCGCCGACCGCAAAGCAAAGATTGCTGTCTTGACCTCTGTAACCGTCATGGAACAACGCGCCAAAGATATGGGTTTTGAACGCATCAGCGCAACAGATGCAATCTATGTCATGGTGCCTGGTTACCCCGGCAAACAGGCTGTCGTTTTGGCTGCCCCTCCCGGCATCAACGATTCCAGCCGCTCTCTGGTGCTTCCTATTTATCGACATTCTATTTGGGATTGGCTCTTCCAGGGTATCAATCGCCTTAGTGAAAGTGTTGGGGGCGGCGCATGATGTCATTTTTCCTTCAGCTTAACCGCATTAAGATCTTGGGCATTTTTCTGTCTCTCTTCATCGCCCTTATCGGCTTTCAGATGATCCGCATTCAGGTCAGTACACACGCCGACACTCTCAATTCTTGGGCCAGCAATTACGGCACAGAAATCCGTACCATCCAATCCGAACGCGGATATATCTACGACCGTGGGGGTCACCTTTTAGCTGGCAACAAGGAAGTTTATGAACTGGGTGTTGAGCTCCAATATGTTAGAAACCCTGTCGCTATTGCCACCGCAATGGCCAGCATCTTTGGCTCAGATTACAACACCATTCTCACCAGTGTGAGCACCCCCTATGACGCCACTGGCAGTGTCTACGTCACTTTGCTAAATTTCCTCCCATTAGATCAAATTGACAAACTTGATGCTCTAAAACGGCAATATGAAGATGCCAATCCATATGGTCAAAATCCTGACCTGCCTTCTCTACGCGGATTGGTCTGGACCCCTCACCTGCAGCGTGTCTATCCTGAGGGCAACCTGGCCTCAAATATTCTCGGTTTTTACACTTATAATGACCGCGAAAAAGGCAAGGGCTATTTCGGCGTTGAGGAAAAATACGACAATCTCCTGGCTGGCATCAAACAAAAAGTGGTTATTCCGCTGGACCCCTATGAAATGCAAGAAATTCCCACTGCACCAGCCGGCGCCAGCCTGGTTCTGACCATCGACCGAGAAATTCAACGTACGGTCGAGAAGATTTTAGATAAGGCGGTCAAAAATAATGGTGCCAAAAATGGTACCATCATCGTCGAGAATCCAAAAACAGGCGACATCATTGCCATGGCTAGCACTCCCCGCCTTGACCCCAACACCTACTGGGATTATGAAAAACTCTTCCCTGCAGGTACCTCTTACAACATGGCAGTCAGTCAGGTTTACGAACCTGGTTCTGTCTTTAAAGTACTCACCATGGCCGGCGCATTGGATTCTGGTGCCGTCAAATGGGATACCCCCTTCACCGATACTGGCATTATCGAAGTCGGCGGATGGCCCATCTATAACTGGGATCGTGGTGCCTGGGGTAACCAAAACATGATCGGCTGTATGCAGCACTCATTGAATGTTTGTCTCAGTTGGATCGCCCTTGAAATGGGACCGGACAAGTTTTATGAATACATGGACCGCTTCGGCATCGGCCACCGCACCAATATTGATATGGCCAATGAAGAAGTTTATCCATTGAGCGAACCTGGCGATCCCATGTGGTATTCAATCAACCTCGCGACCAATTCATTCGGTCAAGGCGTAGCAGTAACGCCGATTCAACTGATTATGGCTGCTTCAGCCATCGCCAATGACGGAAAAATGATGGCGCCTCACATTTTGCACTCGTACATTCAAAACGGACAGCAGTATAAAACGAATCCCCAGGTTGTTGGCGCGCCTATTAGCAAAGAAACCGCCGACATACTCACCGAGATGCTCGCCATCTCGCTTGAACAAGAAGCTTCAGATGCACTGGTTGAAGGCTATCGTGTGGCAGGCAAGACAGGCACAGCAGAAATCGCCGTCAATGGCCAATATTCCAGCGGCAAAACCAACGCTTCATTCGTTGGTTGGGGGCCGGTGGATGACCCGCAATTCATCGTTTATGTCTGGCTCGAACAACCTAAAAGCTCCATCTGGGGCTCTGTGGTTGCCGCGCCGGTTTTCAGAGATGTCGTCAAAGAACTCGTTGTACTAATGAATATTCCACCAGACGATCTTCGCAAGAGTCTGGCAGCAGGGCAATAAGAGGATACATGTTGAAACTGGCTGATCTGATCCAATCAGAACAAGGGTTCCGACCCGACCGCGCTTCTCTCGGCATTAGCGAGGCCGTGGTAGATTCACGTCAAGCCATCTCGGCATCCATGTTCGTCGCCATTGAAAGCGGACATACTTACGTCAAGGCAGCATTTGATCGTGGCGCTCACCTCGCATTGACCCAGGATAAAATCGATGACGACATCCGTGTACTTGATCTAACGGTTCCTTTCACCCAGGCAACAATTATTCCCGAGCCCCCATTCGCTGTGCGCGTCACAAATACCACTGCCAGTCTACAAAAATTGGCGGCCTACTGGCGCCAGAAGTTTAATTTAAGAGTGCTAGGCATCACCGGCAGTGTTGGCAAGTCCACCACCAAAGAACTTGTTGCTGAAGTCCTCTCTCAGCGTTACCGCACTTTGAAAAATATTGGTAATTACAACAACGAAGTGGGTTTACCGCTTACCCTGCTCCGCCTCGGATCAGGTTATGAATGCGCCGTACTCGAAATGGGCTTTTTCGTACCAGGTGAAATCAAGCAACTCTGTGACATTGCTTTGCCGCAAGTGGGTATTCTCACCAACATCGGCACTGTGCATGCAGAACGGGCTGGTTCTCAGGCAGACATCGCCCGCGGCAAGAGCGAACTCGTGCAAGCGCTGCCCGCCGACCCTGAAGGTACAGCTATTTTGAATATTGACGATCCCTGGATCGTCCCAATGGCTTCACAAACCCAGGCCAGAGTCTTTTTCTATGGGCTTGACCCCAAAGCTGAACTCTGGGCAGACGAAATTGTCAGCCAGGGATTGAAAGGAATTCACTTCACCCTGCACTATCACGGCCAAACCTACTCCATGCAGGCCCCTGTCATTGGAAGACACTCCATACACACCGTGTTGCGCACCGTTGCTGCGGGTCTGGTAGAAGGCATGCAAATGCCAGAAATTATTCATGCACTTCAACAAGCCAGCAGCCAGCTTCGCCTGGTCGCGGTTCACACCCGTCAAGGCGCTCTATTGCTCGATGATACTTACAATGCCTCTCCGGAATCGACCCTGGCAGCTTTGAATTTGCTTAATGATCTTCCCGGTAGAAAGATCGCAGTTTTGGGCGGTATGTATGAACTTGGTATGTACGAAAAAAGCGGACACGAAATGATCGGCATCCGTGCAGCAGAAGTAGCTGATCAATTGATCACTTTTGGTGAACATGCCCGCATGATCTCTTCTTCTGCTATTCAGGCAGGCTTATCTTCATCAGCAGTTTCCAGTTTTGATCAAGTGGACGAGGTAGTCGATGCCCTGCAATCAACGCTCAAACAAGGCGACGTCGTTTTGGTAAAAGGTTCGCACGGCCTGCGCATGGATCGCATCGTTCAGGCTTTGGAGGTGGAAGCATGAAAGAAACTTCTCTGGCTCTGGCCCTTAGTGGACTTGGATTTATTCTGGCCGTCAT
This sequence comes from uncultured Anaerolineaceae bacterium, assembly GCA_927443345.1. GTDB lineage: Bacteria > Chloroflexota > Anaerolineae > Anaerolineales > Anaerolineaceae > UBA6107. The sequence goes on along the minus strand of CAKMKJ010000010.1, from coordinate 17,419 downwards.
CTGGGGTGCTCCCTTGCTGCGCGTCCTCAGACATTTCAAATTAGGCAAAATGATCCGCGTAGAAGGGCCTGATTCCCACGTTACCAAAATGGGCACCCCCACCATGGGCGGTATTATGATCATCATTCCTGTTATGGTGGTTTCGATTTTGCTTAATGCAGTTTCTCTCCTTGGAATTGATGTTCTTGGCCGTTCGATTTTATTACCGCTCATCGTCATGATCGCTTTTGGTATTCTTGGCGCAATCGATGATTGGGAAGGCATTCGAGGTCCCCGTCGTGGATTGGGTATGCGTGCCCGCACCAAATTCCTTTTGCAAATCATACTGGCAATTATTGCTGCCTATATCCTCAAAAATTATGCCGATGTACCGCAGATGTATTGGCCGGGGTCAAACGCAGTCTTCGATCTCGGTATCTGGTACATTCCCCTTGCTACTTTCATTATCGTAGCCATGTCGAATGCAATCAATCTCACCGATGGACTGGATGGCTTGGCTGGTTTGATTGCTGCGACTGCCTTCGCTGCTTACGGCGCTATCGCCTTGATGCAGGGGAACCTCTTCCTTGGCCGTTTCTGCTTCACCCTTGTTGGCGCACTTTTTGGTTTCCTCTGGTTTAACGTACATCCCGCCATGCTCTTCATGGGCGACACCGGCTCACTTTCCTTAGGTGCACTCCTGGGTGTGGTTTCTTTGATGACCGGTCAATGGCTATTATTACCTCTTATCGCCATCATCCCCATTAGCAATATCGCCAGCGATGTACTTCAGGTGGCCTATTTCAAATTTACTCATGGCAAGCGCCTCTTTAGAATGGCTCCCTTGCATCACCATTTTGAGTTGATCGGCTGGAGTGAAACCCAGGTTGTTCAAAGGTTTTGGTTAATCAGTTTATTGGCTGCCATGTTTGGTATTGCATTGGCTTTGGCATAAGGTGATTCAATGACGCTAGATTGGAATAATAAACGAGTTCTAGTAATCGGAGCTGCCCGCCAGGGGTTGGCTTTAGCGCGCTTTTTATGTTCAAGAGGCGCTAAAGTTATTCTCAATGACAAACGTCCCGCTGAACAAATGAAATCTGAGAAACAACTGCTCTCTGGTTTGCAGGTTGAATGGGTGCTCGGTGAGCATCCGCTTTCATTGCTCAGCCGGGTAGACATGGTTTGCCTCTCAGGCGGCGTGCCCCTCACGCTACCCCTTGTGGTTGAAGCACAAAAACAGAAACTGCCACTCAGTAATGATTCACAAATCTTCATGGAAGCCGTTCAGGCTCCTGTAATTGCCATTACCGGTTCTGCCGGCAAAACCACCACCACCACCCTGGTTGGACGTATTGCCAGAGCTGCGGCACAAGAGAATCGCAGAGTTTGGGTCGGTGGCAACATTGGTCTTCCCCTCGTCGAATTTTTAGACGAAATCAAACCAGAAGATATCGTCATTCTTGAGCTGTCAAGTTTCCAACTTGAGCAGATGACCCGCAGCCCCCACATTGCGGCTGTATTGAATATCACGCCCAACCACCTTGACCGTCACGGCACCATGCAAGCTTACACCGAAGCCAAGGCACGCATCCTTGCCTATCAAAATAAAAAAGATATTGCCATTCTTAACCGTGAAGATTCTGGTTCATGGCAATTCCGTGAAAGAGTTCAAGGCAAATTAATAAGCTTTGGCATAAATCAACCCCCGTCAGGTGAAACAGGCATGTACATGGAGGGTGGATACGTGAAACTACAGGAAAACGACCAGATTTACATGGTTTTGCCAGAAGAAAGCATCAAACTGCGCGGCGAACACAATCTGCTCACCGTATTGGCTGCCTGTGCCATCTCTTCAGCCGCGGGCTTCCCGTTTGAAGCCATGGCCAAGGGTGTTGAAGAATTCCTTGGTGTTGAGCACCGCCTCGAAGTCGTCCGCACTGTAAACGGGGTCTCTTGGATTAACGATTGCATCGCCACCGCTCCCGAACGCACCATGGCCGCCATCAAATCCTTCTCAGAACCCCTGGTTCTGCTCTTGGGTGGACGCGACAAAAACCTGCCCTGGAACGCCCTCGCCGAGATGATCCACAACCGTGTGGAACATGTAATCGTTTATGGCGAAGCTGCAGAAAAAATTTCCGCTGCCATTGGCTCCATCCGTGAGGGTGACCGCCTGGTGAATGTGCAAAAAGCCTCCAATTTTGAAGGCGCATTAAATTTAGCCGTCAACACAGCTAATGAGAACTACACCGTCCTCTTATCGCCAGGCTGCACCAGTTACGATGCCTTCCGCGATTTTGAAGAACTTGGAACCTTTTATAAGAAATGGGTGAATGCCTTATCATGAATCAGCCAATTAATTCGCCAGTAAACCGCCCTGCCATCAAGAAGTTGTCCTTCCACGAGAACTTTGATCTGCCCTTATTGATCATCGTTATCACCCTTTTCGCCATTGGACTGATGATGGTTTATTCTGCGAGCTGGCAGTTTGCCCGTTATCAAGGTTACTCTGAATACGAAACTGTTCTGCGCCAGTTTGTGATCGGCGCTGTCGGTGTCGTTGCCATGATCGCCATCACTTTTATTGATTACCACCGTTACAAAAATTTTGTTGTCCTGGGCATGCTGTTAGTCATGGCTTTATTAGCAGCTACTTTGATCTTTGGTTCAACTGATGCCTCCTCCCCCAGACGTGGTCTTTTTTCTGGCTCCGTTCAGCCCTCTGAGTTTGCGAAGTTGATGGTCATCATTTACTTAAGCTTCTGGCTGTATAGCAAAGGTGAAGCCATCAACAAATTCTCATTTGGTCTGATCCCCATGGCCGCCATCGTCGGTTCCACCGCTGGTTTGATTCTCGCCCAGCCGGATGTCTCTGCTGCGGCTACGGTTGTGGTTCTCGGCGGCCTTCTCTTTTACATTGCGGGCGGCAAATTGACCCAAATACTGCTTGTGCTCGGCATCACTGCCGTGTTGGGGGTGTTGGTGGTAAAGATCAGCTCCACCGCCTCCATCCGTGTCATGGATTACTGGAATGGTCTTCAAAACCCCGTTCAAGCTTCTGATCATGTCAAGTGGTCGCTTGAAGCCATCATCAATGGCGGCATCTTCGGTGTCGGTATCGGACGTTCCACCACAAAATTCATTGGTTTACCCGTCGCTTCAACAGACTCAATCTTCTCAGTTATAGCTGAAGAGACCGGCTTGTTTGGCGCTTTCATCGTCCTTGGTCTTTATATCGCGCTAATCTGGCGCGGATTGACCATCGCTTTCCGCGCAAAAGACGACCTGGGCAAATGGCTCGCCAGCGGCATCACCATCTGGATCGCTCTTGAAGCGGCCATCAACACCGGTGTTTTGGTCAACCTGCTGCCCTTTGCCGGTAACGCCCTTCCCTTTATCAGTTCTGGCGGCTCAAGCCTGGTGACCGTTTTTGCCGGTGTCGGCCTCCTCTTTGGAATTGCACGTCAATCGAAACTGAATCCTCAACCAGTTTCAGAAGGGAGCATCCCTCATGCGGTTGTTGATTTGCGCCGGGGGGACCGGCGGGGGCGTGTATCCCGCTCTGTCCGTCCTACAAGCTCTCGGTAATCGAGCTGAATCCGTTTTATGGGTTGGCAGCGAAGGCGGCATGGAAGCCGACCTGATCGCTCACTATAATATTCCCTACCAGGCGATTCCTGCTGCTGGTATTCATGGCGTGGGTCTGAAAACCTTGCCCGGTAACTTGATCAAACTCGCAAAAGGCATGCTTCTGTCTCGCAAAATTTTAAAAGCCTTCAAACCAGATGTGATGCTCTTCACCGGTGGATATGTCGCTGTGCCCATGGCAGTAGCAGGCACACGCACCAACAGCGTATTGTATGTTCCCGATATTGAACCCGGTCTGGCGCTCAAATCGTTGGCCCGCTATTCTGATGTCATCGCCCTGACCGCTGGCGAATCACGCAAATATTTCAACCCCAACAAACGCATGGTGGTGACCGGTTACCCCATCCGCAGCGACCTCGGTAACTGGTCTCGCGAAGCAGCCCTCAAAGAAATGCTCTGCACCGCAGACTTGCCCGTCATTCTCATTGTTGGTGGCAGTAAGGGTGCCCATCTGATAAATAAAGCCGTCTTGCCTCAATTGCCTGCCCTGCTTAAAAAAGCCCAGATCATTCACCTCACCGGCCAGGCTGATTTTGCTGAAGCCCTAAATGTGAAGGGGCTGCTCTCTCCCCAGATGGCAACGCGCTATCATCCCTACCCTTACCTGCACAAAGAGATCGGCGCAGCCTTTGCCTGTGCGGACCTGGCCATTTCTCGTGCCGGCGCATCCATTCTGGGTGAACTCCCCCGATTCGAACTCCCCGCCGTATTGGTGCCCTACCCATTTGCCTGGCGCTACCAACACGTGAATGCAGAATACCTAGCTTCACACGGCGCGGCTGAAATCGTCGAGAATTCTGCACTTGAAGCCAACTTGATCCCTGTTGTGGATCGTCTCATTTCAAATCCGGCTGCCCTCACCTCCATGCGCACAGCCATGAAATCGTTATCAGAACCGCATGCGGCGAACAACATCGCTGATCTATTGGTTGAATTGAGCACGGCCAACCTGAGAGGAGACGCCCTGTGATCAGCATCCATGTGCTTCTCTGGCTATTCATCCTTTTATTTGCCATCGTGGGCGCCATCCGCGGATGGGCAAAGGAATTATTAGTCACCTTCGCTGTTATTTTAGGCCTTTTCAGTATCAATATTCTTGAAAATCATGTGGCTTTCTTCAAAACGATCATGGATACATCCTCAGACGCTGCTGTTTTCTGGATTCACACAGGTATTATCGTTGGCCTGGTCTTTTTCGGTTACCAGACCCCCAGATTGCAGCGCCTGGCTGACAGCGGACGTTTCGCTCGCAACGTACTTCAAGACACATTGATAGGCGGCATCCTCGGCGCAGTCAACGGCTATTTGATCTTTGGCTCCATTTGGTACTACTTGAACGCGGCCAGTTACCCCTTCACGTTTGTCACTGCCCCCGATCCAACCACATTGAATGGCGTTGCCGCAATCAATTGGATCGAGTTCCTGCCTCCTTCATGGTTAATGGGAAACCCTGCAATTTATGTTGCAGTTGCTATCTGCTTTATCCTGGTTTTGGTGGTGTTTATCTGATGACACACATTCATCTTATCGGTATCGGTGGCTCTGGTATCTCTTCTATCGCTCGTGTACTCCTAGAAAAAGGATACACGGTCAGCGGTTCGGATAGATCATTATCACCCTTGGCTTTGGAACTTCAACAATCCGGCGTCGCAGTCTATGAAGGCCATGCACCCACAAACATTAAAGGAGCAGATATGGTAGTTCGCTCTTCAGCAATATTGGATGATAACGTTGAAGTTATGGAAGCTAAAAGACTCGGTATTCCGGTCTTAAAGCGCTCCGACTTCCTTGGCAGCCTGATGGAAAAGAACATCGGCATCGCCATCGCCGGTACAAACGGCAAAACCACAACCTCAGCCCTGATGGCCTGGTCACTTTACAGGCTCGGACTCGATCCCAGTTACATACTTGGCGGTGTCTCAAAGAATCTAGGCATCAATGCCCATGCCGGAACCGGCAACCATTTCGTCATTGAAGCGGACGAATATGATCGCATGTTCCTCGGCCTCAACCCGAGTGCCATCCTCATCACCAATGTCGAATACGATCACCCTGATTGCTTCCCGACCCCGGTGGATTACACCCTCGCCTTCAAAGAATTCATCATGCGCTTGAAACCCAACGGCTTCATCCTGGCCGACCACGACAGCGCCGTCACTCATAATCTGTTTGATTCGCTGCCTCCGCTCACCAGCGGATACACCTACGGCTTGCACGCCATGTCTGATTATCGCGCTATCAACCTTAAATCCAATCAGATCGGCGGCTTTACTTTTGATGTAGTCTTCACCCCCGAAGCGCTTCCCATCACAACCGTCAGCTTGCAGATTCCTGGTGAACACAACGTACGTAACGCGTTGGGTGTCATCGCAGTGCATCATCAACTCGGCACCAATGTGCATATTGCAGCTCAATCACTCTCAGAGTTTAAAGGCACCGGACGCCGCTTCGATATCATCGGCGAAGTCAACGGAATTACAGTCGTTGACGACTACGCGCATAATCCCAGCAAAATTAAAGCATCCCTGGCTGCAACCCGTGTGCGCTTTCCAGGGCATCGCGTCGTCGCCGTCTGGCAGCCTCACACCTACTCACGCACCCATGCCCTCGCCGCGGAATTTATCCGCTCGCTCGAGAATGCAGACCTCATCATCGTCTCCGAGATTTATGCCTCTCGCGAAAAAGTTGAAGAGTTCTCCTCGAAGGAACTCGTTCAGCAAATGGATTTGCGCAAAGCGCTCTTCATTGCAGGCATACCCGAAATTACGCGTTACCTCGTGCGCCACCTGCTGCCCGGCGATGTTTTAATCGTGCTTTCCGCTGGCGACGCAGATCAGATTTGTAAATCGGTTCTGTCACAGTTAAGTGAAAGGAAGGCCTAAATGGCAGTCAATCGCACAAACAGTGTTAACCTTGTTGAGGTCACTGACCGCCCCCAGACCCGCCTGGTAGATTTTAACCGTGTCCAGGTTGCCCCTGAACCACACAAGAAACAGGAAGAATTCAAAGCGCTCACTTTGGCAGAACGCCAGGAATTGCTTCAAAAATTGATTAATCGAGTGAAATCACTCTAGGAGTATGATGAAAAACCTTGAGCAGTTGAGACAACACTTCGGCGCCCGCCTGCAAGAAAACATCCGCATGGCTGGCCTCACCACCTCGCGTGTGGGTGGCCCTGCCGCTTGCGTTGCATCTTGCAGCTCTGCTGCTGAATTGGCAGCGGATGTTCAATACCTTTGGCAGCATGACATTCCCCTCCAGGTTTTGGGCAGCGGATCGAACATACTCGTCAGCGATCAAGGTGTCGATCGCGTCATCCTGCAAAACAAGGCCAAGAAATTTATCTTTGAAACCCTTGAAGACCAGCCCGTGGTCAACGCGGAATCTGGCGCTACTCTTATCACCATCGTGCGTGAAGCCGCCCAAAAAGGCTATGATGACCTCGTCTGGGCCTCCACCATCCCCGGCACGCTGGGCGGAGCAGTCTACGGCAATGCAGGCGCTCACGGAGCCGAAATGAGCTGCAATCTTGTAATGGCAGAAATCTTGCACCGAGAAAAGGGTATGTTGTCGATGAATGCGGAACAAATGCAGTATGCATACCGTTCCAGCATTCTAAAGCGTTCACCCGGTTCAGCGGTGATCCTTTCTGCGGTGTTATCCCTTCGCCCCGGCGATCCGCAAGAGATTAAAGCTGCTATCCAGGCAAACGCAGATAAACGTCGCCTCACCCAGCCTTCCGGTTCTAGTTACGGTTCCACCTTCAAGAACCCTGCTGGCGATTCAGCCGGTCGTCTCATTGAGGCAGCCGGGTTAAAAGGCACCCGCATCGGCGGAGTGGAGATTAGCACCCTCCATGCAAACTTCATGATCAATGACGGCACCGGCTGCGCGCAAGATTATCGCAACCTGATGCTTATGGCACAAAAAGCCGTCTTTGAAAAATTCGGCGTCAAACTTGAACTCGAAATTGAATTGATCGGAAAGTGGCAGGACTAAAGCATGACCAAAAAGATGAACATCGCAGTGATTTTCGGCGGACGCTCAGGCGAACATGAGGTATCTCTCATGAGCGCTCGTTCCGTTTTATCGGTCCTCAACCTTGAAAAATTCGATGTCACTCAAATTGGCATCACGCATGAAGGCGCCTGGCTCACCGGCAAGAACGTCATAGAAGCCTTCGAATCAAACGCCCTCGATCACCTTTACCCCGTGGTGCTGCTGCCTGAACCTCGCGGCGGCATGCTCTATACCCTCAAAGGCACCGCGCTTGAACCCCTCGCCAAAATGGATGTTGTCTTCCCGGTGCTGCACGGCACTTTCGGCGAAGACGGCACCATGCAAGGTCTGCTCGAACTGGCAGACGTTGCTTACGTGGGCTGCGGTGTCCTCAGCTCCTCCGTCGGCATGGATAAGAACCTCTTCAAAGACGTCATGCGCACCAACCACATCCCCGTGGTGGATTCTGTGCTGGCCAACCGCGCCGACATCACCAACGCCATGGAAACCACCATCCAGCGCATCGAAGCCCAATGTGCCTACCCTGTATTCGTCAAACCCGCCAATCTCGGCTCCTCTGTGGGCATCACCAAATGCAACAACCGCTCTGATTTGCTCGAAGGCCTGATGGAAGCTGCCCGCTTTGACCGCCGTGTGCTCATCGAACGCGGTGTCAACGCCCGCGAGATCGAAGTCTCCGTGCTCGGCAATGCAAACCCCATCGCCTCCATCGCCGGCGAGATTCGCCCATTGGACGAGTTCTACACCTACGAAGCCAAATACCTGCTCGACACCTCCGAATTGATCATCCCCGCGGATGTCGATGCAGCCACCATGACGAAAATCCGCGAAGCTGCGGTTGCCGCCTTCAAAGCTATTGACGGCGCCGGCATGGCTCGTGTCGATTTTCTGCTTGATCGCGACACCAACGAGATTTACCTGAACGAGGTGAATACCATCCCCGGGTTCACCAAGATCAGCATGTACCCCAAACTGTGGGCCGCCACTGGCGTTTCTTATGCCGAGTTGGTTGACCAATTGATCGACCTTGCCCTTCAGCGCAAAGCTGAACGCGATAACACAGAACGCATCTTCAGGAGCAACGAGTGAGCGATCGCGCTACCCGCCAGGAACAATCACGAGCAGAGCAGCTCCGTTTACAACGGCAGCAGACTTCACGCGCTGTGGTGATCCCGACGAAAAAAGACGCGCCTGAACCCGTGAGACGCCCGGTGGTCAACCCCTTCGGACGCAGCAGCGTTCAGCAGCCTTCCATCGAACAGCCCATCAAACGCGCGGCTGTCATCTCTTCACGCTCTACGCCCTTCTCTACCCCCCTGCGCGAATCCGTTTCAACCCCTGCCCGGCGCAAGGCTTATCACGTGGCCGCCAACGGTGTTGAAACTCGCCTGCCCTCCATGCCCCGGCTGCACTTCAGTTGGCAGTGGGTCTCAGGCTTCATGGTAGTGGTCGCCCTTGCCGCCGTAATTCTTCTGCTCACCCTTGATGTCTTCAAGATCAACCAGGTGCAGGTGGAAGGTCTTCAACGCATACAATCTGCCGATATTCTGGCGGTGGTGCAAAAGAATACCCAATCCATCTTCACCATTGACCGTCAAAAAGTCATTAATGAGATTTACTTTGCCTTCCCCGAACTCACCAACGTCACCCTTAAAGTGGATCAGTCTGGTGCAATTCTCATCACTGCCGCAGAACGAACCCCCGTGCTGGCCTGGGATGCAGCTCAAGATCTCTATTGGTTTGATGCTGACGGTGTTGTCATGACCCCGCGTGGAGACGTTGGCCCCCTGATGATGGTCAATTCAGACAGCGCTGTGCCCCTCACCAAACCGGTAACAGGCATTCACAGCGCTGTGGATTTCGCAAATCTGGTTTTAGCCCGCAAGGTGGATCCCCTCACCCCGGCGGATATGATCAACAACCTTAACCCCGAAGTGATGAAAGCCGCCATTGAACTCAACGCTTTATTGCCCGGCGGTGCCTCTCTGGTTTACGATCCCATTTCGGGCATCGGCTGGCGAGATCCCCGCGGATGGAAGGTGTTTTTTGGTCTGGATTTATCAAACATCGCTTTTAAGCAGGTAGAATATCAAGCGATTGTCGATGCCCTGACCGCTAAAGGCATCACCCCCACTGTGATCAGTGTGGCTCACGTAGATTTTCCTTATTACAGAACCAGGTAGGAATCGGTATGAATGATCCAATTGTAGTCGGCATAGACATCGGCACCACCAAGGTTTGCACCCTCGTCGCCCGCCTCGAAGGCGAAAATGACATGCGCATTCTCGGCGTGGGCATTGAACCGTCTCAGGGCATCAAGGGCGGATCGGTGGTCGACATTGCTGCCGCCTCCACTTCGATCTCTCGCTCCATTGAGAAAGCCGAACGTACCTCTGGTCTTGAAATTACCTCAGCCCTGGTCAGCCTGGCCGGGTCGCATGTCTCCGCGCTCAATTCTCGCGGCGTGGCAGGCATCTCTGGCGGCGTGATCGATCAGGATGACGTCTGGCGCGCACTGGATGCCGCCCAGGCCGTCGCCATCCCACACAACCGCGAAGTGATTCACGTGATTCAACGCGGCTTCACCGTGGATGGTCAGGAAGGCATTCAGACCCCCATCGGCTTCTCTGGCTATCGCCTCGAAGTCGAAGCCCACATCATTACCGCAGCTTCTGCCACCGTCGAAAACCTGCGCCAATGTGTTCAGGCTTCAGGCGTGCAGGTTTCACAATTCGTTCTCAACCCCCTCGCTTCTGCCGAGGTCGTGCTCAACAAAACCGAACGAGACATGGGCGTTTGCGTCTGTGATATCGGCGGCGGCACCAGCGACCTTGCCATCTACGTTAATGGAGATGTCTGGCACACCATGGTGCTGCCCGTAGGTGGCGCTCATATTACTCAGGATATTGCCGTGGGCTTGCGCGTCAGCCCCGATCAGGCCGAAATGGTCAAGAAACAGCACGGATTTGCCGTCAAAAATGAAGTGGGTGAGGATGAATTCTTTACCATGCGCGCTTTCGGTGAAGAACACCCCATTCAGGTCAGCCGCCGCGATTTGGCTCACATCATCGAAGCCCGCGTGGATGAGATCTTCTCACTCCTCTTGCAAGAGATCCGCCGCTCAGGTTACGACGCGATGCTGCCCGCTGGCATGGTGCTCACCGGTGGATCAAGCCTGCTGGCCGGCATGCGCCCCCTCGCCTCGCGCGTTTTGGGCATGCCCGTGCGCATCGCCCGCCCCGACAACATGATCGGGTTGGTCGATCAACTTCAGTCACCCTCCTACGCCACCAGCGTGGGGTTGCTCAAATGGGCCGAACTCATGCACGAAACCATGACCCCTGCCACCCGAACCAAGGTGCAGAAAAGTCATAAAAGGGCTCGTCCCGCCGGTGTCAATTGGGGTGAAGTCAAGAACTGGTTAGGAAGACTTTTACCGTAAGTCACCAGGTCTGCCAAACCTGGATACACATCAAAGTATTTTTATTCAACGGAGGAAAAAACGATGGAGACCAACAGAATGCAAGATAACAGACCACAGAACGAAGCTTTCGCCCGTATTAAAGTCGTAGGTGTCGGCGGCGGCGGATGTAACGCCGTCAATCGCATGATTGCCGAAGGCGTTCAAGGCATTGAATTTATTGCCGTGAACACTGATGCCCAGGCCCTCGTGCAATCTAAAGCCCAGCTCAAGGTGCGCATTGGTGACAAAACCACCGGCGGACTCGGCGCTGGCGGTAACCCAGAGGTTGGCAAAAAGTCAGCCGAAGAATCATCTGAAGAATTGTACGAAATCCTCAAAGGCAGCGATATGGTATTCGTCACTGCCGGCATGGGCGGCGGAACCGGCACCGGTGCGGCAGCCGTTGTGGCTCAAATCGCCCGCGAAATTGGCGCCCTCACCATCGGCGTCGTCACCCGCCCCTTTACTTTTGAAGGCTCCAAACGGCTTCAGGGTGCCGAACAGGGTATTGCCCGCCTCAAAGAACATGCGGATACCCTCATCGTCATCCCCAACGATCGCCTGCTGCAAATTGTCGATCGCAAGGCCAGCCTGCAAGATTCCCTCAAAACCGCAGACGATGTTCTGCGCCAGGGTATCCAGGGTATTTCAGAATTGATCACCATCCCCGGTTTGATCAACCTTGACTTCGCAGACGTGCGCACCATCATGTCTGAGGGCGGAGCCGCCCTCATGGCCGTTGGCCGCGCCACCGGTGAAGACCGCGCCCAGAAAGCCGCCGAACAGGCCATCTCGAGCCAACTGCTCGACATCACCATTGACGGCGCACGGGGCATCCTCTTCAACATCACCGGCGGGCCAAGCCTCACCCTGATGGAAGTCAATCAAGCCGCTGCCATCATTAAAGAAACCGCGCATCCCGACGTCAACCTCATCTTCGGTGCCGTTATCGACCCGAACATGGGCGACGACCTGCGCATAACGGTCATTGCCACGGGTTTTGACCAGGCCGGCATGCGGTCGGCCAGCTCTCAGAGCCAACAGCGTTTCGATCCTGCGCGTGTCGTGCAAGCGCCATCCTTCGGTGAAAGCATCGAAGCCGGCAGCCAAAAAGTGAATGACACCGTCTTTGAACCCCGTGTCATCGACACCCGTGATCTTAACGTACCTGCCTTCTTGCGCAACCGCTTGAACGACAGCAAATAAGAGGTAAATTGGTTCTTTTACGGCAAAAGATACTGTTGTCTCTCCATAAGAAAGACGGGCATACGCTGGCTGCGTAATGCTTGCTCCATCGTGATCCAAGGCTGGCGGTTGGTCTCCGCCAGCTTTGTGGTTAATATACATTACTTCCGATTATGGTTAATCAGAAGTTATAAATTACGCGTCACACGTAGGGGCACGGCGTGCCGTGCCCAACCCACCGCGGCACAAAGTCCCAGGTCCATCGGGAACCCCCATGATGAATTGCCCTTACCACCGCGGCACAAAGTCCCAGGTCCATCGGAAATCCCCACCAAGGTTTACCTGTTACCTCCAAAAAACGTGTATGCCCATTGATTGGGGCGGAACATGCGGTGTTTGCGTTCGGGGCGGTTCTCCCCACTCACTTCGTTCGCCCCGATAAAACTGGGGACAGGTGGGGCGCAGAGTTCGCGGAATTGCCCCTACGAATTGATTTTTGAATTTTGCCCTTCCCTCTCGCGTATTTCGTCATTTTCGTGGTTAAAAGGTTTTAATCTTAATGTTCAGGGCATGGCACGCCATGCCCCTACCAAACCTTTTCGCTCTTTTGCCCTCCTCATTAGAAATGTTTGTGCCTTTCGTGGTTAATAGGTTTTGCTCATACCTAGAACAGGGCGGGTCGTGGACCCGTCCCTACAAATTGATTTTTCGCTCTTTTGCCCTTTTCTTTTGAATTATTTGTGCCTTTCGTGGTTATGAATTGGTTCTGACAGTTCTCGCTTTTCTGTTCTCGGTTCTCTGCTCTTGAAATCCACCCCCACCTGTGCTATCATAGTCGCTACCTATACTATACAGTCTGACCCCTCCCCCATATCTGGGGGATTACCATCTCTAAACCTCAGCCCACCAGGAGGAAATATGCGCTGCCCATACTGCCAGGACGATAACTCAAGGGTACTTGACACCACCCACGACTCGCGCGGAGGTGTGCGCCGCCGGCGTGAATGCGAACACTGCAAACAGCGCTTCTCCACCTACGAACGGCCGATCCTCGCCACGCCGCTGATCATCAAGCGCTCTGGCACCCGCGAAGAATTCAACCGCGACAAACTGCTTGAGGGCATCCGCATGTCGTGCACCAAGCGCCCCGTCTCTGCCGCGGATATCAATCACCTGGTCAGCGAAATTGAAACCAACCTGCAGAAACTGGGCCGCGAAGAAGTCTCCTCCCGCGTGGTCGGTGACATGGTCATCAACGGACTCAAAAACCTCGACCAGATCGCCTACATCCGCTATGCCATCGTCTATCTGCAATTGGCTGATTTGCAATCCATCCGCACCGAGATTGACCATCTGCTGGAGGGATAACCGCCGAAGGTGGGCATGATTCGTGATTCGTGATTCGTGATTTGGAAAACCCCTTCCCTCAAAAAACCACCGTGTAATTTCCGTGTAGGGGCTTGGCGTGTAGCGATCTTTGCACACCCGAGCCGCATCGCGGCGAGAGGTGCCAAGCCCTCTCTTATTTGGATCACCCCAATCCCTCGCACACTGAACTAGGCAGCACACTTGCACCGGCAGCAAGTGCCGGGGAGTGCCAGGGAAAACACCAAGCCCGCGCAGAAATTCTTTCTTAGGAAGGCTTTTTTCTCTACAAACCACCATATAATTTCCTTGTAGGGGCGAATAGCATTCGCCCTCTCGCGTGTGGAACACATGCAACCCATTTTTGCATGGCGTAAAATTAATTGTTTTCTTTACGTTAAATTCAAAACAATACCCTTCGCTACGCTCGGGCACACGTCAAAAACAATTATTTTTTTGGCTGTGAAAACTGCAAAACCGCCAACAAAAACAGATTCTGAACACCGGGGATCTGGTTTTTTTGATCCCCGGTGTCTGGGGGTAAAGCTGATCGATAAGCCTGCACATTTTACATTTGCAACTCAAACCCCAGATACCGGGAATTGCACGCGAATTGCACGCGAAATTCCCGGTATTGGGTGACCGGCCACCTGTATCAGTTGTTAAAGTGCGATTAAACATTTATTCGTACTCGTGTTAAAAAAGATAACGATTAATACGACTACCCATTTAATCAGGTTTCTAATCTCATATCTTTGATAACGACACTACACTTCGTGGCCCTCTAAAAACCGGGGGACAGGTGGTGCAGGCTAAAACGAATACCCATTTAATCAGGTTCCCAATCTTGTTTGATGAAAAATGGGGCTATGTAGCTTCGAAGCTCATTTCAACCAAACTAAAAATAGAGGATTATGCAGATCAATAAACGCCTAAATAAAACAATAAAAAACAATTCGACTAAAACGACTCACTGGATAATTTTAGAATATTTGTTCTGATTTTATCATTGTAAACCCTTTTGTCAAGGGGTTGACGCTAATGATCTGCTTGAGAATTACATTTATAAAGCATTGTCTCTACCGAGTAACTCAATATCATAGGCAAAGTGATCTAAAATCTACACGAGGTTACCTTAAAGAAGTTATGAACCGTGAATAGTAATATTAAGCCATATGAAATTTGGCCATGATTTATAATATTAATTGTTACAGAATTACATATCTACCCTATAATTAAATAGAAATATTTATAATCTAAACCAAAGTTGGAATTAAGAATTTTATAATGTGTAATCTTTATGCAATGCGAGAATTTAATGGGACTTTTATTAGTCGAAAGTTATCAGAAATTACATTTGAGTATACGTGTTATTGGAATATCTAGATAAACAACCAAACATAATATTTTAAAGACTCGTATTTATTTAGGAGGGAATATGGAAAATCCACAAGACAAGACGGTTCTTTGGAGATTAGCTCATTTTGAACCAAATTGCATAGATGATTATGGAAATCAATTATTAGAATATTTAATTCTTGATGGTTTATCAACTTTTGGGCCCAACCTACCAGTTCCTACTAGTCATTTAAAAGATTATATAAAAACCACTTATCATCTAAATTTTGAAATTGAAGAAATTAATAATTCTTGCTTTTTACTAGAAAAAAAGTTTTTTGTTGAAATAATTCCGACAGAGAGAAATGAAATACCAATAGTAAAAATCCAAGAAGAAATTTTTTCCAAAATTGACATTAATCTACGCAATTTTGAACATATTGAATACAAGATTTTTGATGACTGGAGCAAAGAATTATTGCAAAGGTATGGAAATACTGAAAATATAGCAAAAAATGTTATCAGAATAAAAGAAATATTTCAAAGTTTTCTATCTAAACTTTTACTTAGGCATGGTGTTGAAAGTGTTTATTTACTTTATCCTGAAAATTTAAAAGCAAAGCAATGGCAAGAAAAGAATGGAAGTTCACTTTTTTCTGGTTTACCTAAAACAAATAATATTATCGATTCAATTATAAGGATTGAATTCCCTAGATTCTTTTTGAAAGATGACCCAGATAGAAGAAGTTATATTTTTAGGGTTTTTAATAGCAGTTTCTTAATGCAACTTATACAAGTAGATGAAAAATGTTCACATCTATTTAAGGAAGTAACTAAAGGTCAAAAATTATTCTTAGACAACAATGTTTTATATCATCTCTGTGGATTTAATGGAAGTAATGTGTTGGTTAGCTCACATAATATGATTAAATATGCATCTGAGTTAGGATATGATCTTTGGGTGACAGAAAAAACCTTAGAAGAATATCATGGATCCCTTATTTGGAGGATGAAGGAATACCAAAAATGCTTACCAATCACCTCCGATTTAGCAAAAATAGCCATCGAAAATCTCGATCAAGATTCTTTTCTTGTTACATATTGGAGGGAGTTAGCAGAAAAAGGAACTAGTATTGAAGAATTTGTGGCAGAGAAAAGTAATATTGATTCAATACTTGAAGGGTTAAAAATTCAGAAAACAAATGAATATAGAGCTGAAATTGAAAAATCAGAAGAATATAAAGAAGCACAAATTATTCTTCAAACAGTTGCAAATGACTATACTAATCCCCTGATAATTGAACACGATGCTTATCATCGAAATTTTATACTAAAGCTTAGGGGCTCAACAAAATATAACTATCAAAAAGCAATAGCTTGGTTTTTAACGACTGATACAAAATTACCAGTCTATGATAGGGTTGCACGTAAAGGAAAAGATTCTTTACCTTTCTGTTTAACAATAGATCAATGGATTCAAATAAATAGACCATTTATTTCTAGAACCAGTAATCGTGAAGATTATGAAAAAGCGTTTCAAGTACTTGTAACCCAACCATATATTCGTGCTATGGTCTCAAATCAACCTATGGAAAATACATATCAAAGTGTTCTAGGTAGGCTAGCAAGATATGAAAATATGACTCAACAATTGGCATTTGAAATTGTAACTGACACTAATTTTATGTTAAGTATGAATAAATCCAATGTTGACCAAAACTTTGAAGAGAAGTTACACTCGGAATTTTTAAGTTTATCCACAAAACTTCAACAAGAAAAAATGGATCTTCTTGATGAGGTTGTTCTTCTTCAAAAAAGAGTTGAAACTATTGAAAAGAATAATTTTGAAAAAATTGAAGTAATGCAGAAAGATTTAGATAAAGAGAAATTCGAAAAAGGCGAATCTACCAAAGAAAAGATTAAAATTCAGGAATTTTATAAAAAACTGGTTTTATGGTTGATATCTTCATTTTTGATTCTATTCTCAATATTTTTCATATACTTTGCTAAAATTAACATTTTTGTTGAAATTGAAAATGTTGCAAGAATTCCAATCATAAAATTTTTTACTCTTTTGTTGTCAATTTCAATTTTTCTTTGTATTCCTCTTCACAAACATTGGAAATACTTATTAGGAACTCTTCTAGTCACAATTACTAGTTTGTTATTAAGTGCGTTGATACCATAAAAACACATATTTAAGAATTTGTGGGCGGTTTTTGGTTGTGTTCAAATTTCATTAACAAAGCTTCGTGATCAGCCTTCAATTTCTTGAATGCTTCCATCAACTCATTAATTTGCTGATGTTGACGAAGTATTATCTTGATGAGTTCTTGCTTGTTTAGTTCTTCTAACTGGTCTTGGTTCATTGTCCTTAAATTTTAACAGACATGTCCAATTTTTAAAACCCCCCGTGAG